>JAGNEJ010000073.1 GCA_018003315.1 Verrucomicrobiales bacterium
CATCGGTGGCGAAGGCGCGGTAGGGCTGACCCTTGGAATCCTTGCCCATGCGCTGGTTGAGCGTGGCGAAGAAGAGGTTCTGCAGGATGGCCTGGTAATAGGTCGAACTGGTTTCGCTCTCCGGGTCGAAGCCCTTGAGGAGCTTGGCGAGGTCGGCGGAGTGGAAGAGATTCTCCGGGATGAGGCCCTTTTCCTTCAGGAACCAGCAGAAGATGAGGCGGGTGAGCAGGCGGATGAGGCCAGTGGCGCGGCGTTTCTCGTCGTCCTTCTCGATGTCGGCGGGGAACTCGACCTGCGGGAGCGCCCAGAAATACCAGTTGGCCAGCTCGCGGTAGAAGCGCTTGTTGAGCAGTTCGACGTTGAAGATTTCCTCCCACGCGGCATGGAGGGTGTCGAAGTCGTTGATGGGTTGCTTTTTCGGGTGGACGAGGTTCTGGAGCGCGAAGGAGGCGAGGATGTCGAGGTGGCCGCGGTGGGGAGCGGTGAGCGAGATGTCGCGGATGAGGGTGACCTTTTCGAGGACGTCCTTGCTGGCCTGGAGCTTGTTTTGGCGGCGATTGATAACGGCGATGGTGAGTGTGGGGCAGACAATCCTGTCTGCCTTGGGGCTTGAAGCGCAGACAGGATTGTCTGCTCCACACTTGAAGAACACCATGACGGGCATGGGGAACACCCGATTGATCTGGCGGGCGATGCCGGTGAGTTTACCGCGGGCGTAGTCCTTGCCCTTCAGCTCGATGGCAAAGAAGAGATAGGACTGGAGCAGGCCGGGCTTGATATCGGTCTCCTTGAACAGGCTGGATGTGGAAGCGAGATCCTCGCTGGTGAGCTGAAAGAGGATGTCGGCGGAATTCCACTCGGGAAAGAGGGCCTTGGTTTGATCAAACTTCGCTTCGCCTTTCTGGGATTCGACCAGTTCGAGGAAGGCATCGGGCGACGAGCCTTCCAATTCGTGCGTCCGGTCGCTTTCGTAGCCGAGGATTCCGAGAAGAGAGAGCGCGGACTTCCGCAGGGGCTGGGAAACGAAGGACTGGAGGGCGGATTGAATGGGTTGGCGGAGATCGGCGGGCATGGAAAAATGGCAGAAAGATTTAAAACGAAAGACGGTTCAGACCGGGGATGAGGTCGAAGTGGCGATCATTGCTGAGGAGAGGGAGCTGCAGTTCCACGGTGAGGGCGGCAATCCAGAGATCATTGGCGGGAATCGGCGAGCCTTGGGATTTCAGATAAAGACGGAGGTCCGCGTAGTGGCTGGCGGTGGCCGGACCGAGGGGGTGGATTTCGGCATGGAGAAGATTGCGCGCGAGCCATTCCTCGTAGCGGGCGCGGTGGCGGGATTGGCGAATACCGTATTGGTATTCGCCCAGGACGATGACGGGGATGACCAAGCGGGAGGCTTCGACAAAGGCGGGGCGGCAGGTGGGATTGCCTTCGGCCCAGGCGGAGAGGGCATTGGTGTCGAGGATCATGCGCGGTCTTCGTCGTCGAGCGTTCCGAAGGTCTCCTCGATCTCAGCTTCGATGCGGCGGGTCTCGTCCCGGAGATCGGCCAGTGCGCCAAATCCCTGCATCCACGGTGGCTCGGCAGAACCGGGACGGGCGGATACGGGCGAGGCCACCTTTTCCTGCAGGGCCTCGGTGACGAAATGCCGCAGGGAAATGCCGCGCAGGGCGGCCCGCGCCTTCGCCTGACGGAAAATATCATCGGGAATGTCGAGCGTGGTTTTCATGCTGAGGAAACACTTCCCATATTTATGGGATACTGCCAGCAAAATGGGATGTTGGCCCATTCTCCTTTCTTCCTCCAGACCTTATCCTTCGTCTTTATTCATAACGACCAGCCAGGTGACGAGTTCCATGTCCTCGGCTGTCGAGGGTGTTTCGCTGGCCTTGGGAAGCAGGCCGTCGCGGCCGGAGAAGAGAGAGGCGGTGGCGCGCTTGGCGAAAGTGCGCTTGATGGACTCGATGGCGGAGTCGAGAAGTTTTGAGGCGTGGCTCATGTCCGCGCCGTTCTGGGTGCGGGCGTCGAAGGCGTCGCAGAGGTTGGTGAAGGCACCCGGATGGCCGGCGGCGAGGGTGCGGAAGAGTTCGAGGCACTGCTTCGGCTGCATGAAGGTGAGGCGGACATTCCCGTCATCGAGCACATAGACGAGGTAATGGGGTGCCAGCGGATTGACCTCGGTGGGGCGCTTGTCGTCGCGCTGGCGCATGCAGAAGAGAATGCCCGGCTGGGACGCGGGAAGTTGTGGATCGGGCGGAACGACGGCAAACAACCCCAGCTCCGCGGATTCGAGCAGCTCACGGTTGTTCTCCAAGAACTTGAGCAGATCGAGGCGGAAGTCGGTGAGGGAGAAGTCCGCGAGCGAGATCATCTCGTCGTCCAAGTCCTCGAGGTCGAGGATTTCGTTCTGGAGGCGCTTGAGCTGCTGGTTGCGGTAGTGGAGGTCGGTCTTGATGAGGTCCTCGATCTGGTCAGAGGCGAGTAGGTTGTCTTCGCCCGAGGCGGTGAGATCGACGAGCGCCATGCGGTCCTCGACGCGGTTTTTCACATTGAGGTAGGCATCGAGGTCCTTGGTGGGCCAGAAGTTGACCAGCGAGACGGTTTTGTTCTTCGATCCGATGCGATCGATGCGGCCGAAGCGCTGGATGATGCGGACCGGGTTCCAGTGGATGTCGTAGTTGATCAGGAGATCGGCATCCTGAAGGTTCTGGCCCTCCGAAATGCAGTCGGTGGCGATGAGGAGGTCAATTTCTTCGTCCTGCGGAAGCTGGGGCTGCTTGTCGCGGCTCTTCGAGATGGGCGAGAAGTTGGTGAGGATTTGCTCGAAGTCGTTTTTCCCCAGCGACGCTTCGTATTTGCCGCCGCCGCAGATGAGGGCGGTGTGGATTTTCAGCTCTGCGCGGCAGAATGGTGCGAGGTGATCGTAGAGGTAGCGGGCCGTATCGGCGAAGGCGGTGAAGATGATGACCTTGCGCACCAGCTTGCCTTCCTTGTTTTCCGCCGGATGGTTCACCTTTTCCGTCACGATCTCCCGAACGCGGGCGAGCTTGGCATCGCGAGCAGCGTTCACCGGGTTGGAATGGTCCAGGAGATTCTGCAACTGCACCTTGTCTTGGCGGACGGCGAGCAACCAGTCCGGCAGATTGAGGTGGCTGAGGTTGATCTTGTGCTTGCCGCCGATTTCGAGGTCTTCGGGATCGAGGTCGAGATCGTCGAAGTCGTCTTCGGACAGATTGGCGAAGTCGAGGTTCGGATTTTTGTCTCGAGCATCCTGGAAGGCCTGGATCTTTGCTTCGAGCCGGTCGATTTTCCCGATGGTGCGGGAAAGCGTGAGGCGGAACGAATCGATCGAGCTTTCCAGCCGCTTGAGGAAATTGATCTTCATCATCGCGATGAGGATCCGCTCGCGGCCTTCCTGGTTGAAGTTGCCGATCTTCTGCTCGTAGTGCGCGCGGACCTCCGGCGGCAGATCCTTCTTTAGCTTGGTGCTGGGGTGGTAGAGACTGAGGGTCAGCTCGCCAATGCGCTTGTCCAGCTCTTCGAAGGAAAGGAACTCGCGCTTCAAGTCGATGTGGGGATATTCGGCGAGCGGGTCATTGCGCTTGGGGAAGCCGCCGAGCTTCTCCATTTCCTGCGAGTAGTAGCGTTTGATCTGGGCCCGCGAGCGGGCGATGGTCAGGCCGTCGAGGAGGTGGAAGAAATCGCTGCCCAACTCGTGGATGAGATCGCGAGCCTTCCGCTGATCGGCCGGTTTCTTCGTCCAGAGGGTGAACTTGGCCTGGGCCTTGCGGGTGGTTTCCTTGATGCTGGGAATGCCGAGCTTCTCCTTGAAGGCTCCGTCGTAAGCGGGGTCTTCGGACCGTGCAACGTCACCTCCTGCGATGAAGGAAATCTGGTTGCGAAGATCGGAGATGCCGTTGTTGACCGGGGTGGCGGAGAGAAGGAGAACTTTGGTTTTCTGGCCGGACTGGATCACGTCCTCCAGCAGGCGTTCGTAGCGGGTGCGGCGCGCCTTGCCCTCCACGTCGGGCTTTCCAACGGCGTTGTTGCGGAAGTTGTGGGATTCGTCGATGACGACCAGCCCGTAATTGTCCCAATGGAAGTTCGCCAGGTCATGATCGCCCGTGAGCCCGGAGGTGCGGGACAAATCCGTGTGGGAAAGCACGTCAAAGGCGAAGCGGTCGTCGAGCAAAGGGTTGAGACGGCTGTTGGAGCGGAAAACGGTCCAGTTCTGGCGGAGTTTCTTCGGACAGAGAACGAGGACCTTCTCATTTCGCAGTTCAAAGTATTTGATGACGGCCAGCGCCTCGAAGGTTTTTCCCAATCCCACGCTGTCTGCCAGGATGCAGCCGTTGTATTCGCGGATCTTGTTGATGGCCCCCTTCACGCCATCCCTTTGAAACGAGTAGAGCATCTTCCAGACGTTCGCTTCGAGGAGGCTGCTGGTTTTGAGACTGTCGTCGGTTTCCTTGGCACCCTCGATCTCGTCCTTGAAAAGGTGGTAGAGGGTTAGGAAATAGATGAACTGCGGGGAATTCGGTGCGGAAAGACGCCTGAGGTAGGTCAGCACCTCGTCCTTCACGTCCTTGGTGAGCCGGTCGTCGTTCCAAACCTCGTCGAACCACGCCTTGAGATCCTTCCGGTCCCGGTCCGAATCGACGATCAGGTTCAGCTCGATGTTGCTGTTCGGCCCCAGGCCGAGACCCGGAACGGTAAAATTGGAGCTGCCGAGGATGGCGCTGGAGGCATTTCCGTTCTGGATATGGTAGGCCTTGCCGTGGAGAAAGTTGGATTGCCGGATGGAGCGGATTTCCACCATGCGTTCGATCCATGCGGCGCACGCTTTCGCCGCCGCTCCCTGCACCAACGTTTTGGCGATGGTGATGCCATTCTCGGTCATCTTGAAACTCGCCGATTGCTTTCCTCCCTTGTCGATGCCGGCGATGAAAGACGGCTCGCCAAAGAGAAACCGAAGGCTGCCGGCATTTTCGAGCTGTCCGGCAAGCGCTTGGTAGGC
Source organism: Verrucomicrobiales bacterium (assembly GCA_018003315.1). Classification (GTDB taxonomy): domain Bacteria; phylum Verrucomicrobiota; class Verrucomicrobiia; order Verrucomicrobiales; family V1-33; genus JAGNEJ01. The sequence goes on from JAGNEJ010000073.1 coordinate 5,018, forward strand.
GTGGACGGTGAAGTAGGCTGAGACGAACGAAAGAGCGCTGCCCGGTTGGATTTCGCCATTGAGAAAGTCGCCGACGTTTCCACGACTCGGGCGATTGTCGCGCAGGGAGGAGGGTTTCACAGTCACCATTTACCAACAATTGCCGCCAAAACAAGGCGTATGTCCAGCATGCAGATGTTGAAGACCCGGCCAACCTGTGCCAGTTTGTACTGCTTTTGAAAAATCGACCCTCCATTTACGCCGCAACGGATGGAGACGCATGCGAAACCGAGCGTTCCCTGCGTCTTCTGCTGCTGCCACCCGGCCGGTGGCAGCCGGGCCCGCCCGTCTGGGGAAAGCCATTTTTTTCCACCACCGGACCGCATCTGCTGGAGGTGCACCGGTTGGCGGGGAGCGGAAAATTCCGTGAAATCGCCGTCCTGGATCTGGAATTTCCAGCAGCGGGCGATTCCAACCGCAGCCTGGAAAATGGTGCAGTCCTGCTTGCAGCGCACGGGGGAATGCGGCATGCGCCGCTGCTTCGCCGACTGGCAGCGGAAAAAAATTCCGGCTTCATTCCCGGCCACGCAGCCACCATTTTTGCGCTGCTCGCTGCGGAGTTTCACCTCCATCCCATGGCGCTGCTGCAGGGATGGCTCTTTCAGGAGTGGGTTGCCATCCAGGGCGACAAATCCGATCCTTCGGTGACGCTTTTTCTTGAGCAGTGTGCCGTTCGGTGCTCGCTCCTGCCGCAACTCCTCGCCCAATTCCATGGCCAGAATCCACCCCGCCTTGCCGCCCTCTGACATCCACGCCACGCAGCCATTCCGGAGCCCTGCCAATGCCGGCGAGGAAACCGGGGTGCTAACCCGCCACCAGGACAAAGCCGATCTCGCCACGCCCTGGCATGTCATGATTTACAATGATCCGGTCAATCTGATGAGCTACGTCACCATGGTCATCCAGCGCATTTTTGGGTATCCGGAGGCCAAGGCCAGGCTGCTCATGCTGGATGTGCACCACAAGGGTCAGTGCATCGCATGGACCGGAGCCCGCGAACAGGCGGAGCTTTATGTCCAGCACCTCCAGTCGCATCAGTTGCTTTCCGCCCTGCGCAAAGCTGCGGACTGATCCGGCAGCGCCCAACATCCACTCACCAAGTCCATGCACCTGCGCATCTTGAAAAACGGCGACATCAGCCTGACCCGCATCCACCCGGTGGAGTTCCATGCCCTGCTGGCCATTCCGCAGCATGCCGATCCTTCCGATCTCACGGAAGCCCAGCAGCGACTCTATCAAAAACCGGTCCTGGAACATTCCGGAGAGGACTTTGAATCGATCTCAGCCCTGGAGGAGGACTGGCAGGAGATTGTAGTCCCCGAACTGAAAAGCCTTTTTGCAGGCTCCCTGCAGCGCGTCGAGGAAAACCTGAAGGCCGTGAGCCTGGAAGCAGCGAGGCGCCGGAGGAAAAAAAAACCTGCGGATGAGACGCCGGAGGAAGCCGATCCGTTCCAATTGTCTGATGAATGGACCGCCGCCCTGACAATTGCTGCCGGCCACGTTGAGGATTGGTTCCGCGCCATGAATCAGGCGCGGCTGGTGATGGCTGAAAGGGGGCTCTGGGTCGGTGACTACACGGAGACTCACGGCCCCCTCCTGCTGCGCCTCCACTACGAGATTTACACCACATTCCAGCAGTGGCTGGTGGAGAACGTTCTGCGTTGAGCGGTGCACGACGCACTGTGCGCCGAACGGGTAACGCCAGCGGTCCGCCATGACGATGCCGACACCGACTGCGGCGCTGCAGGTTGGAATCCAGGATCAACTGAATTCCAAGGCCCGTTTTGCCGCTTCCAGCGTTGGGAGATCCTGCCATTTCAAACCGTCAGGGACGCGCCAGGCGGCCATGTTTTCGAGCAGTTCGGAAAATGCCTGCGCATGCAACAGCCGCCCCCGGTCCTCCGGACGCAGAAAACCCCGGTGGACCATGCCATCCAGACACTGCACCAGCGGAGCAAAATAGCCGTCCGTGTCCAGCAGACCGCACGGCCAGGGATGCAGGCCGAGCTGGCTCCACGTCAGGGCTTCGAAAATTTCATCGAGCGTGCCAAACCCGCCTGGCAGCGCCACAAACCCCTCGCAGAGCGACGCCATGACGGCTTTGCGCTCGTGCATGGAATTCACCACGATGAGTTCCGTGCAGGCCGAATGGGCCAGCTCCCGGGTGTTCAGAAAATGGGGGATGACTCCGATGACCTTTCCTCCGCCGGCGAGGGCGGCATCGGCCACGGCTCCCATCAGGCCCACACTGCCGCCGCCATAGACCAGCGTGATGCCCCGGCGGGCCATTTCCCGTCCCACTTCCCGGGCCAGGGAAACATACGTCGTGCCGCTGCCGGCGCTGGATCCGCAATACACAGCCAGTGCGTTCATTCGCGCTGTTTCGGGTGAAGTGGCCGAGGAATCAACCGGTTTTTGCACCCGCCGATTCCGGCCGGAACCCAATGCACATCCGGCATTGACCTTTCACGCATCCGAAGCATAAATTTCGCCCCATGAACCGCCCGACTGCCTGGAGTTTCGCATACGGAATTCTGGCTGTGTGTCTCTTTGACCCAGCGACGGCACAAACTCCTGACAATCCCCTCACACCCTCCCACGCTCCTGCTCCGCGGGCCAGGGTCATTGAAAATGCCGCACCTGTTGGGACGAAGCCACTCTCCGGATCGCAGCCGGCTCCAACGCCAGATCCGATTCCGCCCCAAGCGCCGACCGTTTCCTCGAAAGCAGGGGCCCTCACCCCGGTTCGGGCAGAGCTGCCTCAAACCGAAGAAAAAACGGCACCCGAACCGGATAAGGATGATCTCGAAGCGATCATCCGGCTGCAGATTTTTCTGGATGAACACAACTTCGGTCCGGGCAACATCGATGGAAAAATGGGCGAATTCACCCGGAAGGCCGGGGAAATTTTCAACCAGGTCCATGGCATCGAAAAGGGCAACTGGTATTACCTTTTGAAGGCCTCCCGCAAACTCATCACCACCACGTATGCCGCCTACCGACTGAAGGACAATGATTTTCGGTTTGTGATGGCATCCCTGCCCACCAAGCCCTCCCAGCAAGCGCAGTGCAAATACCTTGGCTACCGCAGCATTCTGGAATTTGTCGCGGAGCGTTTCCATACGAGCGAGGAATGTCTGGTCAGGGTAAACCCCGGCCTTCGGTGGGAAGGGCTGCGGCCCCGGGACTTGGTCATGGTCCCAAATGTGAAGTCTCCCTTTCTGATCGAAGATGTCCCCTACAGCCTGAAATTTGAAACGGATCCCCTGTTGAGCGCCCGCCGGGTGACGGTGGACACCAAGGAACGCGTCGCCACGTTCCATGATGAAACCGGAAAGCTCTTTGCCAGTTTTCCCATCACACCGGGAGAAAAAAAATTCCTCCATTTCGGCGAATGGGAGGTCACCAACATGGTGACGACTCCGGAATTTCGCTGGGACGAAGCCATGCTCAACCAGGGAAAGCGCAGCGAGCAATACCACCAGTTGCCGCCTGGACCGAACAATCCCGTCGGTATTTTCTGGGCCGGCACCAGCAAGACCGGAATCGGACTGCACGGCACGGCCACGCCTCACACCATCGGGCGCTCGCAAAGTCACGGGTGTGTGAGACTGGCCAACTGGGACGCCATCCGCCTGCCCGACCTCATTCGGCCGGGAGCGAAAGTGCTCATTAAGTAGGCGTTGCCGGGCGAGTCGGGAAGTTCCGTTTGGCAGGATTGCCGGGGAAAATCCGCATCAGGCAGGACTTTCCCACGCGGCACCCAGCCTGCGCGACCGTGGTCCCGTTCCAAGATTGGAAAACGGTTCGCGGGGCAAACGGTCTTCAGTTTTTCACGCGGAACTGCGGATTGCCTGACTTGGTCGCATACCTCCCGCTGGCAGAATGGCTGGGTACGAACGGGCCGAGTTGCTTGTCGCAGTGAAACAGATAAAGCGTCTGGGCATCGCTGGCAAAACGGCTCTGCGGCTCAAAATCCGCCTCGTATCGGGCGGCGGTGCTCAGGCGGATTTCGTCGAGCGCACCGGTGAAAAACATCCCCGGCTCGGACTTGGCATTCGGGTCCGCTCCGATGTAAAGCGGGAGCACATTGGTGGTGCGCGGTCCGGAAGCGGGAACCGCAGCGCGGCGTTTGCCATCGACGTAAAGGCGGAGTTCTTTTCCGTCCCAGACTCCGGCCACATGCGCCCAGGTCTCCGCGGGGATGGGTTGGTCCGTGGGGGCGATGGCGCTGAAGTATTTCCCCCCGAGAAAACAGTGGAAGCCGGGAACTCCATTGGAAAGATTCAGCGCGAACTCCGACTGTTCGGTTTTGGCGATGAAGGGAGCGGTCTGGTTGGCATTGCCGGATTTGACCCAGGCTTCCACGGTGAACGGTCCGTCCGGAAGTTCCGACGCCCCCATTTCGACGCGCAGGGCGCTGTGGCCGTCGAGTTCCAGCACCGAATTTTCCCCGCCCGGAGCAAAGAATTCCTCCGGTGGTGGGCGCAGAGCCACCGGCAGCGTGACCCGCCGTGGCGGCAAGGGCACCCGGGCACCCTCTGCAAGGTAGTCCGCCCGAACGGCAAAGGCCGGAACCGAAAACCCTTGGTCGAATCCCTGCCGCACCCGGGCGACGGTTAGGGTCAGGGATTTGGCTTCACCCGCCTCCAGCCGGGTGTGCAGGTGCTCCGGCGCATAGAACCATTCGTCATTTCCCGTTTCGGGAACGATTTCCATTTCCACGGCCCGGGTGGACGGATTTGTCAGGTTCATCTGCACCAGCGCCGCACCCAGGCCGTCGGTGCCAACCTTGATCTTCGGAGATGCAATGACGGGATGGATGTTGCGCGCCTTGTCGATGTCCGCCTGGCGCTCGGGGGTGAACAGGCGCGGATCCATCACCTCGCCCACGGGAAGAATCGACACCACGAAGCCATCCGGACGCACCGTGACCAGGTTCATGTGGTGAACGTAGCCGGCTCCGGGATACCGCCCCGGCATGCTGCCCCCGGTGGTGGCCAGCGCGAAGTATTCGATGCCATCGCGTTTCCCTCCATAATGCAGCCGGTGAATGTGCCCGGCGAACACAGCGCGAACATTGCCCGCAGCCGCCAGCAAGGAATGCACGGCGTTCCAGTTGCTCCCAGGATAGGTTTTTTCAATCCACCTCGGATGATGCAGGAAGACAAAGACATGGCGCAGGCCCTTCATTTCGGTGAGCGACTGCTTGAGCCATTCCATCTGCGCGGGACTCATCTGAGTCTGCGCGGGACTGGTAAAATCACGGGGTCCCTTCGCCGGATCCCCCTCATCGGAAAACAGGCAGACGAAGCCGCAGTCCTTGTGCTTGAACCAATACCACAGCGGCCCAAAATGCTTTTCGAAATCGCCTTCATGCTCCTCCGGAGGCCGGTCCGGTCCGCGCCAGTAAATGTCATGGTTTCCGGCAACGGGAAACCAGGGCATCCGCAACCCTTTCATGATGCCCTTGTATTCCTCAGCCTCGCGGATCCAGACCTCGCGTCCCGTATAGCCGTTGACGAAATCCCCCACGGTCATCACCATGTCAGGATCCAGCAGATTGGTGTCTGCAACTGCCCGGCGCAGCACCTCCAAGCCCTCTGGAGGACCTCCCGTGCGATCGCCGTAGATGAGGAAATGAAACATGCCGTCCTGTTTGGGAAGCGGCAGGACTTGTTCGGATTTCCGGTTGGTGTGAACGGTATCCTGGGCGGTGGAATCGCCCGGCATGGCGGACAGCAGCACTGCCGCCAGACAAAATGGGTGGAGAAGGAAACTTTTGTTCATGCAAGGATTTCCAGTAACGCGGCATGCGCGGTTTTGAGCAAGCAAAAGCCCCTACGATTCCGCGGTTCGCCGTGATTCATCAAGGCACCGCCGCGGGCAACCCCGGCACAAACCACGAAACTCCGTCGAGGCAGAGTGGGGGAGGTGAGGACTTGGCGTCATGGTCGTGGAGTGGCTGCGACGCAGCGACAAGTTCACGGGCAACATTGTGCCGTCGCATTCCGGCAACGGCTGAAGGCGCAGGCGCTGGAGAAGGGGAGTTTGCATGGGACGGCGGGGCGGAAGGCGGTGTTGACGCCGCAGGAGTTGGCTAGGGCGATGGCACAGGAGCCGTGGGATGCCATTGCCAGCGGATGACGCCGAGGCTGGCTACCTGCCGATGGCCGTGGATCGAAAATGGCTGCGAGGCAAGTTGGGCCGGAACTTCGGTGAAACAGGGAATGGAGCGAAAGCAACGGCTACGGATGAAGCTTCGGCAGCGGAACGGCGGCGGATGTATGGAACCGGCGACCTGCGAACCGAGGTAGATACGGTGAATTTCGACGTGGAGGCGAGTGATGCATGGCTGCGGGACTGCCTGCTGGAATGGCGGTGCCGGTGACCTCCGGAAGGAAAGCTGGGAGGCTCGCCGTGTGGACGCCGGTTCTGGTCGGCCGGTATGCTGGCCGTGGCACTGGCCGCAAGACCGCCGGATGCCACGGATGCTGATGGCCGCTGGTGGCTACCCAGGAAAGGTGGAACGGTAGGCCGAGCGAGGTGGAGCGAGAGGGGGAAAACCCCCGATTGAATTTTATATGACATACATTGTAGGAAGTTATGAAATAGGGGCCGATTTGGATTTCGCCCTTGCGCCGCGGGCTTCGGTTCGGGTATTCTGCCCGGTGTTCATCATGGCTGGAAGAACTTCACCATTCCCTGTGCTACGGGCAGCGTCGGCTGCTGTGGGGATTTTTTGCGGCTGCGCCGGGCCCGGTTTTGGTCAAAATGGACTGCCGGTTGCCGCATCGGGTGCGCTGGCTGTGGAATGCGCCACGGAACCGGGAAAAACGTATCAGGTGCAGACCAGTTCCGATTTGCTGGCGTGGAACAGCGAAAACCGGCGTTTTGGCGATGGTTTTTCCTTTACGCAGTGGCTCTCGGGACCGGCGAATGCGTTTCTGCGTGTCAAAGTGGAGTCACAACCACAAACGCTGGGACACGCCCCCTGGTCGCCGCAGGGCTTGGGAGTCGTCCTCAACGGCGGGAGTGGCAGTTCGCTTTTGAAATTTTCCGGGATTTCGATCGGCGTGCGCACCGTCTTGCCGCCGTCGGGCAATCTGAATTTCACCTATTCGGCGCTGCGCCGTGGTGAGAATCTGCTCGAGGTGGTGCTGACGGACGTCGCGCTGGCGGTTCAGCGGATCCAGTTTTATTTCCTCAGCGCCGAAGCTGGGACCTACGAATGTTTCGACTACCAAAACGGTCAGTTGATTGATTCCGAGGCGGGTGCGTTTGCGCTTACGGAAAGTTTGAATCTGCTGCCAGCCCAGGCTCCCGCGGGGCTTGAGTCACGGAAGATTGTTTTCTCGGACGGCGGAATTCCGGAACTTGCCGCCATCTCCGGTGCTGGGGTCAGCACGGTGCGTGAAGCGAACATCACCAAATCCTGTTCCCCATCCTATGCGACAACGTCCGGACAATCGGCCAGCCTCTCCCTGCAGTTCGGTCCGGGACACAGCGATGCGGTGGAACTGACGTTCACCAGCAGCCACGGGGGCACGTTCGTGCGCACCCAGCAGCGCAGCGGCGGGTTGCCGGATTCCGACACTGGGGTTTTTGTCGTGACGGACGTGGCGGGCGAATAGCCCCATGCCGCGGACGATGCAGGTCACCTGCCTTATTTCAGGACAAGTGACGGAAGCTTGCGGAACGAGTTCTTTTCTGCCATTAGGACCGGCTTTTCCCAAGTCCACCCTTTGCGTGATTCCATGAACGACGCCTGCAAGTTTTCTCAGATCGCCGCTGCGATGCTCGGTGGCTGTGCCGGTGTTGCCTCCGGGGATTCGGTCCGGCTGGAATGGAGCCGATGTGCGGATCTGCCGGACAAACTGGGGGTCGCCGCGCCCTTTGCGGGAAGCAGCCGGAAACATCTGATCGTTGCCGGCGGGGCCAATTTCCCGGCGGCCATGCCATGGGAAGGCGGGAAAAAGGTGTGGCATGAGCGCATTTGGGCGTTGGATTTGCAGCAGTCCGATGCCCGGTGGCAGGAGGCAGGGAAACTCCCCCACCCTCTGGCGTATGGCGTGAGCCTAACCATTCCTGAGGGCGTGCTGTGTGTGGGCGGAAGTGATGCCGAGCGGCATCATTCCGGGGTGTTCCTGCTTTCGTGGGGGCCGGACGGAACCAGCATTCGAGAGTGGCCGCCGCTGCCGGTTGCGCTGGCCCATGCCAGCGGGGCGGTGCTGGTGGACGGGCGGGTCGTCATCGTGGGCGGCGCGGAAAAGCCCGGCGAGCAGCTGGCGTCCGCAAAAGTGTTTGTCATTGATTCCAAGGATGCGGCACCGGCCTGGAGCGAGCTTCCGCCATTTCCTGGAAAACCGCGGATCATGCCGGTGACGGGTGGGGTGGCCAATACGCTGTTTGTTTTCGGCGGTGCGGCCCTGGAGCCGGATGCCGCCGGAAAGGTGCGGCGCGTTTTGCTGAAGGATGCCTGGCGCTACACGGACGATGCCGGCTGGAAACCGCTGGCGGAGCTTCCCAAGCCGGTCGTGGCTGCGGCCTCGCCTGCTCCATTCATCAGCGGCGAGCTTTTGGCCGTGTCCGGCGACGATGGATCCCGCACCGGTTTTCAACCTTTGGAAAAGCATCCCGGGTTCCCTGACCGCATCCTGGCATTTCGTCCGGAAACCAATGCCTGGCGCGACGCCGGAATCACTCCTGCGCCGCGAGCCACGCTGCCGGTTGCGGCATTGCCATCTGGTGGGTTTGTTTTTCCCAGCGGCGAAGTCCGTCCCGGCGTTCGCAGCCCTGAGGTGTGGATGCTCAAGCCAATCCACACTCCATGAGCACTTTTGCTGGCAACCCACATTCCGAGACCTCCCCCACCCGTTTGGCATGGCTGGTGGTTATGCTGCTCATTCCGGTTGCGCTGCTGAACTACCTCGACCGGCAGATGCTCGCGGCGATGAAATCGTCGATGATGGGCGACATTCCGGACATTGCCACGAAAGCGAACTGGGGCATTGTGCTGGGCTCCTTCAAGTGGGTTTACGCGGTGCTCAGCCCCATCGGCGGCTATCTGGCAGACCGGCTGAGCCGCCGGCATGTCATCGCCGCCAGCCTCTTCGTCTGGTCAGCGGTCACCTGGGCCACCGGACATGTCAAAACCTTCGAGCAGCTTGTTGCCACCCGCGCCATCATGGGCATCAGCGAGGCCTTTTACATTCCCGCAGCGCTGGCGCTGATCACCGATTTCCATCTGGGCCCCACGCGGTCCCGGGCCGTTGGCCTGCACCAGATGGGCATTTACGTTGGGATCATTCTCGGCGGCTTTTCAGGCTACGTCGCGGACAGCCCGGATCACGGATGGCGCTGGGCATTCTCACTCTGCGGCATCATTGGCATTGTCTATGCACTGCCGCTTTTTGCGCTGCTGCGCAATCCACCCCGCGCCGCCAGTGCAACACGGCAGCCATCGCCACTGTCCGCCGCAGGCCAGCTTTTTTCCAACAAGGGATTCCTCCTGCTGGTGCTTTACTTTACGCTCCCGGCGCTGGCGGGATGGGTGGTCAAAGATTGGATGCCTGACATCCTGAAGGAGAAATTTTCGCTGGGCCAGGGCAAGGCGGGCGTTTCCGCCGTGCTTTATGTCCAGGTGGCATCGCTGGTGGGCGTGGGCATCGGAGGCTGGCTGGCAGACCGTTGGATGCAGCGAACTGTTCGCGGAAGGATTTTTGTCAGTGCGCTGGGCATGAGCTTCTTTCTGCCGGCGCTTTTCGGAGTGGGCAATGCGGGGACGCTCGCGGTGGCGGTCGGATTTTTGATTTTGTTCGGCTTGGGCTGGGGCTTTTTTGACTGCAACAACATGCCGATTCTGTGCCAGATCGTGCGCCCGGAACTTCGTGCCACCGGTTATGGATTCATGAACCTGGTCAGCATCAGTTGCGGAGGCTTTGCCGACTGGGCCTTCGGTGCCCTGCGCGACGCCCACGTTCCCCTCAATCTCATCTTCGGAGTGTTTGCCGCCATTGCAGCGCTCTCCATCCTGGTGGTGCTCTGCATCCGCCCACGTCCTCCGGAAACCTTATCCTGACAAACACCATGCCCTCCATCAAGCTCTCGCGGCTCGTCGCCGCCGCCCATGCGCCGTTTCACCGCGACGGTTCTCTCAACCTTGCAGTGGTTGAGAAACAGGCCGCCCACCTGATCGAAAACCGGGTGATGACCGCCTTCATTTGCGGAAGCACCGGGGAAAGCCACTCCCTGACCTCGGCGGAACGCGCCGCCTTGGCCGCCCGCTGGATGGAAGTCAGCAAGGGAACCGGCCTTCAGGTGGTGGTTCACGTCGGTTCCAATTGTCTTGAGGACGCCCGGCAACTGGCAGCCCAGGCGGAGGAACTCGGTGCCGCTGCCATTTCCGCTCTGGCCCCAAGCTATTTCAAACCCCGCACCGTCGATCTGCTGGTGGACTGCTGCGCGCACATCGCCAGCGCCGCGCCTCGAACCCCGTTTTACTTTTATGACATTCCGGTTTTGACCGGCGTGAATTTTTCCATGTCAGAGTTTCTGGAAAAGGCGGCCACCCGCCTACCCAGCCTCGCGGGAATCAAATTCACCAACGCCGACCTCATGGCCTATCAGCTTTGCCTCAAAGTCGGCGGAGGCGCATGGGACATTCCATGGGGAATCGACGAGGCCATGCTGGGGGCGCTGGCCGCGGGAGCGACGGGAGCGGTAGGCAGCAGCTACAATTTCGCCGCACCCATCTATCATCGCCTGTGGGATGCCTTTGCCGCCGGTGATCTGGCGGCAGCCCGGGCCGCCCAACTGGAAAGCATTCGCCTCATCCAGTTGCTGGCGGAATTCGGCTACATGGCCGCTGCCAAAGCAGTCATGGCGCAGCAGGGCGTGGATGTCGGTCCGCCGCGGCTGCCGAATGCGTCTCTTTCGGATGCCCGAAAAGAAGCACTGATGGAACGGCTCGCGCCATTCTGCCTGACCTGATGGCTGGTCAGGGTTTGGCCTCGGGCGCTTCCTTCTTGAGTTTCCCCATTGCCTTGAAGTCGAACTTCTTGGCGAAGACAACCAGTTCGTTTTCCTTGGTGTGTTCGCCAGTGAGCTTGAAAAGGATGCCGCTGCCGATCCACACGTTCAGTTCGAGTTTTTCACCGGAGGGCTTGATCAGCGCCTCCATGCCTTCGATTCGCCGGGTTTCGTAGCCTGCCAATTTGGCGATGTTCTGGTCGTTGAGCAGCGGAGCCAGTTGCTGGACCATGGGCGAATCGATGATGATCTCCGCCAGGATCGTTTTCTCGCCGGATTCATACTTCCGGTAGAGCCGCGTTCCTCCCACCAGCGCTGCATTTTCCTTTTCCGCCTTGGTCGCCGTCCACGAGGCGATGTCCGGAAAGAGCTTTGCTGCATAGTCCTGCCGTCGGCCGTCCACCAGCTTTCGGGCCTCCTCCAGATCGGTGGAGGCACCGTTGAGGTCTCCTTTGTCGTATTTTTGATAGGCGGATTTCATCAAATCCTTGACCTTGTCCGGCTTGGCAGGTCCGGTTTGCGCCACGGCAGAGGCGGCGTATCCCAAACAGAGACTGACGGCCAAAATGGCTTGCGAAAATTTCATGAGGGTCAGGAAGGTTCTGGGTCGAAACGCAAAGGAAACTGGGGGGCACCATAGACGTGGCAGTCTGGACTGGCAACGCGGAACGATGCCTATTCGGGTCAAGAGCAGCGCCGCGAGGTGCGTTTGCTGCTTGACGCCCCACTTGCGGCCATGCATCTAACCCGTCCTTCTCCCCATTTTAAAACTCATGAGCGATCAAAAGGTCAAAGAATCACCCCTGATGGATAAAGTCGTCAGCCTGTGCAAGCGCCGCGGCTTTATTTATCAATCCTCCGAAATTTACGGAGGCATCGGAGGCTTTTGGGACTACGGCCCGCTGGGTGCGGAACTCAAGCGCAATCTGCGCGAGGCGTGGTGGTTGGCGATGACCCGGGAACGGGAGGATGTCCTGGGCCTGGATGCGACGATCATCATGCATCCTGCCATCTGGGCGGCCTCGGGACACGTGGCGACCTTTGCGGACATGATGCGCGAGTGCAGTCTGACCAACAAGCGGGTGCGTGCAGACCATGTTCCCCCGCTGGAAGGCACGGAGTATGCCTTCACCGGTGTGGAATCCCGCGCCACCGGATGGAAGTTGGAGCGCCCACTCTGTTTTTTACTGCCAAAAAGCAGCCGTCCGGAAAGCGCCCGCAGGCTGGCCCGGCATTGGTATGTCGGCGACCATGCGGTGGAACTAACCGGACGGATAGAGGATTTGATTCTGCTGGGGGAATCCATCCGGACGCATGAAGGCACGGTTGATTTCCATCCGGAGACGGGCGGACTGCTGCGGGAAGCCCGGCCATTCAACCTGATGCTCAAAACGTTCGTCGGCCCGACTGCGACGGAGGACGACATCACCTACCTCCGTCCGGAAACGGCGCAGGCCATTTTTGCCCAGTTCAAAAACGTGCTGGATTCCTCGCGAACGAAGGTGCCATTTGGCATCTGCCAGATTGGCAAAGCCTTCCGCAACGAGGTGACGCCCAAGAATTTTACCTTCCGCAGCCGGGAATTCGAGCAGATGGAGCTGGAGTTCTTCATCAAACCGGATGAAGCGGTGGAAATCATTTGCGGGAACGTGGCGCAGTGGAGCGAGGGTGCGGATTTGTCAGTGCCGCAGGACAACTGGGGCTGGGACCTCTGGCACCGCTACTGGGTTGATCAACGGACGCGCTTCTACCACAGCATCGGCCTGGGCGATGCAATGCTGGACTACCACTGGCAAACCGGTGAGGAACTCGCCCATTACGCCCGGGCCTGTGTGGACATTCTGTTCAAATTTCCGTTCGGCATTGATGAACTCGAGGGGATTGCGGCCCGCGGCGATTTCGACCTCACCCAGCACCAGCGCCACAGCGGCAAAGCGCTCGAATGCTTCGATGAGGAACTGAAGGCGGCCGCAGCCAAATTGGATGCGGCAGCCAAGGAAGCAATGATCCAGCGGCGGATCGCGGCGGAAGCGGCCAAGGAATCCGGCGGCCTGAATGAGGCCGAAGTGCGGACCTGGTTTGAGCGCCTGTTCAAGGGATTTTACGTACCCCATGTCATCGAGCCTTCCGCCGGACTCGACCGGCTGGCACTCGCAGTGCTCTGTGCCGCCTTTGCTGAAGAACAAAAGGCGGACATCAACGGCAAGGTGGAAACACGCACCTTCCTCCGGCTGCATCCGCGGGTGGCGCCGGTCAAGGTTGGCGTGTTCCCGCTGCTCAAAAACAAGCCGGAACTCGTGGCCAAGGCGCGCGAAGTTCATGGCAAACTCAAGCGCTACTTCCACTGCTTCTACGACGAAACTGCCGCCATCGGACGCCGTTATGCCCGCCAGGATGAAATCGGAACTCCCTTCGGAGTAACCATCGATTTTGAAACGCTGGGTGAACAGGGACCGGAACTGCAGGACACCGTAACGGTGCGCGAACGCGATTCCGGCAAACAGCACCGCGTGAAGCTGGACGGACTCGTCGCCTGGCTCACGGAACGCCTCGCCTGAGCCGCCCTCCCCCACTCCATTTCCTGACATGGCCGGATTCTTCCGCAAAATCATCGATTTCTTCAAGCGCCGGAAGCTGGACTTCGATGAACTCGAGGAATTGCTGATCAGCGGTGATCTGGGCCTGCCGATGACCACGCAGATCATCGAACGCCTGCGGGCGATGGGCCGGGAACTGCAGCCTGAGGATATCGTGGAAGTCGCCAAGGCGGAGATGGCGAAAATTCTGCCCTCGGCACCGCAGCCCTTGCCCGAATTTCCAGACCGCCCCTGCGTCGTTCTGGTGGTCGGCGTCAATGGAACAGGCAAAACTACTTCTGCCGCCAAACTGGCGCGGCACCTCAAACAGCAGAAAAAAGGCGTGGTTCTGGCGGCGGCAGACACATTTCGCGCTGCGGCCATCGAGCAGATCGAAGTCTGGTCGCAGCGACTCGACGTTCCGCTCGTCAAAGGCCAATACAAGGCGGACCCCGCAGCGGTCTGTTTCGACGCCTGGGAAGCGGCCCGCAAGCGCAATGCCCAGTATCTGCTCTGCGACACCGCCGGACGCCTCCATACGCGGCACAATCTGATGGAGGAGCTTTCCAAAATCCGCCGCACCCTGGCAAAAAAAGATCCGTCCGCCCCGCATGAAATCCTGCTGGTGGTGGACGCCACCACTGGCTCCAATGCCCTGACACAGGCCCGCGAATTTCACAAGGCCGTCGATGGACTCAGCGGCGTCATCGTCACCAAACTCGACGGCAGCGGCAAAGGCGGCGTCATCGTTTCCATCCAGCAGGAACTGGGCATCCCCGCACGCTTCATTGGCACCGGCGAAGGCGCAGACGATTTCGAACCGTTCGATTCTCAAAAATTCCTCGAGCGGATTCTCTAGCGCAAGCGTGTTGTTTTCGCCCTTGCATCCCGAAGTCAAGGGTCGAAACCTGCACGCATGGCTGAAGAACTGACTCACCTGTCCCCCACCGGCGCCGCACGCATGGTGGATGTTTCCGGCAAGCCGGAAGTGGCGCGCCAAGCGGTCGCCGCGGCGTTCATCCGGCTGCAACCAGGCACGCTGGAGTTGATCCGCAGCCGCCGGATGGCCAAAGGGGAAGTGCTGGCGGTCGCGCGGGTGGCGGGCATTCAGGCTGCGAAGCAGACTCAGCTGTTGATTCCTCTGTGCCACCAGATTCCCCTGACAAAGGTGACGGTGGAGCTTGAAATGGAGCAAAGCGGAATTGCGATCACCGCCACCGTCCGGACGGTGGCCCGCACCGGCGTTGAAATGGAAGCGCTGACGGCGGTTTCGGTGGCGGCGCTGACCGTTTATGACATGTGCAAGGCAGTGGACAAGACCATGGAGATCACCGGGATGCGGCTGGTGGAAAAATCCAAAGGGCAGGCTGCCGGGGTGGTGGAGGCATGAAGGCGGGCCGGGGCGCTTGACCTCGCGGAGGGCCTCCCGGAAACTGTCCCTTCTCAGGAAAGCCTCTTCCCATGCCGCACATCCCCACGACGACAAAACTGCTCCTGGTCACCTTGGCGGTGCTGGCCTCGGGGTTTTACCTGCTTATCGAACGGCTCTGTGCGCGGGTGGAGCGGCAGTATGCGGAAGCCGCGGAGGAACCCATGGTGGATACTGCGCGATTGCTGGCGGCCATGCTGGAAGGGCAGATCACCACTGCGGGACTGGATGGCAAACCCCTGGAAACGGCTTTTGCTGCGGTTGGCAGCAGGCCGTTTGAAGCGGTGATTTACGATCTGAAAAAAAACGAGGTGACCACCAGTGTTTACCTCACCGATGCAAACGGAACGGTGCTGTTCGATTCCGCGGAGCCTGCCAACGTGGGACGTGATTTCAGTGCGCAGCGCGATGTCTCCCTGACATTGCGCGGGGAATACGGTGCGCGCTCCACGCGGTGGAATGCGCAGGATTCCACGTCGTCCACCATGTATGTCGGGGCTCCGGTCATGCAGGCAGGAAAACCCGTGGGCGTCCTCACCGTTGGCAAAAGCAAGCAAAGCCACGCCCTGTTCCGTGAAGAAACCCAGCGGCACATCCGCCGGATCGGCTGGACAATTTTTGTCAGCACCGCCGCGGCCACCGTGCTGGTGGCGGCGTGGTTTTTGCGGCCGATCCGTCGGCTCACCGCCCATGTGCTGTCCATCGAAAAAGGCGAGCGCCCGAAACCGTTCACCTCCCGCAGCCCGGAGGTGCGCAACCTGGGGCGGACCTTTGAAAAAATGCGGGATGCGCTGGAGGGCCGGGCCTATGTGGAGCAATACATTCAGAGCCTGACACACGAAATGAAAAGTCCCGTGGCTGCGATTCGCGGCGCCGCGGAGCTGCTGGAATCGCCCGCCATGCCGACAGAACAACGGGCACGATTTCTGGCCAACATCCAGGGCGAAACGCAGCGGCTCCAGTCAAGCATCGATCGCCTGCTGGCACTTGCAGCGATTGAATCGCAGAAGGAACTGGCAAATCCAAGAGACCTCGACGTGGCTGCACTGACGCGCCTCGTCTGCCGGGAGCTTGAGCCGGCAATGGCGGCGCGGCAGTTGAACCCAACCGTGGATTGCAAGGGCACGCCGCATGTTTTTGGCGATGAATTTCTGCTGGAAAGCGCCCTGTCGAATCTGCTGCAGAATGCGATCGATTTCTCTCCTCCCGGCGGCACCATTGCGATTGCCATTGCTCCGGACGGCGAGCGTCATTGCCGTGTGTCCATTGCCGATGACGGGCCTGGAATCCCCGATTACGCACGGTCACGGGTATTCGAGCGGTTCTATTCCCTGCCGCGCCCCGCCACAGGACGCAAAAGTTCCGGCCTGGGTCTGTGCTTTGTCCGGGAGGCGGCAGAACTGCACGGCGGGAGCGTAGCCCTGGCCGATCGCAGCAGCGGAACCGGCACCGTGGCGACGCTGCGGCTGCCCCTTGCCTAACCAGTCATCGTTTCAAAAAGCGCTTGCCTCAGGGACTCTCCAGTTTCACTAGACCGTGAACGCCCGCGGCTGCCCGCGGCGCCTCGCTGAAGCCATGCGCGACTTGCTGACCAACCCCTGCTGGAGTGAAGCGGATTTGGGCGAACCCCTGCCCGATTCCGCACATGCCGTATCCGTGGCCATGCCCCGGTGGCAGGATGTCATTGGGTATGAGGAGGAAAACCCCGCGGTGCTGGAGAAATTGCGCTGCGGTTACCCGCGCTTTTTTCTTCCTCCGCTTTTGCAGCAACTGTTTGTGAGCGTGCGTCAGCGTTTTGGCCGCGCCGGAGAGGAATGCATTGCATTTCCCTCGCCGGAAGCCGCGGCGCGCTGCCTGGATTTCATCGGACGCCGGACGCAGGAATCCGCCCGCATCGAACCGGTCGGTCCCTTTGGCCTGACCGCAGTTTTTTTTCCGGAATCCATCCGCCGCACCGCACGCCTTTACTGGCGCTTTTCCGGAGAAACAGTGAACACCCGCCAGGCACTGTGCCTGCTGGAAAACCGCACCCCGGACATCGTCGCGGGACAGACTGCCAAGCAAACCATCCGGAAGCGCCTTGCACACCTTGCGGGCACGAGTCCCGCCGATGTCTTTCTGTTTCCTTCCGGGATGGCCGCGGTGTTTGCGGTGCATCGCATGCTGCGGGAGGCGATTCCCGGAAAACGCAGCGTCCAGCTCGATTTTCCATATGTGGATGTGCTGAAGGTGCAGGAGGAATTTGGAGAGGGAACCCTGTTCCACCCGACGCCCAATGCCGGGGCCCTGGCAGAAATCCGCCAGCTGGCACGGACCGGAGAAGCATGCGGCGTATTCTGCGAAATCCCCAGCAATCCCCTGCTGCGCTCGGCGAGGCTCTCGGAATTCATCGCCGACCTGCAGCAGAACGGCGTGCCGTTCATCCTTGATGACACCGTGGCGACCGTGGTCAACATCGACGCACTGAGCGTCGCCGATGCGGCCATCACCAGCCTGACAAAATCATTTTCGGGCAACGGCGACGTGCTGGCCGGAGCGGTGACGCTCAATCCCAAATCGCCACGCTACGCAGAGTTCCAGCGTTTCCTGACCAGGGAATTTGCCAGCAATGACATTTTCTGGCCGGAGGACGCGGTGGCGCTGGAAATCAACTCGCGAGATTTTCCGAAGCGCGTCCGTCGCACCAGCCAGAATGCGGCGGCACTGGCTGGATTCCTCCGCAGCCACCCGTCCGTAGCGGAGGTTTATTATCCCGGCAAGGGAGACGGACTGGATGAAATCCTGCGTCCGAGTGCGGATCGCGGCTGTCTCTTGTCCTTTGTCCTCAACAATGCCGCTGCCGCCCCGGCGGTTTTCGACCAGCTGCGCATCTGCAAGGGGCCAAGTCTGGGCACCAACTATACCCTTGCCTGCCCCTACACCTTGCTGGTGCACTATCAGGAACTGGACTGGGCCGAGCGCTGCGGAGTGCCGCGTCATTTGATCCGCGTGAGCGTTGGCCTGGAGGAAACGGAGGATCTTCTGGCCCGATTCACCGACGCCCTGCACCACGCCTGAACGGCACCTACAGGCTTTCAAGAAACCGGCGGTAAAACGCCACGCCGGCATTCAGATCGTCGATGCTGAGAAATTCATCCGCGGTGTGCGCCTGGGCGATCGCACCCGGACCGGCAGCGACGCTCGGAATGCCTGCGGCCGCCAGCCAGGCGGCATCGCAGAACCACGGAGCCCCGGTGAGTCCACTGCCCGCAGCGGCAAGTTTTTTTACGAATGGATGGTTAGGATCGGTATCCAACGGGGCGCACACGCCTCGGGAAATCATCTCCAGCGAAGCGGCGTGCGGGCTTTCCTCGAGCACGTTGCGCAGAAAGTCTTCCGGTCCTCGCTGGTAAAGCGCTGGCGTCAGGCGCATGTCGAGCAGGAGCCGACATTCATCGGGCACAATGTTCGCCCGAACACCCCCGCGGATCATTCCCACGTTCAGCGTGCTTTTTCCCAGAACGGGATGGTCCAGTTCCGGCCCGTCAACCAGTTCGTCGAAACGCTGCAGCACCTCGCGGGTCACCTCCATCATTTTTAGAATGGCGTTTTCACCGAGGTGCGGCGTGGAGCCGTGGACCGCCTTTCCGCGGGCTACTAGTTCCGCCCAAAAACTGCCCTTGTGGGTGTGGACAACCGCACAGCCCGTGGGTTCTCCAATGAGCGCGAAGTCGTGGTGCGGATGATGGTTTGCGAAATGCTTCGAACCCCACTGGCCGCTTTCCTCCCCCATGAATCCCGCAAAGGTGATCTGTGCGCCGAGCTTCACAATTCCACCCGTTCCGAGTTCCTCCAGCGCAGCCAGCATCGCAGCAGCCGTTCCTTTGGTGTCGGATGCTCCGCGGCCGTGGATTTTGCCGTCGCGGATCTGCGGGTCGAAAGGCGGAATCGTCATCCCCCTCACGCTGACTGTGTCCAGGTGCGGCCCCAGCACCAGTTTCGGCTTGTCAGGACGATCGGAGGGAAACACCCCGATGACATTCGGACGGTCCGGCAGCACTTCCTCCAGCCGGACTGAGGCACCCAGTTTATGCAGCCAAGCGGCCACCTGCTCCGCACACTCTTTCTCACCGCTGGAATCGGTGCCAGGATCCCCGTCAGGGTTTACGCTGGGGATCGCGATGAGTTCTGTGAGATAGTGGATGGCCCGGTTCATGCTGTCGTTCTCCTTACGGGTGCAAATCTGCATTGGCAACCTCCCGTCAAGTTCCCCCTGGCTCTCGCTCGGGCCGTTTTCATCTACCTCCAGCGCAGGGACCTGCCCTGGCCAACGCAAGCTGGTAACACCTCACGGGATTCGTGCTGGTCCGTTCGCTGTGAACCGGAACCATTCTCTCGGGTGATCCGGTGCCTGATCCGCAATCCACCCGGTTAACGGATTTGTTAACCCGAGGTCATCACTGGGTCATTCGGCGGGGGAAATCTGGCACCCCCATGAGATGGCGCAGCATTTGTTCCGCACCCACCGTCACCGTTCCGGAGAAGCCTGACACGGCTCCAAATCCCAAATCCAACCGCGTGACTCTCCATCGCTCCAACCATCAACACGGCGCCCGCATTGCATGGACGCGCCTGTTTCTCGCGGGAGTCGCCATTGGCCTGCTTTTCTGTCGGAGTTCGGTCATTCCGGCGGATTCGGTTGGCTTTGAATTCCTGTTCCTGACCGGCCTCGTTCTGGCCGTTGCGGGCATGGCCGGGCGGCTCTGGTGCTCGCTGTTCATCGCAGGAAGGAAAAGTGTGGAATTGGTCACCCAGGGACCCTACGCCCGCTGTCGGCATCCCCTATACTTCTTCAGCCTGCTGGGAGCAGTGGGAGTGGCTTTGGCCAGCGGCATGCTCACCCCTGCTCTTGTGGTAGCGGGTGCTTTTGCCGCGTACTACCCCACGGTGATCCGCCGCGAGGATGCCTTGCTGAGGCGGCGGCACGGACCATGCTACGAGGCCTACGCAGAGAAACTTCCTGCGTTCTGGCCCCGCCTGCACGGTGCGGCGGTTCCGGAACAATGGACCTGCCGTCCACGGATTTTTCTGCGGCATCTCTACAGCGCGGCGTGGTTTCCCCTCAGTTGCGCCCTGGTGCATGCCCTGCCTCGTTTCCGTGAAATGCTCCACCTCCCGTGCTGGTTCTCGCTTCCCTGAGTGCATTCCGATGCAGGCCGCCTTCCGTCGTTTGAGTGCCTGGTTGCCGTTGCTGGCAACCGTTGCATTCAATGGCTGCCGTTCCACTTCCACCGCGCTCCCCACAGAGCTGCAGCGCCTGGAGGATCACGCCGGGACCAACGGCGGTTTTTCCTGGCCCGAGGGAATGGTACCTGGCCAGGCTCTGGATGCGGAACAGTGCGTGACCGTCGCCTTGTGGAACAGCCCGGACTATGCCGCTGCTCTAGCCGACCTTGGCATTGCCCGCGGTGAGATGATCAAAGCCGGAGAAATTGCCAATCCCTCACTGAGCCTGCTCTTTCCAAGTGATCTCAAGGCCTTCGAGCTGGCGGCAAAACTTCCGCTGGAGGCACTCTGGCTCCGGCCAAAACGCCAACAGATCGCCCGGACCGAATTGGATGCCGTTGCCGCGCGCCTCACGCAGGCCGGAACCGACCTGGCGCGTGATGTCAGGC
>JAGNEJ010000074.1 GCA_018003315.1 Verrucomicrobiales bacterium
AGGAGGATGAACCGCTGCCGTTCGTGGACATCGACCCGCCGACCGTTCAGATGCAGTTTGCGGTCAATGACAGTCCCTTTGCCGGGAAGGAAGGAAAATTCGTCACCAGCAGGCAGGTGCGCGACCAGCTCTTTCGCGAGGTCAAAACCAACATTTCCATCCACGTTAGTGACAGCGATACCGCCGGCATTTTCAATGTTTCGGCACGCGGGGCGATGCAGATTGCCATCCTGGTGGAGCAGATGCGCCGTGAGGGCTTTGAAGTGCTGGTGAGCCGTCCGCAGGTGATCACTCAGAAGCGCGACGGCGAAACCCTGGAGCCCTACGAAACGCTCTATGTCGAGGTTCCGGAAGAGTATGTGGGGGCAGTCATGCGCAACATTTCCGAGCGCAAGGGCCAGTTGGTCAACATGGTGGCGCACCCGCATTCCACCTTCATCGAGGCGGTCATCACCACCCGCGGCCTGATCGGATTCGAATTCGATCTCATGAATCAAACCAGCGGCCACGGCGTGCTCAGCCACCTGTTCAAAGAATATGGCTCCTGGGCCGGAGCCATTCCCACGCGTCTGACCGGAACCCTGGTCAGCATGGAAACCGGCCCGGCCACGGCCTACAGTCTGGATTACATTCAGGACCGGGGCCGCCTGTTCATCAACGCCGGAGAAAATGTCTATCAGGGGCAGATCGTGGGGGAAAATCCTCGCGCCGAGGATTTGCCCGTCAATCCCACCAAGGAAAAGCACCTGACAAACTTCCGCAGCGGTGGTGACGGCAAGGGCATCATGCTCACGCCGCCGGTTCGATTCACGCTCGAACGGGCCATCGAATACATCGCGCCGGATGAACTGGTGGAGGCGACGCCGCAGAGCATTCGGCTGCGCAAACGCATCCTCTGCCCGAACGAGCGCCGGCGAGTCGCCAAACAGATGGAAGCGCTGCACGCCTGATTATTCCGGTGCAGGCCGTTTTTCCTGCTGGTTGACCGGCGGTTTCTGACCGAGGGTGCGAGCATGGTCCCACTGTTTGCACGCCCAGAGATACAACCGGACGAGGAGGTGTTTTTCTACCCGTCGTGGGCCAGGTGGGACGAGGCCGGCAACCGCTGGACCGCCCGGCTGGAGGCATGTGTTTTTGAACCGGAGAAAAATTCCCTGAGTCGGTCTGCGCTGCTGGCGGCGCTGCGGCGGATGCTCGGACTCTCCAAGGGGGAAGAATCGACATGGTTCGACGAACGGATGCGACTGTTTCTTGTGGACCACGAAAGAGGAAAACGTGTCCGCGTCCGTATCGGAGAATCCGTGGTCTGCCTGGAAAGCACCGGCGCCAACGGACACGCTGCCGCCGAGGTGGCATTGGCAAAGGAAGCCGCCCCGCTGTGCCAGTCACCGGATGCGGCCCATCGCCACGGCTGGCTGCGGTGCGATGCGGTGCTGCCGCCGGGTGATCCACGGCATTTCTTCGGTCGGCTGCAATGCATTTCTCCCTGCGGCGTCAGCGTGATTTCCGACCTGGATGACACCATCAAAATCACCGGAGTGACCAATCGTCAGGAAATGCTGGCAAACACCTTTTGCAAACCGTGGCAGCCGGTTCCCGGAATGCCCGAGTTGTACCGCCATTGGGAGCAGCGGGGCGCTGCTTTCCATTACCTTTCCGCCAGTCCCCGCTTGCTGTGTCCGGCCCTGGAGGAATTTCGCGCCGATTGCCATTTCCCCGCCGGATCGTGGACCCTGCGTCCGTTCCGCCTCACGGATCGCACGATTTCCTATCTTTTTACAGAGCCAAACGCCTTCAAGAAATCCGCGATCGCGAGACTGCTGGCGGATTTTCCCAAGAGACAATTCATCCTGGTCGGCGACAGCGGAGAACAGGATCCGGAAATCTACGCAGCGGTTGCCCGGGCGTTTTCAGATCAAATCCTACGCATCTTCATTCGCAACCTGCCGGAAGCCAGCCGCCCGGATGCAGCCTATGCCAGCCTGTTTGCGGGAGTTCCCAGCGGGAAATGGAAGGTTTTTCGGAAACCGGAGGAAATTGCCGACGAATCATTCGTTGCCACCAATTCGGCGATCCGGTAGGATCTGCCTCATTGCGAACGAGGCTGCATTCCCGCGGTCCGTTCCTTCACACGCTCACTGTCATTTTATGAAAACCATCCAGTTTTTTTTAGGTGTCTCCCTCTGTTTTCTGTTTGCCGATGTTGTCCCTTCCTGTGGAAAGAAGGGAAACAGGCCGCCGCCCTCCGATGTCAAACCGTCAACCACCGGGGTTTCCAGTTAGGCGTTGGAAGCAGTGCATTCCCGTGATTTGACCGTCCGCCTGGGGCTTCCACCGCAGATTTCTGCCACACCAATTGTTTCCATTCACCCATGAATCTGATTCTGACTCCAAAGACCTCCTTTCTGCACAACCGCCGCGATTTCCTGCGCAGTGTTGGCGCGGGCATGACGCTGTTTGCCGTTCCGGGTGCCTTTGCGGAGGCACTGACCCGGACGCCTGAACAGACCGAGGGGCCGTTTTACCCTGACAAGCTCCCGCTGGACACGGACAACGACCTGCTGGTGATCAATGATGGCACGACTCCGGCGGTGGGAGCGGTGACGTATCTCACGGGCAGGGTGCTGGACCCGGCAGGCAATCCGGTGCGCAATGCCACGGTGGAAATCTGGCAGTGCGATCACACGGGCGTTTATCTGCACACGGGCAGTGGCGGGGATCAGGCGAAACGCGATGCGCATTTCCAGGGATTCGGACGATTCATCACTGGAGCTTCGGGGGAGTATCTCTTCCGGACGATCAAGCCGGTGCCCTATCCGGGCCGCACCCCGCACATTCACGTCGCCATCAAGACGAAGGGCCGGGAAAAATGGACCACGCAGTGCTACATCAAGGGGCATGCGCTGAATGAAAAGGACGGCATCTGGAAGGGCATCAAGGATCAGAAACAGCGGGACAATGTCACGGTGGATTTCGCTCCGCTTCCGAATGCCAAAGCCGGTGAACTGACGGCACGGTTTGAAATCGTGCTGGGCTTCACCCCGCAGGCATAGGGTGCACAGGCTACTGCACCTGGGTGAGCACGGGGACCCGCACGTCGTAGCTGCGCCCTTTCCGGAAAAAGCGGTAGTCGATGAATTGAGCGGTGGCCAGCAAATCCGAATAGGAGCCTTCCCATTCCACGGCGGGCCGGCCCATGATGAGCACGCACTGGTCACCCGTCCGGATTCCGGCCCTGGCTGCGGCACTGCCGGGCACGATGTCGTGGACGTTCCAGTTCCGGTCGAATCCAACTCCCGTGCCCACCCGCGAGGGCGAGACCAGCTTGTGCGATGCGCCCATGCCCAGCAGTTTGCGGGTGCCGAAACTGATGTGTGCGAGGCGCGACGGTTGGTCGAATGTCAGGATGAGATTCTGTAGGATTTCCCCGCCGATGCGGGGTTCTCCCCTGGTCACTTCGACGATGGGGCTGTCCAGTTCCACCCGGCCGATGAACAGCGGGCCAGCGACCCTGGCCATGCCCGTGCGGTAGGTTTTGCTGATGCTGGTGGAGAGTCCTCCGGGTTGTGGGGCGGCAGTGGTGCCGACGCCGAGTCGGTAGGGATCGATTTCCATGCCGCCGGTCGAACCGCTGTCCACGTCCACAAACATTGCCCGCCTGGCGCTGCGGACCGGGATTTGCGGGACTCCGCTGCCCATGCGCATTTCGACCGAATCCGGCTCCCCACGCTGCAACGGCACCCAGGGGGAGATGACCACCTCCCGGCGCGGATAGTCGAGCGTCAGCAGGGCCTTCGAGAAAATGTTGAAGCCGACGACACCCTCCAGGTTGCTGAAGGTCTGGCGGATATTGCTGCAGTCATGCACAAAGCAGGCCACGTTGCGGAATTCCGAGGCACCGATGCGCATCGCGGGCAGCACCGTCAATGGGATCGGCACATGGTCGCCAGCGGCGCTTTTCACCATGACTTTTTCACGGGAAATGGGCAGGCCCAGGGACCGGGCCAGATCCGGAGTGACGACGCAGTCGGAGGCTCCGGTGTCCAGCAGGAATTCGTGCTGACGACCGGCGATTTCCACCTTGACGAACGGCAGGTTTCCGAAAAGCCGCATGGGAACACGGGTACTGTTGGTCGGCAGCGAGGGACGGCTGGTGGCACAACCAAGGGCTGACAGGGCCAGCAGCGCAGCGAACAGGCGAAGGAGTGTTTGCATCAGGAAATCTTTGAGACGGGAAGGCATGTGGTCTAGCTTCGCGTATCATCTTGGGATTTCATGTATTCTGCATGAGGAATTTTGCACTGATTGCCTCCTGGTTGGTGTGGAGCGCGGCACTGCTGCATGTCAGCACATGCGTTCTGCTGCCTGTGGCGGCGGATGCGGACGCAGTGCAGGCCCGCGCCGGGGCGGCGGCGGCGGAGGGAATCTCCGGCGTTCTGGCTGTTTCCTTTGGCGTCTGTCTGGCTGGCGCGGCGGCGTGCATTTGGCTGCGCCGTCGGCTTTTCGTAAAAACCCGCCGGCTTTCCCTGCAGGATGGCCCCGGCGGCATCATCTGGATTGTGCTAGCCGCCGTGATCAGCGGATTTTTGACCGGCGTCGCCGCTCCCGGTCCCGTGCTTTTTCTGCAGGGGCATTCTGCGCAATGGGCGTTTGCCTCGGGTGCAGTGGCAGGTATTCTCCTGCTCTGGGCCGCGCCGCTCGCTCCGCGGGAAATTTCCCCACCGGCGGCCGACCCCACACCATCCTAGTTGCGCCATCTTTTCTGCCATGCCTCAAGACATCAAAATCCCCAACGTCGGTGAATCCATTAGCAGCGGCCTGCTCTCCCAATGGCACAAGGCGGATGGCGATTTTGTCAAATCAGGGGACCTCCTGCTGACTTTGGAAACGGACAAGGTTTCAACGGAACTGACCGCGGAGAAGGATGGGGTTTTGAACATTTCCGTGCCAGCCGGAACGGAAGTGGAGATTGGAGCCGTGGTGGGACAGATCCTGGAGGGCGCGGCACCGCCGCCGACGGAAGCGATTCCCGCAGCCACGGAAACGCCCGCAACCGCAACAGCACCGAAGTCGCCCGCCGATGCACCGGTGGCGGCTGCCGCAGCCTCTGAACCAAGGTCCGAACCGAAACCGGAGTTGACGGTGACACCCAAAGCGCGCGCAACGCCGGTGGTGGTTGCGGAATCCTCCGCCCGGGTGACCCGGCGAAAA
Source organism: Verrucomicrobiales bacterium (assembly GCA_018003315.1). Classification (GTDB taxonomy): domain Bacteria; phylum Verrucomicrobiota; class Verrucomicrobiia; order Verrucomicrobiales; family V1-33; genus JAGNEJ01. Next base: position 5,212 of record JAGNEJ010000074.1, read on the forward strand.
ATGTCCCCCCTGCGGAGAAAAATTGCGGCCCATCTGGTCAACGCCCAGCACACAGCGGCCATCCTGACGACGTTCAACGAAGTGGACATGACGGGGATCATGGACCTGCGCCGGACCTTGCAGGATGGATTCGTCGCCCGGCACGGCATCAAGCTTGGCTTCATGTCCTTTTTCATCAAGGCCGCCGTCGAGGCCCTCAAGGCGGTGCCGCAGGTCAATGGACGCATCGAAGGGGAGGAAATCCTGGAGAATCATTATTTCGACATCGGCGTGGCGGTGGGAACGGAGAAGGGTCTGGTGGTGCCGGTGCTGCGCGACTGCGACCAGCGGACCTTCGGGGAACTGGAAAAGGAACTCGCGGGCTGTGCTGCACGCGCCAAGGAGGGCAAAATTCAACTCGAAGAGCTGCAAGGGGGCGTTTTTACGATTTCCAACGGCGGAGTTTACGGCAGCCTGCTCAGCACGCCCATCCTCAATCCCCCGCAGAGCGCCATCCTTGGCATGCATGCGATCAAGGAACGGCCCGTCGCGGTGAACGGGAAGGTGGAAATCCGGCCGATGATGTATCTGGCGCTCAGTTACGACCACCGCCTCATTGATGGCAGGGAGGCAGTGACCTTCCTCATCCGCATCAAGGACTGCATCGAACAACCGGCCCGGCTGCTGGTGGGAGCATGATTCCCGGAAGTGCCGACCGCTTCGCCGGGCCGAAACGCTAGTGTTTTTTTGCGGCCTGGATGAATGTTTCCAACTGGCTGTAGTCATTGCGCCAGGTGGTGTAGATGATGCCGTCCACTCCCTTGGTTTTGGCGGCGGCCTCCATCCAGCCTGCTGCATTCGGCTCCGGGGGGCCGTCATAATACCCCGCCATGATCTGGCGATGCCCGCGATTGGCGAAAAACGCCAGCGACTCCCGCCGCTTTTCAAAATACCAGGGCACAATGATCACATCCCTATCCAGTCCCTCCCATGAACCGCGGTAGTCGCCTTTTGTCAGGTAGTAGTCCGCATGGGCATTGTGGTTCGGATCAAACATGTCGCTCCAGATGTAGATGCGCCCCTTGGGATTGATGCGGCGCAGGATTTGCGCGCAGCGTCTGGCTGCATCCGCGAGCATGGGACCGGCGTCCAAGGCGCGTTTTTCGCAGGCTCCGCAGTGGTTGAAGACGCGGATTTCATCAAACGACATCAGGTAGCCTCCGGCATTCCAGAGTGCATGGAGGCGCTTGGCCTGATCGTTCAGAATATCCCAGGTTTTGGGCTCGGAGACGCAGATGTTTGCCTGGTCGTCCAGCACGGTCACCGCATGGTAATAGGAAACGCGGAGCCGGGTGCCGTCGGGGAGTTTCGTCTTGAGCACGGGAGGCTGGTGGTAAACCGTAAAACACCCGGCATACGGGCGCGTTCCCATGAGCGGATCCGTTAGGTTTTCAAAATCGACTTCCTCCCGCAGAATCCTGCCATCCTGTGATTTCAGCTCCAGCGGACAACTTTCGCGCCTGACCAGGTTGATGAATGCCACCTCTTCCAGCCGCGCATCATCCCAAGCCACCTCTCCGGTGGTTCCATCCCAGGAGCCCAGATACAGATTGGCTTCGCGGAATCCCTGTGAATTGAAAACGACGTGGTGCTCCTTCCAGTCCTGCGTGGGCGGGATGTGGAGTTCGTCATGGTTCAATGCGATATTTCCTGCGAGAAACCGGATGGTGGGCGTGCCCCGGAAATCCCTGGTCCGGATGCGGACTGACAGGTGATATTGCCGCCAGGGATGCAGTTTCACCTTCTGGGAAATCCGGCAGTTTGTTCCGTTAGGATTTCGTCCGATGGCGATTCCATCCTCGATCGTCACATTGTCGTCCTTCCACGCCCAGCCCTTCATGCCGTTGGAAAAATCCCCACCTTTCACCGCTGCTTCCGGATCCTGTTCGACCACAGCACCTCCATTGCGGATGACGAGCGGTGTTTCCCGGGCCGGCAAGGATTCGACCAGATTGGGATCGCTGTGCAGCAGGTCATTTGAGTAGCCGATGGAAAATAATGCCGGGATCAGGGCAACGCCTGCGGTCTGCGCCGCCTGCTTTACCCGTGCGGCATTCTTGAAATAGCGCTCCGGCATTTCCTGCAGTCGGCTGAATTTGGCATCCGCAATCAGGCAGTGCGTGTAGCCTGCGCGGCCTGCACGTTCGATCAACTGCACCGTCGCTGTGGTCTGCTCCTCCACCAGGAGGTTGGTGGGGCGGTAAAACCAGAATTGGGAAACACCAGCCGGAACAGGAGCTGCAAGGATGGCGGAAAAAAGGAGAAATCGCAGGAGCATGTGCATTCATTAGCACCTGGTCGGCCATTTTGCCCAAGCAAATGATTCGCGGACGCGTCGCCGCTGGCCCGGTTCACATTACCGGATCGGGCCGAACGTCCGGTGGGTGGCAAGGACCTGGGCGCGTTCTGCTGCGGCAAGGGCAGTCCATTTTCCCTGAGGCAGCGCGCCCAGGAAGAATCCACCGATGCCCACCCTGATGAGGCGGAGCGTGGGAAAACCGACCGCTGCGGTCATGCGCCGCACCTGGCGGTTGCGGCCTTCGTGCAGTTCCAGTCGCAGCCAGGACGTTGGGATGCTGGCGCGCCGCCGGATGGGTGGATCGCGAGGGGGGGAAATCCGGAGCAGGCAGATGCCGTGCGCGGCAGGGCAGCGTGATGCGCCCCTGCACGATCACACCTGCGGCGAGGCGCTCCAGAGCCGGGTCGGATATTTCCCCCTCCACCTGGACGAAATAGGTCCTGGGGTGGCCCTGCCTGGGATTGAGGAGTCGGTCAACCAGGGCGGCTTCATCGGTTAGGAGCAGCAGCCCTTCGGAATCCTGATCCAGCCGCCCGATGGGGTAAACGCCTTTTGGAAAGGCAAATGCCGCCAGCGTTCGCTGACCGGACACCTCTGCGGTGAACTGGCTGAGCACGCCAAAGGGTTTGTGAAAAGCCAGCAGCATGTGCGGGTTCCGGATGCAGCACGGGCCGGCACCAGAGGTGGCCGGCCCGTGCAGGGATTCGGATGATGATGCGCGATTCAGGCCGCCTCGTCCTTTTTGCCGGATTTCTTCTCTGCCGCTTCCTTCAGCAGCGTCTTCAATTCGGCGCTTTGACCATCCAGCGCTTTTTTGGATTCGGAGGAGTAATCGAACAGATTGTCGCCAGGGGTAATCGTCAGGGCGGGCTTGCCGGCCTTGCCGAAGATGGCCTCAATCACCGCCTTCTGCTCTGCGGGATTGCTCATGTCTGCGTGGGTGATGGCTTCGGATGCTTTGCCGCCCTGCGCCATGGCTGCTTTTGCTGCCTTCGGATGTTTTGACGCAAAATCCATGGCCCCCTTGGCGGTTTTCATGATGTCGATGGTCAGGTTTGCGGTGTGTTCGTCTTTTTTCTCAAACATTCCCGCGTCATCGATCGTGCCTGCTACTTCGATTGTCCGGCTGATTTTCATGTCCTTGAGCATCGCACCCATCATCGGCAGCATCATGTCCATCTGCCCTTTTTCAGACTGAATGGCGCTTTCCACCTCTTCGTCGCTTACGGTCTTTTTGGATTCCCCGGCGGGCTTTTTCGCGCCGGCCAGGTCGGTGGTGGACAGACCCAGAATCCATTTGCCGCCCTCCTTTTTCGAAATGAGATGGCCTGAAGCACCCGGAGGGGGCTCTCCTTTGCCCTCACCTTTATTGCCCATGCCCTCGAAAGCGGAGCCGACCTTGAGTTTCGTCACATCTTTTGCATAACCGGAAACGGTGGCCATGATGTTGCCGGCGTCGTCGGTTTTCGTTTCGGCGGACTTCCAGACGTCCACGCCTTCCGAGGACGAAATGATGCCGATGAGGAGATCCTTGCCGGTGGGCATGTCGGATTTTCCTCCCCCGCCTCCCCCGCCGAGGCCCTGCATCATCTTGCCGACCTCGCCGAGTTTCAGCGTGGCGGTGACGGTGAACTTGCTGGTGCCGTCGGAATTGACGGTGAGTTTGTCCTCCTGCTGGATGCAGCTGCTGAGAAACAGCGCCGAAGCAGAAAGGACCGGAATGAAACATTTTGTCAGTTGCATGGTGTCAGTAGATTTAGGGAGTTCGTTGGTCAACGCGCCGAAACGCGGCGCTGGGAAATCCTAGGCGGCCTGCAGGTTCCCTCCAACCAAAATTGTCCCGACTCCGCCGAAAGTCCCATGCCGGACCTGAGTACTGGGAATGCGAGAAATTTCGTTTCGGGCGAGAAACCTTTTCGAAATTGGCACGCCGTCTGCTTTTAGCCGGTGCATTGCCACATCTCATCCAACCGCAGTCAACCAAATGAAAAAAGTAGAAGCCATTATCAAGCCATTCAAGCTGGAGGACGTCAAGGAGGCCCTGCATGAAGTCGGATTCGAAGGAATGACCGTCACCGAAGTCAAGGGGTTCGGCCGTCAGAAAGGACACACGGAAATCTACCGTGGGAGTGAATACACGGTGGACTTCCTTCCCAAGGTCAAACTCGAGCTGGTGGTCGGCGAAGACCGCGCTGCTTCGGCAGTCGAAGCCATCATCAAGGCGGCGAAAACCGGGAAGATCGGTGACGGGAAAATCTTCATCTCCCAGGTGGACAGCGCCATTCGCATTCGAACCGGCGAACGGGATGAGGAGGCCATTTGAGGCGTCGCAAGACACGAATCCAGCCAGCAACAACAACCATCCGACCAATTTCATGAAAACCATCCTCTCATTGCTAACAATTTGCCTGCTTTTGACCGTCGACGCTCCGGCCCTGGAAAACCAGCCGCCTTCGACTCCGGCGGTCCCCGCTGCGGTTGATGCTGCGGCTCCATCCGCAGAAACCGCACCGCCTACTGCCGCACCAGCGGCTGCCACGCCTTCGGTGGAGGCTTTGGCCAAGGATGTGGCGGACTTCAAGGCCTACTTTAACAATGTGGCCGCCACCGGCTCGCTCGGCGGCCTCGCCGGACCGGGCCACAATGGATTCCTGATGATCTGCGCGGCCCTGGTGCTTTTCATGACCCTTCCGGGGCTGGCGCTGTTTTACGGAGGGCTGGTGCGCAAGAAAAACGTGCTCTCCGTGCTTGCCCAGTGTCTGGGCTGCGCCTGCATGGTCACCGTGCTCTGGTATTTCGCCGGCTATTCGCTGATCTTCGGAGAGCACCCGGCAACGGGCGCTCCCGGTTGGTCGAAATTTTTCGGCTCCATGAAATACGCCCTGCTTGAAGGAGTGGGGGGGGCGCCGAATACGAACTATGCGGGCTGGCCGTCGCAGGCGACCTTCTGCATGTTTCAGCTGATGTTTGCCATCATCACTCCGGCGCTGATTGTCGGAGCGATTGCTGAACGCATGAAATTCAGCGCGATCATGCTGTTTGTCCTGCTCTGGATGTTTGCGGTGTATTTTCCCATGGCCCACATGGTCTGGGGTCTGGATGGACTGATGAACGGGGTGTGGAATCCGGGGGCCTCGATTCCCGCGATTGACTTTGCCGGCGGAACGGTGGTGCACATGACTTCCGGCTGGAGCGCGCTGGTGCTGGCCCTCATCCTGGGCAAACGCCGCGGGCACGGAAAGGAACCGATGCCGCCCCATTCCATGGTGCTTTGCATGGTCGGCACCGGCATGCTCTGGGTTGGCTGGTATGGCTTCAATGCAGGATCGGCACTGGCCGCCGACGGCATTGCTTCCAGCGCGTTCATGACAACAACCCTGTCTGCCGCCACGGCCGGCGGAGTCTGGGCGCTGGTGGAGAAATTCCACCGCGGAAAGCCTTCGGTTCTGGGTTTTTGTTCGGGCGTCGTCGCCGGTCTCGTTGTCATTACGCCGGCCTGCGGATTCGTGACGGCCAAGAGCGCCATGTTCATCGGCGTCATTGCGGGCATGGTCCCTTATCTCGCCGTGGCCTTCCTCAAGCCCATCCTCAAGGTGGATGATGCCCTGGATACGTTCGGCGTTCACGGTGTCGGGGGAACCCTGGGCGCCATCCTGACAGGGTTGATGGCCAACAAGGACGTGAATCCGAATCTTGTCAGCGAAACCGTCGCAAAACCCAACGGTCTTGCCGATCTGGTCATCAACGGCGACCTGGTGGGAGCGCAGTTGAAATCGGTGGTCATCACCATCGCCCTGAGTGTGGCCGCCACCGCGCTCATCGCCTTTATCGTGAAAGCCGTGGTTGGACTCCGCCCCAGCGACGAGGAGGAAACCCAGGGCCTCGATCTCGCCGATCATGGCGAGGAAGGCTATCATCTGACCTGATCCCTTTCGGGGTTGCTTGACGAAAAAATGCAGCGCCGGGGATCGGAGCGTCAGCCGTCCCCGGCGCTGCCAAGTTTTATTGCGGGCGTATGGCGGATTCTTTGTCCTTTTCACGCTGCCAGGGGTTCTTATAATGCAGGCAGATGCTTCCCGGGGTGTCTTGGTGCGGTGGCGCAGGTCCGGGCAGGCAACCTCAGTCAACCATCGTCCACTTACCTTCCTTTCCAACATGACTCACATTTCCCGTCGCAAATTTGGGCAACTGGTTGCCGCCGGCAGCGCCTGGTCTCTGCTGCCAGGCCGCGTTCTGGGGGCCAATGGCAAGATCAACATGGCATTCATCGGCTGCGGCGCCCAGGGGGCCAGCGATGCCCGGACGCTGTTCAACACGGGCCTGGTCAATGTCGTGGCGCTTTGCGATGTCCACTTTGGCAGTCCGCATACCAAGGCGATCGAGGCCCTGTTTCCGAGTGTCCCCAAGTTCACGGATTTCCGGAAAATGTTCGACAAAATGGCCGCGGAAATCGATGCCTGCACCGTCGGTGTCCCGGACCATTCGCACTTTCCGATCGCGATGCTGGCGATGTCCCTGGGCAAACATGTCTATGTGGAAAAGCCGCTGGCCCACACGTTCGAGGAATGCGATCTGATGATGGCGGCGGAAAAGAAGTACCAGGTGGTCTGCCAGATGGGAAACCAGGGGCACTCGGGAGCGAATTATTTTCAGTTCAAGGCGTGGAAGGAAGCGGGCATCATCAAGGACGTCACCAAAGTCACTGCCTACATGAACAGCAAACGGCGCTGGCACGGGTGGAACATCAACGGCTATCCCAAGGGCGGAAAGCCGCCGGAAGGCATGGACTGGGACACCTGGCTGGGCACGGCTCCGGCGCATGATTTCGATTCCAAGCTGCATCCCGGCGACTGGCGGAGCTGGTTTGACTATGGCAACGGGGCCTTTGGCGACTGGGGGCCGCACATTCTCGACACCATCCACCAGTTCCTCGACCTGGGAATGCCGGAGAAAATCACTGCGGTTCACCGCGACGGGCCTAACGAATTCATTTTCCCGCAGGCTTCCACCATCCGGTTTGATTTCCCCAGGCGCGGCGAAATGCCGCCGGTGGAAATCACCTGGCATGACGGGGTGAACAACCTGCCGCCGCGTCCTGCGGAACTGGAACCGGGGCGCAAGATCGAGGCGAACGGTAAAATCATTTACAGCAAGGATCTGGTGTTCAAGGGGACTTCGCACAGCGATCCGCTGCGCATCATCCCCGAGACCAAAATGCGCGACCTCGCACCCAGCCTGCCAAAAATCACCGGCAAAAATTCCGACCACTACCGCAACTTCCTGCTGGCCGTGAAGGGCGAGGAGCAGACCCGTTCGCCGTTGTCCATCGGCGGGCCGCTCTCTCAGGTCTTCTGTCTGGGAGTCATCGCCCAACGTTTGGGCGGCGAACTGCATTTCGATCGTGAAAAGCGCCGGATCACCAACCATGCGATTGCTGATCAATTGTTGAAAGGACCGCCTCCGCGCAAGGGCTGGGAGGAATTTTACAAACTTTAGGCTGCGGATTAAACCGCGGAGACGGCTGCTCCGGAGTCTTCCAGGCGGCTGCAAACGTCGGCAAATCGCACCGCATGAGAATGGTCACCTGTCTGCGCCTGGTTTGCTGGTCAGTTTTCCTGACCGGCCCGCTGTTGGCGGCTGAACCTGCTGCGTCCCCCGTCCGTCCGAACGTGCTCGTCATCATGGCGGATGACATGGGCTACTCCGATCCCGGCTGTTACGGCGGAGAAATTTCGACTCCGAACCTTGACGGACTGGCCAGGGAGGGCCTGCGCTTCACCCAGTTTTACAACACCGCCCGGTGCTGGCCGTCGCGGGCCGCGCTGCTGACCGGATATTATGCCCAGCAGGTGCGCCGGGATGAGGTGCCGGGCGTCAAAAGCGGCGCTGGTGGCGCCCGCCCGCCATGGGCTCGGCTGCTGCCCGCCCTGCTCAAAAGCGCCGGTTACCGGTCCTATCATTCCGGAAAGTGGCATGTGGACGGCAAGCCGATGCAGGAAGGATTCGACCACTCCTACAGCCTGGAGGACCACGACCGGCACTTTGCCCCGCGGCGGCACACTCTGGATGATGTTCTGCTCCCCGCCGTGGAGCCGGGTTCGGAATATTATTCCAGCACGGAAATCGCCAGCCACGCCATCCGGTGGCTGCAAGACCATGCAGCGAACCATGCCGGCGAGCCGTTTTTTGAATTCCTCTGCTTCACCGCACCACATTTTCCGATTCAGGCCCCGGAGGAGGACATCGCCCGGTGCCGGGGTCGCTACGCTGCCGGGTGGGATGCCCTGCGGGCGGCACGGTGGCAGAACATGCAGAAATTGGGAATCGGCGGCAGTGCGTTGGCGCCCATGGAGCGGGATGTGGGCCCTCCGTATGCGTTTCCCCAGGCGATTGCCAAACTGGGTCCTGACGAAGTGAGCCGTCCGCTGGAATGGACTGCACTGAGCGAATCCCAGCGAACCTTCCAGGCCCGGAAGATGGAGATTCACGCGGCGATGGTGGAACGGATGGACCGGGAAATTGGACGCGTGCTGGAGCAAGTCCGCACCATGGGCGCCATGGAAAACACGCTGATCCTGTTCGTTTCCGACAACGGAGCCAGCGCCGAAATGATGGTCCGGGGGGACGGACATGATCCCGCGGCAGCACCCGGCAGCGCCGCCACGTTTTTAAGCATTGGCCCTGGCTGGTCATCCCTTGCCAATACTCCATTCCGCAGGCACAAAACCTGGGTGCATGAGGGCGGCATCGCCACGGCTTTTCTGGCACACTGGCCCCGCGGGATTTCCGCCCGCGGCGAACTGCGCCATACTCCGGCCCATTTGATCGACATCGTGCCAACCATTCTGGAACTGGCCGGCATCCGGCATCCGGCAACCTCTCCGGATCTGCCGGGCATGAGTCTGACGCCGCTCTTTACCAAGGATGGCACGGTCGCCCACCCGTTTCTCTGGTGGCTGCACGAGGGAAATCGCGCTCTGCGCTCGGGTCAGTGGAAAATCGTCTCCGTTCGGGACGGACCGTGGGAGCTGTATGACCTGTCCCGCGACCGCTCCGAAAGTCGGAACCTGGCCTCGGAAATGCCCGCGAAAGTGCAGGAACTGGCTGCGATCTGGCAGCGCCAGACCACCGCCTGCACGGCCCAGGCAGGCGGGCGATGAACCTGCGGAAACCGCAGGGCAGCCGGGTGCCACGGGCATGGTGGGCCGATGGCAGGGCGGAAGAATTGGCGCGCGGAACAGGATTTTTTTATTTTACATTGATTGGTGTCATCTGCTACACGGCGCCGCGCGTATAGTCTGACAGTTCGGTATTACCAACGTGCACACACACACACCACCAACATGATACGAATCGAATCGAAACTGCTCACCCTGCTGTCCCCCGCCGTTTTCCTTGCGCTCACGGGCTGTGGCGACCCCGGTGATCCCACTGAAAATGCCACCGCAAGCGGCGCTGCCCAACCAGCCGCCGTCCAGGTCAGCGCTGCACCTGCGGAACTGGTCACCACCCGGCCCGTCGGCGGCATTTCCGACTTCTCCGCCGGAGATGCGAAAGCGGATCCCGTGCAAGGCACGGAGACCGCGGTGCTCACGGATGCCCCGCATGTGCCGCCGCCCATTACGCGCAACCACGCTACCAAAGTGACGGTGAAACTCGAGGTGCAAGAATTGGTGAAGCGCATGGCGGACGGAGTGGAATACACGTTCTGGACGTTCGGCGGGAGCGTTCCTGGGAAATTCATCCGGGTCCGCCACGGGGATGAGGTGGAATTTCACCTGCTCAACCGCCCGGACAACAAGATGCCGCACAACATCGACCTCCATGCGGTGACCGGACCGGGCGGCGGCGCTGCCGCGTCCTTCACGGCGCCGGGGCATGAGTCCGTATTTTCCTTCAAAGCCATCAACCCAGGGCTCTACATTTACCACTGCGCGACGGCGCCCGTGGGCATGCACATTGCCAACGGGATGTATGGACTCATCTACGTGCAGCCGAAGACCCCGCTGCCGCCGGTGGACAGGGAAATCTACGTAATGCAGTCGGAATTCTACACCAGAGGAGCCTATGGCGAAGCGGGACTGCAGCCGTTCAGCATGGAAAAAGCCATTGCTGAAAATCCTGACTACGTGGTCTTCAACGGATCGGTCGGGGCGATGGCGGGCGACAATGCGGTGCCGGCCAAAGTGGGCGAAAAGGTACGCCTCTTCGTCGGCAACGGCGGCCCCAATCTCGTTTCCAGCTTTCACCTCATCGGTGAAATTTTCGACAACGTGTATGCCGAGGGCGGCATCGTTCCCACCCAGCATCAAGTGCAGACCACCCTGGTGCCTGCCGGCGGATCGGCCATTGTGGATTTTGCCGTGGATGTGCCCGGCACCTACATCCTGGTGGACCACTCCATCTTCCGCGCCTTCAACAAGGGAGCGATCGGCATGATCAAAGTGGATGGAGGCGAGGACAAACTCGTCTATTCCGGCAAGCAGGACGACCGCATCTACCAGTTTGAAGGCGGAGCCATCCAGGTGATTCCGCAGGCCGCCGCCGCCCAGGCACCGGCCGCCAACAAGGAGGAGCGCATCGCCCGCGGCAAAGTCACCTACACCAGCATCTGCGTCGCCTGCCACCAGCCGGAGGGCCAGGGCATTGTCCAGGCATTTCCGCCCCTGGCGAAATCGGATTTTCTCAATGCCGATCCGAAACGGGCCATCAGCACGGTCATTCACGGGATGACCGGACCGGTGACGGTGAACGGCGCCACCTTCAACAGCGTGATGCCGAAGCTCGAATTGAACGACGAACAGATCGCCAACGTGCTGACCTACGTTTACAGCCAGTGGGGCAACAATGGAACGGAAATCACCCCGCCCATGGTCAAGGATGTCCGAGCCCTTCCGGCACCGACTCCAGGACAGTCGCACTGAAATCATGAAGCTGCTGCTGTTGTTGTTTCCCCTGGCGACGTTCGGTTCGGGACTGCTCCCCGGGGGTGAGACAAAACTGCCGGTTCCGCCGCCGGGAATGATCCACATTCCCGGCGGCGACTACAAGCCGCTCTACGCCAAGGAAGCGGCGGTGCGCCGTACGCCCGCCTATTTTATGGGCACCACTCCGGTGACCAATGGCGAATTTCTGGCCTTCGTGGCGGCACACCCGGAATGGCGGCGGTCCAAGGTGACGCGCAGCGTTGCCGATGTGAACTACCTGCGCCACTGGGCGGGCGACATGGATCTGGGTGACACCGCCAGCAATGCACCCGTGGTCAATGTCTCCTGGTTTGCCGCACAGGCCTATTGTGAAAGCAAAGGGCTGCGCCTGCCAACGCAGGATGAATGGGAATTTGCGGGGCGTGCGGATGCCACCCGTGCCGATGCCAGTGCCGACCAGGCATTTCTGCGCAAACTCCTGGAGTGGTACAGCAAACCCGCTACCGGAACCCTGCCGGAAGTGCAGAGTGCCGAAGCCAACATTCACGGCCTGCGCGGCATGCACGGACTGGTGTGGGAATGGGTGCAGGATTTCAATTCCACCCTGATTGTCGGCGACTCGCGCGGAGACGATTCGCTGGAGCGCAAGCTTTTCTGCGGTGCAGGGGCGCTGGCGGCAAGTGATGCGAGCAACTACGCCGCCTACATGCGCTATGCCTTCCGATCCAGCCTCAAAGGCGCCTACTGCGTGGGCAGCCTTGGCTTCCGCACCGCTAGGCCGGTGGAAACGCCGCCGGTGCCAGCGGTCCCGATCGCACGCGGCGCGCCGTATGATCTGAAGTCGAAATGGCAGGCCCAGGATGGGCGGGAAATCGCACTGAACAATCTGGCGGGGAAAGTGCGCGTGGTCACCATGGGATTTACGTCCTGCGCCTACGCCTGTCCGCGCATCACCAGCGACATGCAACGCATCGAAACCGCCCTGGGTGCCGATGCCCAGAAGGCGGGGTTTGTTTTCTTTTCCATCGATCCAGCACGGGATACGCCCGCCCGGCTGACCGAGTATGCGCAGGAGAGAAAACTGGATCTGGCTCGCTGGGATCTGCTCACCAGCACGGCTGATGCGGTGCGTGACCTTGCCGTGGCTCTGGATTTCAAATACGAGCAGGTGGAAAAGGACTTCGCCCACTCGAACCTCATCGCCGTGCTGGATGCCAAAGGCGCGATCATTCACCGGCAGGAAACGCTCAACGCCGACATTGCCTCCGTGGTAAGTGCCGTGAAAAATCTGCTCGCCACACCTTGAAATTCCAGCTACCAGCAAATCTCAATGAGATCACCTGCCCTGAAGACCACTGCCGCCCTTTCCCTGTTCGCTCCGTTCGCCATTGCCGGCACTTCAAGTCCCAAATCGCCCGTCCCACCCGCTCCTCCGGCGGAAAATCCGCTTTCCTTTGCAGGCGGACGCATCGTTTTCGATGTCGAAAACCGAACGCGATTTGAATGGCGGGAGAACAACTTCGACTTCGACGACAGCGTGGATGCGCTGACGGATGACGCATGGATGCAGAACCGCTTCCGCCTCGGTCTGCTGCTCAAACCAGCCGACTGGCTGCGCTTTTATTTTCAGGGCCAGGACGCTCAGGAAATGTTCAGCGACCGTCCGGACGTTCCCGGAGTGATGGGAGCCGAAGGGGACAATCCATTCGACCTCCGCCAGGCCTGGGTGGAAATTGGCGACCCAAAAAAATGTTCGTGGTCGGTGAAGGCCGGGCGTCAGGTGCTGCTCTACGGCGATCAACGCCTCGTGGGTCCGTGGGACTGGAGTGCCCTCTCACGCAGCTTTGATGCGGTGAAACTCCGCTACGACCATGGCGACGGACTCTGGGTGGATGCGTTTGTTTCCTCGGTGGTCCATCCGGATGACAGCGGATTCGATGAAAGCGACCGGGACAGCATCTTCTCCGGCATCTACGCCCATGTTCCTGGATGGGGGCCGCAGGAAACGGAATTTTTCCTCTATCACCTCAAGGATGATGACCGAAACGATGATTTCTTCACCCTCGGAACCCATGTGAAATCCACGCCCGAAGCCCTTGGGCCGTGGGATTACGAAGCGGGGTTCGCCTTCCAGGCAGGAACCGCCGGCGGGCACGATCTGCAGGCCTGCGCCGGTTATGCCGAGGTCGGCTACACCTTCAACCAGCCGTGGAAGCCGCGGGTGGGTCTGGAATACAGCTACGCCAGCGGAGACAGCAATGCCGCTGACGGTGACCAGGGTGCCTTCCAAAATCTCTTCCCGTCCAACCACGGCTACTACGGCTTCATGGACCTCTTTTCATGGAGCAACATTCATGACGCGGTGCTGCACCTGAGCGCTGCTCCGCTGCCGAAACTCACGGCCGAACTGGACCTTCACGCCTTCTGGCTTGCAGACACTGCCGATGCCTGGCGGCGCGCCAATGCCACGACCGCGGTGCGCCCGGCCGATTCCTCGGCGTCCTCGTTTGCAGGAGCGGAACTGGACTTTGTCCTCACCTGGGCCGTTTCGAAAAACCTTTCCCTGGCTGCTGGCTACTCCCATTTCTTTGCCGGCGGCTATCTCGACGACACCGGCGCGCAGGACGACGCCGATTTTGTCTATTGTTTCAGCACGATCAAATTCTAATCGGCTTGCCCGCCGTTCAGACCAGTTCCTGCAGGGCGGTCTCCAGATGGGGAATGATCCCTGCCGCAGCCTGCTCCACGGTCAAGCCGGACGCCCCCTCCCGTTCCAGCGAGGTCATGACCACATTCTGAATGCCGCACGGGGTGATGGCGTCGAACCCTGACAAATCGCCGCAGACATTCAGGGCGAATCCGTGCTGGGTCACCCATTGGCGCACTCCGACGCCGATCGATGCCAGTTTGCGTTCCTGCACCCACACGCCAGTCAGGCCGTCGCGCCGGGCGGCATTGATTTCCAAGGATTCCGCATAGCGAATGATGGACTCTTCCAGGGCGCGGAGGTAGCGGTGCAGGTCCTGCACGCGCCGGCGCAGGTCGAGAATGGGATAGCCCACCAACTGGCCGGGACCGTGAAATGTCGCCTGCCCCCCGCGGCTGATTTCCACGACGGGATGCGGCAGCGCGGCGGGATCGCGCAGGCTGGTCCGGTCCCGGGTGCGTCCGATCGTGTAAACCGGTTCATGTTCCAGCAGCAGCACACAGTCCTCACCCGTTGCGGCCAGGCGTCGCGCCGCCAGGTCCTCCTGAAGCTTCAGTCCGGCATCATACGCAATGCGTCCCTGCCAGGAAAAGGTGATCGGCTGGGGCATTTCCTGTCCGCTCATTTCGTCACCTTGAGCGTGGCCCGCATGATCGCCCAGTGGCCCGGGAAGGTGCAGACCAGCGGGTAATCACCCGGTGCCAGGGCCGGCAGCTTGAACAGCAGTTTCTCTCCCGGATTGGCCAGTTTGGTGCCGCCGAGCACTTCCGGCATTTCCGGAATGTAGCTTTTTGCCAGCCCGTCCGCCTGCGCCATCATCGCATTGGCCGCCGCGCCGATTTTTTCCAAGGAACCGGGTTTTCCGGCCACGACGTTGTGCTGCAACTGGTCGGGATTGGAAAATTCGATGACGATCGGGCGGTCCGACTTGGCCGTGAGTTCCGCCTTGTCGAACTTCATCTGGCCAACCAGCACCCCTAACTGGAGAATCTGGTGTGTGGCCTTCAGGTCGGCCAGCGTTTCCTTTTTGGCCGCCATGCCGCCGCTGTTGAGAATTTGCCCGATGGCATCGGCCAGCGGGGATTTGTTTTCGGCGACTGCCCGGGCGATTTCTGCACGGGCTTCGGGGCGGCCGGATTTCGCCAGCGCTCCGGCCACCTGCAATGTCAGGGCGTCCGCCTGGCTGTGGGAGGTGGATTTTGTCAGGGAAAGGTCATCCCACCAGGCGGTGCCGGTGGCGTGACCCCAGCCGCCATAGAGCAGGTTGATGCTGATTTCCTTCTGCGGGCCGGTGCTGAAGGGCAGGGTGAGCTGCGTCCAGTTCTGGGTTCCCTTGAGCGGCGCAGTCGCCGGCTGGGCTCCGTTGAGGTGGTGGAGTTCCAGCATCGCCCCCTTGCCGCCGCGCAGCGTGGCCAGCTTGTCTGTCTTCACCCATCCAGTCAGCAGATAGTCGGAATGCGGTTCCACCGGCAGGTCGAAATGCCATGAAGAGTCCGCCCCGGTCTTGCTGGAAATGCGCAGCGAATTTTTGCCGGTCCTGGCGACGGCGGTGTCCAGGGCATGATCTGCGCTGCCGCTGTAGGTGCGGACGTTCCATGCCCTCGGCCCGGCACCCTGGGATTCCTCGAAACCAGGATTTGTCAGGAGATTGACTGGAGCCGCTTTGGGAGCGCTTTCAGGACCGCCTTTTGCGGAGGCAAGGGCGGTGGAAAGAAATCCCGCAGCGTGGCGGCTGGCGGCAATCACCAGCCCGTCGCGCAGCCACCGGTCTTTGGACAAGGCGGCGTCCGACTGGGCGAGTCGGCCCAACTGCGCCCCCACGGCGGCGCTGGCGGGCATTTCACTGAGTGCCAGCAGGGCTGCCAGTTTGACGAGCGGCTCCTTGTCCGCGAGCAGTCCGGCTGCCAGCAGTGCCTGCAGCCCCTGTTCGCTGCGGGGCAGCAGTTGCGCAGCGGTCCGGCGCACTCCCTGGGCCGGATGCTTCAGCGCCCTGGCGACCGTGGGCAGGTCGGCCGCGCCCAGTCCTTGCAGCGTCCACAGGGCTCCGAACGCTCCGCCGTTGACTCCCACCGCATCCGTTTTTTCATTCGCAACCAACGCCCGCAGTCGCTCGGTCACATCGGTGTTTTTCCTTTCCACCAGGAGCCGCTGGGCGTGACCCCGCCAGAACAAGTTGTCGCTTTGCAAGGCTTCCAGCAGTTCCTGCGGCTTGTCTTTCGAAAGCTTCCATTGTTTCGAGGGGCTGGCCCCTTTTGGAAACAGTTTCCAAAGGCGGGCGTGTTCGGTGTCGCGGAGGTCGGAAATGAAGGCGTTGCCCTTTCCAGTCTGCGCATTGAAGCCGCCGCGCTCCAGGTTGGGTGTGGGATTGTGCTGGATGAGAAAGCTGTAGAAATCACTCACGTAAATGCCGCCGTCCGGGCCGACATCCGCGTAAACGGGCGCAAACCATTCATCGTCGCTGGCCATCAGATTGAAGCCGTTTTCCACACTGAAGGACGCGCCCTCCGGCACGGCGATGCCGCGGTAGAGCAGGTGGCAGGTGGGTTCGGCAACAAAGGCGATAGCATTCCAGTATTCCCGTGGAAAGACCCGGGCGGTGTAAAAATTGTGGCAGGCCGCGGAGGTGAACCCGCCAAAGACATCCACCTGGCGGATGTATTCCCGCATGATCGCGCATTTTTTGTTGGCGTCCACTCCGGGGAGCACGCCGAGTTCCAGTCCCGGCACGGTGTCGTAGTAGCGCTGGGGGATGGCGCAGTAAAAGCTGCTTTGGTTGTTGGCAGTGGAGCCGAAGAGATCGCCGTTTTCGGTAAAGGCAAAACCCCAGGTATTGTTAGACGTGGCGCCGAGGAATTCCAGCCGCGTCCCGTCCGGCTTGAACCGATAGATTCCCGATCCGAATCGCAGGCGTTCGCCGCCCACGCTGCCGCTGAACCCGCTGTAGCCGACGCAGCCATAGACCCAGCCGTCGAAGCCCCACGCCAGATTCGACGGGCAGGCATGGGTGTCTCCCGTGCCCCAGCCGGTGAACAAGACCTTCCGTTCATCCGCCCGTCCGTCGCCGTCGGTATCCTTCAGAAACGTGGTGTCGGGCAGATTGAGCACGATGATCCCGCCGTCGTGGAAAACCAGGCTGGTGGGAATGCTCAGGCCGTCGGCAAATACGGTCGCCCGGTCTATCTTCCCATCGCCATTGGTGTCCTCCAGAATGCGGATGCGGTCGCGGCCACGGCCCTGCGGTTTGATTTCGTTTGGATAGTCTAGCGATTCGCACGTCCAGAGTCGCCCGGTCTCGTCGAATTTGAATTCGATGACATTCCACAACCCGTCAGTTTCGCTGGCGACCAAAGTGAGGTCAATGCCGGCCGGCGTGTAAATGTGGGCTTGTGCGTCTGCTGGGGAGAGGGGCTTTTGCAGCAGGGGTGGGGGAGTGCGCTGTTCATAGTTGGGCACCAGGGCTCCGGCTACGTGTTCCAGCGGAGCCAGCTTAAGTTTTTTGAATTCCGCTGCGGCTTGCTCGCCCACCGCCCAGAGGATGCCGCGAAAAATGAGATCGTGAAATCCGGGCTGCGACCAGGTGCGTTCATCGTGCCCGTAGGCCGTGTAAAACACGCGGCCCCGGCCCTGGGCGCGCACCCAGGTCCACGGTTCATCATCGCCAGCCCGGGCATCAACCCGCCGCTGCAG
Source organism: Verrucomicrobiales bacterium (assembly GCA_018003315.1). Classification (GTDB taxonomy): domain Bacteria; phylum Verrucomicrobiota; class Verrucomicrobiia; order Verrucomicrobiales; family V1-33; genus JAGNEJ01. Next base: position 22,871 of record JAGNEJ010000074.1, read on the forward strand.
CACGATTTTGTCCGGATTGTGCATGTCGTGGACGTAGGTTTCATCCCAGGTTTTGAATCCCCGGAATCCACGCATCACCGGGTGGTCCGGCTTGACGATCCGGGTTTCGAATTCCCCCGTCTGGTGTCGTTGAAAACGCCCGCCGATCAGTGCCGTGCAGCGCATGGAATTGAGAAAACACGCGGAGGCACAATGAATGGGGACAAATCCATGCCCGCTCTCCACATAGTCAAAGAGGGCTTTTTCCTGGTCCGGCGTGATTTTTTCCCAGTTGGCGTAAAGTGCCAGCGCGTCGTAGTTCGCCAGCGTCCTGGCATTGAGCGCATGGTCGGGATCATCGGTGAAGTCCAGGTTGATCCCCTTTGGTCCAAGCGCCTGAAACAGTTGCTGGTAACGCGCCTGGGTCTGGTGTCCGGCGTGCATTCCCGGCTTGTGCCCCAGCAGCAGGACGTTCAGCCGACGGCCTTCCGCAGGGGAAGACTGCATCAAAGCAGACAGCAGCAGCGCGACCAGAGGGAACAACGTTTTTGGTGACAGGAACATGAGCGTGGCGGTGGAGGAATTCTGAGATGGCAGGGGTTTCCTATTTGTTTCCGGAACGGATGCAAACGATACTTCTCACGCGTCAATCCGGCCGGGCTTGGGGGGGTGGATTGTGGTTCACGCCGCGGACATTTGCCGTCTTGCCAATCTGCGTTTGGGCTGAATGGTGGCCCATGCATGCGCACTTCTTAATCAGTTGCCGTGGCCTCCTGCGCACGATGGCCGCAGAGCCACTCGAACACCCGGGCAGGGTGGCCGCGGGCGGTGCGTGCAAAGACCGGATGAGGCCTGGAGGCATGTTCCCGTGAGCGGCGACGAGGCACCATCGCCGACGGCTGAATTGAATTTTCCCGCCCGGCTGCTCTCCGACCTGCATCTGGGTCATGAGGTGTCCACCATCCGCCGGTCCACGGAACTGGAGCCTTTGCTGGAGGATGGCATCCGCACCTTGATTCTCAACGGAGACACCCTGGAATCCCGCCTGCCCCGATTTTTCGAACGGTCCCGGCAAATGCTCGCGGAACTTCGGGAAATGTGCCAGCGGCGCGGAATCGAACTGGTGCTGTTGAACGGAAACCACGATCCCAGCCTCTGGCCGCACGACTGGCTGCGGCTGGCTGGCGGGCAGGTATTCATTACCCACGGCCATGTCTTTCTGCGCTTTGTTTCCCCGTGGAGTTCCCGACTGCGCCACTGCCGCGGGGCACTGGAGGAAATCGAGGCGGAATATGACCAGACATCACTGCGCGGCATGGAGGCGCGATACGAACTGACCCGCCGATGGAGCGAACGGATGATCGCCACCGAAGTGCGCCAGTCGGGGCAGGGCATGGCTGCAAAACTGAAAATGGCACTGCACGAGCTTTGGCCGCCGTCCCGCCCCTGGAATGTGGCAAAGGTCTGGACGATGCTTCCCGCGATCGCCACCCGGTTCATTGAACAATACCAGCCGCAGGCCGGGCTGGTGCTTTTCGGCCACACGCACCGTGCCGCCTGGTGGCGCCGGAATGGCCGACTGTTAGTCAACACCGGCGGCTTCGTTTCCTTTGCCAAACCTCTCGCGGTCGATTTCCTGAGCGAAAGTCAGGCCGTCATCCGGCGGGTGCCGCGGCGCAAGGATCACTGGCTGGCCGGGCGAACGCTCGCCAGATTTGACGCTGCGGACTGACCTTGCAATGCGTTCGTCCGCCTCACTGCCCACTTTTCACGCACCCACCCCAGGTCATGGCGGAAGGTTCAAGGGAGCGGGATTTTGCTGATGGGGCTTTTTCGCCGTCGTGCAACGGGATCTCCACGGTGATGGATTTCGCGCCGGACAGCACTGCGGCGTACATCGGTTTGGTGTAGCCGCTGAAGTCCGGCATTCCGGTTTCCTCCCACGGGGTGAAGTCGAGTTTTTGTTCCGGAGTCCCTTCAAAGCCTGGCGGTAGCTGAGCAGGCTGGTGAAGCAAGCATTGGAACCGCGGAACTGGCTCCGGCGTTGCTGCAATGACTTGAGGATGGCCGCCGAGGTTTCGAATGGAACCGCCCTCTACGGAGCCGTACGCAGGGTGGTGTGGGACCGGGGCGCTGATCACACCCCGGGACCCGGTTGAACAGAGCCGCTGCGTGGCGTTTCCTCGCGGCGGCGTTGGAAAGGGGGACGCGAGCGGTCAGGTTCCTCTCGCCATAAAAAAAACGCACTCACGTCGGCTGACTGGTATCAGGACTTCACCCGCTTCGTGCCACTCAAAGGCCTGGCTGAGCGCAGCCGCCAGGCTTACTACGGTTGGGTCAGCCAACTTGTCGCCCGCTTCCCCGGCGAGGACATTCCCGCGCTCCCGCCGCAACGCGTGCTCGACTTCCTCATCCACCACAACGGCGAGCACCTCGTCATCCTCATCCCGTTAACCAAGATCGCGCAAGGCGCGAAGTCCCCATCAATCGAGAGTTGTTAGAAAAACTCCGGCGCTTCTGGAAATTCCACAGCCATCCCGAAGTTCGCTATCCGCTCATCCTCAAACAAAGCGCCGCTGCCTTCCATTCGGAAACGAAAACCCTGCACCGCCCCGCCAAGGGCGCTTTCTTCGTCCACTACCGCCCGAACCGATCTTTGGGGCTCGGCACCTTCATTGGAGGGCGGAGAAGAAGCTCCGAAGCTTGGTCGGGTCCAGCCGGTCATCTGTGCGGACACTGCTGCACAAGTCCAGGCCGAACGGCCCCACCGTCGCCACGGCCTCCGCGACGTTGCCTGCGGTCAGCCCGCCGGCGAGAAAGAGTGGCACGCTCACCGCCTCACGGATGCGGCGGCTCGTCGTCCAGTCGTGAGTGCGGCCCGTGCCGCCGAG
>JAGNEJ010000075.1 GCA_018003315.1 Verrucomicrobiales bacterium
CCGTGAGTCCCAGTGCGATGCCGAATTTCCTCCCGATCATTTCGGCTAGGATCGCTCGCGTCCAGAGTGCGAAATCAAATCCGTCCTGGCGTGGATCCTTCCCAACGATCCACCTCCGCACCTTCTGCTTCTGTTTGTCGGTGAGTTTGGGTTGCGGCCCCCTCTGCCATGCTTGATTTGAGCCCATCGATTCCGCCTTTTTCATCGGCCCGCGGCCAGCGGCAAATGGTGGTGCAGCACAGGCCGAGCGACTTCATGACTGCGCCCGGTTTCTCCCCGTCCTCCCGCACCCTGAGCACGGCCAAAATCCTGATCTGTTCGCTTGTCCGGTGATCCAGTGACCTGCCGTCAAGCTTTGGCATGAATGGATGATGGCACCAGGATCGGTTGTAGTCTATGCGAAAGACTTGTCAGTACTGATTGAGTGCCCGGATGAACAGCCGGGTGCCGCCCTGGGGAATGGTTACGCTGGCGGTGCCGTCAGCGGTGGTGCTGGCCGTGCCAGCCTCGTTCCAGGTCGCCAGATCCGCTGATGTTTGCAATCGATAGGGTGCCAGTGGAGTTCCGGTGAGGCTGATCCGCACCTGCCCTGGCTCCACGAACTGCGCTTGCAAATTGCGCACCGGTTGCGGGATGAAATGAGCGGTGACCGTGGCGGATGCGTTGGTATCGAGCGTGGCGGTTGGTGTGCTGCCGGGGATTCCGGACCAGCCGGCAAAGAGCCAGCCTTCCGCAGGTACGGCTTCCAGCGGCAGCATCTGACCGCGGAAAAACGTGCCAGTCCACGGCCACGGAGCCGCCGGGTCGAGCCCCGCGGCATCCAGCAGCACCTTGCCGACACGGAGTGTGCCTCGGTGGACGCCATCCGCCACGTTGAGCGTGATGGCCGTCGTGCCGGCGAGGCCGAACTGGCTGAGCACATGCGAACGCATTTGTGCGGCCCGCTGTTGGGCAAAACTCCGCACCGCAGCCACCTGCGTCTGCCAGTTGCTCACGGTGCCGAAGGCGGGCTGCCAGCGGCGGCGGTGTTCCTCGATTCCCGGCAGCATTTCCGCCTCCATCGCATTGACGAGTGCCGCCGCCCGTGCCGGACTGAAATGCGCGCTCAGGAGCACTGCCGCCGCATTGATGAAGTCCTGACGGAATCCCGGGTTCTGCATGAGCGTGCGGAAAACCTGGGTGCCGTAGGTTTGGGGCACAGCTGGGCGTCCGTTCGGCGCCAGCGCCACGGCGAGCGTGTTTTCGGCGACGCCGGCGGACCACGGATGCGCGGTGCCCAGATCCACATCAAAGAGAAACCAGCGCCACTTTCCATCCCGGCCCTTGCCCAGCGAAGGGTCGGGCACGGCGAGATTGCGCCTCCAGATGCGGATGTTGTTCTGCGGCCAGTCCGCATTGGCGAAGAAAATCTCGCTCAGAAAATAAAACAGCGCGTCGTCCGCATCGACCCGGGCAGTGAGGTAGTCAAAATCCGCCGGCACTGCGCCGTGATGTGCGGCGCACCACGCCAGCAGGTCGGTCCACGCCGTTTCCGCTCCGGGCGGTCCTTCCTCCAGCGTTCCTGCAGCGTAGAGGATGACTGCCTCGTCGTCGTCAAAACCGTAATGCGCCTGCAAGTAGCGGGGATCCTGGTTTTCACGCACCTCCAGCATGCCCCAGTATTCGCCGTCGAGATACGTCTGCACCGGACGACTGCTCATCACGGAAAGCCCCAGCGGCTGCGCCAGCCATGCCGCCCACGAATCGCGCATCATGGCGAAATCCCAGTCGTTGCCATAGTTGCGCAAGCGCAGGTGGCGGAAGTCCTCCAGCGACTGACCGTCTCCCCGTTTTTTGAGTCCGGGAAAGACGTCGTAGCCGATGCTGTTGTCATTGCCCGCCGTGCCGCGCGCTTTGATGCCCAGGCTTTTTTGCCGGAATGAGCGCGATGACTGGCCCTGAATGTCCACGGCCACCGGTTCGCCCCACGCCCGCGCGCCGGCCCCCGGCTCGGCCGTGCCCATGCCGGGCTCGAACCACTCCAGGTGGGCGCTTCGTTCCCAGCGGGAACCGCGCTGCGTATAATTGGCGGGACTGTGGCCGGTGAGCGTCGCACCCGGATTCGCCGCACGCCAGTCGTCGAAAACCTTTCCCAGCATGTAGATGCCCTCGTGGTAGTCGAACAATCCCGCCGGAGTCGTGGCGATCGAGAGCGTGGGCAGCCCGTCATTGCGCGCCTCGGACGTGCCGATGAAATAGGTGTGGGTCAGGATCGGTCCCGGCGGCGCACCCGCCCGGAACGAACGCGCCCGCAGCACGGTGGCCTTGCGCACCTCGCCCAGCGGCGGTTTCCAGCCGTCGGTGTGCTGGTTGGCAATCGCCGTGCCTTCGATCATCGAAAGCACGTTAGGCTGGCCGACGCGGGAGGAAACCGTCACCGGTCCGCTCACTGCGGGCGAAGACTCCAGCGGGTCGCTGCCGTCCAGCGTGTAGCGCACGGTCACGTCAGACTCGGTGGTGGTGATGGCGACCTGCTGCGCGGCGACATGCCAGCCGCCGGGCGGGGAAACCTCCGGTTTCTCATGCACCAGACTGTCCCACGGTGTTTCGAACGCATTGGTCTGGCCCGGCGTGGCCGTGGTGAAGAATTTCCCGGCTCCGCTGCCGTTGGGGAAACGGCCATAGGTCCGGTCCTCCCCCAGACGCACCGCCGGGGTGGCATCCACCGGCGCCCCATCCGCCGCGCTCAAGGACAGCGGTTCGCCGCCGGCTTTGATCTGGAAATTCGCATGCAACGGACTGCCCGGCACCCGGCGGTCCTTGTCGGAAAGGAACACGATGAGGTGTCGCCGCCCTGGCAGGACGGTGCCGGCGGGGAAAACCCATTTGGCCGGACGTGCGGGATCGTCACTCAGCCGCCATCCGCTGAGGTCGGCGGCGGCGTCGCTGTTGTTAAAAAGCTCCGCCCAGTCCGGAGTGTCGCCGTCCTCGTCGCGCAGGCTGCCCTTGTTCTCGCTGCAGACTTCATTCACCACCACGCCGCCGGTGTGCGGCGTCGCCGTGCCGAGAATCGCATCGATATCAAAAATCCGTCCGCCCGAGGCCGTGGTCTTGGTGAATTCGACGCGGAAATCATCGCCCGTCACCGCACCGTCGGCAAAAAGCCGCGTCACCGCACCGTCGAATCCGTTGTTGTCAACGAGATCCACCACTTCACCCTCGACGAGAAAACGCACCAGTTCCGTATCGCGGTTCGTGGTGGTCCCGTCGCCCCCGAGGACGATGCGGAAGCCGACCAGCGTGAACGGCTGCGCGGTGTGCCATTGGATAAAGTCCACCGCCTCACCGCCGTTGCCGACGGTGCGGTCGTTGTTATCCGCACCGCCGCCATCGCCGAAAATGAAGCTCTCCGGCTCGACCGCGCCATTGTGATTGCCCAGGCAGTCCTCCGGCGTGTCGGCACCGAGCACCCGGCTGCTGACAAGGATGTCCGTGGCGAAGCCTGGTCCCTCATCGTCGCGCATGGCCGCGCCGCGGCCGGTGTGCGTATTGGTGGTGGCGTTCAAAGCCAGGCGGTCGAGAAACGTTGCTCCGACCGGCATTTCCCCCGGGGTGCCGAAGCCGTCGAGTTCGATCACCCGCGGCCCGCCGCCCGTCAGGCGCACCAATTCCAGCCGGAAGGCACGCACGTTCGTCGCGGTTCCGGTCAGTGTCGTGTCGTTGATGAGGATGGGCGAAAACTGGTTCACCCCGCCGACCAGCGGAAGGGTCCCGCCTGAAATCTGTGAAAAATTCACCCCGTCCTGCGAAGCGAACAGCTTGAACGACTGACAGCCGCGGAAGGCGCTGCCCGTCCCGTCCTGCGCCATGCGCAATTCAAATCCGGTGAGGTTCACCCACCCCGGCGTCTGCCATTCCACCACGTCGGTGAATCCCGCCGTCCCGTCCTGGAAAATGGCGTTGGTGCCTTCAACCCAGGCACCGTTCCCCGGCTGACCAAAAATCAGCCGTGCATCCGACATTCCCGCCGCCGGATACTGGGGTGTGCTGACGATCACCTGAGCGCCCTGCGACACGTCGAAGAGGTCCGTCGCACTGCCGCCGCCTCCCCCTGGGCCGTAGGTCGGCGCGGCCAGGGTCCCGCCGGTAAAGGTCAGCGCAAGGACAGACGCACCAGCGAAAATTCGCAGGGAGTTCATGGGGGGATTCTGGAAACGCCTACCACCGCTTGAAGCGGAGCGGCTTGCTAGTAGGTCTGTCGCCGGCGGCGCAGCAGCATCACTCCGGCCAAGGCCACCAGGGCGGCGCTGCCCGGCTCCGGTATCATGCCAAGGATGGCATCGATTTCAAAAACCCGCCCGCCCTGGCCGGTTCTGCGGGAGAATTCGAGCCGGAAATCATCTCCCGTCACCGCACCGCCGGAAAACAGCCGTGCCACTTCTCCGTCGAATCCATTATTGTCGAACAGGTCCACCTCCGTGCCCTCGACGAGGAAACGCACCAGTTCGGTGTCGCGGTCAGGATTCCCGCCACCGTCACCGGCAAGATTGATTTTGAAGCCTGCGAGCGTCAGCGGGGCGGACGACTGCCACTGGATGAAATCCACGGTCTCGCCGCCGTCACCCAGAACGAGATTGCCGTTGTCGGCGGTCCCGCCGTCGCCAAAAATGAACGATTCCGGCTCGACGGCACCGTCTTTATTGCCAAAGGCATCCACCACCGTGTCAGTGCCGCCAGCCACCGCACTGCTCACCGAGTAGTTGAAGCCCAGCCCCGGCCCCTCGTCCAGCGGTGCACCCGTCGTCACCAGCGAATTGGTCGCGGCATTGAAGGCCACCTTGTCGTGGTAGTTCATCGTCTGCACGCCCGGCGTGCTGGCGATGTCGTCGATTTCGATTACCCGCGTGCCGCCCGCACTGTTGCGGGTGATTTCCAGCCGGAACCCGCGCACATTGGTGACGCTGCCCGCCAGCGCGAGGTCGGAGATGAGCAGCGGGCTGTTCACCATCGGCGACCCCGGCCCTCCAGTCAGCGGAATGCTGCCGGAGGAGACCGTCGAGAAATTCAGTCCGTCCTGCGTGGTGTAGAGCGTGTAGGCGTTGGCACCGCGGAATGCGGCGGCACCGTCCTGGGCGAGCCGGATTTCAATGCCGGAGACATTCACCCAGCCAGGCGTCTGCCAGTCGAAGCGATCCACCGTGCCCAGTGGAGGTCCATCGCTCAGAATCACATTGCCGTTTTCGATGCCGCCGGATCCACCAAATGCCTCGCCCAGCGACTCGCCGCCAAACCCCAGAATGGGCGAGGCATCAATCACTTGCACTCCTTGCGAAAGGTCAAACCGGTCCGTGGTGGAGCCGGGGTTGAAGTCTGTCGAATACGTCGGGGCGGCTTGCAATGCGCCGAGACCGGCGTTGAAAGCAAGAACGGCGAGCAACTGGCCGGGCAGGGATGAATGGGTGGTTTTCATGCAGGTTGACTGGGCAGGAATTTTTTAGCGAATGCGACCACCCATACAAAAATTCCACCACGCGGGTCAATCCATAATTGACCGTTGGCAAAGAAAAGCCTCCGGCGAGACGCAGGCATTGCGAGGCGGATTGACAGCCGAAGGCTCCGGGCTTAAGAGCCGCCCCCACCCCGCATCCTCCTCCGGTATTTTTCCTGACATGATTCCACGCTACGCCATCGGTCTCGACTACGGCACTAATTCCTGCCGGGCGCTGCTGGTGGATTTGTGCAGCGGGTATGAAATCGCAACCCATGTTTTCCCGTATCCCAGCGGGGAGATGGGCATTCTGCTCGACGAACGCGACCCCCATGTGGCCCGGCAAAATCCCCGGGACTACCTGGACGGACTGACGGCCACCATCACCGCCGTGCTGGAGCAGGCAAAGCGCCTGGACCGGAAATTTGACCCCACCCACGTGATCGGCATCGGCATCGACACGACCGGCAGCACCCCCATGCCGGTGGATGCATCGGGAACACCGCTGGGTTTGCTGGAGGAATTCCAGCAGAACCTCAACGCCCAAGCGTGGCTCTGGAAAGACCACACCGCCCATGCAGAGGCGGAGGAAATCACCAGTCTGGCGCAGAAAATGCACCCGGAATACCTCGCCAAATGCGGCGGGGTGTATTCGTCCGAGTGGTGGTGGAGCAAGCTCCTGCGCCTGCGCCGTGCGGCTCCGGATGTTTTCAAGGCCGCCCACAGTTTTGTGGAACACTGCGACTGGATTCCCGCCGTGCTCAGCGGCCAGTCCGACCCTCAAAAAATGGCGCGCAGCATTTGTGCCGCCGGCCACAAGGCCATGTTCCATCCGCAGTGGGGCGGACTGCCGGCCAGGGATTTTCTGACCAGGCTCGACCCGGATCTGGCCGCACTCCGGGACCGGCTCTATGCCCGGGCGCTGACTTCCGACCAGCTTGCCGGGCGGCTGTCGCCAAACTGGGCGAAAAAGCTGGGGCTGCGCGCTGGAATCGCGGTCGCCGTCGGCGCATTCGACGCCCACATGGGCGCAGTGGGAGCCGGCATCAAGGAAGGCACTCTCGTCAAAATCCTCGGCACCAGCACCTGCGATCTGATGGTGGTGCCCAATCAGCATCCGTTGGGCGACGTGCCCGGCCTGTGCGGAATCGTGGATGGCTCGGTCATGCCCGGCTATTTCGGCCTCGAAGCCGGCCAGAGCGCCGTGGGAGACATTTTCCTGTGGTTTGTCCGTCACCTTGTCCCCGAGCATTACGGCCATGCCGTCGAGGAAAAATTTGCCAGCATGGAACGGGCACTGGCCCCGCTGAAGCCGGGAGCCACCGGGCTGCTGGCGCTGGACTGGAACAATGGAAACCGGACCGTGCTGGTGGATGCCCGGCTTTCCGGGCTGCTGCTCGGACAATCCCTGCACACCGAAGCGCACGAAATCTATCGCGCCCTCATCGAATCCACGGCGTTCGGTGCCCTAACCATCATCAACCGGCTGGAGGAGCACGGCGTCAAGGTCTCGGAGGTCATCAGCACCGGCGGTCTGGCCGTGAAAAATGCGACTCTCATGCAAATCTATGCCGACGTGCTGGGCCGTCCCATGATGGTTTCCCGCAGCGACCAGACGTGCGCCCTGGGAGCCGCCATTTTTGGTGCGGTGGCGGCGGGCAGGGAGGTCAGCGGATTCGGCGATGTCGAGGCCGCACAAAAGATGCTGTGCGGCGTGCGCGACACCGTCTATCGGCCAAATGCGGACGCCCACCGGGTGTATCGCGAGTTGTTTTCCCTGTATCGCACCCTGCATGACGGATTTGGAACCCGGGAATGGACGGGCAATCTGCATGCGGTCATGAAGGATCTGCTGCGCATCCGCGACGCGCAGCGTTCCGGTTTCGCTTGCTAATCAGTGGAATTGGCGTCTGGTTGAGGCCCCCTCTCAGCCCGTCTCCAGCTTCCCCCTCCTCTGGATTTTACATGAACTCAAGCGCGCCCACCCCGCCTGCGGTCGCACCGCCCAAAGGCATTTGGATTTTCCCCTGGACCCTGTGCGGCATCCTGCTGCTGCATCTGGGGATTTTTGGTGTTTCGATCTACAACCTGAAGAGCAACACCGGTGCCCTGGACAACAAGTTCAGTGAAGTGGCCTTGAATGATTTTTCGGACTTCCTGGCCTACGTCAACCTCGACCTGCTGCGCGGCTACGCCCTCGTGGCCGCCGCCATTTTGCTGCTGGCCTGGCCGGTGGTGAAATGGTCCCTGCGCAAGAAAAGGAAAATCTCCCGGTGGGGCATCGTCTGGCGGGCGGCCCTGGTCGGGCTGGCGGTCTGGTTTTTCTTTTTCCTGCGATTTTTCTACACGCGGCCGTTTTATTTCACGCTCGATCCCCACTGGCAAAACGTGTATTTCGCCATTGCCGGCTGGCTTCCGGATTTCGCAAAGGATGTCCTCTTCAAGGCCGGGCCGTGGATTTTGGCGGGATTGGTGGCCGTCCACTACTCCACCGCCCTGGTGCGCTGGCGCGCCAAACGCTGGCCGCTGGGCGCCTGCCGCGCCGTGGGAGTCATGAACGTCGCCCTGCTGGCCGTCGGCTGGATTGGATTCAATGCCTACAGCAGCCGCGTGGATGCGGTGGTGCGCCGTGACCCCCGGCCGAATATTCTCGTGCTTGCTTCGGATTCCCTGCGTGCCGACCACCTCTCCTGCAACGGCTATCCCAAAAAGACCACGCCCCATGTCGATGCCTTGGCCGCGCAGTCGGTCAACTTCACCAAGTGCCTGACGCCCATCTCCTCGACGCTGGAAAGCATGACCAGCATGATGACCAGCCAATACCCGCACACGCACGGGCTGCAGCACATGTTTCCAAACCGCCAGCAGGTGGAGCGCGTGCGCAAACTCTCCCCCACTCTGGCGGGTCAACTGCGAAAGAATGGTTATGACACCTCGGTGCTCGGCGACTGGTGCGCCGGAGTATTCGACATGATGAACCACGGTTTCGAGCATGTGGACGTCTCCACCTTCGACAACTTCCAGGTTTACATGACCCAGGCGGTTTACCGCGAACATGCGGTGCTGCCGCTCTTTTTCGACAATGATTTCGGTTACTGGATGTTCCCCGGGCTGCGTTCCTGCGCCTCGTTTGTGACGCCGGAAGTCGTCACCGAGCGGCTCAAGGAAAAGCTCACCGCTCAGGCCCGCAGCGAGAAACCCTTTTTCTGCACGGCGTTTTTCAGCATCACCCACCTCCCGTATGCCATCAATCCCCCGTTCAGCACCAAGTTCACCAACCCCGCCTACAAGGGGCCGCACCAGGGGCGCATGCAGCTCGACGTGGACAAATTCATCGGCAGCGTGGACATCGGAGAAAAATGGCGTGAGCTGCCCAGGGAGGATGTCGAACAGATTGTCGGGCTGTATGACGGGTGCGTCGCCAAGTTTGACGACGTGGTGCGGCAGGTCGTGGAGCACCTCAAAAAAACCGGGCAGTTCGACAATACCGTCATCCTCATCACCGGCGACCATGGCGACGACCTCTTCGAACCCAACTGCACGTTCGGCCACGGCCTGACGTTTAACGGCGGCGATCAGAACAGCAACATCCCCTGTATTCTCCATGTGCCGGGACGTGAGGGAAAACCGCAGAAAATCGACCGCATTGTGCGCAGCATCGACTTTGCACCAACCCTGCTCGACCTCGCCGGAGTGAAACCGGACCCCCGCATGGAAGGCGTGAGCCTGCGGCCCTGCATCGAAGCCCCGGCAACCGACCTCTCACTGGCCTTTTTCGGAGAGACCAGCTATCTGTTCTGCAAGCGCCATGTTCCCGGTGAAAAGCCGCATTTCCTCCCGCCTATGGACTCCACCACGTTTGTGGATCGCGACTTCAACTGCCATTTTGTCCTGCGCGACCAGTTTACGGTCCTGGAAAAGGGCAGGGAAAAGCTCGTCAACGGCAACGAAACCGTGCTGCAAACCAAGGAACGCTGCCTGCGCACGGAACGCTGGAAACTGGTGTTCACGCCCGGACAGGACAAGGAGATCTGGCGCCTGTTCGACTTGGGCAAAGACCCCCATTGCGAAGTCCCCGTGAACCTGGAGCACCCGGAAGTGTTTTCCACCATGCACCGGCACCTGCTGGCCTGGATGCATGAGAAGAAGGAAGCCCGCATCAAGGACATCTTTCCCAACGGGGAACCCGCAGGCGTCGTCGCCTTCCGTCCGCTGACGATCCCGGACTGATGCCCGATCTCCCTTGATCAACGCCTCCCGAAAACCCGCCCGCTTTACGATGCGGCGGTCGGCTGTGCGGAAATGGCTGCGGCGATGGTGTTGACGCTTTGCACGATGCCTTTGGCCGCCTCCACATCGGAAATCTTGAGACCGAAGTGCTTTTCCAGGGCCACGACAAGCTGCAGGGCATCGACGGAGTCAAGCCCGATGCCTTCAGGACCAAACAGCGGACCATCGTCGGAAATGGAATCGGCGGTGACTTGGAGCATCAGTTCCTCGACAAGGACCTGTTTGATTTTGGATTTCAGATCAGACATGAAAACAGAGTAGGGTATTGGAAAAGGGATGGACGGCGGTGGCGCCCTGGCAGGTCAACGGACCGAACGCGGCACCGGGCCGGAGCCGGGAAAGCAGCGCTGGTGAAGCGGGTCAGCCTCCGTAGGATTCTTCGACCAGTTTGGCAACGTCCAGATAGCCGTAGTCCATTTCGTAAATCTGCTTCCAGCAGTCAACGGCCTCCGCTTCATGTTTGCCCCGGCGCAGCAGATGCCCCAGAGTGTAGAGCATTTCCTTCTTGGTGCCGTCCATGACGTGGAGTTCGGACACGCCTTCCTTGAGTGTCCGGGCGGCGAGGTCGATCATGTTTTTTGCATCGTAGCACTTGGCCAGAATGAGCATGGCCTTGGTGCGGATGTGCGGGTTGCTCTTCGCCCGCTGCAGTTCGGGAATCGCTTCCGTGGGATGACCCGCGGCAAAAAGGTGCGCGCCCAGTTCGAAGCGCAACTGGGGATCGGTCGGGTTTTTGTCCACCCGTTCCTTGGCCACGGCCACCAGCCGCTCTTCACGCTCCGTTTTCAGGCGGTCCACTTCCTGTCGCTGCACGTCGGCGTCCGGGTGGTCGGGGTTCTCGGTGATCCAGTCTTCAAGCTGCTTGATGTGAATTTCGTGGAGCTTGTCATGCAGCTTCAGCACCTTTACTTCCAGCGAAGGGTCGCCGTTGCTGATCGTCCAGGCGTAGTGATAGTATTGATAGGATTCATCAAACCGCCCGAGTCGCTCCAGGAGGTCGGCGATTTTACGCACGGTGTTGACGTTATTCTGATCCTGGGCGTATTCGGCCATGTATTCGTCCAGCAATTCCTGCGTCTGCTCTTCGGTCATGCCCTGTTTGGCTTCCAGTTCCAGGCGTTTGGCCTGTCCCTTGTCCTTCATCAGTGAACGCACGCCGCTCTCCTCCTTGTCCCATTTCTGCTGTTTGGTGGAAAGCCGGGCGCTGGCGTTGGTAAACCCCTTGCGGGCTTCGCCGTCGGTCGGGTCCACCTTCAGAATGCCTTCATAAATCCGGCTCGCCTTGTCAGGATGGTCATGCAGCAGATAATAGGCAGCCAGCTGGTGGCCGACCTTGGAATTCTCCGGGTGGCCCTGACGGATGGTTTCCAGGGCAAAGGAGGCGGTGTCCGGCAGATTCAGCGCGTCGCTCACTTCAAAGAGCAACTGGTTGGCCTGAACGCTGAACGGGTCATCGGCCAGCAGGGCTTCGATTTCCGGCAGCGTCCCTGCCGGGTCCTTCTTGGCCTTGGCCTGGAGCTTCATGGCGGCCAGGCCGGTGGTTTTGATGTCGAGCAGCTTTTTCCCCGCGGCCTGTTTTTTCTGGATGGCTGCCTTGCGGCAAAGCTGGCGTCCTTCCAGAAATTCCGGCACTTCCTTGAGGATGGTCTGGAATAGCTGGATCGCGTAGTCGTTGTTCATCAAGCGAACGGCGGCCACTGCCTTTTCGAAATAGCCACGAAGATTGGGAGCTAGGTCGTTGACAGTCATTTTGTGCGGTGCGGGATCTGCGGCTGCGGACATGGGATGGATTCGGAAAAAGTGGAAGTGCGGGACAGCGTGTCCCCCGGCCGGGCCTCGCTCGGGAACGGGGGCGCCGGTGTTTCAGCGTCGCTGTCCCTTCACCCTCACGGGGCTGCCGTCGGGGAAAACACTACACGGAATTTCCGCGGTGAGACAAGCGGGAAATTGCCAGCCGGTGCAAATCTCCTCCGCATTTCTCTTTTCCCACCCGGATCGCCTGTGATATGAACGCACCACCCGCATCCAATGAAAGAATTCGCCTACATCCACGAGGAGGGAAAACTCCCCCAGCCGCTCGACCGCATTCCGTTTTTCGAATCATTTCAGGACCGTCATCTCAACGACATCCTCTACTCCAGCTATTTCATCCAGGCAGACCCCGGGGACGCCATCATCAAGGAGGGGCAGGAAGATTCCCGCATCTTCATCCTGCTGACCGGCAAACTGGAAGTCACCAAGGGCGGCGAGGCGATCGCAAAAATCGAAAAATCCGGGGAAATCTTCGGCGAATTGGCAGTGGTCAGCGACGAAAAGCGCTCCGCCTCCGTGGTGGCGCGCAGCAGCACCCTTTGCCTGGTCATCGACCAGAAATTCCTCCAGGAAATCAAGCCGGAGGAGGAAAATCCCGGTTATTACGCCGCCCTCTACGGATTCATTTCCAGGGTGCTGGCGGCGCGGCTCAAAGCGGCCACGGAGTTCATCGCGAAGCTGGAAAAGGATATCGACGACCTGCAGTCCCGCAAGTGAAGCAATGAATGTGGTGCTGGGCATTACCGGGTCGATCGCCGCCTACAAAGCGGCTGATCTGGCCAGCCAGTTGGTGAAAAAAGGCTGCACGGTGACCGCAGTCATGACCCGCGACGCCCAGGAATTCATCACCCCGCTGACACTCCAGACGCTGACTCGCCGCCCGGTGGTCACCGGCCTCCATGACGAGAAAGAAAACTGGCGTCCCGGGCACATTCAACTCGCTGATGAAGCGGATCTGATTCTCGTCGCGCCAGCCACCGCCAATCTGCTGGCAAAACTGGCCCATGGGCTGGCGGACGATGCGCTGAGTGCCATTTGTCTGGCCACGCGGGCGACCTTTCTGCATGCACCCGCCATGAACGGAAAGATGTGGCTGCATCCAGCCACCCAGCAAAACGTGGCGACGCTCAAGACCTGGGGGCACCAGTTCATCGGCCCGGAAGAAGGCCTGCTCGCCTGCGGCTACGAAGGCCTCGGACGGCTCTGGCCGGTGGAAGGCATCGTCCTCCGCGCCCTGGAACTGCTCCAGGCCTGAGCGATCCGAATTGCTTTGCCCCTCCCCAGCGAAAGGCAGATCGAGTCGCCACACCCCTGGCAGGTCTCCGCAAATTCCATCAGCTGCAGCGCCGATAATCTGTGTCGTGGTCGAATAGAATTTCCGAAAAAAACTCCACTGGCACCCGGTGGCGGACTGGCTAATGATGAGTTGCAACAACCCATTTCCCGCAGTGGTCCGCCATTCCTCCACCCACTCTGAGCCGGAATCCGGTGTCCTCCGGCGTTTGCTGCGCAAGACCGGAAGCCTGGCGCGGGGCGGACGGGACAGAACAAACGATCTGCAGGTGGGGCTGCTGCCGCAGAAGGGATGGAGCCGGCGGAATCTCGATTTTGTGAGCAAAGTGCTGCTGCCGGAAATTCTCAAGCCGCGGCAGGGCGAAAGCCGCACGCCCGACCTGAGCCATCCCGCGGCATCCTGCCGCATCCAGGTGACGTGGATCGGCCATGCCACGTTTCTCATCCAGACGGGCGGGACGAACATCTTGATCGACCCAAACTGGGCGCAGTGGCATGCGTTTGTAAAACGGGTGCGGCGTCCGGGAGTGGCGCTGGACCATCTGCCGCAGATTGATCTCGTGCTGGTGACCCATGCGCATTTTGACCACCTGCACCTGCGCAGTCTCAAACGCGTAGCCAACGGGCAGCCCGTGCTGGTGCCGAAGGGAGTGGGCCGACTGGTGCAGAACAAGGGCTTTGGCGAAGTGGTGGAAATGAGTCCGTGGGACACCGTGCGCTTCCGCGACCTGACCATCACCTTCACGCCGTCCAAGCACTGGGGCGCCCGCATGGTCCACGATGTCCACCGCGGCTTTGGCGGGTATCTCATTGCCAATGCCTGCGGACGCACGGTGTACCATTGCGGGGACAGTGCGTATTTCGACGGCTTTGTGGAGATCGGACGCAGGGCGGAAATCCAGCTCGCGCTGCTGCCCATCGGCGCCTATCAGGCCATGAGCGGACGGTCCGTCCACATGAATCCGGAGGAGGCGCTGGACGCCTTCATTGACCTGCAGGCCATACAAATGTCACCCATGCATTACGGAAGCTTTCCCCTCGGCGGCGAGCCGATGCATGAGCCGCTGCAGCGACTGCATGAAGGGGCAATATCCCGCGGCATGCACCGCAGCATTGCCGTGCTGACGGAAGGTCATCCGGAAATTTTTTGAGGCTCCGTTGCGCATGGCTCCGCCTTTTCTCCGCCTGCTGCCCGCCATGCTGCTGCTGGGAGCGCTGCCGGTGCTGGCGGATAAAAATGCTCCGGCCCCACCTCCTGCATTCCGTCCGGTGGAGGTGACGGATGCCTGGTTCACGCAGGAAAAAGTGGGCATTTTCCAGGTGGAACTGGAAAAGACCGCAACCTATCTGGCCATTTTCGTGCACCGGAATTTCACTCCCGCCGTGCGCAAAGGAAACACCGAAGCCCGGCTGTATGCGCGGCGCTACCTGAGTCTGGCCTTGCATGTGGACCCCCACAATGCCGCCGCGCAGAAGGTAAACCGCTGGCTGGCGGAAGGGACGGAAGTGGCCGAAGACATTCCACTGCCGCAGGACGAAAAGCACTTTGTGGAGGCCGTGGTCAGGCTGAACCGGCAGTTGGCGGCGCGACCGGAGCCCGCGGCAAAGCGCTTGCGCGGTTTTCTGTCACTGGTGGCTGCGGATTTGGACCCGAAAAACGAAGAGGCGGTGTATGAAGCCGAACTGTTCCGCCGCGAGGAAAAGAATCTGATGCAGGCGTGGAAGGATCTGGCTCAGGGCAGAAAGCTCCCCGCTTCCGCAACGCCCTAACGAGTGGCGTCGATCAGGGAGGCGAACTCGCCGAAAAAATAGCGGGCGTCGTTGGGGCCGGGAGCGGCCTCCGGGTGGTATTGCACGCTGAATACCGGAGCCTCGCGGTGGCGCAATCCTTCCACCGTGCCGTCGTTGAGGTTGATGTGCGTGACTTCAACCTCCGCCGGGAGGGAAGCGGCATCCACGGCGAAACCGTGGTTCTGGCTGGTGATGGCCACCTTGCCGGTGCGCAGGTCCTTCACCGGTTGGTTGCCGCCGCGGTGGCCGAATTTGAGCTTGAAGGTTTTCCCGCCGAAGGCATGTCCGAGCATCTGATGGCCCAGGCAGATGGCGAAAATGGGTTTTTTGCCGATGAGCTTGCTGACTTCACGGTGAACGTAATCAAGTGCGGCGGGATCGCCAGGGCCGTTGGACAGGAAAATGCCGTCAGGATTGCTGGCGAGCACCTCCTCCGCGGTGGCCCGGGCATTGACGACCCGGCTGGCAAAACCTTCCTGGCGCAGGCGGCGCAGAATGTTGTATTTGATGCCGAAATCGTAGGCGACAATCCGGTATTTCACCTCCGCCAAGCCGGGTGGCGGTGGCTGGGAAGGATTGGGCAGAGTCCATTCCGCGCTGTCGTGTTCTTCAGGGTCCCACTGGTAGGCCTGGGGAGTGCTGACTTCCTGGACGTAGTCCATGCCGACCATGCCGGGACTGTTCGCGGCCAGGCGCACCGCCTCGCCGGGGTCCAGCACCTCCGTGGAAAGAACGGCCCGCATGGCGCCGCGGGTGCGCAGATGGCGGGTGAGCGCCCGGGTGTCCACCCCCTGAATGCCCAGAATGCCGTACCGCCCGAGGTAGTCCTCCAAGGGTTCGCTGCTGCGCCAGTTGCTGGGGGCGCTGGCAAGCTCGCCGATGACGAATCCCCTGACATGCGGCTCTCCGCTTTCCTGGTCCTCCGCGTTGATGCCGTAATTGCCAATGAGCGGATAGGTCATGGCCACGATCTGCCCGCGGTAGCTCGGGTCCGTCAGCACCTCCTGGTAACCGGTCATGGAGGTATTGAAGCAGGCCTCACCACATCGGGTGCCGGGAGCGCCGAAGGCTTCTCCCTGAAAAAAAGTGCCGTCTTCGAGGGCCAGAATCGCTTTCATCAACAGGTTGCGGGGTGAGGAGTTCCCTTGCTCCGTGGCGCGGTTTTCGCCGGATGACAAGAGGAAAGGCACTGCGGATGTGCAAGCGCCCTGGAAACGGAAGGGATGAACCGGCGCAGGCGGCATGCCCACCGGGCATTCTGCTTGACCCACCGCCCCCGCCGTTCAGGTTCGCGGCATGTCCCAACCCACGTTTGTTTCCGTTCCCATCCGCGATCTGCCGCCCGAGGCGCTGGAAAGATTGTCGAAGGAGAAAAAGCTCTCGCTTTCCCGCGAGGACATGGTGGCGGTGCAGGCCTACTTCAACGACAAGGAGCGCGAACCGACGGACGTGGAACTGGAAGTCATCGCCCAGACGTGGTCGGAACACTGCAAGCACCGGATTTTCGGCGCGCGGATCGAGCACTGCATCGATGGATGCACGGAGATCGTGGATGGCCTCTTCAAAGGATTCATCCGCGCCACCAGCGAAACCATCATGCGGCAGAAGCCGGGATTCGTCCTCAGCGCCTTTGTGGACAACGCCGGATTCATCCGGCTTGACGCGGATCGCGCCGCCTGTCTGAAAGTGGAAACGCACAACCACCCGAGCGCCATCGAGCCCTACGCCGGTGCCAACACCGGCCTCGGTGGAGTCATCCGCGACATCCTCGGCGCCGGCAAAGGCGCCAAACCCGTGGCCAGCCTGGATGTCTTCTGTTTTGGCGCCCCCAACACCCCGCGGGAAAAAATCCGCGCCAAGGATGTCATCCATCCGCTGGGCATTTTGCGCGGCGTGGTGCGGGGCGTCCGGGACTATGGAAACCGCATGGGCATTCCCACCGTCAATGGCGCGATTCAGTTCGACGACACTTACATTTACAATCCGCTGGTCTTCTGCGGCACCGCCGGAATCATCCCGCAGAAGGACATCGCCAAAGAAATGCGGGCGGGCCTGCAGATCATCGCCGTCGGCGCCAGAACCGGACGCGACGGGCTGAAAGGAGCCACCTTTTCCAGCGCCAGCCTCGGGGTCGATTCCCACGAGGAGGACAAAAGCGCGGTGCAGATCGGCAATCCGATCGAAGAAAAGAAAGTCCTCGATTTCATCCTCGAAGCACGGGAACGGGAATTGATTGTGTTTGTGACCGATTGCGGCGCGGGGGGATTTTCCAGCGCCGCGGGAGAAATGCTCAGCGAAACCGGCGGCGAACTTTTTCTGGAACGCGCTCCGCTCAAGGAACCCGGGCTCATTTCCTGGGAAATTTTCCTCAGCGAAAGTCAGGAACGCATGGTGCTGGCAGTGGAGGAAAAAGACCTGCCGGAACTGCAGCGGCTCGCGGACGTTTTCCAAACCGAACTCACCGTGCTGGGCCACAGCGACGGCTCGGGCATCCTGAAAGTCTGGCACCACGGAAACCTCGTCGTGGAACTCGACTGCCAAAGCCTGCACGAAGCCCCGCGGCAGCACCGCAAAAGCCAGTGGAACTCGCCGCCGGCGAAACAACCTGCCGCGCCCAGGATCAAGCCGGATCCCATGGCCCTGACCAGTTCGCTGCGCCTGTTGCTGCAGGATTTTGCCATTGTCAGCCGCGAACCCATCATCCGGGAATATGACCATCAGGTGCAGGGGAACACCCTGCTGACTCCGCTGGCCGGGGCCGCCGCCGACGCGCCGCAGGACGCGTCCGTGATCCGCGTGGACGGCTCGCCCCATTGTCTGGCGCTGGCCTGTTCCCTGCTCCCGGAATGGGGGAAAACCGGCCCTCGCGAAATGGGGGCGGCCGTGGTGGATGAATGCATCCGCCAGCTCGTAGCCGCAGGAGCAAATCCTGACAAAATTGCGATCCTCGACAACTTCTGCATGGGCAATCCGGATGACCCGACGGAGCTGGGGCAACTGGTGGAAACGGTCAAAGGAATGTGCGATGCCGCCCTGACATTCGGCGCTCCGTTTGTGTCCGGAAAGGACAGCTTCTACAACTATTTCCTAACCGAGGATGGTCCTGTGAGCATTCCGGTCACTGCGTTGGTGAGCGGCCTGGGCATCGTGGAGGATGAAAGCCACACCACCGGCTCCAGCATCCGCCGGGACACCAGCGTGCTCTGCCTGCTGGGCGCCACCCGGCCAGAACTCGGCGGCAGCGTTTATGCCCGCACCCACCACCTGACCGGGGAACCGGTTCCGCCCACCGATGCCGCCGCCCATCTCCTTCGCTACCGGGCCTATCATGCCGCAGTGCAAGCCGGTCTGATCCTGAGTTGCCACGACATTTCAGAGGGCGGCCTGGCCGTGGCCGCTGCGGAGATGGCCTTTTCACTGAAAGCCGGCGTGGAGTTGACTTTGTCAGGCAGTTTGAATGCCGACGAGGAACTGTTCAGCGAAAGTCCGGGCCGCCTCCTGATCGAAATCGCTCCGGAGCACCTGCCCGCTGCCAAAACCGCCATGCCGGGCCTGCTGGTGCTCGGGAACACCGTGGCCACCCACCGGAAACTGCGCATCACCGGCGGCGGCACCCTGCTCATCGACCAGGATTTGGCCGGACTCAAAGCCCTCTGGAAAAACGGACTGACCCCGTATTACTAACCAAAAGCAGCCGCCCTCTTTCAAACCCCGCGCGACTCGCCAAGGGCCGGAAACACCTGCTTTCCCCGCACCCAGCACTGGCGCACCGCGGAGGGACCGGCGCGGTAAACCAGAAGAGCGGCCAGTTCATCCGCGGTGAGATGCGGTGGTTCTGCCGACTCACCATGCCTGCTGGCGGCGGGGAGGACGGCGTGGAGATCCAGCACCTGGAGGTCCGCATCGAAGCCAGGTGAAATTTGACCGATTTTCCCCTCACATCCCAGCACCGCGGCCCCGCCGACGGTGGCGAGGTGCAGGGCCTGGCCGGGCGTGAGTTCCGGCACGAAGGGATCGTAATACCGCCGCGCTTTTTGTGTTTCGATGGCGGAGCGCATAACCTGCCAGAGGTTGAGTTCCGGTCCCGCGGCCACGTCCGAGCCCAGACCCACGGTGATGCCGGCGCGGCGGATTTGGTCGAGCGGGAACAGCCCGCTGTTCAGAAACCAGTTGGCCGTGGGGCAATGGGCAATTTTTGCTCCGGCCTCAGCCAGCATTGCCATTTCCGCCGGGCTGAGGTGGATGCAATGGGCAAAGACGCTGGATGGGCCGACCAGTCCGGCGCGACGGTAAACGTCCGTGTAGCTGGTTGCCTCCGGAAAGAGCCGTGCAACCGCGGCTACTTCATCGCGATTTTCGGAAAGGTGTGTTTGCAGGGCGCACCGGGTTTCTGCGGCCAGCGTTGCCGCATCCTTCAGGAGTTCGCGGCTGCTGGTCAGCGCAAATCGCGGAGAGATGACGCAGCGCAACCGGTCGGCATCCCTGCCGTGCCAGCGCTCAATGAGGCAGCGCGATTCCTGAATGGAAAGCTCGCGGGTGTCAGCGGCTGGCAGGCGTTCGCCGCATCCGTAACTGTCCACATCCATCATCACTTTGCCAAGGGAGATGCGCAGTCCGCTGCGTTCGGCAGCGGCAAATGCCAGATCACAACTGTCCTCCCAAACCGCAGCATACAGCATGGCGGACGTGGTTCCGTGGCGGCAAAGATCGGAAAAAAACGCCTCCATTTCCTCCAGAATGCCGGTGCGCCTGGCGGTGAATTCCCGTTCTCTGGGAAAAATGTGGCGCTGCAGCCAGGGAAGCAGCTGGGACTCCACTCTGGCCACCGCGGGATACTGGGGGATGTGGGCGTGAACGTCGCTGAGTCCGGGGAGAATGATCCACCGCTGCCCGGCGGGTGCCCTGCGCCAACAGTCCGGCGGCAGGTCTGTCCGCTGGGTCGTCACGGCGACCTCGCTGCCCACGGCAGCGATGATGCCGTTTTCCACCACCACGGCCCCGTGCGGCTCCCACCGCATCTGGCCCCAAGCCGGGGCGTCCAGCACCATGCCGGTCAACACGAAGGGCGCAGGCGGAGTGGAAACATCCATGTCGAATGAACGCGGCGGCAGGAATTCGTTGCAACCGGTTTTGTTTCCGGAGGAAGGTTCCGGCAGACTGCCGTGTTTGACGGCCTTCCCGGCGCACAGTAATCGTTGCCATGAATATGGCGCATGTGCCCCGCCACGCCTCCGGTGCCATGGCGCTGTTCTGGGCGTTCCTTGGCTTGTGCGGGATGGCTGCGCCGGAAATGCCGTTTCGCGTGGAATCGGCCGGGAGGGATGGCCGCGGACATGCGGCATTCAGCGTGGCTTCCGCACCCGGGTTCTACTATCAATTGCTGCGCACTCCAGTGCCCGGCGGCGACGGGATGGCGGTGGACATGAAACTGGGAACGGGTGGGGAGATGACGCTCATCGACAACATTCCGGCGCTGCAACGGGCTTTCTTTCAAGTGCGGCGTGTTCCTGTTGCCCAACCGTTGGATTCCGACGGAGACGGCCTGGATGACGCGGAAGAGCTGCTGGCGCTTCCAGATCAAAATCCCTTCAATGCCGCGGGGAGCGTTCCCTTTGCCGACGGTGCCATCTTTGTTCCAACGCAGGAGGCCCTGCAGGCACTTTCGCATTTCGACAATTTTCCCGGAGCCCCCAGCGTCCGTGAAGTGAAATTCCTCATCACCCATGTCGATACGGCAAATCCCCGGCTCCATTTTCTCAATGCCAGCCGGCACATCTACCACTACGAGTTCGCCCGCAGCGTCCTCAACTACCGGCCGGATCTTTCCTACTATGATGGACTGTCCCAGTTCAACGGAGAAACCTACTGGACCAACACTGCGCGCAAAAACCTGGCAGGCAGCCTGGTCGTCCACGAGTCCTGGCAGCCTTCGGCGGGCGAGGTCCCCGGCATCATCACCCTGGAATTCTGGCCCTCGGACGCGGTCAGCTTCCATTACGTCCAGACCGCCTATGATCTGATCACCCGCTCCATGCCGTCCACTCCGGTCAGGATTGCCTATCACGCGGCCAGCGAACCCCAGCGCACCCTCTATCAAATGGAACGGACCGCCTACGACGAGGCCCGCCGACACCGGCTGCATGTCATCGGCACGCAGGAACTTTTCGGCCAGACCAGCTACACCCTGCTCAATCCGGGAGTGGGATTCGGACGACTCGTGGTGTTTGACGGCACCACGCCGCTTTCGGCCCGCGACGTGGTCATTTTCAACAATGTCCCCAATGACATCACCCATGTGGCGGGCATCATCACCGCAGTGCCGCAGACGCCGCTTTCCCATGTCAATCTCAAGGCGAAGCAAAACAACACCCCCAATGCCTTTGTGCGCGATGCCGTGGCGCATCCTGCCTTGTCGCCACTGCTTGGAAAAACTGTCCGTTTCGAAACGCTTGCGGGCGGATTCACCGTCCGCGAAGCCACGGCGGAGGAAGTGGAGACCCACCTGGAGTCGCTGCGTCCTCCAAACCCGCAGGTGCCGCAGCGCGACCTGACCGAAACCGCAATCAAACCGCTGTCCCAGTTGGCGTTCGCCAGTGCCCGGGCGTTTGGCGCAAAAACGGCCAATGTCGCGGAACTGCGCAAAATCGCCTGGAGTCCCGGCGTTTACGTGCCGGATGGATTCGGAATCCCCTTCTATTTCTACGATGAATTCATGAAGGCGAACAGCTTTTACGCTGTCGTCACCGCGATGCTGGCCGAACCGCAGTTTCAATCCGATGCCCTCTACCGCGAAGCCTCGCTGAAAATCCTCCGCGACCAGATCGAAGTCGCACCGCTGCCAGAATGGATGATGGATGCACTGACCACGCTGCAGGACAGCTTCCCAGCCGGGCAGGGAATCCGCTGCCGCTCCAGCACCAACAACGAAGACCTGACCGGATTCAACGGTGCCGGGCTTTACGATTCCTTCACCCACCGCACGAATGAAGGACACCTTTCCCACACCGTGAAACAGGTCTGGGCCAGCCTGTGGGGCGCACGCGCCTTCGATGAACGCGAATTCTACCGCGTGGACCATCTGGCCGCGGCCATGGGCATCCTCGTGCACAAAAATACCGACGATGAACTGGCCAACGGCGTCGGCGTAACCAAAAATCTGATCGATCCCAACTGGACCGGCTATTATGTGAACGCCCAGGTTGGGGAAAACCTCATCACCAATCCGGATGCCAATTCCGTGCCGGAGGAATTCCTGATCGCCCGGCTGCTCGGGCAGACGCGTTACACCGTCCAGTATGTGACCCTGTCAAATCTCATTCCCGAAGGCCAGACAGTGCTGGCCACGGCGCAGGCCGAATTGCTGGCCGACCAGATGGAAAAAATCCAAGCCCACTTCCGTCCGCTCTACGGATACCCTGCCGGGTTCGCCATGGAGTTGGAATGGAAAATCGACACCGCCGGGAATCTGCAAATCAAACAGGCGCGTCCGTGGGTGGAGTGAACCGTCCGGAGCGGCGGTGAAAGTTCGCCTGCGCCTTCGCAAAGCAGGTCGGGATGTTCCTGCAGCCCAGCGGCGACAGCGCGATTGAATGCGAGACGGCGCTCATCGATAAGGCGATGGCCTTTCATGCGGCTTCACCCGGTTCGCGTTCAAATTCGGCTTCGGACACAAGCTCGTGGGGTTTGTGGTGGAGAAATCTTTTCTTGAATCGGTGGCAGGTCTCTGCTCCCTTTTTGAAAATGACGGAAATGTCATTTTTGTCATCAGTGGTTGCGGAAGCGTCGGAGCGCATCCTTTTTTGTCGGCTGCACCCTGGTGGCGGGGGTGGCGCCGCCGCTCCACAACCGTGCCTGAACCGTGGTTTTTTCCTCCCATCTTTTTGTCTTTTACTTTCTGCTGCTGTCGCTCGCCGGATACTATCTGGCCCCGAAAGCACTGCGGCATCTTGTCCTGACGCTGCTGAGCTACGCCTTCTATGGCTGGTGGAATCCGTGGTTCATGCTGCTGATGCTCGGTTCCACGGCGATCGATTACTGGTGCGGCCTCATCATTTCCAAACCGGGAGCGCCCGCAGGGCGGCGCAGGCTGGGACTGGTGCTGTCGGTTTCCTCCAACCTGCTGGTGCTGGGGTTTTTCAAATACTGCGGGTTTGCGGTCGGTGCGGCCGGTGACGTGGCGCAGGCGCTGGGGTTCGGCACCCTGCACGGTCCGGAATGGGTCTCGCGCATTGTCCTGCCGGTAGGCATTTCCTTTTATGTCTTCCAGTCGATGAGCTACTGCATTGATCTCTACCGCGGACACGCACCACCGGCGAAATCGTTCATCGACTTCGCGTGTTATGTCAGCCTCTATCCGCAGTTGGTCGCCGGGCCGATCGTGCGCTACGGCAGTCTGGCGCACCAGTTGCAGCACCGGGAGCACACGGTGCCTGCCTTTGCCCTGGGCGTGGCGCGGTTTTGCCTGGGGTTTTCCAAAAAGATCCTGCTCGCCGACCCGTGCGGGCAACTGGCGGATGCCGCATTCCAGGCCGGGCCAGGCTCCCTCAGCGCCATGGCGGCGTGGCTGGGGGTGACGGCGTATGCCTTTCAGATTTATTTCGACTTCAGCGCCTACAGCGACATGGCGATCGGTCTGGGACGGCTGTTCGGGTTCCGGTTCATTGAAAATTTCAATTCGCCCTATCAAAGCGCGAGCATCACCGAATTCTGGCGGCGCTGGCACATTTCCCTGAGCACGTTCCTGCGCGACTACCTCTACATTCCGCTCGGCGGAAACCGGAAGGGAGCAGGCCGGACCTATGTGAACCTGCTGACAGTCATGGTGCTGGGCGGCCTGTGGCATGGGGCGCAGTGGACCTTTGTGGCATGGGGACTGATTCACGGCCTGATGCTGGCGCTGGAGCGCAAACTGGGCAAGGATGCGTGGTATGCCGCGCTGCCGCATCCGGTGCGGGTGGGGCTGACCTTTGGCATCCTCCTGGCAACATGGGTGTTTTTCCGGGCGGAGAACTTCAACGTGGCGGTGCAGTATCTCACAGCCATGTGCGGCGCAGGCGGCACGGACGCCACTGCCGGTTTGCTGCAGGCGGAAATGCGCACACCCAGCGCCCTGGCATTTCTAGCAGTCAGCGCGGTCATCATCTGGGCGGTGCCCAACTCGCAAAAACTGCTGGAGCATTTCACGCTGTGGAAAGCGGTGGTGTGCCTGCTGCTCTTTGTCGGCAGCCTGGCAGTGATGTTCCAGCAAGGCTACAGCCCGTTTTTGTATTTCCAGTTCTAGCCGCACCTCCCACCCATGCAGAATCCGTATCACCATGAATTTCCCCCGGAACGGCTCGTCATCCGCCGCAGCGGGGCCTGGACGGTGGCATTGCTGTTCCTGGCAATGCTGGCGCTGCCGCCGCTGTGGGAGGACTGGCGGGAAATGAACGCAGACGGCGGCTGGCTGCCCGCCAGAGAATTCGCCAGGACACTAACCGATGGCAGTGGCCCGCAGCCGCTTGCAGGAAGGCTGAAAGCGTTTGAAACCCGGCTCGGCGAGGAGTCGGACTTTGCCATCCCCGCCCGCCAGATGGCCCAGGAACAGTTTCTGCGCTGGCTGGGCCGGGGAAACAACCGCACCTTGCCGGTTAGGGACGGCTGGTTCTTTTACCGCCCGGAACTCCGCGCCCTCACCGGTCACGGCCCATTGCAGCCGGAACCTGGCAGTGTGGCCAAGGACCCGACCCTCGCGGACTGGAAGCCACCCCTGCCTGCCATCCAACAGTTCGCCCGGGACTTGAAGGATCGCGGGGTGGCCTTGTGGATGCTGCCGCTGCCGATGAAGGAAAGCATTTATCCGGAGAAGCTAACGGGGCACCCGGCTCCGGATCCCGTGCAGCATCCCGACACAGCAGCGCTGTTTCAACAACTGGAAGCCGCCGGCATCCGGGTCCTGGATGCCGCGCCGCTGCTCTGGTTGCTCAAGGCCACGGACGACCGCGACGGGCCAGTCTATTTGAAACAGGACACCCACTGGACACCCCGCGCCATGGAAGCGACCGCCGCCTGGCTGGCGACGAAACTGAAGGAGGCCGGCATCACATCCACGGAACGGCGATTCCGTGCTGAACCTCCGCGCAGGGCGGAAAGCCGCGGGGACCTGGTCGAGAAACTCGACCTGGGTCCGCGCAGCCGCGTTCTGAGTCTGGAATCAACCAGTCTGCGCTGCATCCGCCAGGCGGATGGCGGCCCGGTGATGTCTGACCGATCTTCCCCGGTGGTGCTGCTCGGCGATTCGTTTGTGAACATTTACGATGATCCCGCGTTGGGATTTGCCGATGCGGCCCCCGGCGAAACGCGCCTCGGAGCCGGTTTTGCCCAGCATCTGGCCTGGCAGTTGCAGCGCAGCGTGGATGTCATTGCCAGCAATGGCGGCGGTGCCAGCACGGTGCGAGAACAATTTGCCAACCGCCCGGATGACGAAGTCCGGGCAAAACAAATCGTGGTCTGGATGCCGGCAGCGCGCGATCTGTTTCTCCCCCGCACCGAAGCGCGCAGCACGGGAGTGGAATGGCGTGCGGTCACATTCAATCCGAAGCGCCAGCAGACGCCATCGCCCACTTCCAGCCACGGATCAGTGATCGTCGAAGCAACCGTGCTGGAGAAATCCGCCGCCCCCAATCCCAAAACCGTGGACTACCCGGAAGCGCTCTACACGGTGCGCTACCGGATTGACCGGGTGCTGCAGGGTGAATTCAAGGAACCTGAGGCGGTGGTCATGCACTGGCTGTTCCAGGACCGAAAATTTGTGCCCACAGCCGAGGTGGAAATCGGGAGTCGCTACCGGTTAACGCTCTCACCGTGGCTGGACCAGGCCGCATTGCAGTCAAAAAAGCAGATCGATGACGTGGGCGGACTGGACGTTTTCTTTGCTCCAAGCGCCGACCCTCCCACCCCCTGATCCCAATCAACCCATGCAGCCACCCGATTCCTCCCTAAGAAAACGCACCGTGCGACGCCGTTGGATTC
>JAGNEJ010000016.1 GCA_018003315.1 Verrucomicrobiales bacterium
CGACCATGTTCGCGATCTTCAAGAGCCTGACCGAAACGATGAAACTGCGAACGGAAAGCCTCATCACCGGCATCGCGGAACTTTTCAACGAACAGCATCCCGCGGCCAATCGGGGCTAATCAGTTACTGCCGAAGAACTGGAGCCGCTCGAAAGTTCCCGGTGATTTCACCGTCCTGATGCCGACGTAGTCGAGGATCTTCGTGCCGTTTACCCACAGCGCGACTTCGCCCGTGTCATCCGTTGCCCATTTCATCTTGAACACAAAGGCGTGCCACGTTTCGTAATCCAGCGGGATTGGTGTTTTCTGGCTGTAGCCGTTCTGGTTTGGGTAATAGGCGTCATAGACTTCCGCCCTGCGGTTCAAATGATAGGTTGGGTTTCCAACCCAGGTGGTGAACTTCCCCTTTGCATTGTCATGGCCCCACGAGCCGAAGGCGACAATCCAGCGAATGCCATCGCCCTTGATCTCGAATCCTTTGTCGGCACTGGATTCGTCCATTCCGGTGTGCCAGATGTCTTTGCCGTCCTTGCGATCGTAGCGGACGAAGCAGGCGTAGTAGTAGTCTTTGGATTTTGCTTCCGGGATCCGGTCGAATTTGACTTCGTGATAGAGTTCCGTGGTCCTGGCTTTCTTCACGTCCCACTGAAACACATGCTTCCCTTGCGGGGCTGTCGGATCGGCGATGATAGTGCCCCGCTTGGGATGGGAGGCCTTGGCTTCCGCCCAAGGTTGCGGAAAGAATGGCGGCTGCGGCAGCGGGTCGCCGTCGTTCTGCGACTCCGCATCGAAATAGAAATAGGCACCCCGAGCGGCGGGAGGTTTTGCATCCTGGGCCACCGTCACACGATGAGGCCACAGCCCTGTTCCAGCCAGCCCCAATGCCGCCACGCCGGTGGATATGATTCCAGTGCAACGGATGGGTATTGTTTTCATTGTTAGTCGGCTCCTAGCTAACCGGCGGCGGGACTTGCGATTGTTGGCTGCCTACTTTCGAGAACTGATCGCCAATCCAGCCGGCAGCGCGTTCTCCTTTACGTCATTAGCCAAAGTCGCGGTGAATGCAGGCGATGCTTCACGCCGAATTGAAACCGCTCCGCCCGGGGGGCCCTGGCGGTTGAATTGGATGAGCCACGAGCCGGTGCTTGTTTCCAGCGTGACGCCGTCCTGGGTGGCGTTCTCCGCCAGCTTGAACGCCCCGGGCGCCGGCGAGAGCGATCCGTCCTCCTTGCCGGCGGCATCCTGATAGGGAATGAGAACGTGAAGAAAGCGGTGCTCCGCGGATTGATCAGGCGGTTCCACTTCGATCCGCCACAGGCACAGATCAATGTCGCTGTCCTTTCGCCGTTCGGCATCGGCTCCGCTGTTGGCGGCGTTGGGATCATGCGGGTTGCCCCAGGTCTCGAAACCTTCGCCGCCGCGTTTGGTGATCCGCGCTCTCTTGGGAAGCAGCGTGCGAAGACCCACGGCTCCTCGTTTCGCCGTGGTCCAAAACTTTCCGTCCCGGGAAACGACGCGGGACAACACTCCTTCCGCACCTTGATAAGTCTTGTATCCCGGCCCCTGCCGCGCGGCGTTCAGCGTGCCGTCGGCGCCAAGGACTTCGGGCTCATCCTGGAAGTGCGTCACCCAGGTTTTCGGGAAGCCGGCATCCGTCGCACGCACCCGATCGTAGATCACGAAAAACTCAGGGGTTCCCCGGACATAAAGGAACTGCCGGGTGAATTCGCGGAGTTTTTGGGACTGGGTTCGTTGCTTCGTTTTCTCGTCGTCACGCACGCTGCTGTAAGCGCGCGTCAGGTCGGCGGCGACGTAGGTGTAGGCATCGGTGTGTTCGTAGGCCACGATTTCGCCGCGCTGCACCGGTTCCAGCGCGTGATAGAAATTGGGGACTTGGGGTCCCCCGTCGTTCCGCTTCACGGCCTCGCCGCCGGTATTGAAGTATTGCTCTTTGGGATCATATACGAGCACCACATTCTGGCTGTTGGGAATGCAGGCCGACGACCACAATTCATACCCCGCGTGACCTGCCAGCACGCCCTGCTTCGAAATCTGGAACGATCCATTGCCGCCGGATCCGTAGCCGTACATCGTGAAAGCAGGGGCCGCGGTGAAAACCGACCATGTGTCGTCGGCCCCCTGCCACGCGCTCCGCAGATAGACATGGCCTGACCCGCGGAAATGGAAGGCCAGCGGCAATGCGTCCTTCTTCACCACCGGAACGTCCGGGTCATACCAGATCATGTCCGCCCAACTGGCCGCGCCATTTTCGATGGCGGACTGCACCATGCCCTGGCTGATTCCATCCCGATAGCGCGCCGCGTGGATCGCGCGGAACGAGGAAGTGTCAAGGCCGCGAAATATCCCCGGCCCGGTGTCCTCCAGGTGAGGCATGTGGCCGGTGTGTGGCACCGTCCCATACACATTCCAGTAGGGAGACTCCCGGTGAAAGCTGGTGCGCGCGGCTTTCTCAAACAGGTTCTGGCCCGTGGCGAAACGCCAGGCTTCCCACGTGATGAACGGCGCATAGGAGCAACCTCCGTGATTCGGACCCTCCGGCCAGACGCCTCCGAGCTGGTCGAATTTCGCGACGAATTCCTCCGGCATCCGCCGGGCAAACGAATCCAGCCAGCGGCGGGCATCCGCTTCGTGGTCCGTCCTGCCACCCGCGATGGCCAGCGCCACCATCGTCTTGGGCGCGATGCCGTCCCGGCTCCAGGAAACACCCATGACCGGTCCCCACGTCTGGTTGTACCAATACGTCCCGCCGTTGAGCGTAATCTCGGGAACCTCCGTGTAATGGCGAAGGAACTTTCCGATCCGGTTCCCGTATCGAATGCGTTCCTCCGGGGTCAGGGCATCGTGAATCCAGTCGTAGATGATGGCGTCCCAGCCAAAGTCCATGCCGTCAATGCCGCTGCCATCGGTCTTCCACATCGCCTCCTTGATGTGGCGCACGAACCGGCTTGCATCCCGCCCGAGGTTCTTTTCGATTTGGTAGGCGAATCCGAAATTCGGACCGGTCCAGGCGCGCGGGAAATACGCCGTTTTCGGATTCATCGGGCGATCCAACGAATCCACCAGCGCCTTGTAGCTGGCCTCCATCACTCCGCCCGGGCCGCAGCGGGCCGCGATCTGGCGAAACGAAGCGGCGTCCGCAAAGATGCGCGGATGCCCGGCACGCAGCGTGTAGGGCTCCGACGCCTGGGTTGTCGTGCCGGGGGTGACGGCATCTGCTGCGAAGCCCACATCCGCCGTCGTAAGGAGGACCGCAATGGCCGCCAGTTTTTCCAGGATATTTGAATGAGTCATTGTTGGTTCCGCCGGGGTTTCGCGATGTGAAAGGTTTGCTCCAAAATCCTGATTTTCTAGCAAAACGCTGCGTCATCCACCCGTGCCGGT
Organism: Verrucomicrobiales bacterium; assembly: GCA_018003315.1. Lineage (GTDB taxonomy): Bacteria > Verrucomicrobiota > Verrucomicrobiia > Verrucomicrobiales > V1-33 > JAGNEJ01. The sequence goes on from JAGNEJ010000016.1 coordinate 3,402, forward strand.
TCACTTTGGTGCTTCCCACAGGGATTTCAACATCCGCACGGCCTCCTCGACCAGCACCCGCCCACCTTCCGGACCCACCACGCCATCGTCTATCCGGGCGCTGTAGCCGCCGCCCTGCACGGCCCGCTCGGTGGGCAGATAGCCAGGGGAATCGGCGGTCAGTTGCACCACTGAGGTCTGTGTGGCGGGACTTCGCGCCTTGATGCGCATGCAATAGTCGGTGAACAGTTCAAAGGGATTGGTGATCAGCGCCAGATCGTTGAGGCGCAAGGCGTGGATTTCCGCCTGGTAGGATGGCTCTGTCTTCTGCAAGTGATGGCGCGCGATCATGGTGCGGCTGACGCGCCAGTTGATGTAGTCAACGGGGCTCAGTTGATCCAGGCGATCCTTTCCGGCTTCGAAGGCGGCGACGGCTTCCGCCAGTCGCGCGTCGGACACTTTCCAGACGGGGAGGGGAATGGTTTCGACGCGGTGTTCCAGGAGCACGTCGCCGCGGGCGGTGCTGCCCGCCAGATCCGCCACGTCGCCCACCGCGTCGGCAATCCGTCGGGCGATTTCCTGACGGTATTCCAGCTTTCGCCGGGCCAGCATGTCCGCTTCGGTCTGCTTGCCAACCTGCAGGTGGGGCGACTGGTCTCCGCTCGCACCGCACAGCGGCAGCACCTGGAGGTCCGGTCCAAAGCGTTCGCGCAGCAGCTTCCGCGTGTCATGCCAGAAGTCAGCGGACAAATACGTCTCTCCCTCCATTTCCTGCGACGGGCAATAAATGGTCAGGGCCATGCCGGTCAACTTGCCGTCGCGGCGGAACAGGAGGACATCCAGCGAATCCTCCGAAGTGCCTTCCGTATGGGAAAATCCAGGGTCTGCAGTGCTGCCATACATGCGCGTCGTTCCGTCAAAAAACACCGCGCGCCGGTTGCGGGCCACGGAGGCATGGCCCAGCGCCGATCCAACCTCGCCAGGCTGGCGGGATTTCCATGCCGCGATCACCGCGGCGGCTGCCTGGTGTTCGAAAAATGCTAGAAATTCCTTTGGATGCATCAGATCCTGCTGCCCGGCAGGAATTCGGTAAGCGAAACTGCCCATGAAATCGTATGGGTGCGCCGGCGGGTCGGTTACGTCGAAAATGGCCGGCGCGGTGTGCGTGTGCGTTGCCGAGACGAGGATTTTTTTCGCGTCCAGATCAGGGAGCGCCTCAGCGGCAAGCTTGCGGATGTTTGCCACCGACCCTGCGCGGATGCCGACCAGGTCGCAGGACACCCAGACCGCCTGGGCGATGACTCCGGCGTCGTCGCGGGTCTCCAGCGCCAGGGCGGTCACCGTCAGTGGATCGTGGACGTTCGCGCTGATGCGCGTGTGATACTGCCCGCCGATGGCCACGGGTTTGGACGGGGTGATGCTCTCTCCGGCCCAGCCAAACGACAGCCGGCCCCTCCGCGCGGTTTCCGCAGATTGGGCGGAATCGACTGCCGCGGGCGGGAGGATGCCAAGGAAGATGCTTGTCAGGATGATTCTCATGAAGTGCAGACAGGTTGATGGTGTGGTTCGTCAAACACAGGGGGAGTTTGCAGGTGGAACGCCCGATGACAAATCCTCTAAGTGCGGGTAACAGGCGCTGCGGCTGCCAGCGGCAAAAAGTCAGTGATTGACGATGCTGCAGGGAATGGAAATGATCGCGGCATGAGATCCCCGCGCTTCCACCAATGCTTTGTCAGGATGTTCGCTTCGGCCATGGTGCTGACAGCTTCGGTCGTCGGGGCATCGGACGCGGACCTGCCCGTGGCGGACTTTGAAGGTGCGGATTACGGAAACTGGGCGGTGACGGGCGAAGCGTTTGGGAGCGGCCCCGCCAAGGGCGCACTGCCGGGCCAGATGCCGGTGGACGGGTTCGAGGGGAAGGGGCTGGTGAATTCATTTCACAAGGGAGATGCCAGCACCGGAACGCTGACCTCGCCGGAATTTGTCATCGAGCGCCGCTTTCTGCGCTTTCTCATCGGCGGTGGCGGTTGGGAGGGCAGGACCTGCCTGAACTTGAAAATCGCAGGCAAGACCGTCCGGACCGCCACTGGTCCTAACACCGATCCCGGCGGCAGCGAACGCCTGGAGTTGCAGGTTTGGGACGTGGAGGAATTCCGGGGCCGGCGGGTGCGTCTGGAAATGGTGGATGCGGCCACGGAAGGCTGGGGCCACGTCAATGTGGACCACATCGTTCAGACAAACACCAAACCGGCGGGAGCCCTTGAGCCTGCACGGCGGATACTGGCAGCCGAGAAACACTGGCTGCATTTGCCAGTGAAAAACGGTGCGAAAAAACGGGTGATGACCGTGAGCGCGGATGGCGCGGCGGTGCGCTCGTTCGACATCGAGCTGGCCGATGGAGAACCGGACTGGTGGGCGTTTCTGGATATTTCTGCGTGGAAGGGGAAATCCCTTACATTGGCAGCGGGTCGCATGGCGGCGGACTCCAGGGCGTTGGAGGCGATTCGTCAGTCCGATGCGCAGCCCGGCGCAGATTCCCTGTATGCCGAGGCGCTGCGCCCCCAGTTTCATTTTTCGGCCAGGCGGGGCTGGCTGAATGATCCTAACGGACTGGTGCTCTACCGGGGCGAGTACCACCTGTTTTTCCAGCACAACCCGTATGGCTGGAACTGGGGAAACATGCACTGGGGACATGCGGTGAGCCGGGATTTGGTCCGGTGGGAGGAAGTGGGGGAGGCGCTGTATCCGGATGAGTCCGGGACCATGTTCAGCGGTTCCGCGGTGGTGGATGCGGGCAACACCAGCGGATTCGGCACGGAGCAGCAACCTGCCATGGTGTTGTTTTACACGGCGGCAGGACGGGAATTTACCCAGAACCTGGCCTACAGCACGGATGGGAGAACCTTCAAAAAATATGAGCGCAACCCGGTGGTGAAGCAGATCACGCACGGCAACCGCGACCCCAAGGTGATCTGGCACCAGCCCAGCAGGCAGTGGATCATGACCCTGTATGTCGAAGTGGAAAAGGTGCACACCATCCAGTTGCTGCGGTCGCAGAATCTGAAGGACTGGACTGTGGTTAGTGAAGTGCCGGACCTATTTGAATGTCCGGACTTTTTCCCGCTGCGCCTGCCAGGGGCAGAAAATGCAGACGCCGAGCGCTGGGTGATCACCGGGGCGAGCAGCGAGTATCTGCTGGGCGGATTCGATGGAGTCCGCTTTCACCCCGAAACGCCCAAGCTGCCGGGGCACCGCGGCAAGGGATTTTACGCAGCCCAGACGTTCAGCGACGTGCCCGGGCGGCGGGTGCAAATCGGATGGGGGCAGATGCCTTCGCCCGGAATGCCGTTCAACCAACTGATGTGTTTTCCCACGACGCTGACGCTGGTCAGCACGGAGGCCGGACCGCGCATGGCGTGGGCTCCGGTGGAGGAACTGGGATCGCTGAGGGAAAAACAGTTTCCGCTGCAGCCGGGACCAATTGCGCCCGGAAAAAACGGCGCCGAAGCGGTGCATGGGGAACTGCTGGAAATCCAGTTGCTGGTGGAACCCCGGCAGGCCAAGGAGGTGCGGCTGGATGCGCGGGGTGCGGTTATTTCATGGAACGCGGAGCGGCAGGAACTTGCCGTGAACGAGCACCGGGTCCCAGCTCCGCTGCGCGAGGGAAAAATCGACCTGCATGTCCTGGTGGACCGCACCAGCCTGGAGGTGTTCGCCTGCGGCGGCACGGTTTACGTTCCCACGCCCTTTGTGGCGAAGCCCGAAGCGCAAAGCGTGCGGGTGTCCGCAACGGGCGGCGAGGCCTTGCTGAAAGCGGGCGATGTCTGGCGGCTGCGCTCCATCTGGCCGCGGAAGCATTGAAGCAGCGTAGGGCATTGCAGGAACTGCCGATTCGATTCATAGTTGCCGCATGAAACGCCAACGGATGCTGTGCGGGATGCTGGGGATGCTGTTCACTGGGGCGGTGCCGGGGGATGTCGCCGCCGAAGCACCTGCTGTGGCGGCGGAGGCGCGGGCCGCTGCACCCGCTCATGCTGCTGACGCTGTGGTCCTGGTGCACGGCCTGCAGTGGATCCGCGACACTCTGAAACCTGCGGAGGAAGCGTTGACCGCCGCCGGTTACCGCGTGCTGCGCTTCCGCTATGACTCGCGAAAACCGCTGCATCCCGATGCGCTGGCCAAGGCCCTGGGGGATTTCATCCGGAGCGAGCGTCCTGCCAATGGCAGGCCGCTCCACTTCGTTTGCCATTCGATGGGCTGCATTGTGGTGCGCTGCTTTCTGAGCCGTGAACGTCCGGAACGGCTGGGCCGCGTGGTCATGCTGGCTCCGCCGAACAAGGGATCCGAACTGGCTGACCTGGTGGCTCACAGCCGCCTGCTCCAGTCTATTTTCGGCAAAGGGGCCGTTGCTTTGCAATGCGGGGAAGGACTTCCGGCAAAACTTCCCGCGCCGGACTATGACCCTGGCGTCATCATGGGAACGCGCAGTGACGTTCCGCTATTGTCCGCGTTTCTCGAAGGTGCCGACGACGGCTTGCTGACCGTGGAGTGCGGCAGGCTGCCGGGCATGGGGGATTTCGTCACGGTTGCAGCTTCGCATACCGGAATGACTGCCGACGCGCGGACCTTGCGGCAGGTGGAGGTTTTTTTGCGCACCGGAAAATTTGACCACCCGGCAGCCGCGTCACGCTCCGTGTTGGAGACTGCCCCGGCCGCAAGTCCCACCGCCTCCAGTGGGCGGGAAAAACGGTCGGCTGCCCGCTGGTTCAATGCGATGCTGAGCCGACTCCAACGCAGATGATCCCTGTCGGAAATCTCTCCCCCCCGCGAACTCATGGCTGAAGTCACCATCACCTGCCCCCGCTGCTCCGAATCGACCCTGGTGGACATGGAGGAAAGCATTTCACTCCAGCGCTGCGACCATTGCGGCATGTTCCTTTACGGAGCCGACACCGGCGTGAAGCCCGACCGCGTCCGCCGCCGCCGGCGGCGCAAGGGATGGCGCAGCCTGACCAGGACCGTGGCAGGCAAGGAGCGCCTCCAGTCGGTGGATCCCGATGAAACCATCTATCGCCGCAAGGGGATTCCCCGGTGGTTTTTCCCCACCGTTCTTGGCTGCCTGCTGTTGGTGGTGTGGATTGTTTGGTATCGTGTCCGTACCGCAAACCAGGAGTCTTCCAAGCACGGGGAAGATCTGGTCCTGCAGACTTCCCTGCAAAACGTGCCAAAGGACAATCCACTGGGTGCCGAGGTAAAACCCGTTGAGGAGGTGGATCCTGGCTGGGCCGCAGCGGTGCGAAAAGTGGCGGTGAAGTTTTTGGCTGCCACCACGGTTGAGGAGATGCTGCCCCTGACCCGGAATGCCGCCGTGCAGGGGCCCAAGATGCAAAAGGCGTATGGAAAAGGGACTTTGCCCCTGGGGCCGGGCGGGGTGCTGGACCTGCTGTATGCTCCGGAGATGCCCGGACAGCAAATCGCGATGTTGTTTTTCCGCAACCGTCAGGAAACCCTCCAGGGCATTGTGGTGGTGGACACGGGCAAGGAGATTCTGGTGGACTGGCCAAGCGTTTCCGGCTGCGGTGACATGGCCATACCGGAATTTCTGGAGAAAAAACCGACCGCACCCACGCTCATCTTCGTGGTGGCCCGGCGCGATGACTATTACAACTTCCAGTTTGCCGACCGCAAAGCCTATCAATCCCTGCGCCTGACTACGTTTCCGGAGAACGAGGTTTTTTACGGCTACGTGCAGCGCGACAGCCCCCTGTTCGACAAGGTGAAATCCCTGCCTGAACAGGGTTACAACGTGGCTCCGGAGGAACAGCCCAAGGGCCAGCCGCTTGCGGTGAAAGCCAGCTTCCCGCAGCAAGCCACGTCTGAAAAGCAGGTGGAGATCGTGGAAATCCTTGGCAACGGCTGGTTCATTCCCTGACAATTTTAAGGGATGCGACTGATCTGGATGTTCGTTGGTCTGGCGGTGCTGGTGCTCATTCCCTTTCTGCTTTGGGGAGACTGGTTTCAGGAATCATTCGATGCCGCGGCGACGCGCGCCTGGCTTCAGGGCCTCGGTCCGTGGGGATGGCTGGCGGCGGTGGCGCTGCTGGTGGGCGATCTCATTCTGCCGGTGCCGGCGACGCCGGTCATGAGCGCCCTGGGCTGGGTCTACGGCGCCATTGCCGGTGGGCTCATTGGTGCGGCGGGCTCTTTTTTGTCAGGATCCCTCGCCTACGGCCTGTGCCGCGCTCTGGGCGAGCAGGCGGCCCGCAGGCTTCTGGGCGAGCATGATCTGGAGCGGGGGCGGCGGCTGTTTTCCGGTGCGGGCGGCTGGATTGTGGCGCTTTCGCGATGGTTGCCGGTGCTTCCGGAAATCACCTGCTGCATGGCCGGATTGACGCGGATGCCGCCCGTCCGGTTTTTCTCCTCCCTGGCCTGCGGCAGTGTTCCCATGGCGTTTGTCTTTGCCTGGGTGGGATCGCGCGGCGAGGAGTCACCCGGCACCACCATGCTGCTGTGCATTGTCCTACCAGTTGTCTTCTGGGGCATGGCCTCCCTGGTGCTGCGGAGGAGCGGCCCTGACCGCTAGCCGGATTTCTCTTCCGCCCGCGTCGGCAGACGCAGCAGATGCCAGGCGCGGGTGAAGACGGTATCGTCAAACCCCATGGCTCTTTTCAACAGATAGTCCCGTTGAATGAGGTTCGTTTCCGCGGAGGCGGCGCGGGCATCGGACTTCGATATTAGCCCGCGCATCCTTGCCCAGAGGCCGCTGACCGGCACTGGGAAATCGCTCCCGTGAACGACGCGCGGCATGATCTGCGGTTTCAGACACGGACGCAGGCCGTGGCTGCGGTTGGGGGTGTTCAGCGAGCTGATGTCTGCAAAGAGGTGGGGATAGTCACCGAGCATGGCGATGAAATCCGCCATGAAATCCCGCTCCAGCCAGCGCGGGCCGCTGCGGGTGGCGGCATGGGCCGCAATGACGGTGACGCCGCATTCCAGCGGCTGCCGCAGCAGCCGGGGATCGAACAGGCGCTTGTCCCGGACCGGGACGGTGTATTCGCCGCCGGTGTGCGCCAGGAGTGGCAGCCGCGCCTGGGCCATGCGTTGAAAGAACTCCCGGTAGGCCGGGCGGGAGCAGTCGATGTTCTGGCTGGGGGGCAGGATTTTCAGCATGACCGCACCGGCGTCGAGGCAGCGCTCCAGTTCGTCCAGGGCATCGCGGCGCGCGGGATGGATCGACACTGCGGGGAGGAATTCCGGGTGGCGTTTTGCCAGTTCGAGCACCCATTGATTGGAGGTGTGAAATGTGCCGAAATCCAGGCGACGGCCGGATTCTTCATAGACTTCCTCGTGGGCGAGAATCACCACGTGGCTCAGTGCGGAGGCGCGGACGAGCCCGGCAAGGTATCCGGCGTAGCGTTCGTCGAAATCAGGGTCCTTCAAATCGGCGCGGAAACGAATGCTGCGCAGCAGGGATTCTCCAGCCAGGCGGCGGTAAGGATTGAGGCGCATCCAGCAGCCGGATCCGGATTTTCCGTTTCCGACGATGTGGACATGCATGTCGATGGGCGTTGTGGCTGGTTCTGTCATCGCGCAGACAGTGGCATGGATTTGCGGCATGGAAGGGAAATTCCTTGCCCGTCCCAGCCCCCAGCACACCTTGGCAGTTCTGATGACTTCGACTCCGGTCGTGCTTTCCCGATACGCGTGGCTTTCCATCGCCGCCGCGGTGGCAACCTTTGTGCTCAAACTGGCGGCATGGAGGATCACCGGCTCCGTGGGCATGCTTTCGGATGCGCTGGAGTCCATTGTGAATCTCGCCGCCGCCATGGTCACCCTGGCCTCGCTGCATGTGGCCGCGCAGCCGGCAGACGATGAGCATGCCTACGGCCACACCAAGGTGGAATACTTTGCCGGCGGCATTGAAGGCGTGCTGGTGATTGTCGCCGCGGTGGGCATCGGCTGGAGTGCGGTGGACCGTTTTCTGCATCCGCAGAACATGGAAGCACTGGCGGCAGGCATCGGCGTTTCCTGCGCCGCGGCGCTCATCAATATCGTCGTGGCCCGCATCCTGGCATCAGCGGGGAAGCGGCATCACTCCGTGGCGCTCCAGGCGGATGCCCGCCACCTCATGACCGATGTGTGGACGACGATTTCCGTGCTGGCAGCCCTCCTGCTCGTGGGGCTGACCGGCTGGGACCGGATCGATCCCGTGCTCGGAGTGCTGCTGGCCATGCACATCGTGGCGACCGGGGTCAAACTCATCCGGGAGGCGATGCTGGGCCTCATGGACACGGGATTGCCGCCCGACGACATTGCCAGAATTCGCGCGGTGCTGGATCACTATGCCGCCGAGGGCATTCGTTACCATGCGTTGCGGACGCGGCAGGCGGCACGGCGTCGGTTCATGTCCGTCCATGTGCTGGTTCCAGGGGAATGGACGGTGAACAGGGCGCATGCCCTGGTCGAAGATCTGGAGGCGGGCATCCGCAGAGCGGTGCCGCGGCTCACAATCATGACCCACCTCGAACCACTGGAGGATCCCGCCTCTTGGGAGGATGTGGAGCTGGACCGGGTGCAAAAACCCGAGTCCGCACCCTGAGCCTGTCATTGTCTTGCGGGATTTGCGGTTCCATATTTCGGCAAGATGAAACACCTGATCGACGAACTCGCTGCGCTGCTGGGCCCTGACCGGGTTTCGGTGGAGGAATCCGTTCTGCGGGAGCACCGTGCGGACAAATGGTTTGCCGCCTGCATTCCGGATGTGGTGGTGTTTGCGCAGTCCACCGATGATGTGAGCCGCACCCTGACATTTGCCGCACGGCACCGCATTCCGGTGACCGCCCGGGGCGGGGGAGTCGGCTATGTGGGCGGGTGCGTGGCGCTGCAGGGCGGCATTGTTCTTTCCCTGGTCAGGATGAACCGCATTTTGGAAATCAGCCCGGCGGATGGAGTGGCGGTGGTGCAACCAGGAGTCATCACCGGCGACCTGCAGCGCGAGGTGCAGCGGCTGGGGTGGTTTTTCCCGCCGGACCCGGCCAGCCTGAACGAATGCACGCTGGGCGGCAACGTGGCGACCAATGCCGGCGGGCCGCGGTGTGTGAAATACGGGGTCACCCGGCATTATGTGCTGGGATTGGAGGTCGTGCTGGCCAGTGGCGAAGTGCTGCGCACGGGGAGCCGCTGCCACAAAAACCGCACGGGTTTCGACCTCGTCGGCCTTTTCGTCGGTTCCGAAGGCATGCTGGGAGTGGTTACGGAGATAACCTTTCGTCTGATTCCCTGGCCGCCGTGCCGGCGGATGATTTCGGCGGGCTTTGCCAGCTTTGAAGAAGCGGCAGCAGCGGTGCAGGCGGTATTTTCCGGCGGGTTTTTGCCGTCGGTCATTGAAATCACCGATGGTTTCACGCTGGAAGCCGCACGCCAATACAAGGGGGCGTCGATGGTTCCCGCGGGGCAGGCGCATTTGCTGGTCGAAATCGACGGGCAGGAAAAAGCCGTGGAGGAAGACTTGGCGGCACTGACGCAGTTGGTGCGCGGTCTGGGGCCGGTGCAATTGGACATCGCCTCCACCGAGGAGGCGTGCGAATCCATCTGGGCGCTGCGCCGGGCATTTTCCTACAGCCTGCGGGCGACCGGGCTCATCAAACTCAACGAAGACATCGTCGTTCCGCGCAGCCGGTTGGTGGATCTGGTGCAGTTCTGCGAGTGGCTGCAGAAGGAATCCGGATTTCCCATCGCCTGCTTCGGCCATGCCGGGGACGGCAACATCCATGTGAACATCATGGTGGCGGAAATGGATTCCCCGGAAGCGAAAGTGGCGGCGGAGGATGCGCTGGACCGCCTGTTTGCAAAAGTGCTCGGCTGGGGAGGCGTCATTTCCGGGGAACACGGCATCGGCATTGCCAAAAAACGCTGGTTCTCCCAGGCCGCCTCCCCTGTTTCCCTCCGCGTGCACGAGGCCTTGAAGCAGGCACTGGATCCGCAGGGGATTCTCAATCCCGGCAAATTTCTGGATCCGGTTTCGAACGAAACCCGCGCCTGACAAGGACGGGACTTCTCCCGGCGAGAGCCCGCTTGATTAGGGGGAAACAGGCGTTGGATCAGGGGCAAATCCGAACCGTGCAGGAAGTGCCGCTTGCCTCGCGCAAAGGGCGTGCTATGCACCTGCGGTCAGCCATTTTCCAATTACATGCTCATGAAACAGCCAATTCGCATCGCCGTCACCGGAGCCGCCGGGAACATCGGGTATTCCATTTTGCCCCGCCTGGCATCGGGCGAGGTATTCGGACCGGATCAGCCGGTCATTCTGCACCTGATTGAGATTCCGCAGGCCATCCAGGCGCTCGGCGGAGTGGTGATGGAATTGGATGACTGTGCCTTTCCGCTCCTGCGCGGCATCGTGGCCACAGACAGTCTGGAGGAAGGTTTCAGCGGGGTGAACTGGGCGGTGCTGGTGGGCAGCGTGCCGCGCAAGGCGGGCATGGAGCGCAAGGATTTGCTGGGGATCAACGGGAAGATTTTCACCGGCCAGGGACAGGCGATCCAGAAGAATGCCGCCAGCGACGTTCGCGTGCTGGTGGTCGGCAATCCGTGCAACACCAACTGCCTCATTGCGATGAACAACGCAAAGGACATTCCGGCGGAGCGCTGGTTTGCCATGACCCGGTTGGACGAAAATCGTGCGAAGTCCCAACTGGCGGCAAAGGCGGGGCGGCACTGCAGCGAGGTGACGAACCTGGCGATCTGGGGGAATCATTCCGCCACGCAGTATCCCAATTTCTACGATGCAAAAATCGGCGGCAAACCGGCGACGGAAGTGATCACCGACACCGCCTGGCTCCAGGGGGAATATTTGACCACGGTCCAGCAGCGCGGAGCGGCGATCATCAAGGCGCGGGGGCTGTCGTCCGCCGCCAGTGCGGCCAACGCTGCGCTGGACTCCATCAAGAGCGTCATCACTCCGACGCCGACGGGGGACTGGACCAGCCTGGCGGTCTGTTCCGACGGAAGCTACGGCATCCAGCAGGGGCTGATGTTTTCCTATCCAGTGCGCAGCAGCGGCAGCACCTGGGAGATTGTGCAGGGGCTGGAACTGAATGCGTTCAGCCGGGAAAAGATCGCGGCAACGGAGACGGAACTCAAGGAGGAGTGGGCCGCCGTCAAGGAACTGGGACTCATCTGACACGGCCAAGACATATTTCCCGCCGGCAGGAACACTGCCAAAGCCTCGCAACCGGATTCCAACATGAGCGCGCCTGTATTCAATCGCAAGAACCCCTGCATCGCCCGCCTGAAACGGGCGGTCAAATTGTCCGCGGAAACTTCGCCGAAGGACACGCGGCACTTTGAACTCGATCTGGCGGGCAGCGGCATGACGTTCGAGCCGGGCGACTCGCTGGCAGTGCTCCCGACAAACGATCCCGCCCTGGCAGAGGAAGTTCTGGCCGCACTGGGACATGGTGGGGAAGAGCCGGTGACCGACCTCGACAACCGCCCGGTGACCTTGCGGGAAGCGCTTTTTTCCTCCTGCGCCATCACCATTCCTGACAAGAAATTCCTCCAGGCGATCGTCAGCAAATGCGGCGCTGCCGCGGGCGAATTGGAGGCACTGCTCGCACCGGAGCGGAAAGAGGACCTCCAAAAACGCCTCTATGGCCGGGAGGTCATCGACTTCCTGCTGGAATACCCGCAGGCGAAGTTCGAGCCGCAGGAATTCGTGGGGTTGCAGAAGAAGGTGCAGGTGCGCCTGTATTCCATTTCCAGCAGCCTGAAGGCGCATCCAGACCAGGTGCATCTGACGGTGGCCACCGTGCGCTATGCATCGCACGGGCGAAACCGCAAAGGAGTGGCATCCACCTTCCTGACGGAAAGGATCACCGCAGACACGCCCATTCCCACCTTCATCAATCCAGGAAAGGGATTCCGCCTGCCCCCGCCAGACGCGGAAACACCGATCATCATGTGCGGTCCGGGAACCGGGATTGCCCCATTCCGGGCATTTGTTCAGGAACGCCAGGCCACCGGCGCCAAAGGAAAGGCCTGGCTGTTCTTCGGCGAAATCAGCCGCCACACAGACTTCTTCTACGAAAACGAGTGGGCGGACCATCTCAACAACGGCACGCTGACCCGGCTCGATACCGCATTTTCCCGCGACCAGTCCGAAAAAATCTACGTCCAGCACCGCATTCGCGAGGCTGCCGCGGACCTATACGCCTGGCTGGAGGAGGGGGCGATTTTCTACGTCTGCGGTGATGCCGCACGCATGGCTCTGGACGTGGACAAGGCGCTGCACGACGTCATCCAGACCGCCGGCGGCAAGACTCCCGATCAGGCCGCCGAATACATGGAAAAGCTGAAGAGCGAAAAGCGCTACCGACGCGACGTCTATTGATGGAAGCAACGGGCTGTCCCGTGCGGTTCAAGCGGGAAGCGCGGTTTCCTCCTCCTGCTCGGCAATGTCCTTTGCCGTGAGCGACCAGCGACGCATGGTCATGCCACCGCGGGGAACCACGGCCTGTCCCACCACCGCACTCAGTTCCCCGGCGTCATACAGATAAAGTGCCGGGTGCAGGAAAGTTTCGTCGCCCACGATCAGCTTGGGAAGGCATACCTGCCGGAAAAACTCCAGCTCCACCGCGATGCTGACGCCCAAGGTGGTTGTAAGGGGGGCGCTTTCAAGATGCCCCACCACACCGGAGTCGTTGGCCAGGTCTGTGATGATGCCTGCATCCGGGTGCAGGGAAACAACCAGCCCTGGGCTTAGACTGGACACCCCAAGGCCGGATGTGGACAACAGGCCAAAGAGGATCTTCTGCGTCGGACAGGGCAGTAGGCATTCGAATTCAAAACGCAGGATCCCTCTGGGATGCGGCACCGCACGCGTCTTCAGTCTCTCCACGGTGTAAAGAGTCTGGGTGGCGTCCGCAAGAATCATGCTTTTGGGCTTCCTGCGGGCTTTCGCCTGTTTCGTTTCGAGGATGAATTGACGCGTGAAAAGCAGCGGGAGCATGTCGCAGAAAATTGAAATTTCGTCTGTGTCCTTGAAATTATAATTATTCCCGCATTTTTATGGAAATTCAAGAATTATTACCAATTCTTTGCTGGAATTTCCGGATTTCCATGAATTCCGAAAAACTAATAATCAACATCAATTAAATAACTCCCAAAACGACCAGGCGAAAATCGTTTTTGAAGGGCGGCATGGATGGGTGAATTGCCGTTGAGGCAGAGGAAATTCAGCAAATTACGAGGTCAGTTCGTTTGAGAAGAAAATTACGTCCAAAGAAACTCTACAATGCTGTCCACCAAGAGTTTACCACGATTGATGAGAGCGAGTTTTCTATCCTGCAACTTCGCCAACCCACCCATTTCCAATTGTTCGAGTTTGCTGGGATCCGTGGATTCCAGAATGGAGAGGTCCACGCCTTCTGCCGTCCGCAGTTCCAAGGCCAACCGTTCGCAGATCCATTGCTGTGGGGTCAGATGTTCGATTTCTCCAGCAGGCGGCGCACCGTTATCAAGAAGGCGGATGTATTTTCCAGTATCCTCGACATTTTTGGTGCGGATGCGATCGATGGTTGAAACCGCGCTTGGTCCCAGACCCAGGTAGTCGGCCCCCCGCCAATACCCGGAATTATGGCGGGACTGGCATCCTGGCTGGGCGTAGTTGGAGGTCTCGTAGTGCAGAAACCCAGCCGCTTCCAAGAATTGTTCAGTTCGGGTAAAGAAGGTTTCGTCTGCATTCTCATCCCTGGAATATTCACCGGAGCGAAATCGCTCAAAGAACTGAGTGTCTTCCTCATAGGTCAGGTTGTAACAGGAAATGTGGTCGGGGCGCAGTGCCACGGTTTGGCGCAATGAATCCATCCAAAGGTCCAAAGGTTGATTCGGAATGGAAAACATGAGGTCCATGCTGACGACAGGGAACGAAGCCCTGCGCAGCGCAGCGAAGGATTCTGCGGCTTCGGCAGGGGTGTGATCCCGCCCCAGCGTTTTCAGGGTTGCTGCATCCCAGGCCTGCACTCCCAGGCTCGCCCGGGTTACCCCGCAGCTTCGCAACAGGGAGAGCTTGTCGGGTGTGAGACTGCGGGGGTTCATTTCCACAGACCATTCCACCGGAGTGGGATTTCCCAATGCGTTCAGAAATTTTGGCAAAAAATTCTCCAAATGCTTTGTGCTTAACATGGAAGGCGTGCCGCCACCCCAGTAAATTGTTTCCACCGCCAACCGCTCGCCCCACTTGGTGGCGGCGAGCTTCGTTTCCTGGATGACTGCCTCCAGAAAAGCCGGAATGTCTGTGCCGCCGGGTTGGTGTTTATAAAAGGAGCAATAGGGGCAGATGCGGTGACAGAAGGGAATGTGGAGATAAACGTGGGGGATCGGTGGCACGGGGCGATGTTAACCAGACCTCTGCCGTTTGAAAGCCTGCAAATTTCCGCTCAGCGAGGCGCACGGCGTTTTTAGCGGAAATCAGAAGCCGCCGGGCTTTGCTCGCTTTTTTGCGATCCAGAGCTAGTTTTGCGTTCTTTCCACCTCTCCATGCTCGCTTCCCTGGCTGATTACCATACGCACAACCTTCTTTGCAAACATGCCGAGGGATGGCCGACGGAATACGCCCGTCACGCTGCGGACCTGGGACTGGGAGAGATCGGCATGTCTGATCACAGTCCCATGCCAGGGTATTTCGACAACTGGCGGATGCTCGATGAAGAATTTTCCACCTACCTGCAGTCGGTCGAAGCAGCCCGTGAAAATCATCCACAAATCCCTGTACGTCTGGGGCTTGAAGTGGATTTCTTTGAAAATGGCGGCGACTGGATTGAATCACTCGCGACACGGGCACCCTGGGATTACCTGATCGGCTCGGTGCATTACCTGGGCGACTGGGCGGTGGACGATCCCTCACTGGTCCACCGGTTCCGGGACCAGAAGGTGGAGGTGGTATGGGATCGCTATTGGACACTTTTCCGGCTTGCCGCCAAATCAGGGTTTTTCGACATCATGGCTCACCCGGACTTGGTCAAAAAATTTGGCCACCGGCCCGCCGGAGACTTGCGGCGTTACTACGAGCCCGCCGTGCAGGCGATCGTGGACGCAGGGGTGGCGATTGAAATCAACACCGCCGGCTTGTTTAAGGAGGTGCACGAGATATATCCGGCTCCGGAATTTCTAAAACTGGCTGCCGGTGCCGGTGTCCCCTTGGTCATTTCAAGCGATGCGCACCACCCAGCGGAAGTAGCTCGTTGCTTCCACGAAGCGGTGGCCCTGGCACGGCAGTGTGGGTTCACACACACCGTCCGGTTCGCACAGCGACAGCGTCACCAGGTGCCGTTGCCGCTTGGAGAATAAAGTAAATCCAAGCCGCTTCGGTGCGGCTTGGATTTGAAAATGGTCAGAATACTGCGGGAGGCTTCAATATCCGTAATAGGGATCGCGGCCATAGTAACGGCGCGGGGGCGGCGGAGGAGGCGGCGGTTGATTATTCGCCGCATTGCGATCATCCGCCGCGGCACCGAGCAGACCACCGGCAATGATTCCTGCTCCGGCCCCAATGGCGGCTCCTTCCAGGCCCCGTCCGCTTTGGTGGCCGATGATGCCACCGAGTCCGGCACCGGTCAGACCGCCGATGGCGGCTCCCGCTTTGGTGTTGGGGGCATAGGTGTTGCAGGAAACGCCTGTGAACAGGATGCCGCAGGCAAGTAGGATGGGAGATAACTTTTTCATGGAGGGGAGTTCAATTTTGGAATGGTGGATGGCATGGCCACCGCGGTTGGTCGCGGCAAACGCATCCGGTCGATTGGACGCAGGCCCTGCGAAGACATTCAAAAATGTTCAGAATCCGCCACTTTCAAAACAAAATTGTTCTCATTTGGAACGGAGGGAGGATTCGATTCGAGAATGCCAGCACTGGGCGGGGACGCCAGCGCCGGTCGCATCGTGCTCCCGTTGAAAAATCGAAATGATCGGCGGTAAAAAGGCTGAAAATTGTGGAAAACCCACGAATTTTCTCAAAAATTATCAAAAATGTAATTCTTTCTTGACTCGCTCGTATAATATGATAATTACAACAAATTCTGTGATTTAGAAGTTCCGAAAAATTGCCAACGATGCACGCGATGATTGTTCGACCAAACCGATTGCGAGGGATGACGCTGCTGGAAATGCTCCTGGTGGTGGCGTGCCTGTCTTGCGTGGTCGCGGTGGGTCTGATGGTGGGGAACAATTCGCAGAATTCCGCCAAGGAAATCAAGCTGAGGCACGATGTGGCGGTCATCAACAGTTCCCTCCGCACTTATCTGGCTTCGGGTGGGGCGATTGAAACCAATACGCCGGAAGGGGCGATCCTCGCTCTCAAGCGGCAGGCAGCCCTGGCGGATTCGATGAAAATTGCCGGGTTGCGGGGAACCATGATTGACCGGCGGCTGGAAGGCGTCAGCATGGATTCACAGGAACCCGGACTGCGGGCGGTGTGGGATTCGGGTGCCAGGCAGTTTACGCTGGCCGAATCCGGTGCGGGTTACCGGGAGTTTGTTCTGAACCCGAATGCGGCGCTCATTACCCCCGAAGACAATCGGAAGTCCTCCTTTGATCTGGCGACCCAAAGCAAATGGGTGTGGGATCACAATGCGGCGTCGTCCGGGCCAAAAACTGCCCGCGCCAATGCGCCGACAGGCTCCGGTCCCATCGCCATGCCGCATCTGGCAGCGGTGGCGGTGGGTGAACTGCTGCCGCCCAAATTTTCCCTGCCGCCCGGCTACTATTCTTACTCCAGCCTCAAGGATACGTTGAAGCTGCAATTGGTGGACCAGAATCCATCCGACACAGCCCAGATCTATTACTCGATCGACGACGGTGCCTGGACCCAGTATGCGGGTGAGGAGATCGACCTCTCCAAATCCTTTGCCACGTCCATCCGCGCCTACACCGTCTCCCTCTCGCCGGATGCGTGGTCGGACAGTGGCATTGTCACCCAGGACTATGAAACGGTGTGGTTTTCCGGAAGCAACACCGGGGTATTTTACTCGCCGAGGGGCGACCGTAACCTGCAGACGAACCTAACCTATGGGAAGCGGGGAAGCTATTTCGAGTGGGGAGATCCAGCTTCCGGATATACCAAGCCGAATTCGCTCAAATTTGAAGGCGCCAGCTTTGCGAAGGTTGCGCCGGAAGAGAAGTTTGTCCTGGGAACCCTGACTTACTACAATGGCACCACCTACGCCAACACCAATGCCACCAGTGTCAAAATCGACATGAATCTGAATCTGACGGAGCCCGCGGCAACGGAAAAGCTGAGTTTCACGTTCTCCTTGTACAGCACCACCAACCGCACCAATCAGACGGATGATGAAAACGCCGACTTTGTCCACATTCCGACCATCAGTTCCTCCTTCTCCACGACCATTCAGGGGAGAACCTACTATCTGAAACTGCACTTCGGAACGCATGATGCCAACGGCTTCACCACGATCGACACCTTCCACACCCACGAAAACAAGACGATGAGCGGCACCGTTTGCGGAACCCTGACCACGACGCCCTAACCCGCTCAAGTCACGCCGCGCTGACTGTCCCGGAAAAACCGCGCCAGGTGCGCCACATGCGGGTCCGCCGCACCGGCCTCCAGTTCTGCGACCGCCTGGCTGCGGTTCTTGTGGCGCAGGTAAATCACCTTGTAGGCCTCCTTCAGGGCGCGCAGGGTTTCGTCGCTGAAGCCGCGCCGCTGCAGGCCGACGGCGTTGATGCCGCGGCACTTCGCCGGATTTCCATCCACCAGCGTGTACGGGGCCACGTCCTGCACGATTTTGGTGCAGCCCCCGGTGATGCTGTGCCGTCCGATGCGGCAGAACTGGTGCACGGCGCTGAATCCGCCCAGCACCGCATGGTCCTCCACCACCACATGTCCTGCCAGGGTTCCGTTGTTGGAGAATATCACGTCATCGCCCACCAGGCAGTCGTGGGCGATGTGGACGTAGCTGAGGAAGGCCCCCCGGCTGCCGATTTTTGTCAGCGTTCCGGGCAGCGTTCCCCGGTTCACCGTGCAGAATTCGCGGAATACGTTGTCATCGCCGATTTCCAGATGCGTTGGTTCGCCGGTATATTTCAAATCCTGGCTCTGCTGGCCGATGGAGCAGTAGGAATGAAACCGGTTGTTGCGTCCGATTTTGGACGGGCCGCAGAGGGTGACATGATTCTGCAGCCAGCAGCCGTCGCCCAGAACCACCCCGTCGAACACCACGCAATAAGGACCAATCTCCACATTGTCGCCAAGTTTGGCCGTGGGGGAAATGATGGCGGTGGGATGAATGGTTTGCGGCATGATGAAAAAATCGCGCCCCGATTTAGCGGGAAATGGTGAAGAACGCAACCGGTGATGGTACGACAGTCGGCGTCGTTCTGTTGATCCTGGCGGCGGGACCGGGGTCCCTCCGACGGACGCAGATCCATGAACGCACGCGGACAAGCGGGACTCCTCCGGAAACGGAGAACTCAGGATTGACCGCCACGGTGGAGTGCAATCAGCTGGGATTTGGCCTCCGCAGCGGTCGCGGTGGGGAGCAGGCAGGATTCCCGCTTGAACCAGGTGATCTGCCGTTTGGCGTAGCGGCGGGTGGCCTGCTGCAGGACTGCCAGTGCCTGTTCGGGGGTCAGGATGCCCGTTTGGAGCTGGCGGATTTCACGCAGTCCGATGGCTTTTTCAGCGGTGGCGGAAAGGACCGAAAGGCGCGCCACTTCAGCCGCCACTCCCTGTTCAAACATTCGTTCGGCACGCTGGTTGATGCGCGCGTAAAGTTCCGCGCGGGGCGGATGGAGAAACACCCCCCGCGGGGCGGGAGGATGCTGTTTCCAGGCGTGTTTGAATTCCGAGGCGGGCCGCCCGGTGAGCAGGGAAATTTCCAAGGCTCTTTGCACATGGCGGGCGTTTTGCAGGTTCACCTGGTCCGGCGCAGCGGGGTCCACCCGGCAGAGCCATTCCTGCAGTTCGGAAATTGTTAGGGAATCGAAGGTCCGACGCAGGGCGGTATTGGCGGGCGGCAGGTCCGCCAGGCCATGAGTCAGGCTTTTCACATACATGCCGCTGCCTCCGACAACGAGTGGGCGGACGCCCCGGGATTGAAGTCCTGCAATGGCTTGAGCTGCCAGCACGGCATACAGCCCCACATCAAACGCGTCCGCGGCATCGTGGCAGCCGTAGAGGTGATGCGGAATGAGCAACCGGTCCGCAGCGGACGGCTGGGCGGTTAGGATTTCCATTCCCCGGTAAATTTGAAAGGCATCGGCGTTGACGATTTCTGCGCCGATTTCCCCGGCCACCTCCAGTGCCAGGGCGCTTTTTCCGGAACCGGTCGGACCGGTGAGAAACAGCGGGGTGAGCGAGGGGCAGGCGTTCACGCTCTGAGAAAGCGGCGGAGTCTGCGGCGGGAATCAATCCCACAGGCGCCGCTTGCAGAAACAGTAGGCCAGTGTGAGGCCGACGGCGACGTGGAGCAGCAGCACGATGCTCGCCGTGTCCATGGAGGGAAATGGGGACGTGGGCACGGCCCAGCGGATGCCGGCCTGGAATTTCCCCCCGGCGGCCTCGGAAATCACCTTCATCTGCCCGCCCCAGCTCCAGTAGGCGGCGATGAGCGGCTGGGAGAGGGGTTCCAGCCAGCCAGGCATTTTCAGAACGGCGCCGGAAAGTGGAAGCTGGAAGCCGACGAGGTAAATGCTGAGCAGGGAGGCCTGGTCGGCGCTGCGCATCGCAGCGGAAATGCCCAGGCAGACAAAGGTCATGGCGGCATTGACGTAAATGAGCAATTTCATGCGGCTGACGAAGTCGCCGTCGAGCTGGCAGAACAGATCCACAAACAGTGCCATCCAGCAGGATTGTGCCGTGACTAGCAAACCGAGGAAAAACACCTTGCTCAGCACGTAGCCGGCGGGACGCACGCCGCCGAGGCGTTCCTTTTCATAAATGAGGCGTTCACCGGCGATTTCGCGGGCGGCGTTGTTCGAACCCATGAGGGTGAGCAGAATGACCTGGAACATGACCAGGCCCGAAACGAGCCCGCCGGCCTTGGTGTTCCGTTCTGCATTGACCCGGTAGGTCTCCATGCGCTCCACCACGTCCTGGGATTCGTCCGCCGTGAGCGAGGGCGGTTTTTCGACTCCGTTCGGTGCGAAGATAATGACCAGCAGCGGAAAAATGACCAGCAGGGCAATTTGCAGGACAAGCTGGGTGCGGTCGCGGAAAAACAATTTCCAGCGGCGGCTGAAAAGCACGAAAAACTGCCGCAGCATTCCCGGCAGACGCGCGACGGCCTCCTCCTGCGCTTCGGTTTCGTCAGGCGCAGCATCGCGCTGCTGCTCTTCGGCGAATTCATCGTGATCCCGCTTCCGCTTTTTCCTCGTCAGTCGGATTTTCGGTGCGGCGGCGGTTCCAGCGGCGACCTCCGTCGCGGCGGCATCGGTGTTGTCAGGGGTGTCGTTGTCCACTGCGGTGTGGCCTGCAGGGAGGGAAAAGGGCTGGGATGGCTGGGGACGCGATGGGGAGGGAAGCGTCACCGCTTCCGCAACCTCGTTAGCGTCCGGTGCCGCCGTGGAGGATTCGCCGCCTTTGCGGGCCCGGTGGCGGCGCTCCAGGACCGCGTAGTATTGGGGGCGGTATTTGGACCAGCTTTCATGCCACCGGGCGGAGGGCCGACGGCCCAGCCAGGGGTAGATTTCCTCTGCGCTCTGGACGCTGAAGTAGTGGCCGATTTTGTCCGGCGGGCCGTGATAGACCACCTTTCCCTCGTGGAGGACCAGCACCGAGTCGTAGAGTTCCAGATTGGCCAGGCTGTGGGTGATGTTCATGACGATGCGCCCGTGCTGTTGCGACAGGGCATGCATGAGGTGGACAATTTCCCGCTCCGATTTGGGATCGAGTCCGCTGGTGACTTCGTCACACAGGAGCAGGGTGGGATTGCTGACCAGCTCCATGGCCAGGCCGAGTCGGCGCTTCTGCCCGCCAGAAAGCACTTTGACGAATTTTTCCCGCATCGACTCCATGCCGACCTGGGTGATGACGCTGTCGGCCAGGTCGTAAAGGGCATCGGAGTTGGCGGTTTTGACCCGCAGGCGAATCGCGTTTTCGACGCATTCATCCACGGTCAGGTGGTCGTAGGCGATGGAAAACTGCGGGACATAGCCGAGTTCCGAGGGGTGGAGTTCGCCGTCGTCGGCAAGATTTTTTCCGCGCCACCAGACTTCACCCTCGGTTTCCAGCAGCAGCCCGGTGATGATTTTCATCAGCGTGGTCTTCCCGCAGCCGGACGGTCCCACCACGGCCATGAAATGACCAGGATGGAGTTTCAGCGAAATTTTATGGAGGAGATCCAGGTCCTCGCCGTCCTTTTCAATGGTGTAGGTGATGTCCCTAAGCTCAAGCATGGAGATTGCTTCCTCTTTGCGGTTTTGCGATTATGGTGAATGACTGGATGGAGCCGCAGCCCGCAGTGATCAGACACCAAGCCGCCAAGCGAGGCAACCTTTCCAAACACGTAAACCACATTTTTGCCGCATGGATGACCCAGTGACTTCCGAGTTGGACGCCCCCGCCACCGGGCAGACAGCGCCGTCGCCGCGCAGCCGGTCGCGTTCCAGAGGCAGGCGTCGCCGGAAGGCAAACTGGGGCGGACGGCTGCTGGCGGCGGTGGGGGTTTTGGTGGTGTTGCTGGTGGCTGGTTTCTTCGGTTTCAAGCTCTGGCTCAAAGGCTACATTCAGGGCCCCGCCTTCCGCGGTGAGTTGAATGAGGAAATCAGCAACCGGCTCAAGGCGCGAACGGACATCGAGGGCCTCGCCTGGGATGACAATGCCGCCCGCATCTCCCGCATCAGCGCCACCGGACACCTGGACGCTGCGTTTTCGCGGGCCAGCATCGATGACATCCGCGCCGAGGTGAAGCTTGACCTGCTGGGGCGCGCCCTGGACATCCCGGACATCACCGTGAGCCGCGCCCGCTTTACGGTTAGTGACGAAGGGCGAATCCCGACCCTGTTTTCCCGCGGCGAGAATGCGGATGGCACCGCTGCACCGCCCAGGAAGGAGGGTTTTCTGGACTCGTTCAAGCCGAAGCGCTTCAGCATCAAGGAAGCCCGGATTGAGTCCGTGGAGGCCATTGTCAGGGCGGATGGCACGGAAGCCCGGCTGGAAAATCTGCCGGTGGTGATGAAGCCTGGACCGAGCCTGAAGGAATGGAACCTGTCCAGTCATCCGACGGATGGCCGGGCGGTCCTGCTGGCCAATCTGGGCGGCGGATTCCGGCTCAAGATCGCGGATCTCGCGGCGAGAGTGAAACCCGGCCAGTTCGAACTGCTCAACCTCGAAGGGGAAGTGGAACGCCTCCAGCCCACAGCCGGTTTCAACAATGATCTGGGGCGCACCCGGCTGTCCTGTTCGGCATCCTATCATGATTCGGACAGGGGGGCGCATTTGGATTTTGATGGACGGGTGACCGATTTGAAACTGCAGGACTGGGTGCGTGAGGACTGGGTGAAGCGGCTGACCGGCACGGCGGATTTGAAAGTGAAGGCAACGCAGACCCCGGATGCCCCGCTGCGGGCGGAGGGCACATTCATCGTGAAACAGGGCGTGCTGCAGGGCCTGCCGGTGCTGGCCAACCTCGCGGAGAAAACCAAGACGCTGGAATTTACCCAGCTTCAGTTGAACACCGCTCGCTGTGATTTCAAACACACGGGGGATGAGTGGCATCTCCACCGCATCGAAATCGAATCGCGCGGACTGCTGCGCATCGAAGGCTACGTCACCATCCGGGGGGGGCAGCTCACCGGACTGCTCAACGTCGGCGCGGCTCCGGGTCGGCTGCGCCCCATCGACGGTGCGGAACAGAGGGTTTTTACCCGGGATGAAAATGGCTACAAGTGGGCGGTGCCGCCGATGAAGATCTGGGGGACGCTGGATGACATTCAGGAGGACCTCGGAGGACGCATCAAGGACGCCTGGCTGGATCAGCAGATCGAAAACGTCACCGACCTGGCGGTGAAGGCTCCGGAGGCCGCGGTGCAAACGGGGACCAAAGCGGTGGAAACGGGCACCAAGCTCCTGGAGCAGGGAATGAAGGCTGCGCCGGACATCCTCGACAAGGGTGCGGAGCTGTTTCAGGGACTTTTTGGCGGATCCAGAAAGCGGCTGGAGGAAATGCCCGCCGCCCCTTCAAAACTGGAACCCAAGTGAGACGGAGAAGGCGGGAGCGGGATCGAGTGAGTCCTCCTCGCTGAAGCTCTGCGTCACCACTGGAAACAGCGCACTGACACTGGCGGTCAATGCATCCGTGATTTTCACTCCGGCACCGACCGTTGCATTCAGAGTGAACTGGCCGGAGTTTTCATCCCGTTTTCCCGACCAGTAACTGTAGCCGAAATAGTCGGCGGAAAGGCCTGCGGAGAGGGAAAACTTCGGTGTCGGCAGCCAGGTGAGGCGCGGGATGGCCGTGGCTTCCAGCGAACCGCGATAGCCCTCACCATTTTCGTAGAGCGGAAAACGTCCGCGGGTGAAGAGGGAAACTGCCCAGTGTTTGGCTAGCGGCAGTCCGAAATAGCAGTCGATGACAGGATCCACGGTTCCGTTTCCAAACTGGATATGCAGGTGCTCCAGCCCGGCGTCGCCCAGTACCCAGGGGTTGGCTTCCGTGTCGCCAAAGGGCAGGGTGATGCCTGCTGACACTCGGAAAACGCTGTCTTCAACCAGCAGATCCTTGCGCCGCCAGCCGACGGACAGTTCCGCATCGGAAAACCCGGAATAGGTTTCCGTGCGGTGGTGGATCCGCCCATTGCGCCGTGCCGCCGCGCGGTCGTTTTCGCCCACGGAATCGGAAAACAGGGTGATCGCCGTCTGGTCCTTGATCAGATAGGGCAGTCGGAAAACGGCATCCCAGGAATCGTCGAACGTGCGGGAGACGGACCACTCCAACCGGGTCAGGTCCAGTTCCACCTCGTGGGCATGGCGGCTGACTTCGATGACCCGGCCGTCCGCCGACAGCCCGTGATCCTCCGCATGGCCGCCGTGCAGTCCGCGGCTGGTGGTGACATCAATGCCGATGCGCCACGATCCGCCAGCCTGGCCGACAATTCCCGCCTCCGCGTCCCCCGACCGGGGGATGGCAGGATTCGCTCAGGCCGGTCACCCATAGGCGCGTCCCGTGAGCAGGAGCAGGACGGGCAGGGCGAAGGGAAATCGGCGAAGGTGCATGGCGGGAAACGGAACTTGTTTGTGAAGGAAGGCGGAATTTCTCAGCGGATGTGGAAGACCGAGTGGACCAGTTTTTTGTTTTCGAGCGCATAGCGACGCCAGGAACTGTGGTCGTTCATGGGAACCCAGCGGCGCTCCTCCTTGCGGTAGTGCCAGTCCTTGTCGTTTTGATAGTTGAATTCCAGTCCGCGGCCTTCCACGATGTTGAGGATCTCGTTGTCGTGATAGTTGAATTCGTCGTAGTCCGTCAGCGCCTTCTGGCCCATTTCTGAGTAAATGCCATTCAGGTCGATGAGGAGGTTGTTCCACTGCTCATTCATGGCCCGCACCTTCAGGCCGGTGCGTTCGGCCTCGCGCAGCATGATCGGATAGCTGTGGCTGGGATAGGCGCTGTTGAGGTGCTTGGAAATGCGCTCCCGCTCCCGGCGGTCCGTCACATGATAGGAGAGGATTTCCTCGCAGATTTTGATCGAAAGCGAACTGGAGCGGTCGATGGCTCCGAAAACCAGCGGGTGGATGTGTTCGTAGAGCGATTGATAGGGGTTGGCGTCGCCGGCGGCGGAAGCATTCTTCCAGAGTTTGAGCACCCGGTTGAGTTCATCCTGACTGACCGACACCAGATAGTTGTTTTTGTCCACGGGGGACAGATCATGCGTGAGCGACGTGTCCACCGCCGTCAGATAGGCCAGCGGGCCCATCAGGATTTCATCCGCGCCGAGGGCCATCATGGTGGCGGCGCTGGCGCATTCCAGCGGGACCAGAGCGACCAGTTTTTTGGAATACTGGCGCAGCAGATTCACGATGCGCAGCGCAGCCTGGCCGTTGCCGCCGCAGCTTTTGATGAACAGAAAGATGGTTTTCTGGGGCCCCATGTGCTTGAGGACTTCATAGAAGGCCGCAACGTCATTGTGGCAGACCGAACCGTTGCCGGATGTCCAGTAGGCTAAAAACCGTCCGTCCAACTGCTTTTCCAGCTTTTGAATGACCGCCTGGGTCTGCTTGAAGAGCACCGGTGGACGCCTGACTTTTGCGGGGGTGGGGGATTTTTCGGCAGGCACTTCCATGCGTGGGGGATATGGAAGGAAATTGCCGCCGGTGCAAGGAGAGTTTCTTTGGACGCACCGGTTCCGTGCAGGCGCAGGTGGAATGCGTGATGGAAATTGCCGCGACTCTCGTCCAACGGTCATCCCTCTCGCCTGCTTCGCGCCCTGCGGGGCTCTTTCCAAATCATGCCAGACTGTCCGACCCAGCACCGCCTGCAAACTGCCGGCAAATTTTTCCGCCGCGGCGGAGGCAAGGTTTATTTGTCCGGCGTGACCTACGGGCCTTTTGGACCCGGAGAGGCAGACCGCTGGCTGCCTGGCCCGGACCGGGTGCAGGCGGATCTGGACCTTATCCGCAGCCTGGGGAGCAATGCGCTGCGCCTCTATCATGCGCCGCCGGAATGGTTTTTGGAGGCGTGTGCTTCCCGGGATTTGCAATGCGTGGTCTCCCTGCCGTGGACGGACCATGTCGATTTCCTGTCGGACCGCGCCACCCGGCGGCAGACGCTGCTCGCGATTCGCCGCGAGGCGCAGCGCTTGGGGAAACGTCCCGAAGTTTCGGCGCTGCTGGTGGGCAACGAAATCAATACCACTTTGGTCCGCTGGCTCGGACCGCGCCGGGTTCTCGGCTTTGTCGAGGATTTGATCGACGCCGCCAAGCAGTCGGCTCCGGAAACGCTGGTGACCTACGCCAGTTACCCCTCCACGGAATATCTCATTCCGGCCAACGGGGATTTTGTGGCCTTCAACGTCTATCTGGAACAGCGGGAGGCGTTTGAGCGCTACCTGGCTCGGCTGCAGAATCTCGCCGGAGACCGTCCGCTGGTCGTCTCGGAATTCGGAGCGGATGCGCGGCGGCTTGGGGATCAGGCGCAGGCGGACCTGCTGGCATGGCAGCGCGATGCCGCCGTCAGCGGCGGCGTGGCTGGAAATTTTGTGTTTGCCTTTACCGATGAATGGTTCCGCGGCGGGGCGGAGGTCACCGGGTGGGAATTTGGACTGGTGGACCGCCACCGCAATCCGAAGGCCGCCTTTCACCGGCTGCGGAAACTCGGGCCGCTGGGGCCGCCGGAAATGGCACCGGATGCGCCGCGGATTTCCGTCATCGTCTGCACCCGCAACGGCGCGCGCACCCTGGACGAATGCCTGACATCTCTGGAACGGCTCGACTATCCAAATTTCGAAATCATCGCCGTCGATGACGGATCCACCGACGACAGCCGCGGCATCATTGCGCGCCATGCCGGGGTGCGGTTGGTGGTGCAGGAGGCGGCCGGTCTCAGCGTGGCCCGGAACAACGGTGCAGACCATGCCACCGGGGAGATCCTGGCCTACACGGACGACGACTGCGTGGCGGACCGGGACTGGCTCCGCTACTTGTGCCTGGCGTTCCGGGACAGTTCCGTTGCGTGTGCGGGCGGCCCGAACATTCCGCCGCCCGCGCAGTCGCTGGCCCAGGCGTGCGTCATCGCCGCACCGGGCGGACCGGCCCACGTGCTGCTCACGGACGTGCAGGCGGAACATGTGCCAGGCTGCAACCTTGCCGTGCGCCGCAGCGCCTTTGACGAGGTCGGCGGCTTCCTGCCGCAATACCGGACCGCCGGGGATGACGTGGACTTTTGCTGGCGGCTCCTCGAGCGGGGAGGGAAAATCGCCTTCCATCCCGGTGCCATGGTCTGGCATTACCGGCGCTTTTCCCCAGGCGCCTACCTGCGGCAGCAGCGCGGCTATGGCAGGGCGGAAGGACTGCTGCTGGCCCAGCACAGCGCGCGTTTTGGCCATTTTGGCGGAGCCAGGTGGCGCGGCGTGGTTTACCAGCCGGCGCTGCTGAGCATGGCCAGGAAAGGCGGACGCATCTATTCCGGGGCCTTCGGTCACGCTCCGTTCCAGGTCATTTATTCCGCACCGCTTTCGGATTTCATGTATCTGACCAGCAGCTTCCCCTGGATGCTAGTGGCCGCGGTTCTGCTCGTCAATTTTACCTGGAGCGCGGTGCTCGGCAGCGCCGGGGCGGCCATGCTGCTGCTGATCCTGCTCGTTCCGCTGCGTCATTTGTTCCGCCTGTCCTTGCCTGCGGACTGCCAAGGCATTCGCGGACGCTGCCTGCTGTGGGGGTTGCTGATCCTCCAGCCGCTGCTGCGCGGCATGAGCCGTTTTTTCTGGGGCCTGCGCTCAGGAGGAATGCCCTCCGGACCGCTGCTGGGAAATCCCCGCAAATCCTGGACCGGACTGCGACTGTCCAAACCGGTCGCCGAACTCGCATTCTGGAACAGTGAGGGCAAAGACCGTGAGGATTTGCTGCGCGAGATCCTGAAATCGCTCCGCCAAAGCGGGCTGCCGCACCATGTCGATGACGGCTGGAAGGACTGGGACATCGAGGTGCGCGCCTCTGCCTGGTGGGCGGTTAAATTGACCACCGTCACCGAATATCACGAACAGCAGCGCCGCCTCACCCGCCTCCGGCTTTCCACCCGCGCAACCTGGGTGAATCTGGCCTTCAACGTCTTGCTCACTGCGGGCCTGATCGTCACGGCCGCCCTCTGCTGGTCCGTTTCCGTGGCGGTGGGTGCTGCCGCAGGGGGGACGCTCTGGTGGGTGGTCATGGAGAATGTTCACCGTCGGGTCGCCCGGCGGGCAGCGGGCCTGGGCATGGTCGCTGCCGCGGAGTGCGGACTGGTTCCGGCCACCAGCACGGGCTGAATTGCCGCATACGGCCCGGCTGGCACGGGGGCCTTCCCTCGCAGCAGAAAATTTCCATCTGCCGAACAAAAGAGACTTGCAGCCGGAATTTCCCAAAGCTATGAAGTGCGCCCCTCGCCAGCTGATTCAGACAGTCAGGCAAAGCTCGGGTGGCGGAATTGGTAGACGCGTACGTTTGAGGGGCGTATGGGTAACCGTGCGGGTTCGAGTCCCGCTCCGAGCACTATTTCCCCGAATCAGTGGGGCCTTCCGGACGCAGGCTTCAGCAGGCACTGCCAGCCCGTCCGGAAATCGTTCGGCGTTCCGCCTGCAGGACGCTCCCCAGCCATCACGGCAGTTCGACAAGCACCTTGAAAAACCGCCGCGGTGCAGTGCCGGGATCGGTGTGAAGGGCCATCGCCCCGGTGCCGCGAAATGGACCGGCATCAAGGTTCCAGCTTCCCGGTGCAAGGGTGTCGCTGTGGAGGATGGAATAGTAACGGTCCGTGCGGGTGGCAACGCTGAGAATCCGCGCGGCAGAGTTTGGAACCGGCTCGAGTTGCGCCGCAAAGACTGAGGCGCCGGACTGGGGATCGCTGCCGCTGACAAATTCCGCGTAGTTGCTGAGGCCGTCCTGGTCGGCATCCTGCGCGCCATCGGCAAGGGAGGGATTGAGGCTGTGGGCCAGTTCCCAGTTGCTGGGCATGCCGTCGCGGTCCGGATCCTCCTCGGTGATTTCCAAGGCGGCAATTTCCGCATCGCTCAAGGCTCCGCGATAGGCGCTGACCGAGGTGACGTCGATGAAGTTGTCCTCGCCGTCTTCATCGCCAAAGAGCAGGGTCACCGGCTGGAGTGCGAATTCCCCATCCACGGGCTGGATGTTGCCGCTGAGGATGCGGACGCCGTTGGCATAGATGCGGTAGAAGCTGCCGTGATCCACCGAGACAGCAATGCGCGTCCAGGTCTGCTGCGGCATGGCCCAGGCGCTGTAGCCGGTGGTCGCCCTGCCCACGGTGCGCTGGGTGTTGCGGATGAAGCATTCGGCGTCGTCGGTGTTGGCGGGATTGGCCTGAAAGAGGGCGATCCACTGGGTGGCGCTTTCCGGCGGGGAACTGATGTCGAAGACCAGGGTGTACTCGTTGCTCCTGGTGCCGCCGCCATTGGCTCCGATGTTGTGCGTGCAGCGAAAGTGGCTGCCGGGACCGATTTTCATCGCGCCGTCGAACGCGTGGCGTCCGGCCATCGCCTGGGCGGTGCCGATGAGCTGGAGGTTGGTGCCGACGGTGGCTTTGGTTAGGTTGCCGGGATCATTGAAATCCCAGCGTCCGACAAGTTTCGAGGCCTCCACCTGGACGGGCAGAATCGCGGTATCCGTGCCGCCCTGACCGTCGCTGACCTGCACGGTGAATTGGTTGACGCCGAGATCGCCGGCGGAAGGAGTGCCGGTGAGGCTGCCGCCAGGACCCACTCGCAGCCAGGCGGGTCCGCTGATTTTGGTGAAAACCAGCGTCTGCGGGTTGTAGTGGGTCACGCTGTCCCGGAGACTGCCCTGCAACGGCGCGCCCACCGGGGCGGAGAGGGCAGCCAGGGGATCCGTCAGGAAAACCGGCGGACCGGCGGAGAAGACAACCAGGGTGGCGTCGTTGCCGCTGCCGCCCAGGTAGGTGAGGTAGGCGGAGAAACCGCTGCCGAGAAAATCATTGCTGACGATCACCCCTTCCGTCAGCGGGGAACCGGGTGCCAGGCTGGAGCCGAGGCCGCTGGTGAAATTCCCGCCGATGGCATCGGTGCCGTCATTGCTGACCAGCGTGATCTGTTCGCCGACGGCAGGCACGTAGCCGCCGAAGCCGGTGAGGTCGAGCCGCGCACCGCCCAGCGCCACGGTGCCGGTGACGTCGAGCCGTGAGCTGGCGGCCGGGCCGTTGAGACGCGCCTTCACGGCGGATCCGGCGGCGAGGGTGAGGTTGTCGAGGAACAGGAGCGGAGCCGGAGCGGCATGGCCGGGGCTGATGATGGAGCCGGATGGGGCGCTGACTTTTCCCTGCACCTTGCCGGTGCCGCTCAGGGTTTGGCTGGCGGCAAGCTGGAAAACCCCGCCGGGCAGGCCGGTGGTCTTGAGCACCGCATTGGGGAACAGCTCGATGACCGGAGAATTCGGCATCAGGTTCGTGGCCGAAGCGTGTTCCAGGATCAGGGCACCGCCGGTCACGCGGGTGTTTCCGGCGTAGGTGTTGACGGCTTTCAGAAACAAATCGCCGCGGAACACGCCGCCGTCGTAGGAGCCGCGCAGGTAATCGCGCCCGTGCGTTTTGGTCAGCGAGCCGGGGCCGTTGATGACGCCGCCAATGGTCAGGTCCCAGTCGCCGGTGTTGATTTGACGGTCGCCTTCCAGCGTGAGCGGCAGATTGATGACCGGTCCGGCGCCGGGAGCGCCATCCGGGCCGTAGCCGCCCATATTGACGATGTCGCCGCCGAGGACCATGCGGTTGCCGGAGAAGATGTAGCCGTTGGAAAACGTGCCAGGGCGAAAGACCATGCCCGCAAAGCGGGTGCCGATGGGGAAGTTGTTGGTGGAGGTTTTTTTCACCGTGCCGTTGAAGATGAGAAGCTGATCGGCCGCCGGTGCGGTGCCGCCCCAATTGGCCGCAGTCTGCCAGTTCGCGTCGGAGCCACCGCCGGTCCAGGTGCGCTGTGCGGGACCGAGTTCCCCGGTGATCTGGATGGTGTTGGTCGGCTGGTTGAAGGTGGCGCCGATGGCGAAGCGGCCGCTGTAGTCGGTGTGCTCAAGGTCAAGATAGGGCGAGTAGGAACTGAAGTCGATTTTTCCGTTGTCCGGATCGAACCGTGCGATCTGCAACAGGCCGTTGCCGCCGTTGATGATTTGCTGCCAGTCCACCTGCACCTGGATGATTTTCCGACCGTCGGTGGTGGTGTCCATTTCATGGCGCGTCACCCAGTCGTGGCCGTTGCAGGTCATGAAAACCTGCGGGTAGGGGTTCACCAGATCATTCCAGATATTCTGTCCGGTGGCGGCCCGGCCGGAGCCGTTGTCGAACATGTAGCCGTGGGTGGAAATGATCGTCGGTTTGCCAGGATGGGCGGTGATGATGCCCGCAGCCCAAGTGCGCTGGGCGGCGGTGCAGGCGTGGGGCAGATTGATGTGCAGCAGCGTGAAGCCGCCGCTGCTGAACGTCTGGGCGTGGGCCATCTGGTCGCTGCTGGACCCTAGATGCCACGGATAGCCGACATAGCGGGCGCTGCCGAAAAAGCTGGGAGCGCCCGTGTCATGGTTGCCGAAGGTGATCGAGTAGGGCAATTGGCCGTCGAGCAGATCCACATTGGCGTCCGCCACCGGCCAGTGGGCGTTGTTTTCATAGGTCACGTCGCCCACGTGCGTCAGGAAGGCAATGTTGCGGCTGGCCACGTGGTCGCGCACCCACTGCGTCTGCATCCGAAACAAATCCGGCGCTCCGGTGGCCGCATAGCGGTAGTATTGCTGCGTGTCGCCGAGGATGACGACCTCGAACGGTTGAATCGCCCGGGCCGTGGGCAAGGAAGCGATGGCCGCGAGGAAGAGGCAGTGAATGCGGAGCAGGGGGTTCATGATTGGGGAAAAAGTGGTTTCAGTTGGGCGCGGATCCGGTGCATCCGCGCATCCATGGGGATGACCCATTTCAGGGCAGGGGTGATGTGCAGAATTCCATGAGTGGCTAGGGGGGCTGCATCCTTCGCAGGATCCGCTTCCAGATGTCGAGTTCGGGCAACAGGTCCTTGCCGGTGCTCCAGGCCCCAGCGCACTGGCAGAATTGCCGGAGCATCGGCAGAAATGCGGCTTCGTCCAGAAATTCGGTGAGGGCAGGACAATCGCCGTAGTCAGAGCGGATGTATTTCCCGTTGCGCCAGAAAATCCGGGTGCCGCCCTCCTTGTGGGACGTGCTGAACGATCCGCCTTGCTGCAATCCGTCCACAATGGCGCGCTGCACCGCGGCCACGGTGTCCAGGTGCGCCTCCGCCTGGAGCGCTTCTTCGCAGAGCGTCCGGAAACGCTCGCCCTGGCCATCATTGCCCCCAGGCGGACGGGCCGCCATCAGGTCGCGCGTCCACAGACGATACCAATGGTCCGACGCCTGGCGAAAATAGTCATGGCTCTCCACTGGCTGGTCCGCCCAGGAACTTTCGGTGTGCAGGGAATAACAGAGCGCATGATCCAGCGCGGCCTCGAAGCGCAATTCGAAGCGGTATTCCGCACCGTTCAGATTCACCCTGGCCCGCAGGCACAGTTTTCCGTTGTCCATGGCGCCGACAAACAGCGTCGTGAGGTCCCGCTCCAGCGCGAACTGCACGGCGTGCGGCGGGCGTTTGTCCCGGAAATGCAGTACGCGGGACCAACCGGTGGCGGTTTCGCAGTTGGTGAACGCGGGCGGCTCCGGTGTGTTGGTGCGGGCCGGGGCGGGCTCTGGAAGGTATGATTCCCTGGCAGCCGGACGAACACCCGTTGTTCCTGGCAAATCACTGAGGAATACCGCCGCCTCACGCTGCGCAACCCGGTCCAGCGGGGCGGGCTTCGGCTCGTGCGCCTGGCGGATCGCGTCCATGTCCGGCTCGGGCGGCGGCGGATGGGGCGCTTCGAGTACGAAAAAGTGGCGCTTGGCGTCCGTAAATTCACCGGCATGGCTGGAACCGTTGCGCTCGTAGAAATCCAGTTCCGGAGTCTTCTGGCGCGGACGCGAAGTGACCGGACGGGCCAGCTTGATGCAAGCGCCGCACGGGGCCGCGGGAAAACCGTGGGCGAATTCGATGATCTCATTTCCCGCCGCGAGTTCCGCCAGCACCAGTTCACGCAGCACGGGCGGGAATCCGGCAAATTCCCCTTCCTGTTCCCTCGTTAGGTTCATGCGACTCGCGGGCATTGATTCGGTTTGCGGTTTCCGTTCTGCGGTGCGTCAGGTTTGGCAAATACCGCCGACAATGCGGACCATGCCACACGCAGGAATATCACGTCCAGTCGCATTTCCCACACGGGTTTTCCGGAGTTGGAGAGGTAGTGGCAGAAGCAGGAATTCATGACTGGGGATGCCGACGGCGAAAATCCGCTCCAGCGCAACCGCGCGCACCAGGGCTCCCAGCCGTCAAGAGACGGTTCTCCGATGCGCCGAAGCGAGGTAGGAAGCCGAACCCGCCGACACAACCCCAAACGAGGCGATGACTCCAAAGTGGTCCGCACAGTCCCCTGTGCGGAATGCAGAAGCCCAGCGCAATGGCCTCCGCTCAGAGGACTGAGCGGTCCACGTTGCGGCCATCAACCTGGCTGCTGGTGCGGCAAATCGCACCGTGAGGGCCCACTTCGTCACTGGTCGCCAAAATGGGGCGATGGGTTGACAAAAGCCCTTTTCAACCGCTTGGGATGGCGTGATTTTGCAGGCAGGAATTGTCCGTCACGGAATTGCGCCCCTCGGACCATTGCACTCCATTTCATTTCAACTCATTTTCATGCCATGCGAATCAAACCGCTCATACCTCTTGCGAATTTGGCCGCCCCGGTGCTGCTGGGCAGTCTGCTGCCGACCTTTCTTCAGGCGGCGTCCCCGCTTGTTTTCAATGCAACGCCTCCCGTCAACGACCTGCAGGGAACGCTGGCTGCCGAAGTGAAATTTGCACAGAGCCAGATTCTGCCCGTTCGCCCGCGCGAGGGGGACAGCCAACCGCACCTGACGGGCTGGCGCAAATGCCTGCTGCTGGTGCGCCCAGTGAAGCCGGATGACACCACGCCGGTGTCCCTCACCGCTCGCGATGGCCAGGGAAAGACCCTGGGTGCGCTGGATCTCAATGCGCCGAAACAACTGCCGAAAACCGCCTATTTCATGGAAGGTGCGCCGGAGGGTGGAATCGATTTCACGCCGGGGCCAGGGAGTTCCACTTCCGTCCGCGGCGGCGATCTGGGAAAACTCAACGACAAGAGCGGGGCGTTATTGCTCGGCGAGCTGAAGAATCATGCGCTGGTGGAAGTCGAAATGGCGGATGGCCGGTGGGTCAGCGACATTTTCCTGCCGCAGGATCGTGCGCTGGACGGAAAGATGGTGCGCGCGAAATCGCAGGCCGGCTACGGATCGACCATCCACTACAGCGGCAGAAATGCGAAACTTTCGCGGGGACAAAGCCTGCAGTTCAAGTGCGTGGCTGGTCGGTGGTTCCGCGATGGTGACCTGGAAAACAATTCCATTGTTTATTCGGAGCACGCCTGGAGCTGCATCCTGCCGACGGAATGGGTGGCGCCGGGGCTGAACCTCGAATTCCGCCAGGGATCGTCCAGCGGCAGGCTCACCGGTCTGAACATCGGAGCGCCGACGCAATTGCTGCTCCATACGATCGACCTCGGCCTGCTGACCACGCCGCGCGGCAAGTATGCCTTTGCGGAAGATCCCGAGGCGCACCGCGAGTATTTCCAGACGCTGCCGGTCAGTCGGCTCATTGTGGCGCAGTATGCCCCGCTCGCCCTGACTGAAGTGATGCTGCCCAATGGCACCCTGCTCAAGGATCACGATCCGAGCGAAGGTGGCTGGCACAGCGGCACGATGCGTCAGAGCATCGGCAAGGAACTGATTTCCCACGGCATCGACAACGCGAACTACGGCCTGCACAGCACCGCGGGCCAGGGGGAAAACAGCCACCCCTACGTGGCCGCGCAACTCACCGCGCACAACAGCCGCGGCAAGTATGCCAATGGAATCCAGGTGCATGGCGGCTCGGGCGGCGGCGGCATTGTGACGCTCGACAGCACCCTGGGCAATGAATTCAGCCACGAGGTGGGGCACAACTACGGGCTGGGGCACTACGTCGGCGGCTTCAACGGCTCCGTGCATCGCAGTGCGGACAGCATCAATTCCACCTGGGGATGGGATGCGGACAAAAACCGCTTCCTTCCGAATTTTTATCCGACAAGCAGCGGCAAGGACACCTGTCTGGACAAGCAGTGTCAGGCTCCGTTTCACGGGCATTCGTTTGGCCTGGATCCCATGGCGGGCGGCTCGCCGTTTTCGGAATTCAACCGTTTCACGCTCTACACGCCGCACACCGCAGCGATCATCCAGCGCTTCCTTGAGGGCAAGGCGGTCTTCAATGAGAACTCGCCAACCGGCTTCAGCAAGTGGAACGGAACCACTGCACGGATGGAGCCGTTCAGTCACCGCATTGACACCACGCGTGAGACCACCGCGCCGGTGCAGGATCTGAGCGAGGCAAAACTCATTTCGTTGCTCGCGGGAAGTGATCGGGTGAAGATTTCCATGGCCGACGGCAACTGGACCAGGGAAATGCATGTGCCGCCCGCAGCACCGGCCAACCGCGGCCGCGTCGTCACCATCGAACATAACGCCGGCTACAACAGCACCCTTTTCATCAATGGCGGGCAGGTCACCGTGTCCCGCGGCTTCAAGAAGAACTACATCTCCGACGGAAGCAAATGGAACGAAGGCGCGCTGCCGGAACGCGGAATTGAACGCAAACCGCAGGCGTTTGGGGTGCCGGTGGTCACCTTGGTTGGTTATTACGACCCGACCGGCGAAATGCCGAGCTATGTTTACCCAGCCCTGCACGGCGCCTATGGTTTCTGTTATGCGGATGAGGGTGCGGCGGTGAATGCGGCGGACTGCGAGCTGCAGGTCGAGACGCGCCAGGGTCTGCTGCATTTTCGCCTGGCCAACTTCCGCATCAAAGCCGGATCCATGAACAAATTCCACGTCAACGTCCCCGAAGCCAGCCAGCCGCGCAGCGTCGCCGTGGTCAGCCGCGGCAAGGTGCTGGACAAAAAATCGGTCGCGCCGGGGACGGAAAAACTGGGATTCACCGTGAACGGCATCGGGATCCCCGGGCAGACCAGGGCCGCAACTCCCACCGTCGGCAGTTCGGCCAGTGCCGTGGCACGTTGAGTCTTCATTTTCCCGGCGCAGCCGGACACTGCAATCTCCCATGAACGCGATCCCACGCCGGACTTTTCTGCAGAATGCCGCCGTTGCCACTGCGGGTTCCGTCATTGCGCCAACCTTTTGGACGCCGGGCGCGGCGACGCCATCCGAGCCTTCCGCAGCGAAACTTCCGCGCTGGCGCGGGTTTAACCTGCTGGAAAAATTCATCCAGCGCCGGGAGGGCAATCCGCCGTTTCGCGAGACCGATTTCCAGATGATGCAGGACTGGGGATTCGACTTTGCACGGCTGCCGATGTCCTATCAATGCTGGTCGTGGCCGGATCCTGCGCAGTGGCTTGAAATGGACGAGGCGCAGATTCAACATCTCGACCAGGCTGTGAAACTCGGCCGCCGCCACGGCATTCACATCAACCTCAACCTGCATCGCGCACCGGGCTACTGCGTCAATCCGCCGAAGGAACCGCTGGATTTGTGGAAGGATGCCGCGGCCCTCGACGCCAGCGCCCACCACTGGGCGACTCTGGCAAAACGCTTCAAGGGCGTGTCCAATCGCGAACTCAGTTTCGACCTGCTCAATGAACCGGCGGACATTCCAGCGGAAACCTATGCCAGGGTGGTGCGGCATCTCGTTGCGGCCATCCGTGCAGAGGATTCGCAGCGACTCATCATTGCCGATGGCTTGAAATGGGGCCGGGACCCGGTGGAGGAACTCATTGGCTTGGGCGTCGCACAGAGCACGCGGGGATATGATCCGATGCGGGTCAGCCATCACCAGGCCAACTGGATTCACGGCTCCGAAAAATGGGAGAGTCCTTCATGGCCGTTGCAGGAGGGCGATGGCGAATGGAACCGGGACCGCCTGCGCCGCGAACGCATCGCCCCCTGGCAGGCACTGGCAAAGCGTGGAGTGGGGGTGCATGTCGGCGAATGGGGTGCCCACAACCGCACGCCGCACGCCGTGGTGCTGGCCTGGATGCGCGACCAACTGGCATTGTGGCAGGAAGCCGGGTGGGGCTGGGCGCTGTGGAATCTGCGCGGCAGTTTCGGCGTCCTCGACAGCGGACGCAGCGACGTGGTTTGCGAAGATTTTCATGGCCACAAGCTCGACCGGGCAATGCTCAAGCTGCTGCAGGCGGGCTGAGGGAAGCGGACGCCGCACGGGGCAAAAGCCGCTGCGGCTATTGTCCATCGGGCGCGTTTTTTCCCTCTGTCAGGGTTTACGGCGCAGGCTCGTCCGTTCCCCGTGTGGTCTTGGCGTGCAGGATGTCCTCACGGTCAAACCACAGCGGGTCGAGGGCGAGGAACCGCCGCCAGCCGGGTTCCGCCGTTTGCTGCTGGTGGTAAATCATCCACAGTTTTCCATCCGGACCGGTGACGACGCAGTGATGTCCCGGTCCAAAAACGCCATTGCCGCGGTGGGCAATGGGATTGCCTGAGTATTTGGTGAATGGACCAAGCGGGGACTTCGCGGTGGCGTAACCAATGGCGTAGTCCGGGCCGTCCGCGCCGCTGCCGGAATACATGAGGTGGTAGATCCCCTTGTGCTTGAGCATCCAGGGACCTTCGGTGACTTCGCCTTTCCGGCGTTCCCAATCCACAGTAGGCCGGATGACTTCCCTGGCCTCGCCCTGTTTTGTCAGGGGATCGGCCATCGGCTGGACTTTGATTTTGAATCCGCCCTCCAGATCCACGTAGTAGAGAAACAGCGACCCGTTGTCGTCCCGGAACAAATGCGCATCAATGGCGTGGCTGGCCAGATTGCCGCGGTCCTTGAACGGCCCGAGTGGTCCGTCGGCCACCGCCACACCAATGACCTTGTTCAGGCCGCTTCGTTCGCCCGCGGCCCGGCTCACGGTGTAGTAGAGATAAAATTTCCGATCGCCAGTGGCATGGTAAAAGACATCCGGCGCCCAGGCCCCTCCGCGGGCATCGGTATAACACTTGGGCTTCTGCTCCCAGCGGATGAGGTCATCGGATACAAACACGTCGTAGCCCCGTCCGTCGGTGGTCGGATACAGGTAGTAGCGTCCCTCATGAAGGAGAACGTGGGGATCCGCCGCACGAGTTTGGCCGAGGATCGGATTGCGGTAGGTCCTTGCCGCAGGTTGCGCGGAGGCGGTCATGGCGCTCAGCATGGTTATGGCCAGGCTGAACACGGCGGAACGGATGGATGGATGCATCAGGGGAGGTGGCTAGAGATTCCATCCCGTCCGGTAGTCGCGACGCAGGAACTTGTTTGCTTCCTCAGAGTTGGTAAAGCGCAGCGCTGCGGAGTCCCAGAGCAGCTTTTTGGTGGTCAATTCCTCGCGCATTCGCAGGCGCAGCGCCACGTTGCCCAGGAGCACCGTCTCCGTGAGCGGACCGGCCCAATCGAAGTGGGAACCGGCAGCCGCTCCGCCCTTGCAGGCTTCGGCCCATTCTTTGTAATGACCAATCGAGCGCTCCAGCTTCCGCGGCGGAGCGCCATACTCCCGCATCCGTTTTTCCGGGATGAGGCTCCATTGCATTTTCTGGCTGAGGATTTTCCCCTTGTCGCCGACGAGCAGTGCGCCTGTGGCTCCCATTGTCCGCCCGTCCTCCAGCTCTTCGGGACGCTGCGGGCGAAGGCCACCGTCATGCCAGACCAGCTTCACCGGCGGAAGTTCGCCGCGCGCCGGAAATTGATAGGTGACCATCGATGCCAGCGGATAGGTCTCCTCGTTGACGCGGGTCGAACTGGCTTCCACGCTGGTCGGCGGGCCGAGTTTCAGCGCACGAAATATCGGGTCGAACGAATGGCAGCCGATGTCGCCCAGTGCGCCCGTTCCAAAATCCCACCAGCCGCGCCATTTGAAGGGCAGATAGGCCGGATGAAACGGCCGTTCCGGTGCCGGGCCGAGCCAGAGATTCCAATCCAGCGTCTGCGGTACGGGCGGCGTGTCGCTGGGGCGGGCGACACCCTGCGGCCAATACTCATTGAAGAGGCCATTGGACGGGCGATCGGTCCAGATGTGCGCTTCCCGCACCGGACCGATGGCTCCGTCCCACACCATTTCGCAGAGCAGTCGCGTGGCTTCGGTGGCTTGGCCCTGGTTCCCCATTTGCGTGGCCAGCTTGCGCTCGCGTGCCACGGTGGCGACCCGGCGCGCTTCCCAGACGGAGTGGGTGAGCGGCTTTTCGCAATAGACGTGCTTCCCCAACTGCAGCGCGGCCAGGGAAGCGAAGGCATGGACATGATCCGGCGTCGCCACGACCACGGCGTCGATGTCCTTCTGCTCGTCGAGCATCTTGCGGTAATCCTTCCACTGCCTGGCCTTCGGAAACCTGGCAAAAGTTCCTGCGGCGTACGTCCAGTCCACGTCGCAGAGCCCGACAATGTTATGATCCGGGAACTGGCTGATGTCGTGGCCGCCCTGACCGGCAACTCCAATGCCGGCAATGTTGAGTTTCTCACTGGGCGGAATGGCACCATTGAGCCCGAGCACCGATCCCGGTACGATTTGGAAGGACGCTGCGGATGCGGTGATGCCGCCCAAGAATCGGCGGCGGGAAAACGTCCGGGAGGATTCCGTGGCAGCTGAACGCGGCGAAGCACTGGCGGTATTCATAGCTTGTATTCCGGGATTTTAAGCAGCTCGCCGTTTTTCAATGCCGACTGGTGCGCGACGATGCCGGAAACGGTCAGGTTCAGCGCCATCACAATGTCCACGAGCGGTGCACGGTCCTGGAGAATGGCGGTGACAAACTCATTGGTTAGGTGCCCGTGCGATCCTCCGTGTCCCCCCGCGGAGATGCCCGGCGGAAGCGGCGGGCGTTTTGTGGACGGTAGGTTTTTTTCCAGCCCCTCGTATTTTCCGTAAAAGGAACCGCGCTGGCCGCGGATGCGACCCATTTCGCCGCCAACGCCGGGTGTGTCCCAACTGACGGCCATGCGCGACATGCCGCCTTCGCTGGTGCGGAAGAGCGCAATTTCGGTGCCGAATGGGTTTTGGTACCGGTTGTTAGGTGCCTGCAGGTGATGGATGCGGCTGGGCATGCCCATGCAGGACACCTCAGTGAATCGCCCGCCGGTCACGCCGCAGTAGTAGGCGTTGGAGTGGGTGGGGTACCACTGCGGCGGCAGTCCGACGCGCCAGTCCTTGTAGGAGTCGAGCGGGTGGTCCATGTAGTGGTAGTATTCGCCTTCTGAATACACGAGCTGGTCGAAGCCTCCGGCTCGGTAAATCTGTCTCATCGCGGTGAGATCTTCGTGATAACATGAGGTTTCGAACATCATGTATTTCCGTCCGCTCGTCTTGACCGCTGCGAGCAAGTGATCGGCTTCTTCCAGTGATCCAAACACTGCCGGCACCGCCGAGGCCACGTGCTTGCCGTGCTTCAGCACTTCAATGCAGTGGCGGGCGTGGCTGGGGGCATCCGTGGCGACGAAGATGGCCTCGATGCGGTCGTCCTTCACCATTTCCTCCAATGACGGATAGGTCTTGCTGCAGCCGGTGACTTTCGCGAGTTCAGCGCACCGGTCGGGAAGCAGATCGCTGACGGCGGTCACCTCGACATTCGGATGGTTCTGGAATCCGAAGGCGGCGGAAAATTTGCAGACGCCGTATCCGACGAGGCCCACGCGAATTTTCCGGTCGGAAACCGGCTGCCAGTCTTTCGAGGCATCGGGAGAATCCGGAACCTGCTCGAAACCCTGAATTGGCTTTTCCGCACCGGGTGTGGTCGATGGAAGGCCAAGCGCCGCTGCGCTGATTCCGGCAGCCTGCAGAAACGATCGGCGGCTGAATGAGGGCGGGGAATGGGGTGCGGACGGCTCTTTCATGGCGCGGTTTGGGTGGGCTGGTTGTTGTCAGGAGCGTTTTTGTCAGGACTGCGTGGTTTCGCTTCACCAAACGCATAAATCAGGCTCCGGGTGCGCACATACAGCTTGTTGTCCGCAATGGCGGGGGTGGCTAGGACGGGCTCGTTGAGCGGATTGCGCGCCAGAACTTCGAGGGTGTCTCCGGCACGATAGACGACCACTACGCCGGGCTGCGAGGCGACGCAGATTTTTCCAGATGCGGCCACGGGGGAGCAGTAGTAGTCGCCCAGTGCGTCGAGCCGTTCGTCCCGGTAGTGATAGTCGCCCGTCCGCGCGTCGAGGCATGAGGCCATTCCACCGTTTCGAACCAAATAGAGACGGCCATTAAAAAACAACGGCGAAGGCACGTAGGGCAGGCCCCGTGTCGCGGTCCAGACGACGTGCGTATCGGTGACGTCGCCGTGGCCATCAGGCCGCACCGCAAGCGCCACGTTTTTTGCTTCGTCAAAAACGCGGACGATGTCGGCGTATTCCTCCCGGGTGATGCGTCCGTTTTTGTCAGCGTCGATGTAGAGGAAGTGCTGTTTGGCCGGGCCGCCAGTGGCCTCATTCTGCGCAAGCTGGCCGTCCTTGTTGGCATCGCCCTGCTCCAGCAGCCGGTCGAAGGCGGGCATCCGGCTCACGCC
This sequence comes from Verrucomicrobiales bacterium, assembly GCA_018003315.1. GTDB lineage: Bacteria > Verrucomicrobiota > Verrucomicrobiia > Verrucomicrobiales > V1-33 > JAGNEJ01. Next base: position 44,720 of record JAGNEJ010000016.1, read on the forward strand.
TGATCCGTAGGTCCACCCTGCGACGAAAATCATACCGTCCCCGGAAACCGGCGAAGAAACCATTTCATTGGGCAGTCCGCGCACCGTCCAGCGTTCGCTGCCGTTGTTCAGACCATAGGAAACCAGGCGCAGACTGCCGGGCACAATAATCTGTTCCGGCTTCTCCGGCGGCCACGGTAGCGGCGTCGAAAATCCACGGTGAAACCCCGGCCGTTCGGTTTGCCACACGGTTTGACCGTTGCGCTTGTTCACCGCCAACAAATGGGAGCCGACATCCTGGTCGCGATTCAGGATCAACAAATCCCCCGCCAGCACCGGCGAGGTGCCGGCCCCATGCTGCGTGACCGGGATGGGCAGCGGCTTTCGCCACAGCTCCACGCCTTCAAAATCATACGCCGCGAGCCCGAACGAGCCGAAATAGACGCACACCCGTTCGCCATCCGTCGCCGTCGTGGCCGTGGCCGGATGGCTCAGCGGCGCACCGCGTTCGATGCTGCCTGGCTCGATGTGACGCCGCCACAGCACCCGGCCGTCGTTTCGGTCGAGGCAGAGGGTTTCCAGCTTTCCTTCGGAAAATCCTGTCAGGAAAATCTTCCCATTCCAGATGCAGGGCGACGAATGGCCTTCGGGCGCAGCGGTTTTCCAGACGACATTGTTGTCAGGACCAAAATGGGTTGGAAAATCGCCGGACCCAATACCGGAACCTCCCGGCCCTCGGAACTGCGGCCAGCGCGCCCCGATTTCATCGGCAGCCAGCGCGGTCTGACTGGCAGAAAATGCCGCCATGATCAATGCCCAGGCGGACAGGAGTTTCGGGTAATGCCGCAAAATCATGTGTGGAGAATCATTGTTGGGGAGGAGCGGACACCGCTTCCCGTCCCGACTCCAAAAAGGCCAGCAGATCCAGGATCTCATCCTGCGTCAGCAGGTTCAGCAGACCGCCGGGCATCGGTGAAACGGGCGACGGCTCGATGCTCACCACGTCCTTTCGGTCCACGGTCACGGTAGCCGCGGGATTGAACATGTCCGGATTGACCATCACCGAATCATTGTTCGTATGATAGACGATGCGCCCGACCAGCTTTTCATGGTTGCGGCGCGTGATGATGATGTTGCCGTAGAGGTCGCTCACGGTTTTGCTCGGTTCCAGAATGGATTCCAGCATTTCTCGTCGGCTGAAGCGCCCGGCCAGTTGCGTGAGGTCCGGCCCGACAGCGCCACCTTCTCCGGCAAAGCGATGGCATTGAAAACAGCCGGTGGCGCCAAACATCCGCCTCCCGCGTTCCAGGTCTCGCTTTCCGCGGTCAGCCTGGAGCGCGGGAGCCAGCTTCTCAACGGTCCATTCCGTGAAGCTGGTTCGCTTGGCCAGTGCCGCTCCAAAGGAGGCCAGGGGAGATTCCGGCGGCGGCGCTTCGAGGATGCTCTTGAGCGCAGCCCGTTCCGCTTCCGTGAGGGTGGCCAGCGCGTCGGTTTTGATCATGTTGACGAAGCCCGTGAAACTGGCTCCTCCGCGATATCCCGCAGCGCGGTTGAACCAGGTGAAGTATTCTGAGCGTAGTTCCGGTGTCCATCCGACGCGCAGCATCCGGAGGGACTTGATGTAGTCGAGTTGTTCCTCCTGCGTGGGCGCGGAGCGGATCAGCGGCAACGCCAGACTGGCAATGCGCGGTGACTGGAGATGGACCAGCATCTGGCACAGTTCGCTGTTGAGCGCCCGGTTGCCTGCGGGAAACCACGGTTCCATTTGTGCCGCCAACCGCGCCCGTGCCGCCTCGTCCGGATGTCCCAGTCGTGTAAAACAAAGCGTGAAGGCACGCAACAATGCCAGTCTCTGTTCCGTCGCGAGCTGAGACCACTGCAGTTCACCGAGTGAGGAAAGCACGCGCCCTGACAATTCTGGATCCGGTTTTGGATCGTCCGGTTTGCGGTGGAATTCGTCCTTGGCACTGACCCGCACCAGGGCCAGCAGCGCTTCGAGCCGCCGGGTGGGATCCTTTTCTGTCAGTGCCTGGTTGCGCCACTGCGCCGGATCCTGCCATTCCAGAGCCACGCGGGCGGCGAAACGCAGAAAGCGGTCACTGCTCCCGAGATGGGGCCAAAGCGATGCGACCGCGGCCGGATCGCGCCGCCCGTGAAAGGATTCCAGCATCCGCCGGGTTGCACGCGGATCATCTGCTGGTTCCGCCTCTGGCTTTGTGTCACCGGATTTGTCACCCGTCCAGGTTACGCGATACAGCCCAGTCTGAATCCGCCAGCCACCGGTGATGAAATAGAGTGCGCCGTCGGTTGGATGCGCCACGAGATCCACCACTGGCAGCGGCACGCCGGAGAGAAACACCTCATCCTCACCGCGGCAGGCCGCACCAGCCGGATGCAGATGCACCGCATGGACGCGCCCGAACGTCCAGTCTGCCGCGAAAAGCGCTTCGCGGTAGCGCTGGGGAAACTTGGTTCCGTAACCGAATGTCACGCCGGTTGGGGAGCCAGGGCCGAGATTGAGAATGCCCGGCAGGCTGTCCGGCTGATAAGCGGGCCATTTTCCGGCACCGTTGCGCCAGCCGAATTCGGCACCGCTGGTTACCTGACAAATCCGCGTCGGACGATACCACGGCGTGCCCAGGTCCCACTCCATGTCCGCGTCATAAGTGAAGAGATCGCCATGCCGGTCGAAGGCCGCGTCATAGGTATTGCGGAATCCGTTGGCAAACATCTCCCAGTCGCGTCCGTCGGGGCTGACGCGGTAAATCACACCGCCGGGTGCCAGCACGCCCCGCATGTGTCCGCCGGCATCCGGCAGGCGGGGCAGCAGGTGGTCCTCGCTCCAGTGCGGCGGAACCTTTGAACTCGCGAGCTGGGGAGGATGCGTGTTGTTGCCGGCGACGACGCAGAGCGACTTGCCATCCGGCCAGGGCAGCACGCCGTGCCATCCGTGGTCGCCGCCGCCCTCCAGCGGGTGCAGCAATTCCGTTTTGTCAGGAATTCCGTCGGAATTGGTGTCACGCACCCGGTAGAGGCCGCTCGCCGACCGGGCATTTTTTGTCACCAATGCGTAAAGGCTGTCGAACGCCCAGCACAGACCCTGGGCGCTGCTCAGTTCCACCGGCAGTTTCTCGACGTGGATCGCATTGGTGGCGTCTCCTGCCGCCGGCAGGGTGATGCGAACGAGACCTTCATCGTATTGCCCGCTGGCAAACAAGTGTCCTTGGGGATCTGCGCACAGGCTGACCCAGGAACCCTCCGTTTCCTTGAGCGGCGAGTAGAGCAGATCGACTTTGAAACCCGGCGGCACCGTGATTTTTTCCGGTGGCAGCGCCGCTGCGGTTGGGGCGAGCTGCTTCATGCGCAGGTTCCGAAACTGCACCTTCATGGGCGGTCCCGGGTGCATTTGCAGTCCAATCAGCCCGCTGGCGGCGGCTCGTCCTTTTTGCCGGTCCACGGCGTGGGCTGTCTTCACGTCATTGATGAAAAGCTGAATCTCCGGACCCTGTGCCACCACGCGGTATGCATTCCAGTCCTGGGCGTGGATGTGCTGCTGCAGTGCCGCCGCATCCGCGAAGCGCTCCACCTTGCGATGGCCGTCGGGTGCGATGGTCACCTTTTCACCGCGCAAGGCCACGCCACCGCGCTCATGTTCAAAGAGCGCTCCGGTCCACTGCTTGCCGTCCTCAATGTCCGCCTGGTAGCCGCGCATGTCCCAGTCCGGCACCTCACGGCTGCGAATCTGCACGCCGGAATTGCCGCCAGTGATGCGATATTCAAAACGCAGTTCGAAATCGCCTGGTTCACCGCCGCGCCAGATGAGATAATTGTGTTTGTCGCAGGGTTTATCCGGCGTGCTCTCTGCCGTGATCGTGCCGTCTTCAACGCGCCACCAGCCCGGTTTGCCGTCCCAGCCGGTCAGGTCGCGTCCGTTGAAGAGTGGCGTGAATCCGTCGTCGGCGGCGCGGGAAGCTGCACTGAATACCGCCACCGTCGCAACTTGGGCAAGCAGCTTGGCCAATTTTGCTGCCAACGGGAGACGGGAAAGGCATTTCGGGGAGATCAGGAGCGGAGGTTTCATGGATTGATAGGTATGACGCTCAGCGTGCGGCGTTCTCCGGCAGCCAGCGAAAGCCTGAGACCCTCTGCCAGCTCCTCGCCGCCAACCTGAGAGTGGCCGGCGGCCTCTTGCAGTTCGTAGCGCTTGGAGTTTTCCACCGGAAACCATTCCGGGAATTCATTGAGGCGTGGGTAGTTCGTTGGCAGGCGCAGGGTGAGGCGGTGGCGCGGAGTGTCGAAGCGCAGCCGCCCTTTCCACGGCTTTTCAGCGGTGAGAGCGACGTGCAGCGTGTTGCCTTCGCGCAGCGCACTGAGCCGCAGATCTGTACGCCACGGGTGGCAGCTTGCGCCCTGGGTAAAATACAGCGCTGCCATCAGCGCGGTGCGGGCGTAATTGCCGTCGCCATACCAGCCTTCCACAATGCCGTCATCCCGCTGCTTGCCGAGGAACAGCGGCAGCATCTTGTTCAACCAAGCAAACCCTGCCGGTTCCGGCACGCGATTGAGCAGGAGCAGCGATCCTTCGATGGCATCTGCATAGGCATCGGCGTCGCTCCAGTGAAGATAGCGCGGCTGGTCAATGTGCTGCAGTGCGTGGCGGACTGCATTCAGAAGCACGGTGTCGCCCGTCGCCGTGCCGAACGTGTGCATGGCCGCGAGGGCGTAGCCCCAAGTGTCCGGTGTCTCGCGATTGAGGACTTTTCCGGTCGAGGCTTCCACGAGGTTGCACCACAAGCCGTCCTCGTTGCGCGCCTTGTCGAACAGGCGGTGAAACATTTCGCGCAGCGGCTTTTCATACAGCGCGGCTTTCTCTGCATGGAAGTGCCTGGCGGCCACGAACAACTCTGCCAGACCGCCGATGAGTTCGTTGCCGTGATCGTTGAGATTGAGGGTGTCGTTGATGGCGCGGTGTGTGGTGAAATCCCACCGGTGCGGGGGAAGGCCGCCGTTTTTGGGCAGGACTTCGAGGCAGTAGGCATCGCCGATTCGTTCGGCCCACTCCAGATATTTCGCATTGCGCGTCACCGCGTGGAGCCGCGCCAGGGCTTGGAGCAGGTCGCCGTTGACCTCGGTGTCATCCGCCGGCAGCAGGCCGAAATCGGACTTCACGGCAGCCTGTGCGAAGATGGCATCCATCAGTTCCACCATGCGGTCGAACCAGGGACCGCGGCCCAGCACCTCGGTCATCGGAATGAGGCCGTCCTTGCAATACTCCGCCGCGTTGAAGGTGAGGCGGGCGGGATTGGGCTCCACATGGGCGAATGTGCGAGTGGCAAGCGAGAACCAGTCGGGCAACCCAGCGTGGCGCGTGGTCAGCGTGCGTTCCTTGGGGATGATGTCGAGAATTTCCGGCAGCCGATCCGGCGCAAGGAAATGTGCGGTGATTGCCAGGAAGGGAAACATGTCAGCTGCGTTGTCCTGGGGCGCCCACACGGGCTGGTCGAGCCGCCGCGGATACAGCCCGGTCGCCGCATCGCGGGTCTTCCACCAACCGTCCAGCACTCCGAGCGCACGGGTGAAGCAGCGGCGGGCAATTTCTCCGCGGCGGTCCAGTTCGTTCACGGTAGTGGCTGCGGACAGGGGGCTTGCACCCTCAGTGCCAGGATTTCGGCCCGGAGTTTGTCCGGCGTCGGACCACGGCCAGGGTGTTCCCAGTTGTTCCTGCAGCGGTGCCCAGAAGTCGCGTCCGACAAAAACGTGTCCGTTGGGATGAATGGTTAGTTGAGCCTTTGCTTCTGCTCCAAACACGCGATAGGCCCGGCGGATCTCCTCGAATGCTCCGCGTCCGATGTTGACGGGAAATCCTCCCGGTGCGCGTTCCTTTTCGCCCAATTCCAACACCAGCGGACGCGGTGCCACGCAGGAAAAGATGTCGGAGAAATCGAAATTCTCCTCCAGTCCAGGAAAGTTGAAACAGGTGCAATGTCCATTTTTCATGTTAGCCACCGTGGTCAACCAACCGCTGCTGCACGAGGTCCTGATGCGTTCGTCCAGCGCCGCGACATACATCGTCGTTTCGCCGCCCAGCGAAAGGCCGGCGACGGCAAGGCGGTTGGGGTCCACCTCGGGCCGGGTCTCTAGGTAATCCAGACAGCGCAAGGCATCCCAGGTGCGTTCGCCCATCAGCGTCCAGTTCGCGTGCTGCAGATCGTGCTGGCCCACGTCCGGTGCGATGACGACGTAGCCCATTTCCGCCAGAGCGCGGCCATACCAGTAAAGGCTCAGTCCACGCACCACTTCCTCGCCAGTGCCGCCGTGGCCGTGGATGGCCAGCACTGCGCCAACCTTGCCGTGCGGTTGTTTCGGCATCGCCATCCACCCATGCGTCCGACGATCGGGCAGCGATTGCAGGGTGAATTCCTCCAGCACGCAGCCGCCCGCGGGCATCTCGATGCGTTGAATGACCTCCGGCCGCAGTGGCACGCGCTCTGGTTTCGCGCCGCCCATGAGCAATTGGAACAGTTTGGCGCGGGTCGCCTGCTGCCATTGTTTCGCCTCGGGCGCATTGGCCGTGCGAAATGACAGGGCCGGTGCGTCGGCATTGGCTAGAAACGCAGTGCAGAGGAATGCCAGGATGAAGGCGCGATGGTGCTGCATGGGCTTGAATGGGCAATGAAGTGAAGGTGATTCTCTCGCCACCGTTCCTCACGGGTTCAACTCCCGCACTTGCTGTGGACGGTGAGACTCCGTTCATGCGTGGCGCATGAGGATGGCCCGGCCCCGCACGAGTCACCATCGCTCGGATGGGCCGCAGCAAAGTACCCCTGGACCATTTGTGCCGGGGAATTTGCTTGAGTCTGGCAGGATGCGGCGGGCAGCAGACTGGGCATGGCTTGCTTTATCGGGTTGGTGATCCTCCGGCGGACGGTGCCGTTCCGGGCTGGTGCCAGAGTGATTTCCAGTAGTCCTGCTCAATGGCGTAAACGTCGGTGACTTCCTCGGGCTTCACGCATTGCGGAACCATGCCGTAGCGTTTCATCTCACGGAACCAGTCGGTGCGCGGGACGAAGCCGGTCATGTCGAATCGCTTGTTGCGTTCGAGGAAATCACGACCGGCCGCGATCATGCCGAGGATGGCTTGATAGCCGGGATCGGCGATGGACCCGAAGACGGCCGCAGCATCGCCGGTGGCCGGTTTCCCGCAGAGATTCCACCCGCCCGCTTCCGTTGCCAGTGGTGCCAGGAGCATCAGGGACTTCTCCGGCTGCGACAGATTGAAGACGATATGGCGGCTGGTGAGCAGTCGCGGGTCGTCGAGACTGGGCTGCCAGAAACTCACTCCGCGTTCGTCGGCTACGGTGAGCGGCAGGCGTCGGCTCGGCTTGTTGTGGCAGCCGACGCAGCGTTCCTGAATCACTTTCGCAGCGGCGGTGGTCTGCGGCGAATCTGCTCCGGTGTTGACCTGGTTGTTCTCGGCGTAATTGCCGATCATCCCGCAGCCGAGCGCGGCATAGGTGCCGGGATAGGCTGCGCCGGTTTCGATCCAGAGGCGGAGCAGCTTCTTCTGATGTTCGCTCGCCTGCACGCCGTGGTGCGTGCCGTCGAGCATGGTGAGCAGCCTGCTGGCGCTGCTGCCGAGAGCACGCGGATCGTAATTGCTCTTCGGCTGGTTGCGTCCGTCGGCAAAGAGTCGTGCGATCGTCAGCATGTAGTAGCTGTGGCTGAACACCGGTCCGCGATCTCCGGTGAGCAGTAGTCGTCCGGCGCGCGGACCGCCCCGCGCGGTCTTCTCGTAGCTGTGGCAGTCGCCGCAGAGGGTTGTCAGCACAGGCTGCACGTCGCGTGGGAAATCGATCACGTCTGGCACGTCACGCACCGGTTCGATTTTTGCCGGTGCTTTCCGCACGGCGAGCGTGGTGTGGAAATCTGTGCGTGGCGTTTGCGAACGATGCTCGTGGCAGCCAACGCAGCTCAACGTTTCCCCCGGCTGCACACTGGTGAAACTCTGCATGCGCTTCACGGCCATGTCCCGCTCGTCCAGCGCGACGAAGAACACGCTGCGCAGCGCGGGCACCTCGAAGTAGGCGCTGCCATCCTGCTCGACCGGCACGGTGCCGAGAATCCGCTCCAGCGTGAACGTGCCGCCGTAGCTGATGGGTTCCATGCCGCCGGTGTAGTGGACGGGCATCGGCAGCGTTTCGAGCACGAGCAGTTTCTTGATGTCTCCCGCCTTCACGCCGGTCATGTTCCGTCCGTGGTTCACGTCGGCGAGCACCATTCGCCCAGTGGTCTCCGTGGGCTTTACGCGCTGTTGGAGGACCGGTTCGCGGGGACGCGGCGTGAAGGGCCTTGGTTCGTGACATTCGAGTTTCGCAGCGAGATCGGCGGCGGGCAGTTTGAGAATTTCCTCCGTGCGGCCGGTGCCATCCATCACCACGAGCGAGGTGTGTGCCGCGGCCAGAAAACAATTCTCGGTAAACGCCCACGGATCGCGGAAGTGCGCGCCTTTGCTGATGCTGCGGGCAAACTCCTTTGCGTCTGGGCCGCCTTTGGGATCGACCACGGTCACCACGCCATCGTGTTCGCGCTGGCCGTGGCCGGGGCTGAAACTGGCGACAATCCTGTCCGTTCCGGGGATGGGCCTGGCGTCAATCATGGTGATGCCGGGATGAAGATTTCCAAACCAGGTCATTTGCGAAGTTCCGTCGGGATTCATGGCCCAGAGATGATGGAAATGAACCTGGCTGCGGTCCACGTATTCCCAGCGGGTGTAGAGGATGCGCCCGTCGGGCAGCGGCCACGGCGTGTTGTCGTGCTCGTTATTGCTGGAGAGCACCCGAATGTTGGCACCGTCAGCATCGCAGCGGTGGAGCACCGCGACCTGCGTCAGCCAGCAGTTCACCCAGCGCTTGCAGCGGCTGGAGACGAATACAATTCCGCCGTCAGGAAGGTAGCTGGCCTCGATGTCGTCAAACGGACCGGACGTCAATTGGCGGAGCCCAGGCGGCGGAAGCGGGGGATTGGGGGCGTCTTTCGCATCCCGTCCGACGGTTTGTTCCGTTAGAGGCAGTTCGTAAAGATGATAGTGTTCCGTCCCGCCGGGCCGGTAGCTGAAAAGCACCTGCTTCCCATCGTAACTCACCTGCGGATCGCGCACCCCGCCGCGCGGATCGTCGAGCAGCGCCGTCAACGCGCGGGTGCGCAGGTTGAGCTTGTAGAGCTTGGCGCCTTCGACCCAGGCTTTGCGGTTTGGATCGTGCGAGTAATAACCAAAATTTGCATACCAATGGCCGTCGGTGGGATTCACTCCCCGTGCGGCGAAGACCACTTCCTCGACATCACGCATCGGACCGGAGAGAAATTCCTTCAGAAGTCCTCCCTCACCAGGCGGGGGCGGTGCCGCTGGCGCAGCACGCCCTGGCGTCGTCAGGAACAGCAGCAGTGCGGGGAGCAGCGCCAGGAGTCCGCTCACGAACGGCTCCCGAAAAATGGTGGTGCGGTGGAGTCCGGAGAGTTGCATAAGCGAGCCGATGCGACGGCGGGATTACGTGACACTGAAAAGGCGCGCCAACATTTGACCTGTATCAAGCTTCGCTCGCAATGTGCGGTGTTAGACTTACGCATGAAGACATCGGAGTCGGCGGTGAGTGGATTCTTCCCAACTCGCGAACAAGCCATGGCCACGAAGACATCCGCGGCGGGTGGCGGCAGCGCATTCGCTTCCGAATGCCGCCTAACGCATCCCGCTCCCTGCGGGGTTCCGGCACCGTGCGGTTTCCCCTGCGAACTCAGGCTTGGTCCTGAACGCCATGCGGTCGTTGAGCTTGGCAGCCTGGCACGCCTGGCGATCCTCGCGGTGCCGGGAAGCCGCGGGACATTCCGCGAGCAGGCCCGGGAACTTCTGGAACAGGTGCGCTGCATCGTCAGCCGGCAGGCCGTTCCGCTGACGCCGACAACGCTGATGGTGTTTTTGCGCGACGCGTCGGACGAGGACGCATGTCGTGAAATCGTGGACTCAATCTTTGGTGCGGCGGCACCGGTGACGACCATCGTGGCGCAGCCTCCATGCTGCGGCGCGGCCCTGGGAGTCGAGCTGTGGGCGGTGGGTGGGCCTGAGGTGCAGGTGGACCGGTTTGACCGGGAAGCATTGGCCGTCGAATGCGACGGCATCCGCTGGATTTACGCGGGTGATGTGCGCGGTGATGCCGATGCGCCCGATGCCTACACCGAATCGTTCTCAGCCTTCCAGCAGGTGCAGCGCACGCTGGCCCGGGCTGGGGCGCGTTTCGATGAGGTGGTCCGGACCTGGATTTATGTGAATGAAATCACTGCCGGTGAGGATGGACGTCAGCGCTACCAGGAGCTGAATCGAGCGCGGACCGCATACTATGGCGACTTGTGCTTTGGAGGGCGGCTGCGCGCCCCGCAGCATCCGGGATCCATTTATCCCGCCAGCACTGGCATTGGAACCACCAGCACGGGAATTGCCATCGCTGCGATGGCGCTGCAATCGGACCGTCCGGACGTCTTCATTCTGCCTTTGGAAAACCCCGGTCAGACGCCTGCCTACGACTATCACGTCAGCCATTCACCCGAAAGCCCCAAGTTCTCGCGGGCGATGGCGGTGGTGCAGGGACACTTCGTTTCCATCCTTGTTTCCGGCACGGCGAGCATTGTGGATTCACTAACCGTGCATGTGGGCGACGCAGCGCGGCAGACGAAACAGACGCTGGAGAACATCCAGCGACTCATTGCGTCGGAGAACCTCGCCCGTCACGGCCTGCCGGGCGTTGCGGTGACGCTGCGCGACGTGGCCAAACTCCGCGTCTATGTGAAGCACGCCCGGGACTACGAAGCGTGCCGGGCCGTGGTCGAGGATCGCCTGCCCGGCGTGCCGGCCATTTACCTGCACACGGATGTCTGCCGCCCGGATCTGCTGGTGGAAATTGAAGCCGTGGCCTTTGCGCCGGTTGCGGGCAACGCAGCGCGCTGAGGCACCCATCACCCCCGAAATGGCCCTGACCAGCGTAGTCCGCTCAGTCTCCTTTGCGGCTCCGTGCTTGTCAGATGGGACAAGCAAAGCAACCCCGGGCCTTGAGTGCTGCGGGCAGCCTGGCCTGACTACTTTTGGATGTACTCAAACAGCATCAAGGCGGCAATCGGAGGCAGAATTCCCGCCAACAGCAGCCATTTTCCCCTGCCGCCGAGGCCATTTTTTCCTTTGAGCATGAACCAGCCGGAAACCGTCACAAACATCAGGAGCAGGGCAAAGACATCCGATGCCCATCGCCATCCCTTCAGGCTGTTCCGGTGCAGCGCGTTGGATTGATAGAAAAACGGACGGCGGCTCACGCTTTCATAGGTTCCGGTTTTGGCCGTGAGGTCCACGAGCAGGGAAGCGTCGTCGTAGTAGAGTTTCACATGTTCCGGGGTGGGGAAGTCGTGAATTTTTGGCGTGGTTTCCCCGACCATGGCGGAGAACTCCGCGATGCGCTCCTCGGTGACTTGCTCCTGCGTTAGGTTTCGTTCAGCGTGATCGTGCGCTTGTGAATGACAAAGTCAGGATCCCAGTCGTCCACATGGTTGAGGGCGATGCCCGACAGGCAGTAGATGAAGATCAGTCCAGAAAGGAAATACCCGATGTCACGATGAAGGTTGGCGTTGAGTCGTCGAAGCTTCACGCTGCGTGGTATTGGTTAGTTCCTGGCGGACTTGGCGCCCTCTCCGGATGCAATTTTGGCAACGAACTGCCCGGCGATCCGAACCACCCAGTCCTCAATGTTGGGATCCGGCAGGATCGCGTCGGGCCGGTAGCTGACGCGCGAGCGATTGTCCGCAATCTTGGCGATGCCATCGCCGATGATTTTGACCTGAAACATTTCATCATGCGCCACGAGCACGGGGACAACCAGCGCCTTCTTCTTGCTCTCCAGCACGCGTTCGATGGCCTCAGTGGTCTTGGTCGGATCGTAGTGGACGAGGTGGCCGCACCAGCCGTGGGCATAGGCATTGATTCCCATTTCGCCTTTCACGTGGTCGGCCACGCCCGCCAGTAATGCGGACCACTGCTTTTCATAGGTGGCATCCCCGTAGGCGATGAGCACGAGCCCCTCATCGGCGGGGTTGGCGGAAAGACCTTGCAGCCGACGCAGCACGTTCTGTTTCAGTATGCCCGCAAAGTCCAGATTCGGGGCGATCTCCACCCTGGCCTTGGGCGTGTAGCGTTCGATCTTTTCCAGCTTCATCATCTCCAGCGAATGCGAATCGACCTTCTTGCCGATGATGGTGGGGATGTCGTCGAAGGTGTGCGAGCTGATGGTTAGAAACAGCGGCACGATGACCACGTGGGTGAAGCCCTGGGCGTCGAATTCCTTCATGCGGGTGGCGATGGAGGGTTCGGTGTATTCCATGAAGGCGGTACTGAGGCCCTTGATCGCCGGATTCTTCATCAAAGCCGGACGGACGCTTTTTTCCAGTGCCAGCAGCGAATTTCGCCAGGAAACCGAACGTGAGCCGTGATTCACCAGGAGGACTCCGATCTTTTGGTCGGTTGACGCAGATTCAGCAGCCTTCACCTCGTTCCATGGGACGGCCGTGGCAATGAGTGCGCAAGCGGCGAAGAGATGTCGAACTCGGAAATGAAGCATGGGATGGGATGGGTTTGCTGGTTGGGGTGCGGCAGGCAATGAGATTCTCAGAATGGAGCGGACTCTAGCGGGACAGCCACGCTGCCGCTTGCCTCAGAATGCCGAGAACTGGCCTGTGTTTGCCTTGGACCTGCGGGCGGCGCGCTTCCGATGCAGCAATTTCCTGACAAATCGATGCGATCAGCCCGTCTGCCATTTCCTTTGCCCCAGCAGCCATTTTGGGAATGACTGAGCTGGCAGTGACCCGGATGCGGGTGACGAATGGCGTTGCCGGATTGGAGGGAATTTGATTTCCTGCGGAAATGAAAACCGCATGGATTTCGATTTTCGCCGTAATTCTGGCTGGTGTGAGCGTCGGTGCAGACTGGCCGGTGGTGGCGCAGCCGGACAAGGAAGGACTAGCCGAAAATGTGGCGTCGCTGACGACAGCGCTCGGCAAGGCCGGCGTCGCCTGGAGTCCTGCGGTCAAACAGGCCTTGCAGGCATGGGAGGCGTCGCGGGATGCGGTGGCCCTGCAGGCAGTGCTCGATTCGGAATGCGCCGCTGCTGTCGCCATTGATGCCGGTCGGAAATTGCGGATCGTTGCTCCGGTCCGGCAGCCGGTGCTACTGGAAAGTGGCTGGCGCACCTTTCTCATCAAGGTGGTGAATGAAGCGGCTGCGACCACAACCCTTCATGTGGAGAGTCCGAATGCGGGACCGCGCCCGAATGCCGCGAAAGACGAGCAGAACCAGCGGTGGCTTGGAGCGGAATTTGTGGACCGGGCGCCCCTGCGTCCGAATCTGTCAGGCAAAAATCCCGAATACCGCCTGGTGCACCTCTGGGCGGACGCGCCCGGCACCCGCCAGGCCACGCTGACGGCCGCGCTGGGAAATGGACAGGGCGGGGGAGTGACCAGCGAGTGGAAGTTTGCCAGGGACACCGGCGGGTGGGTTCCGAACGCGCAGTGCACGGTCACGGTGACGGAGGGGGCGCTGAAGGTGACGCCGTCAGGAAATGATCCCTGGATTTCGACCGCCGTGCGCCAACCGGCGGGCGAGAAGCTGCTGCGATTTCATGCCTGGAATGCTGGCTCACCGCACTGGGAGGTTTACTGGACCACTGCGGGCAGATCGCAGGCGGATGGAAAGCACCGGGTCTCCCAGACAGTTTTCCAGGATGTGGCCAATGGAGCGGACTACTCCGTGCGCTTCACGGCGGAGGAGGCACTGACCGGCCTGCGGATCGACCCGGGGACCGGCGGCGGCGGTTGCCGCATTGACGACATCGAACTGCTGGCATTAGATGCGCCCGGTCCGGAGCGGGCGTCTGCGGAAATTTCCTGTCAGATCGAAGCCGCACACCGGATGACGTTTTCCGTTCTGGATGAGTCGGGAAAACCGGCGATGGCATCCTTCCTGATCCAGGACGAGCAGGGGCGGGCCTACCCGTGGCCGGCCAAGCGGCTGGCACCGGATTTCTTTTTCCAGCAGCAGATTTACCGCGGCGACGGCGAATCCGTCCACCTGCCGGCCGGAACCTATTCGCTCGTCTGCCGACGCGGTCCGGAATCGGTGCCGGAGCGTCGCAGGCTCACCGTGACCGGCCCGGGGCGGATCGCATACCAGGTGAAGCGCTGGGTCGATCCCTCCCTGACCGGATGGTACTCGGGCGACCACCACATTCACGCCGCGGGATGCCAGCACTATGTGCGGCCCACCGAAGGCGTGTTTCCTGAGGACATGCAGCGGCACATCATGGGTGAGGATTTGAAAGTCGGCTGCAATCTGACCTGGGGGCCGTGCTTTGATTTTCAGAAGCAGTTTTTCACCGGACGAGTGGACAAGGTTTCCGTGCCGCCCTATCTGCTGCGTTATGATGTCGAGGTGTCAGGGTTTGGCTCCCACCAGTCGGGTCATCTCTGCCTGCTGCGGCTCAAGGAGCAGATCATCCCGGGTGGGGAGTCGAAAAATCACTGGCCCACGCTGGGGTTGAGCACGCTCAAGTGGGCGAAAGCGCAGGACGCCATCGCCGGCCCGGCGCATTCAGGCAACGGCCTGGTGGGCGAAGTCGCGCGGCTTCCCTATCCGGATGGGGCGCACGGCCTGCCGAATTATGCGATTCCGCCAATGGATGGAATTGGGGCCATGGAATATGTCGCTGACATTACCCAGGAAGTTCCGGGGCCGGACGGGAAACCCGTGCCGGCGGTCGATTTCATTTCCACGATGGATACGGATCGTCGCGCGGAGCTGAACATGTGGTACCACACGCTCAACTGCGGATTTCGCCTCCGGGCCAGCGGCGAGACAGACTTCCCCTGCATCACCGGGGAGCGCGTGGGAGGCGGCAGGGTTTACGTCAAGCAGAAGGGAACGCTGAATTTCGACGACTGGTGCGAGGGCATTCGCGAAGGCCGAAGTTATGTCAGTGACGGACTGGCCCATCTGATGGATTTTTCCGTCAATGGCGTTGAGCTGGCCGGGGGCAAACCCGATTTGGCCCTGCCGAAAGTCGGCGGCAAGGCGACGGCCAATGTCAGGGTGGCAGCCCTTCCGGAGGGGGCTGGAACCGTGGAGGTTGAACTGGTGGTCAATGGATTCACGGTGGCCCGGCAGGAGGTGTCCGCGGATGGAAGGGAGCACGCCCTGACATTTCAGACGGATGTCCAGAACAGCGGCTGGATGGCCGTGCGCCTGTTTCCGCATGCGCACACCAATCCGATTTTTGTCAGTGTCGGCGGAAAACCCGTGCGCTTCCGCCGCAGCATTGAATGGATGCAGCGCTGCCTGGAACAATGCTGGGCCGCAAAGGAGCAGACCTATGCCGCTGCGGAAAAAGCGGACGCCAGGGAACTCTACGATTCCGCCCGCCGCGCCTACAAGAAGCTCCTGACCGAAGCGGAGGTGGACTGAACACCGCCGCTTCATCCGCGTGACGGTCATCGCAGCGCCGTGAGGCGGAAGGACGGTCCGCCGCCTGTCCGGACCGGTCGGCACCAGCAATTGGTCAGGCTGGTGAAACGGATCATCCGGCCAGAAGTTCCCGCAGCGCCTGGCCGGAACGCAGGCAGGCCAGAGAGAAATGGCCATCGCTTTCCAAAAATCGGGTTTTGCAGTTGGGGAGGCGCGCCGCGACTGCGGCGGCGTCTTCCACGGCAAAGTTGCGGTCGAGTCGGCCGTGCCAGAAATGGACGGGCTGGTGGATGTCTTCGAGGTGAAAGCCAAGCGGGCGGATGTTGACCAGTGCGTCCAGATACGTGCCGCGGGCCGACTGGTGGAAGGAGTCGCGGACGCCACCGGAAACAGCCTGCCAGATGAATGGAATGCCGAGTGCCGCGCGGTCCGGCGCGGGCAGACTGCGGGTGAGCGGCCAGGCGCACCAGGCGGGCCATTGCAACCGGGCGGCCGGTGCGGCCAACCGCAGCAGTTCGAGCGGAGCGTCAGGATGGTGGCGGTAAAGCCAGAGGAGCAGGCGGTAGGAGGGATGCAGCCGGGAATGGTCCGGCATTTCAGCCAGCGGCAGCGCGCCGCAGACGACGGCCATGCCGATGATGCGATCCGCCAGGGCATGAACGGTGGCGTATCCGTAGAGGGTCCCTCCGGAAATGGCCACAAGGTGGAAGCGCTCCCATCCCAGCGCATCCGCCAGCCTGGAGGCGATCGGGGGCCAGTCGGCGAGCGTGCGATTTTCCTGGAAATCGGATCCGCCGATGCCCGGGCGGTCTGGCGCAATGATGCGGGCATGGGCGGCGAGGGCCGCCTCGTGGATCATCATGGCATCGCGTCCGCTGCTGGGCCAGCCGTGCAGATAGAGCACAGGGCGCCCATCCGGGTCCCCGTATTCCCAAATCCGCAGAGACCGCCCTGCCAATTCGAGGCGGAATTGGCGGCCGTATTCTGGAATCGGGGCGTTTTTGCCGCTCATATGTTAGTGTGCATTCCGGACTGGAACGGTCAGGCAGAGCGACTGCCGGTGGCGCGCAGCAGGAAAACAAGCGCGGGCCGGAAGATGCCGGCCCGCGCTGCGATGCGATTTTGACCTGAGCGGGCCGGTCAGGATACGAGCGGCTGGAGGTTGGTCTTGCACCATTCGCCGTTCTGAAGGGTGACGCCATCCGGATCGTCCACTGCGGCGTGGGCCTCGTCCTCGCAGATGATCCAGCCGGAATAATTCCGCTGCACCAGCCATTCGGTGATCCTGTGAAAATCCAGTTTGCCGGTTCCCATCTGCGCCCAGGGTTCCGGCCCGTTGCCGCTGAAATCCTTGTAGTGGATGTGATTGACCAGATGCGCCCACTTGTTGAGCGTGGCGATGACATCCATGCCGCCGCGGATGATGTGGCCCACGTCTGGCGTCCATCCGGTGACTTTTGGGTCGAGGCTGCTGAGCACCACGTCGTAGTCTTCCTGCGTGCGCACCAGGGAGGGCGGGGGACTGTTGGGGTGATAGGAACATTTCAAGCCCTGGTCGGCGGCGCGCTGCGAGACCCGGTTGACGTTGCGCGCCACATTCAAGCGGCGGCGCTGCAGGTCTTTGGCGCGTCCGCTCGGCAGGGTGACCGTGCCGAGCATGGCTCCGGGGAAATGCTTGAGCAGGTTGATGGTGAAGTCCGCCGCTTCACGTTCCGCCGGAGTTTCCTCCTCGCCGTCCCAGGAACAGACCAGGGCCAGTCCGGCAAGTTTCATGCTGTGCTGCTGCAGGGTGTCCTTGAGCAGGGCGGCATCGCAGAATTTGCCCAGCCAGTATTTACCGCAGCCCAGGGCGCTTTCTGAAATTTCCAGCACCATCGGTTCGATGCCGGTGAAGCCGGCCTGGGCGGCGACTTTGATCATGTGGTCCAGCTTGTTGTCGTAGGCCTTGCCAGTGCCTTGCATGAACCAGGTATAAACTTCGGAGCCGAATTGAATGTTTGCCATGGGTGATTGGGTGTGGGTTGCGGTGATGCTGAGGAGGTTCGGCGGATTGCCTGCCGTCCGGACGGCAAAAACCATGCTGGGATGAGGTGAAAGGTAAAGGAAAATTGAGCGGACCGCCCAGTGGCCGGCGAACCACGCGGAGGAGGGGAAGCATCAGTCCCGCTCGGCGAGATAGGTCGGCGCCTCCGTGGATGGCGTGCTGGAGAGGGCTTCCGGATTGCGCGGGGGAGTCGGCCCTGATCCGGAGACCGTGTCCATGAACAGGTCCTCAAGCGTCTGCCGCACCGGGATGATGCTTTCGATGAGGATTCCGCTGCGTCGCAGTTCGTCGATGACCGGCTGGACGACCTGCGGGCGGCGCGTCGGGATGGCAATGGTGCTCTGGCGCTGGTCCGCAGTGGCTCCCAGGGTGCCGCCCAGGCTGTGCACCAGACCAACGACGGCGGGAACTTCCAGCAGGTTTCCTTCCACCCGGATGTCGTAGCGTTCACCGCTGCGGGTCAGTTCATCCAGTTTCCCCTGCCTAACGACGGCACCCTTTGCCAGGATGGCGACCCGGTCACAGATCATTTCCAGTTCACTGAGCAGGTGGCTGTTGACGAACACGGTTTTTCCGCGCGCCTTGAGTGCAAGGATCAACTCCCGGATTTCCTTGCGCCCCAGCGGGTCCACTCCGTCGGTTGGTTCGTCGAGAAAGAGAATGTCCGGGTCATTGATGAGGGCCTGGGCGATGCCGGCCCGCTGTTTCATGCCCTTGCTGAAGCGGGAAATGCGCTCGTTTTTCCACTTCTCCATGCCGACGGCGGCCAGCAGTTCGGAAATGCGGCGTTGACGCGCGGGGGCGGCCACCCAGCAGAGCCGCCCGGTGAAATCGAGCAGTTCTGCGGCGGTGAGGTGGTCGGGAAAGCGGACATGTTCCGGCAGGTATCCGATGCGCCTGAGGGTGTTCACGTGGCCGATGGGCCGTCCGAGCATTTCCCCTTTGCAGTGAGTCGGGTGGACGAGCGTGAGCAGGATTTTCACCAGCGTGCTCTTGCCTGCTCCATTGGCGCCCAGCAGTCCGAAGACTTCCCCGCGGCCTACCTGCATCGAGGCATTGCGCAGGGCGTGAATGGAGTTGCCATACACTTTGCTGACGGTGTGAAGGTCGATGACTGTTTCCATGCGGCGATGCTGGCGGCGAATGTCCGCGCTGCTTTCCGGTGCTGCAAGGGGATTCGCCCTGCCTGACAGGATTTCGCAAAAATGGGCGCTGGAAGTTCCGGAAAAATCGGTCGATGGAATCGTCCCATGAGCCTCCCCCGACTGCTTGTTCACTTCACTGCCATTTCCCTGCTGCTGCCCGCAGCCGGTCAGGAAAACACCGAACCGTTTTTCAGCCATTTGCGCCAGATCACCTTCAGCGGCAAACGGGCCGGGGAAGGGTATTTTAGCGCGGATGGAAAACGCCTGATCTTCCAAAGTGAACGGGATCCGGCCAATCCGTTCTTTCAGATCTACATCCTCGATCTTGAAACCGGCGACACGAACCGGGTGTCTCCAGGACTGGGAAAGACCACCTGTGCCTGGTTTTATCCGGATGGAAAGCACGTCATCTTTGCCTCCACCCATGCCGATGCCCGGGCGACCGCCAAGCAGGATCAGGAATTGAAGGACCGTGCGGAGGGAAAGCAAAAGCGCTACTCTTGGGATTACGATGAGAACTACGATCTCTGGCAGGCGGCGACGGATGGATCCGGACTGCGCAATTTGACGCACACCCGCGGTTACGACGCGGAGGGGGCGGTGAGCCCGGACGGAAATTGGATCGCCTTTGCCTCAAACCGGCACGGCTACACCGAAGATTTGCAGCCCGAGGAGAAAGCGCGTTTCGAGCGCCAGCCATCGTGGCTCATGGACATTTACGTGATGCGCAGCGACGGTTCGGAGGTGAAACGCCTGACCGATGTCCGCGGCTACGACGGCGGGGCGTTTTTCAGCGCGGACGGGCGGAAAATTTGCTGGCGGCGTTTCAACGAGGACGAGGATCGGGCAGAGATCTGGACAATGAACCGCGACGGCTCGGACCAGAAGCAGATCACCCGCATGGAGGCCATGAGCTGGGCACCCTTTTTCCATCCGTCGGGCAAGTATCTCATTTTTACGACGAAC
>JAGNEJ010000017.1 GCA_018003315.1 Verrucomicrobiales bacterium
CCTTTGAGCGGCCCCCAGTTGTCAGGAGTGATCCTGACAAGTTCACCCGGAGAGCGGTCCATGGCATTGGTGATCCACGCCAGCGGCTGCTCCATGGCCTCGTCCCCGTTGCTTTCCGGATGCTGGAAGGACCACATGTTGCCGTAAAATCCTCCCGGCTTCACCAGGTTGATGCGGTTTTTTGGCGTCCAATGGCCCTCCTGATCGGTCACAAAAAAGGTCCCGTCATCATTGACGCAGACGCCGTTGGCCGCGCGGAAACCGGATGCCACAATGTCCGTGCGCGAGCCGTCCGCGCTCACTTTCAGGAGCGTGCCGTGTTGCGGAACCAGCGGCGGCAGGGCATGGCGGGCGGATTTGGCGTAATAGAAGTTTCCCTCCAGGTCGGTCTGCAGACCCATGGCGAATTCGTGGAAATGTTCGGTGACCTGATGGTCGCTGTTGAAATTTTCGATCACATCGGCCTCGCCATCGCCGTTGAGATCGCGCAGCCGGGCGATCATGTCGCGGCAGCAGACATGGATGACTTCATCCACAATGCGCAGGCCCAGCGGCTGGTGCAGTCCGGATGCCACCCGCTGCCAGCGCAGGCGGCTGAGATCGCCATCAATTCCGCTGACAATCCAGACATCGCCCAGCCAGGTGCAGACAGCCGCTCTTCGACCATCGGCAAAGAAGTCAAATCCGGAAAGCCGCATCCAGGTGTGCCAGGGGTTGTCCTTGTCCGCAGGCAGGGTCAGTGCGTCCACTGCAAATCCATTGTCCGGTTTACCGGTGACGCCGGCCGTGACCAGCCGGTTCGGCCAGCGGGCGGCGCCACCGCGCAGGAAAGTGTCCATGGAGTCACCAGGTGCAATGGATCGGATGCCGGCAACGCTGACCGGCTGCGGATCCCATAGTTTTACAGTGACGGAAAGCGGAGTCGCCGCCGCCGGAATCTGCAGCAGGTGGAACCCGTCGCGTTTTGTTAGCTTTGCGCCGGAATTCGGGCCGAGTGAAACCTCGACCGCATCTGGAGCCAGCCGCATTTCCAGATCGACTGAGGATTTCCCAACGTGCAGCGTGCGCAGGAAAGCCAGCCGCCCGGCGGCAACTTCACAGGAAGGTGTTTCCTGCACCTCGGCATCATGGACACGGTAGGTGATGACCGCACGGTTCCCGCAGAGATGGGTGCTTTGGAAATGCACCCACTCGCGGGGCAGCGGACCGTACGGTTTATTATCCAGACCCAGGATTCTTGGATCTTCGTAGGACAACGTTCCGGGTTTGGCCCACCCGGGTCCCGGCGGATTGACAAACGCCTTCCGTCCAACAATGGCCGTATGCGTGCCGTGCGATCCGTCAAAGGCGATGCCCCTCCAGTCCACAAATCCCTCGCCGCTCCAGGCCGCGGCAACCCGCATGGTGTCATGGTCGTAAAGCATCCAGGCACGGCCCTTGGAAATGCCCCCGGGGCCGTCGTCCAGACGCACTGCGATGCCCTTGTAGGCAATGTTGCCGGGAGCCGCCTCCAACGTCCAAAACAGCACCGGCCCGAAATGCATGCGCAGGTAGAGCGGCCCGCGGGCAAACTCCTTCATTTCCGCAGACTCCTGGAATTCCCCCTTCGGACGGGGCAGCCCGGCCAGATACTCCGGAGTGGTCGCATGATAGGCTTTCGGATTGGCGGTGCGCACGAATTTCTCCCGCAGGAAATGGATGACATCGTAGCGCTGCTGCGGCGTGAGCATCGGCCACGGGGGCATTTGCCCGAGCCCGTTGGTGATGGTTTGAAAGAGGCTGTACGGGTCGCTGCCATTGCGAAACGTTTCCTTCCAAAAAGCGCGGGAGTTCGGCAGTGACCCCGGGGCGTCCGGTGTTCCGTGGCAGGTGATGCAGACGAGCCGGTAGAGTTTTTCACCGCGTGCCAGCGCCTCGTCATTCCAGCCGCGGATGATGCCTGCATGGTCCACGCCGGCCTCCCCCGCCGGGGGCGTGAGTTCGGCCCGGCAGGTAAATGTCAGGCTCCACAAGAACAGAGCGACGGTGCGGCAGGCGGTGCAAAGATCCATTCCCAGGAGCTTGCGAAGCCCCGGCTGGGATGCAAGCGCCGCAAGTACGGCGGATCGCGTGCTCAACACGGCGGACTGCATCGCCGCTTGCGCACCCGTCAGGGCGCGGCAGCATTTCGCTGTGGACTCCGCAACCGCCGCCCGACTCATCGCACTGGACAAGCAGCACCTCTGGCACCCATTCACCCAGATGCAGGAATGGTGTGCGCCGGACCAGGAACCGCTGCTCATCACCCGCGCCGACGGAGTCTGGCTCTGGGACCAGCACGGACGGAAGTATCTGGACGGCAATTCCTCCATCTGGACAAACATTCATGGGCACGGCCATCCGACCATCACCGGGGCCATCGCCCGCCAGCTGCAGCTTCTGGACCACGCTTCCTTCCTCGGCCAGACCAATGAACCGGCAATCCGGCTCGCGGAAAAACTGTGTTCCTTTTTTCCAGGAAAGCTGGAGCGGGTCTTTTTCAGCGATGACGGATCGACCGCGGTCGAGTGCGCCCTGAAAATGGCGCTGCAATACTGGCAAATGTCAGGGCATCCGGAGCGGTGCGAATTCCTTGCCTTCCACGACGCCTATCATGGCGATACCCTGGGCGCGGCCGCCCTCGGGGGCATTCCACTGTTTCACGGGCGCTTCCAGCACCTGGGTTTCCGCGTGCATCACGCCGCGGGGGTGGAGGCGCTGAATGCCATTGATGAGGCATTGACCGCCCGGCTGGCCGGAGTAGTCGTCGAGCCGCTCATTCAAGGTGCCGCCGGCATGAGGACCTGGCCGGAAGGGATGCTGCGCACTCTGCGCCAGTGGTGCGACTGGCACGGCCTCCTGCTGATCTTCGATGAAGTCATGACGGGATTCGGCAGAACTGGAACCATGTTCGCCTGCCAGCAGGAGGGGGTGACGCCGGACTTTCTGGCCCTGGCAAAAGGCCTGACGGGAGGCACCCTGCCGCTCGCGGCCACCCTGACAACGACGCAGGTCTTCTCCGCGTTTCTGGGACGACCTGAGGAACGGAAAACGTTTTTCCACGGCCACAGCTACTGCGGGAACCCGCTGGCCTGTGCAGCCGCGCTGGGCAGTCTGGAGGTTTTCGCGGAGGACCGCACGCTGGAAACCCTGCCGGAAAAAATCGCCCTGCTGACGGGAGCACTGGCCTCGCTCCAGGCCGCCCATCCGCGGCACGTCAGCGCGATCCGGCAGTGCGGAATGATCGCCGGAATTGACGTGGTGACCGATGCGGAATCCGGCGTTCCCTTTCCCTGGCAGGAGCAAACCGGTGCGCGCATCTGCCGGGCAGCGCAAGCCCACGGCCTTCTGACGCGGCCCATCCGGGACACGCTGGTCCTCATGCCTCCCCTGGCTGCCAATGCCGAACATCTTTCCCTCGCGGTGGAAGCTCTGAGCGCCGCCCTGCGTGAGGTTTTGGGATGAGCCCAAAGCCCGGCTAGACTTCCTCGCGCCATTCGTGTTTTGGATAGCGGCGTTTGAGTTCCCTGGCGATTTGCGGATAGCTGTTTTTCCAGAAGCTGGCCAGGTCCTTCGTCACCTGGATGGGACGATGGTTGGGAGCGAGCGCCTGAATCAGCAGCGGCACCCTGCCTGCGGCGATGCGCGGTGTTTCCTTCTGGCCGTAGAGATGCTGGATGAATGCCGACACCGTGGGTTCCGACCCGCGGACGTAGTCAATTTTGACTTTCCGGCCTCCGGCAAGCCCGATGCGTTCCGGTGCGTGCCTGTCCAGCAGATGGGATTGCGCCCCGCTGAGCCACCCGCGCAGCACCGGCCATGGACTGAGTTCCTTGATGTCCTTGTAGGTCTTGCAGCCGAAAAAAGACTGCTCCAACACCAGGCGTTTGTCGTCATCCGTAAAAAGTGGCAGTTCCAGTTCGGGCATGGCCTGGCGCAGAAATTCCAGCCGGGCCAGCCATTGCTGCACGCTGTCATCCCACGGCGTGTAAACGAGTTCTCCCGCCATCACCTTGTCCGCCAAAATGCCGGCAGCCAGGCCCTGGTCCGGCTCGCCGCTTTGCCTCTCCCTCAACACCAAATCCCGGAAACAAACCTGCTCCTTCTGCATGACGCGCCGCTGCTGCGCATCCCAAACAGCGCTGGCTCCGCGATGAAACTCACCGGGAAACATCTCCGCCAGCCACGACTCCTCGATTTCTGTGTTCAAATTGAGCACCACCTGCACGTCGCGTCCTTGTATTTCAGCAATCTCCGCAGCGACCAGCAATTCTGTGCCCCTGACAATGCTTTCCCTGGCCACGCTGCCGCGCCGCCCGCCCGCCACGTCGCATGCGGTGCTGGCCACATTGGTTCGGCGGGCGACCTGGTCCGAATATCCCGCAAGCATCACTTTGGCGAACACTTCCTGCTCGGGCAGCGCCTCCGAATTTTCGGAAGAACCGGTCAGCTGCACCAGCCGCTCCGCCAGCCGCGCTGCTTCAAAGGCTGCCCGCCCATTGATCCCCAACTGCCCGCAGGAATCCGGGCGAAAGCCGGCATCCTGCGCCGCACGCCAAGCGCGGAGCAATGGCAAAAAGTCACTCCTGTCATCGGGATGCTGGAAGCGGCTCGCGGTGCCTCCTTGTGATTTGACGAAAAGCGACCGCCCCTGCAGCAGGGCGATGCAAAGCGCCACCGGCAGCACGCATTGCCGATGCACCGCCTCTTCCAGCACCCGGGCCTGGCGGGGATGAACCGGGTACGCCGTCAGGCGCCGACCCAGTTCCGTGATGGTTCCACCGTCGGCGTCCACAGCCCCCAGTTGCCTGATCAATTCCTCCGCCAGCGCAAGGCTGCGCGGATCCGGTGGTTCAAACCAGCGGAAGGTGCTGAGGTCCGTGACCCCTGCTGCATGAAGACCCAAAACCACTTCGGCCAGGTCCAGCCGCTGCACTTCGGGCGTTTCCGCAGCCGGACGGCGGCCATGCTGTTCTTCACTCCAGAGGCGCACGCACACGCCCGGCCCGGTGCGCCCGGCCCGGCCCGCCCGCTGGTCGGCACTGGCGCGTGAAACAGGCTGAATCGTCAGGGTGTTGATGCCGCGGTTAGGGTCATGGGCGGCCAGCCGGGCCTGGCCGGCGTCGATGACCACCTGGACTCCGTCGATGGTCAGGGACGTTTCCGCCACGTTCGTTGCCACGACAATGCGCCGCCGCCGACCCGGCGCGACCGCGGCATCCTGTTCGGCAGACGGAAGTTCGCCGTGCAGGGGAAGAATGTCACAATCCCGGAGCGATTTCTCCCGCCCGAGGGCCTCCATCGTTTTGCGGATTTCAAATGCGCCCGGCATGAAAATGAGTGCGTGCCCGTCCGGATGGCGAGTCATCGTCTCCGCACAAATCCGCGCGGCATGGCCAGGAAGATCCAATCCCGCGGCCTGTCGCGGCGGGGCATAACGGATTTCCACAGGAAATGTCCGCCCTTCTGAAGTCAGATGCACGCAGGGATGGAGATAGCGCTTCAGTTCCTGCGTCTGCAATGTGGCTGACATGACAAACAGGGACAGATCCGGGCGGAGCGACTCCTGCAGATCCAGGGCACGCGCCAGGGTGATGTCCCCGTAGAGATGCCGTTCGTGAAATTCATCGAAGACCACCGCAGCAACACCATCGAGGCCGGGATCTTCCAGCATCCGCCGCAAAAGAATGCCTTCCGTCACGTAACGGATCACCGTCCGGCGGCTGACCACGCTTTCAAAGCGCACCTGATAGCCGACTTCATCACCCAACCGGACGCCCATCTCCTCCGCCACACGGCGCGCCAGCATCCGCGCCGCAATGCGCCGGGGCTGCAGGATCACCACCTCTCCGCCGTTGAGCAGGCCATTGGCTAGCAGCATCTGCGGAATCTGGGTGGACTTTCCAGAGCCGGTGGGCGCTTCCACAACGAAACGGCGCCGCTCCGGCGTTTCCCTGAACGCACGCAGCAGCGCCGGTTCCAGTTCGAAAATGGGCAGTGAGCGCACCGACATGCCTGCTGCCCATAATTGCCCGACGCCAAAGTGCAACGACAGATGCGCCGCCCGCCGGAAAGTTATGGCTGTGCCGCTGCCGCGAGCGGGTGGCCGATGGCATGGAGCGCATTCATGGTGGCAATATAGACCACCCCGTTGGCCGCCGTGGCGGTGGCGCTGATCGGCGATTTCAATTCCACGGAGCAAAGCTGTTTCTTTTCCTTGGATGCCGCGAGGATGCAGAAATCGCCCTGGCGCGAACCAAGGTAAACTTTTCCGTCGGCCACCATGGGCGACGACCAGAACTGGCCCTTCATTTCGTGGGTCCAGTGCGCAGTGCCGGTCGCGGCATCCCGGCAGTGGAGGGTCTTGGCCGTATCCGTGACGAACACCAGGCCGTTCATCACGGCCACGGTGGACATGGTGTGCTGGCCCAGCGGCACGGACCACACCGTGGCACTGCCGGTGACATCTCCTTTGCCAGTGGCCCTGACGCATTTCAGCCAGCATTCCGCCTTGCCCCAGAAAATGTCCCCGCCCCCTGCCAGATAGAGCCGGTCTCCCAAAATAACCGGCATTCCGAAAATGTTGCTCGGACCTTCGCGGCGGTTTTGCGTGAAACGATGCACCTCCGTTTTTGGCGCCTCGGGATCGATGTCATACTGCCAAATTTTCCTGAGGGTGGCGACGGAATCCCCGTCTGCCGACTGCGGCAGCGGTTCGAACGCATAGGTGATTCCGTTCCCACCGCAGAAAAAAACCACTTCACGGCCTTCGAGTTTGCCCAGCGATGGGGATGACCAGGTGGCGTGAAAAACGTTGGGAGCGATGTTTTCCCGGTCGCGGGCGAGGATTTTTCCGGTGCGCTTGTCCAGCACGATCAGGCTCGGTGCATCCGGAGTGCGAATCTTCCGGTGGGTGTTGTCCACGCCGGTGCAGGTGTTGAGATAGAGGTGGTTCCCCAGGATGAGGATCGAACTGTGGGCGCCGTCATGCGGCCAGATGCCGGCTTCCGCCACCAGATCACAGCACCAGAGAATGTCCGCATCCAGCGGGCCGGGAGTCATGGCAGGAAGGGATTTGGGCGCCATGTGACGGCCTTCGTCCTGGAAGGATCCGTCGTTGCCGTTGGTCAGGCCGTTTGCGTCCAGGCAGACAACTTCGTGCCGGTTTGTCAGGAGATAAACCCGGTCGCCCTCAACGGTGGCCACGGACGACATGCCGATGTTCGGCCAGTCGAAATACTGGTCCTCGTCCCGTTTGGGCACCACCAGTTGCCAGAGAAGGTTGCCGGATTTTTCCTCCAGACAGCAAAAGACCCCGCGGTCACCCTGGTGCTTCGGATCACGCGGAGCGCCGTTGTTCGTGCCCAGATAAATTTTCCCGCCGGCCACCACCGGAGTGGAATGTCCTTCCGTGCCGAGTTTGACCGTCCAGCGGAGGTTCTTTCCGCTGGCAGGATCAAACGTCTCCGGCAGGTTGGTTTCAGAGGAAACCATGTTGCGGGACCAGGCCTGCCCCCACTGGGGCTGATCAGCCGCCAGAGCGGGAGCACAGAAAAGGATGGGGAGGATCAAGTGTTTCACTGAGGGCAACGGGTAGCACCGGAAGCGCATTTGACGAATCCAGATTGGCGTAACCACGGCACCGGACCCGGTTCGGGAAAATTTGCCAATGCCACGGAAACCTGCTTTCGCCCTCCGCCGATGTGTGCCAGAAACAGATGCCGTGAAGTTGCTGGCTGCCTCGATTTTTCCTCCGTTCGATTTCCAAAGGGTCATTGTGGACCCGTGGAGCACTGACGCGACGATGAGTCTCTGGATCGTCCTGCTGGGATTTTTCATCGGCACCGCGGCTGGACTGCTGGGAAATTTCCTGCTGCTGCGGCGCATGGCCCTCGTCGGTGATGCCATCAGCCACAGCGTGCTGCCCGGCGTGGTGCTCGCCTACGTCGTGCTGGGGTCCATCCATTCAGCAGCCATGCTGGCCGGTGCAGCGGTCTTTGGCGTGCTGGCGGTGCTGCTCATTGAATTCCTCCAGCGCCGCGCCCGGGTCAAAACCGATGCCGCCACCGGCGTGGCCTTCACCACGCTGTTTGCCCTGGGTCTGGTGCTCATCCGCCGTTTTGCCGACCGCGCCCACATTGACGCGGACTGTGCGCTTTTTGGCAGGATGGAAATCGTGCTCCTGGAAACCCTGCGCACCCCGTTCGGGGACCTTCCTGAAACCGTGTGCATCATGGGTCTGGTGGCCGCGGTGGCGGCCCTGCTCATTGGCGCATTTTACAAGGAACTGCTGCTGACATCGTTCGACCCCGCACTGGCCACCACCCTCGGATTCCGCTCCGGACTCATTCATTATCTCCTGATGTCCCTGGCCTCAGTGGTCATCGTCGCCGCACTGCAGGCGGTCGGCGCGGTCCTGGTGGTGGGCATGATGGTGCTGCCTCCGGCCCTGGCAAGACTGTGCGCGGACCGTCTGCCCGCGCTGCTCGTCCTAACCGTTGGATTTTCACTCGTCGGAGCGCTGGCCGGCCTCCATCTGGGCGTCTGGTGGGGGGCGCCCCTGGCCGCTTCGATGATTGTGGCCCTGGGCGTCCTCTTTGTTGCGATCTGGTCGGCGGTTTGGCTGCGGCGGAAATTTTCCTGACATCCCTGCGGGCGGTCACCCTCGGGACAGCAGCGCGTAGAACAAAAAGAACAGGATGACCACGGCCAGAATCAGAATGGAAAGTCCGGGCAGGGTTCCGCGCAACGAGCGCCGCCCAAAGAGGCGTCCAATGGGGCTGCGGCGCGGCTTTCCGCGGCGGCGTCCCATGGTGGCGAGCCGCTCCCCTTCGGAAACGGATTTTGCCGGCAGCGATCCGTGACGCGTGGCGCGGCGGGAGCGCGAGCCGACCAAATCTGGCGCACTCTTGGGACTGGCAGCAGCAGGCACCGCCTTCGGCACCGGTTGGCCAGAGGCGTCCGCCGAGCCCAGCCCCACCGCGAGTGATGCCGTTTCCTCCAGGTCCCAGAATTCCTCGTCCTCCGGCTGCCGCACCGTCAAATCCGTGCGGCGCGACACCGGCGGCGTGCTCCTCTTTTCCAGCCATCCTTCCGGAGCCAGCGTGCGGATGACCTCCCAGCCGTTCCAGTTGCGCGCCGGGTGCCGCAACAGCTCGTCGCGGGCCTCCACCGCCTCCGCGCTCTCCCAATCGAAGGGCGCGTCCGCCTCATGCACCCGCCGCCACCAGAAGCGTTTTTGTTCATGCGGAAACATCTCGAAAATTTTCCCGAGAGACATCGCCGTCTCCAGCCTGTGCATGATTTCGCCGCGCTGCGCGGCTGGCAGCACTGGAAAGAGATCGTCGGCAACAGCGCGAGCCAGCCGCGGCAGAAAAAAGCCAACCTCGGCCGCCACCCCGGCGAGCGCGACCGCTCCGGCTCCCCGGTGCACCGCTACCGACTGACTTTTCAGGGCTCGATCGAAGGCCTCCAGACGGTCTTTCCGGCGATGTTCCTCCCATGACAACAGCGTCGGAACGGCCAGTGAACCGGCTCCGGCCACAATTTCCGACACCAGCATTTCAGGGGAAACCAGCGCTTCCAGCAAGGCCGGTTTGTCGGCCAGCAGCCGGGCGGCGGCCGCAGTGAACTCGGCCAGATCGCCGGGTCTTTTTTGTGCAGCGGCAAATTTTTCAAAAAAGAACTCCCGCATCCGGCGGAACTCCGTCTGAAACTCGTTCGGCTGCGCCTGCTGTGAGGGCGGCAGACGGTGGATTGCGCTTCGCAGTGCGGCATGGATGCCAGCCGCTTGCCCGGACTGTGGGGAATCGCTTCCGACTGAACCCACTTCCCAGTCCCCCTCAGGCACGCAACCACCCCGGCCTGACAATTCCGTCCGCGCCGCCTCAAAGGCAGCCCGCAATTGCTCGAATCCCTCTGGATCCTGGTCCGGCCGGTGCTGCCGCAACAGTTTGGCATAGGCGACCTTGAGATCGGCCTCGGTGGCGTCATCCGGATTCATTCCAAAAAGCTGCCAGAAAGAAGAAGGCTGCGGCGGTGGGTTCATGGGCGGACGTCATCGGGCTGCTAACCGTTTGAGAAGCTGGGCGATGCAGGCGCGCATTGCAATTCAAAATGCACCGCACTGTCGCGCAACGCAGAGTTGCAGAGTCATGACGGCATCTGACGCTGCCGCAGGGTCTTGCTGTCCTTCCGCTTGCGTTTCCTATGGCTTCGCCCGTTCCATCACCAGCACCCAGTCTTGCGGAGAGGGTACGCGGGGTGTCCGAAAATCCGCGGATCGCACGCGGTGGACGGTGTCCGAAGCGTCCAGTTTGTCAGGAACAAAGGTCGTCCGCGACAGTTCGAAATGGTCATACTCCTGGCGCTCGCCGATCTGGAAAAGCCACACTCCCGCCTTGCCGGCGGACCGGTTCCCAATCTTCACCGCGGGGGTGTGATAGGTCCTTGTGCCATCCGTCAGCACCATTGCTGCGAAGTTGCCGGATACCGCCGCCGTCAGGTGAATTTTCGGTCCGATGTCCGGCACATCCACCTGGCCGAGCGCTTCGCCCCAGGCGCCATTTCTGCGGTCGTGAAAGTAGATGGATTTCAGCACGGGCGTGTAGAACGCGACCAGATAGTGGCCGGCATCGTGGAAGCGAAGAATGATCCCGGCCTCGGCATCGCTCCGGGCGTCCACGCTGGCCATCAGATCGCGTTCGTTGGTAGTTTCCACGATCGTGAGCATGCCCTTGCCGCCCACCAGATGCCCGTCCTTGCGCTGGGTCGGCGTGCCGTAGTCCTTCCACTGCGAAGCCCCGGCACCGTCGAAGGTGTCGGAAACGAGCAGCGGCTGCGTGTGGCCCTCGAATGGGCGGGGCGGCGGACCGGTGTGGACGAACGTGCCCAGGTCGTAGCGCTTCGCATTGACCGGATTGAAATAGAAGGCGTGGTAGGGCAGGTCCCGTTCCAGCCCTGTCACCGTCACGCCGCTCCAGTTATAGACCTCGCGACGCGGCTGGAAGATGAAACGGACTTCGCCCGGAATACCGGCGGCATAGACGTTGGGCTCGACCCACTCGGGATGGGGTTCGAAGCGCGACCACGGGTAGTGCTCGAGCAGACGTTTGCCCAGGCCGAGCTGGGTCGAACCGGGAAAGTTCATGCCTTCCTTCCAGGTGGTGAAGTCATACACATTCACAATCCCCGGATCGCCATCCACGCTGGCGTGCCAGATGCCGGCGGCGCCATAGGTGTGGCCAGCGGCGCCGCTCAGCATGGCACCCCAAAAGACATGCCGTTGCACATCCTGGAAGGCCGTTTGCATGTGGCCCTCGTAGCAGTATTCGCCGATCATCGCCGGCATGACCGGCTTGCGGGCGCAGGCCGCCTGGAGCTTCGGGATGGCTCCGCGCGCCACTTCCCAGTCGCCATGGCCGGTCTGAAGCATGTCGAAGTCGATGACCGTTTCGTCAGTCACCTGATTGCGACTGGAGTCGCCGGGATGCATGGTGGAGGGGCGGTGGAAGGGATCGATCTTGTGAACGTAGTGCGCCACCTCGGTCCACAGCGGTCCGCCAGATTCCCCCCCAATGATCCAGAGGGTGGGATAGGCGCCATAGCGGGCCACGAGGTTTCGCCAGTGCCGCTTGAGGCCGGCGACTCCGGCCATGGCCATTGCGTCGCAATCGGGGCGGCCCCAGCCACCGACGATCGCCGGGACGATGCTGGAATCGACCAGGTGCTTCAGACGACGGTCGGCATACTCGAAGTAGGCAGGGTTCACCACGGTGAAGTCCCGCCTCAGGTAGGGTTTCCCGGCCTCGTTCTCCCAACGCGGCTCGAATACGCCTTCGTCGGGATAGACGCCGCAGACGATCTGCATCACGGAGAAACCCTTGGCCTTGCGATCGGCGGCGAGTTCCTGAAAGCCTTCCCACGTCAGACGTTTGCAGAGTCCTTTCCACCATGTGTCCCCCAGCCAGAAAAACGGCGTGCCATCGGCATGCTCGAAATGCCGGCGATCCGCTGCCACCCGGATCGGGCCGTGGCGGTAGAGTGGATTGGATCCGGTGTAGGCATGGATTTCGAGCGTGCCGGCAACACCGTTCAATCCGGCATCGTCCGCCGCACTGCACACACTGCGATAACGGTGCGTGCCGGTCACCGGCGAGGCATAGCGCACCTTCCATTGGTTGTCGCCAGCCCAGAATCCAGGAACCGTTTTCTCCTGACCTGCGGGGTCGGTGAACACCACGTCAAAGCTGACGTCGCGGAAGGGTTCGGCATGTACCCTGGCGGCTTGGAAGGCGATTTCCAAGGGCACGTTGGCTTCGGTGGACGGAGCGGCCATGACGGTGGTGGCACACAGCGTTTCCACAAAAATGGCCAGGTTGAGCATCATCCCAAGACGGTGAGTGATCATGTGATTTGTCGGTGGTTCGTTTCCATTCTTCGTTTCAAGGCCAGATGGACTTCATGCTCCAGGCGTCGAGTTTCTTGAGCACCGCCGACTGCCCCTGCGCCCGCAGGGAAACGCCGAGACTGTCTTCGCGTCCGGGATAAACCCGCAGCGCAAGATAGAGTTGCTCGTTGACAAACACTTCAACCACGCTGCGGTCGATGAACACACGCATCCGCAGCGGCTGACCCGGCGTAGTCGCCGTGGGAGCGGGTGCCAAATCGCGCGATCCATAATTCACCGCGGCCCGCTCCGGCGGACGAAGCCACACGTCCGGGCGCGTGCTTGAGCGGGTGGCATCCAGGCAAATGACCGCCTCGGTGTCGTACCAAATGCTGAGCTTCCGGTTGAAGTTGTAGAAGGTGATGGAGGTCTGTTCCTCGGCATGTGGCGAGCGCAGGACATTGAGCTGAACCCAGCGCGACAGTTGCGGCTCGATCTCAACCTGCAGTTCCATCGCGTCGCCGCGGATGTCTTCCAGCACCAACTCCTCATTCGCCGGCAGCGCCGTCTCGCCAAGGTGCCAATGGTGCCCGCGCAAGGAGGCGATGGCGGGCACCGGCTCGATCCGAAGGCGTTTATCCGGCCCCAGCGTGAGCCGCTGGGCCAGGGACATGATTTGGTCCCACTCGTCACTGTGCATGGCGTCATTGATGTTGAGAATATTGATGACGCCGCCCTTGCCGTCCGCCGCCGCCGAAGGAGCATGCACGCCTCCCGGTGAGACCATGCCGTGGTTGAACCGGCCCTGCTCATACGCCTTGAAACGGCGCGCCTTCGAATCGTAGTCGCCAAGCAGATACTGCCCGCCTAACGAGTGACTGAAGCAAAGCACCATGTGCTTGTCTCCGATGGGGACAAAGTTCGGGCAGGCCCCCTCGACGCCGCTGAAGAATTCACCGCACGAGGTCCAGTTCATCAGATTGGTAGAACTCCACAGCCCCCGGCCAATCAGGCCGAGATACGTGTCGCCTTCCTTCCAAATGCAGGAGTCACCCGCCCCGCCAGGGATGACGGGATTGCCCTCGGGCTTCTCCCAGCTCAGCAGCAGGGGGTCATGCGCCATGGCGATCATCTGTCCCGCTCCGATGCCCGGATAGAATGCGACCACCCGATTGGACTCCACGACAGTGCTTCCGGAGAAACACATTCGCTCGATGCCGGGATGGATGGCATAGGGCAGGTCGCGCCAATGAATCAGGTCCTCGCTCACGGCATGGCCCCAATGTTGGCGACGCCTGGAAATGTCGGCCGGGTTGGGAAATTCATCCGGAGGATAGGCCTGGTAAAACAGGTGCCAGCGCCCCTGCCAGAAGCACAATCCGTTCGGATCGTTCAACTGGCTCTCGGGACTGACAAAGTGGTAGAGGGGGCGATAGCGATCGCCCGCCAGTCGTTTCCGCGAGGCGGCAAAACGCTGCATCAGCGCGTTGGTTTTCAACTCGGTTTCCTGAGCCGCCAGGGTCTCGGAGAAAATCTGACGTGGCACCGGGGATCGGAACCGTTCCGTCGCGGGCGGCTTTGGCAGGACACGCAGGGCAGCTGCCGCGCCGGGGATCCCGTCAATGACAACGGAGTAGTTGCCGGCGTCCGCGGGCTTCGCGTCGTGAATCGAATAACTCGCCTTCGTGGCACCCGCCAAACCAACGTCGTCCTTGCGCCACTGGAATGTTCGGCCGCTGGAAGCCGCAACCCAAAAGGTGAAATCACTGCCAGCCGTGATGGTGCCGCCGGAAGGCTGGGGAGTCATTTCGCCCGGCACCTCGTCTGTTAGGCTCTGAACCCGAATCTCTGCGCGGCAGATATCACCGGCAGGATCGCCGCTAGTGTTGAAGCGGAAGAAGAGTTGATCGCCCGCGTTGGCGAGGATGCCTCGCAAGTCATTCACCAGCCCGGAACCAATGTTCTTCAAGCTCACCAGCGTTTGATCGCTGTTCCCGCGGCGTTGGAGGATTTCGTACCCGATGCCATTCCCCTGCTCGGCTGCGGGACCCAGCCGGTAATGCACATCAATCAACATGCGATGAGGCGCTGTCCAGCACACCGCCAAGTGCGACGGTGCCGCGCCGGCCATCGGATGGAACAACACTTCGCCGGGAGCCCAGCGGGTACCGTTGGGGGCGGAGAAAAGTTCGCCTCCGGATTCATTTTTTCCAATCCCCCAGTAGCCGTTCGCCTCGCTCCACATCCGAGGCGGTGTCGGAAACGCCGAACCCCACAACTGGTTCGCGTCGCGGTCCCTCACTGTCAGCAACGGAAAGGTGGGCGACGGCTGGGCCGAGTCGTCGAGCCGGTAGGACCAGATGCTGTTCGCGCCATTGTCCGTGTAGGAAAAGTCATCGGCCAGCGAATAGGTCGCAGCCCGAACATTCGCAATGCACGCAAGGAGGCCCGCACACGCAAATAAACCGCACACCACGCGGTGCAACCCTGGCGGCAATTGGCCATGGAACGGCATTTCCGCCCTGCCAGCATGCGCAGGCCTCCTGCGCAAAACCATGCCGGAATGGGTGATTGGTTTCATGGGACTTTGAGACAGGGAAAGCCGCCGCAACCGAATGGTTCAGTCAACGGCACAGGCACTTTTTCAACAAACCGCCTTCCTCCATGCGCGAAAGGAAAAAGGTGGTCCGAAAAAGCGGGAGAGCGCGGCCGCCCTCCGGAATTCATGTGGACGCTGTCGCGAATACCAGGCTATTATTCGGAGATTCCGCGCTCAACCGCTTTCCTGCCATGAACGATCCACTTCCTCCGCCTCCGGCGATGCCTGCAGCACCCCGCCACAAATTTCCGGTAGTCCACGTCATCTTCGCCGCACTGCTTCTTGTCTTCGTGTGCGGCGGATACATCCCCTCGCTGGACCCTCCAAAGCCTGATCTGGAAACAGCGCTGCGAATCCCGCACAAGGCCACGGACGAGCAGAAGAAAAAACTCGAGGAAGACAACAAGAAGATCGCAGAGCGCAACCAGGAAAAAACGGAGGAAGCGGCTACTGAGCTGGATGAGTGGCGCAACGGCGGGCAGGAGCGCATGGAAAAATGGCTCGCCTTCTGCCGGTTCGGGGCACTGCTCATCGCAGCCCTCTGGCTGATTTACTGCGTTGTCGCGTATCTGATCAATCCGCTGCTGGGTTTTCTGGCGCGCTTTGTCGGTCCGGAGTTCGCCGCGGTGCTTTCCCCGCTCATTCTGCTAGGGTTGTTCTCCGTGTTGGCCCGCATTTTGCAAAATGCCAGTCAGAGCATTCAGACCAAATCAGGGTTCATGGCGGCGGGGATCCAGTATGTGAAACACATCATCGATCCCGCCTGCGCCGCAGCCATCAGTTTTGCCGATCTGGTGCTGCGCAACTGGGTTGTCGGCTCGGCCTACCTGGTGGTGGTCATCTACACGGTGCTGCGCAAATACATTCGGCCGGTGAATTGAGGCTGCCTGCGCGGCTGCCGGTGAAAAACCGCAGCCATGCATCGGAAAAAACTCACCAAAACCCGCAATGGCATTCCCTCTGTTGCGGCGGGGGCTTTTTGGGTGTAGCATTCCGTCAGAAATCAATCCCCCAAATTTCCACCCTAAAACTGGCCGCCGGTGATGTTGCAGTCCCGCAGCCTCCGATCCTCCCCCAGGACATCGGATCCACTAGCAGATTCCAGCATCATCGTCCGCCAAGGAGGCGACGATGAAGACAATCGCTCCAGTTCTGCCGCTCCGCGATGAGGAGCGGGACGGGCTCCCGCCCATGGGCGGTGCCACTGCCAGGGAAATCCTGCCGCGCATCGGTGTGGCGCTCTCCGCCGGTGGAGCCCGTGGCCTGGCGCACATTGGGGTTATTCAGATTCTTGAGGAAAACGGCATCCCGGTGCATGCGATTGCGGGCACCAGCATGGGAGCGTATGTCGGTGCGCTGTGGGCGTCCGGGTGCAGTGGAGCGGAACTGGAGTCCCTGGCAGCCGAGATGCAGCACCGGCGTAATCTGCTAGAGCTGGTGGACCCGGCTCCGCCGTTTGTCCGTGGACTCGTCCATGGTCTCAAGGCACGTCACCGGTTGGAACGCACCCTGGCAGGAGCCACTTTCGAATCCCTGCCGCGTTCCTTTTTTGCGGTGGCGGGAAATGTCCGGACGATGCGCCGCCGGGTCTTTTCCAGCGGTTCGGTCGCCCAGGCAGTGCATGCCAGTTTTGCGATTCCGGGCATCTGCGTGCCGGTCCGGATCGACGGCGAACTTTACGTGGACGGAGGAATCGTGGAACCGCTTCCGGTCCCCGTTTTGCAGCAGCATGCGCAGGTGGACTGGATCCTCGCGGTCAATGTGGTGCCCAGCCTGGATGACGTGGCGCGCTGCCTGCCGGATCCGCTGGCCCCCGCCACCGCGGGATGGCGAAAAATCTTTTCCTGGCTCAACCGGAAATGGAACGTTTTCGCCGCGGGAAACCTGGTGGAAATCCTCCAGCGCTCACTGGTAGCCGCAGAAGTCCGCATGGCGGAGGCCGCGGGGCGGGAGGCGGATGTGCTCGTCTGCCCGCGCTTTGAAAGCAACCGCTGGCATGACTACCACCACTGGCGCCACTACATCGATCTCGGGCGCGCCGCAGCGCAGGCTGCCCTTCCGCAGATTCGGACTCTGCTGGCCTGCCCCTCCGCAGGCCGTCACTTCCCCGCCCCGTCCACCCCCAAGCACCATGAACAACCACTCCCTAACCGCCCATTGGGATGCGCTGCCATTCGATGCGCTGCGCAGCCTCCAACTGCAGCGTCTGCGTGACTTTCTGCAGCACAAGGTGATCCCTCACAACGAGCATTACCGCGAAAAATTCGCCGCTGCCGGGTTCGCTCCCGCGCAGCTTCGCTGCCTGGAGGACCTTGCCCGACTCCCCTTCACCAACAAGGAAGATCTGCTGGTCAACCCCAGGGACTTCCTGCTGGTGCCGGATCAGGCAGCGCTGAAACGCCAGGCAGGCGTCGTCCTCCGCGCACTGCTTCTGGGGAGAAGGCGCGTCCAGAAGCAGTTGGAACGGGAGTTCCGCCCCGTGCTCCTAACCAGCACAACCGGACGCAGTGCGAGGCCGGTGCCGTTTTTCTATACCGGACACGACATTGCCAACCTGGAGCTTTCCGGCCGCAGGATGATGGAAGTGTGTCAGTCCCGGCAGGACTTCCGGCATCTGAACCTGTTTCCCTTTGCCCCGCACCTGGCATTCTGGCTGGCGCACTATGCAGGCACCGGATTCGGCACGTTCTGCCTGAGCACCGGCGGCGGGAAAGTCATGGGCACCGCGGCCAGCATTGCCATCATCGACAAAATTCAGCCCGATGCCCTGATCGGCATGCCCACGTTCATTCACCATGTCCTCACCCAGGCACTGGAGGAAAAAAGGCGCTGGACGCAGATCTCCCGCATCGTTCTGGGTGGCGAGAAGGTGCCGCCCGGGCTGCGGCGAAAACTCAGGGCGTTGTGTGCGGAGCTTGGGTCCCCCGGCGTGGAGGTGATGGCCACCTACGGTTTCACCGAGGCGAAAACCGCCTGGCCGGAATGTCCGTCCGGATCATCCGAACCCACCGGCTACCACCTCTACCCTGACATGGGAATCGTGGAGGTGGTTCATCCGGAAACCGGCAATCCGGTGGACCCGGGGCATTCCGGTGAAATCGTTTACACCTCTCTGGACAGCAGGGGCAGCGTGGTTTTGCGCTACCGCACGGGCGATCTCATCGAAGGCGGACTGGTTCACGAACCCTGCCCGGCCTGCGGACGGACTTGTCCGCGCCTCGTTGGCAACATCGGACGCGTTTCCAATGTCCAACACATCCGCCTGGACAAGATCAAGGGAACCCTGGTCGATCTCAACAAACTGGAGCATCTGCTGGACGACCTCGACGCGGTGGGAGCCTGGCAGATTGAAATCTCCAAACGCAACGAGGACCCGATGGAACCGGACCAACTGGTCATTCACGCCAGCCTCACCGCAGCGGCCTCACCGGAATTCGCACGTAGTTCCATTCTCCGCCGTTTTCTGGAGGAAACGGAAATCCGCCCAAACGAAATTGTGTTCCACAGCAGCGAGGACATGCAGGAACGGCATGGCGTGGGCAGGAATCTCAAGGAAATCAAAATCCTGGACCGCCGCATGGAAGCGGAACGTCCGGTGCCCGTGGTGACTTGAGGCTTTGGCGAGTGCGTCACTTTTCCGACAGGGTTTCCACGGCCTGAGGCAGTGCCTTCAGGGCAGCAAGACGCATGGCGGGATCGTCCAGAAGGCGGAGCACGAGATTTCCGAGTTCCGGATCCTTCCCCTGAACGAGCACCTGGAGGGCGAGTTCGCGGCGCTCAATGGGTTGTTTGGTGTCCCCAACCTGCTGTCGCAGACTGGGAAAGGCCCGGCGGTCACCAAACGACACCGCCAGCGAAGTGCGCAAATCCTCGATCTGTCCAGACAGTGCCCGCGCATCCTCGCGGTGAGCCAGCACTTCATCGATGTTTCTGAATGCAGCCTCCCACTTCGCGGGAGCGGAAACACCGACGCGGCCTTTCAGCCCATCACTGGCCGCCTTTAACAAAAACACCAGGCCGGAACCAGTCTTTTCCTTTGCCACCGCGGAAATCAGATGATCCACCCCGCCTTCACTTTCCCCCAGACGGCGCATCACATTCAGGGAAACCAACGGGATGGCGGATTTTGCTGCAAGCTCCAATGCCCTTTCCGGCTGTGCCTGCACCAGCGGTTCGATGGCATACCAATACATCTGCGGGAGGTTGTGATCCGA
The DNA here is from genome assembly GCA_018003315.1 of Verrucomicrobiales bacterium. GTDB lineage: Bacteria > Verrucomicrobiota > Verrucomicrobiia > Verrucomicrobiales > V1-33 > JAGNEJ01. The sequence goes on from JAGNEJ010000017.1 coordinate 19,220, forward strand.
GGCATCCTCCTCATGCCGGATCAGCGCTTCAACCACCGGCCAGCGTCCATCCAGCGGCAGGCTCTGCAGGGCTGAAGCCAGGGCCAGGCGCAGAGTTCCCGATGACTGCGCCTGGGCCAGTTTGACCAACCGGTCCGCGCTGACAAGATGCAGCGCATTCCGGTCTGCCAGATGCCGGAGCACTACCGCCTGGAAATGTTCGCCAGCGAAGGGATTGTCCCATGATACCTGCTCCGCGGCCTCCTTGTCACTGATGAGGCCGGCCCCGAACGCCGCCCAAAGATTCGCAATCATGGCGGGTGCTGCTGCTGGATCGTCCGGCGCCAACGGATCCAGCACGGATGACTTCAACTGCTTCACCGCCTCGTAGTCCTCTTCCAGCACCGGTTTGATGCTGCCTTCCGCGAGGAGCCGCCTTGCGGTTCTACCTGCCCAATCCTGCCTGCCTGCGTCCTTGAGCGTCCGCGCAAAGGACTGTTTTGCCATGTCCCCCTTCCACGGTTTCCAGTCGCTGTCGTATTTTACACGATAGAGCCGTCCATTGCTGCGGTCCCACCTTTCTTTCTGGGGCAGGTGGCATTTTTGCTGATCATACCAGTCGATGAAATACACCGCCCCATCCGGTCCCACCTTGAGGGCTACGCCGGTGAAGTTCTTGTCGTTTGCCCTGAGGAAATCTGGCAAGTGTTTGGCCACATAACCGGAGCCTTGCGGAACCAGGTTTTCCTGATTGATGCGCTGCCCGTGGATGTTGAAAAACAGCGGTCGGCCGCGGTATTCGGGAGGAAAATTATCCCCATTGTAAATGCACAGGCCGCAGTGGGCGTGTCCGCCGCCGGCCGCATCACTCACGCTGTTTCCTCCGTGCGGGGTGGCGCCGATGTAGTGCTGGTGGTCGGCGATGGTCTCGATGTTGGTGTAAACGAAGGGGTTGAAGTGACCCAGCGGGTTGGACTGGCGCAGGTAGTAGCCACCCTGGATGATGTGCCAGAAATGCGGAATCACGCAGGCCTCGCTGAACCAGTCGCCGCTGGCATTGTAGTCGAAGCCCCAGGCATTCGACGTGCCGTGGGCGTAGATGTCGAATGCCTTCGTGACCGGATGATAGCGCCAGTAGGCACAGTTCAACGGCGTGCGTTTTTCCTTGGGCGTGCCGGGGGTGCCGACATTCGAGTGGGTAAAAACGCCGTGACAGCCGTAGAGCCAGCCATCTGGTCCCCAGCTGAAGCTGTTGAGGGTCTCGTGCGTGTCCTGCCAGCCCCAGCCGTCGAGCAGCATTTCCGGGGGACCGTCCGGTTTGTCGTCGCCATCCTTGTCGGGAATGAAAAGCAGATAGGGAGCCGCGCCGATGAATATGCCGCCATCACCGACCTCAATGCCGCTGACCAGATTGAGGTGCTCCACAAAAACCTTGCGTGTCTCAAACGTGCCGTCGCCGTCCTTGTCCTCAAAGATCAGAATGGTGTCATCACCGCCAAAAATGTCCTTCCATTGGGCCTCGGTGGGTTTTGTCAGGCTTTCGCCCGGCTTGTGATCATCGGATGGCGGCTGCCCGCGGCGCTGCGGGTAGGTCCGCGCCTCCACCACATAGATCCGTCCCCGGGAATCCCAAGCAAAGGCCACCGGCTGCACCAAATCCGGTTCGCTCGCAAGAAGATCGACCGAAAACCCCGGCGGCACGGTCATTTTTTTCACTGCCTCCTGTGGCGACAGCAGAGGGTCTGCAAAGACCAGCCCGGCAAATGCCAGGCAGGCAAGCTTGAAGAAAATGAACGAACGCATGGGGCCGAATCTGGCCGGATGCGCCCCTGGCTGACAAGAAATTCTTTGTGCGCCTGGGCGTAAGCAATGCACGCTGGCGCTTAGCCGCCGCACCGGATCAAGGCACGCGGAAGATTTTCTGGGTGTAGGGGCATTCCACCTTGGTGCCGGAAGGAATGTCCGTCACGTCCACCATGCCCTTTTCTGGAGCGTAGGGGCTGTAAACAAATCCCTTTTTGCCGATGACCGGCGTGCCATACGGCAGATTGGTGTCCGGTTTTTTGGCGGGCGGCGGGGTGGTGGCGCTGCCACCGGAACTGCCGCCGGAGGAAGCTGTCCCGGTTGAGGTGGGTGGTTTTCCGGTTGACCCCGTTTGACTCCCGGCAGTTCCAGTTGCTGGCTTGCCCGCGTTGTCCGGTTTGTGCAGGTCAGCCGCGGATTCCCCAGGGCGGGGCTTGTTGCTCTGCGTGGTTGCTCCGGAGGAGGGAGCCGCAGGACCTTCGGGATTGTAATTCGGGCTGTGCGTGCCCCGGTAGCCATAACGGGGCGGGCGATCGGTGATGAATACATTGCCGTCGGGCTGGTAGTAGCGAGGCTGTTCCATGCAGGACAAACCGGAGAGGGCCAAAACGCCCAGCGCCGTGCCGCGGATCAGGAAGGATAGTTGATTCATGGGGTAAATGCAGGGTTGTGGGTGATCCGGCAGCACGCGATCAGCCTCTTGGAAATACGAGGCAACGTTGTCGCATCTTTCAGGTGAGTCAAAATTTTAGTTGGTCGCTGCAAAGGGTGATGAAGGCCTCCGGTTTCGACGCGGTTTTATCCGATGGAATTCACGCCAATCACCTCAAATTCCTTCATCATTTCCATCCGGTTGGGGATTGGTAAACAACCAGGGAATGCCAGATAATCAAGGTATTTCATTCAATCGACTAGACGAACTGAAATAGCCATAGTTTCCATGTCGATCGAAATTATCGTTTTACGGAAAACCCGTTGTTTTCCTCGGAGTTTCAGCCGGTTTGGTTATGCTGGCAGGTGTTTTAAGTCCAGAACCTCAACCGCATTCCACACACTGGAAACGACCGATGAAAACATCCCTGGCCATTCTTCCAATCCTGTTGCTGATCACTTTGCCTGCGGTGGCGCAGCCTGAACGCCGACTGGTAGGCTATGCAAACGGCAAGCCGCTGTATGTCAATTCTTCCGCGCCGCGGTCCTCCCGGGCAGTGCAGCCTTCCTCGCTGCATTACAAGGGAGGCGGCAAGCAGGGGACGGTTGGAAACCGCGCAACCGCCTTCAAAACAGCTTACCGGTCGGGCGGTGTTGACAGGTCTCGGGTCCATGTGGGCTGCACGCAGATTCGGCATGGCGGAGATCATGGCTGCGGATATTCCCTGGATCGTGGCAGCAACGGTCTTGATGGCGTCAATTTTCTGACCGGCCGCCACTCAAGTCTGGCAGGCGCAGGTCCATTCTGCCAGTTTGGTCCGATGCCGAATCCGGCGCGCCCCATCGTGCATCCATTTCCAGGAGCGGCCGCAGTCGGTTACGCCAACATTCCCCGCTACGCCCCCTGATGTCCCCTCCCCGCCCTGACCATCGCCCGCTTCGAATTTCATAAACTCAAAACAGCCTGGAGGAAAAATTCCGGCAATGGCCAGGCTGAAGGCCGGGGGATGCTGATCCGCAAGCGCCCTGAAATAACCATTCCAGCCTGCTAGAGCGACCGCAGCCAGATGTAATCCAGCCCGAACATGTAGGCTTTGTCGGCTTCCGGGTTCGCTCCGGTGATTTCCACGGTGAGGCGGTGGTCCCCGGCTGCAAGTTCGCGTTCGCCAAGCGTGACCTGGGTGTTGGTCACTTTGGAGCCGAAGAGGTCGATCTGCTTGGTCCCCAGCGGCTGGCCGTCCAGCATGAATTTCACGACTCCATAATCGCTGGCCCGGGTCAGCACCGCCTGAATTTCATATTTGCCAGCCTGTACGACCTGCAGCAGCAGGGTGAGCTGGTCTCCAGGCTTGGCACCCGTCCACCAAAGCTGCCGACCGCCACTCCATTCGCCGTCCCGAAAGGCCCCCATCGGTTGCGGCACGGCACTGCCTGTTTTGGACAGGACTTTCATGGTTTCGCCTTCGATGGCCCCAGAAATGGACTTTGCTCCCTTCCCGGCGGTGCCTGGCATGGGGACCTGCGACGGACTGGCGAGATAGCCGGTGAGATCGCGCACCTGTTCATTGCTGAGGGCGGTGAACAGCCCCATGGGCATCATGCTGATGCCGGGCTTGTCCTGTTTGGCGATGTCCTTTCTGGCCACGACTTCCTCCCCCGTCAGGGTCTGCACGGTCAGAGCGCTTTCCGTTTCCTTGCGCACCAGTCCGGAAATGATCCGATTGTCGCTGGTGGAAAGCATCGACAATTCGTAATCCTTCCCGATCAGGGCGTTGGGGTTGACCACGTTTTCCAGCACATAGTCGAGGTTCGCCCGGTTGGATCCGGTCAGGTCGGGGCCGATTTTTCCGCCTTCGTTGAACAGCGTGTGACACTGGCCGCAGATCACCTTGAACAGCGCCCGCCCCTGCGAGACGTCCGCCTTTTTCAGAAAGTCGGGCACCAGCACTCGCTTCCACCGGGCCATTTCCGCCGCCGCCTCAGCATCGGTGGCTCCACCCAGGCCCACCTGCCCCCAGACCTCACCCAGGCGTTTTGTCAGGGAGGGGTCTTTGAGGTTGACCATCTGGCGTGCGGTGTAGCTGGGAAGGTCCGCACGGGGAACTTTCCCCTCCGCGATCGCCTCCAGAACCAGCGCCGCTGTTTCTTTTCGCGCGGCGAGGCCGACCAGTGCTGCCTGTTTTTCCTGCACGGTGAAGGTGGCATAGCGTTGCAGCACCGCCTGGGCAAGCGTCTCACGGCTGGGAGCGGCCGGACCGGGCAAAGCGGCCGCCAGCAATCCACACAGGAGCAGAAAATGGATTCGTCGGTTCATGGCAGAAATTGGCGTCATTTAGAACCGCAGGGCGGGCGGCGTCCATCATTTCCTCCTCCCCATGGGCGGGAGGCGGGGTCAGGATGCCAGCAGGTCAGCAAAGCCGCAGAACAACACCGAACTCCGGGGAGGTGTTGCGGGGAATGGCTCCGAATGGTCGAGATACTCCCGGCAAATCCTGAAAAATTCCTCCGGTTCACGGACGCGGCGGATTCGGAAATCAAACTGCGCGTCGGCATCCGCCCCCTGGGCAATGTAGCAGAGGTATTTTTTCATTTTGGCGACGTGCCGCTGCGGATGAAAGCGGCGTTCGCAGGCGGCGATTTCTTCCCAGAGAGCCTGCACATAACCGAACACATCCCGTCCGGTGGGCTGTGGAGCAGTTCCGTTTTCGAAATGGGCGCGCAGTTGGGAAAACAGCCACGGGTTGCGGATAGCGCCCCGCCCGATCATCAATCCCGCCGCTCCGGTGCGGCGGTACAGCGCCACGCCCGTTGGCACATCCACGACGTTGCCGTTGGCCACCACCGGGCACGAAAGCGCACTGACCGCACAGCGCACCGCCTCCGGAAGGACCGGCGTCCGGTAGCCGTCCCGCACGGTCCTGGCATGAATGGCGAGCCCGTCCAGAGAATGCCGCTGGAGCACCTCCAGCAGGCCGGGAAATTCAGCAGCGGAATCATAACCAATGCGGCATTTCACCGTGAGCCGGGTGGTCACGGCATCGCGCAGGGCCTGAAGAATGGAATTGATGCGCTCTGGATGCCGCAGCAGGCCGCCTCCGGCATCCTTTCGGCACACGATGGGCGCCGGACAGCCCAGATTAAGGTCGATGCCTGCGACTGAATGCCGCTGCAGCTCCCGTGCCGTCCGGACCAGCGCTGGAATGTCCTCGCCGATCATTTGAGCCACCACGGGAATCCCGGTGGTGTTTTCCGTGATGGAACACAGGATGACGGGGTCCAGCCGGGAGTCCGCATGCACCCGGAAGTATTCGGTTACGAAAATGTCAGGACCTCCATGCCGGGCCATGAGCCGCATGAAGGGCAGATCCGTCACATCCTGCATGGGTGCCAGGAGCAACCCTGGACGGTGCTTGGGAAGCAGACCTCGCATTGCTGGAATTTTCCACGATCAGGCGGATGGCTCCACCAGCACGGCTTCGGGTTCCACGCCACGCAGGGCAAAAACCCGGAGGATGGTCTCCTCGATGAGATTGTTCGGGCAGGACGCCCCTGCAGTGATGCCGACGACCAGCGGCTGGCCGCTCCCCAGTTTGTCCACGTAGCTGGCTCCTTCCTGCCGGTTCGCCAGGTCGAAATGCACGATCTCCTCCAAGTTGCGCAGGCAGGAGGCATCGCGGATGAAGAACGTGGGCAGTTGTTCCTGACCGATTTCTACGAGGTGCGCGGTGTTGGAGCTGTTGTAACCGCCGACAACGAGCAGCAGGTCGGGCGGATCCTGCAGCATGTCATAAAGGGCATCCTGACGTTCCTGGGTCGCCCCGCAGATCGTGTCAAAATAAGTGAAATTCTGCGCGGCCAGCTCCACTCCGTCGCGGTCCCGGACTGCCTGGGCCAGGCGGCGTTCGAGTTCCTGGGTTTCAGATTTGAGCATGGTGGTCTGGTTGGCCACGCCGATGCGCCGCAGGTGGATAACCGGATCGAACCCGGTGGAATGCGCACCGGCAAACCGGGTTAGGAATTCCTCCCGGTCGCCACCATGGCGGATGTAGTTCCCCACGTAATCGGCATCTGCCAGCGTGAGGATGACCAGATAGTGGCCGGTGCCGTCCTCACCCAGGGCGCGGGAGGACGTCGCACGGGTTTCCTCGTGCTGCGCCTTGCCGTGAATGATCGCCGTGAACCCGCGTTTGGCATAGTCCCGCACCCGCCGCCAGACGCTCATGACATCTCCGCAGGTCGTGTCCACCACCAGGCAGCCCTGTTCCTGGATCTGGCGCATGGTCGAAGTTTCCGCACCAAAAGCCGGCACGATGACCACGTCTTCCTCCCCCAGTTGCCGGATGCAGTCCTCCGGAACGGGATTGGGCAGGAATTCGATGTCCATTTCCCGCAACTGACGGTTGACTTCAGGGTTGTGGATGATCTCACCGATCAAATACAGCTTTTTGTCGGAAAAAACCTTCCGGGCGGCATACGCCAGGTCGATCGCCCGTTCCACACCATAGCAAAAGCCGAACTGTCTGGCCAGCCGGATGGTGGTGCTGCCGATCTGCAGTCGCCCGTCGGCGGCGCGGATGCGTTCCACCACGCTGCTGCGATAGTGGGATTCCACTTGCGCCTGAACACGATCCATGACTTCCGGAGTCCGCACGTTGACTTTGCGGGGCCGGTTGGTTGCTGGTTGGGGAGTGGTCGGTGACATGGGCTGCAATGCAGACAGCCTAGCGGCAATCCGCCCCGGCGCCAGCAAGTTTCTCCCTGCATTCCCCGCACGCAGTCTTTGGTTGCCCGCGGGAAGTTGGCGGCCATGAATGCCCGATGCCTGCATTTCTTCCATCTCTGCACCGCCGGTGGCGCCGCTTCGTGAACGTCCGTGGTCCGGCCACCGCTGCGGTCACCGTGCCGCTGGCCGTGCTGCTGGCCGGCGCACTGGCCTGGCTTGTCGCCACCGGAGGACCGTGGAGCGCCTCTCTCCGGAAAAGTCTCGCCACCATTGAAAAACTTTCCGACAACAAAAAAATCGTCGCCTACATGCACCTGGGCATCAGCTGGGGATGCGTGGTGATGACCATTCTCTGTTCCGCGGCACTCGCCGGGGTGCGCTGGTGGTCCCGTCCCACCCTGCCCTCCCGCCCGGAACCGGACGGTCCGGCCCTGACAAAAGGCACGCGCCTCGTCTATCTGCTGTGCTTTCTGGCCGCGGCCGGTCTCGGGCTTTACCTGCGGGCTCCGCGGCTGACTCACAGTTTTTGGAATGACGAAGAAATGGCCTTTCGCAAATATGTCTGGGGCGAATACAAGCCTGCCGCCGACGGGTCGCTGAAATTCGAACGCATTCCGTGGAGGGATGCGCTCTTCGACAACCTGAAGTCTAACAACCACCTGTGGAGCACCCTGGAAGCAAGGGCCGGACTGGCTCTGGCCAGCCAGCCGGAGCAGAATGCGCCCCCTGGCGTGCCCGGATTCCAGGAACGGGCAGCGCGGCTGTTTCCCTTTGCCAGCAGCGGACTGACGATTCTGGCGGTTGGCTGGCTGGGCCTGCTCCTCGGGTATCCGCGCAGCGGAGTCATCGCCGCATTTCTACTGGCGCTCAGCCCCTGGCACATGCGCTACTCGGTGGAAATCCGCGGCTATTCCACCATGCTTCTGGGCGTGCTGCTGTCACTCGGCTGCATCATCCGCGCCTTGGAAACGGGAAAGTGGCGCTGGTGGATCGGCTTTGCCGCCGCGCAGAGTCTGTACCTGCTCAATTTCGCTGGTGCGGTCTTCCTGGCCACGGCGACCAATGCAGCCGTCGCCTTTGCACTCTGGACCGGCAGGGACAAATTGGCCAATCTGCTGCGCCTCGGAGTCGCCAACATTTTTTCCGCCGCCCCGCTTGCAGTGTTTCTGGCTCCTTCCATTCTGCAAATCCAAGCCTATGTGGCCGGCCACAGCGGCGAATATCCCCGGCTCAATGCCGCTTGGTTCCAGGACCTCTGGGCACACCTCATTTCAGGAATCCCTTGGACTCCGCACAATACCCGCGGCTCCGCAGGCATCTGCCTTGAAGACTTGATCTCAGAAAATCCGCTTCTCGAATTCATTGCCACCAAGCTGCTGCCCGCACTCTGCATTGCAGGCCTGGGAGCCATGCTGTGGCGGAACTGGCGCAGCCGCCTGGTGGCCGTCGCCATTCTAACCGGGGCTGCAGTCGCCAGTTTTCAGGCCATGCATACCGGAGTGCCCTTTCTTGGCTGGTATCTGCTCTACCTGCTCCCGCTCTTCTGCCTGGCCCTGGCATTCATTCCCGCCTTTGCACCGGCACAGTTGTCCTGGACCCCGCTGGTCAGTCTGGCTGCGGTCTTTTTCCTGACGGCAGGGCCCCGGCAGCGAATGGCAGGCGTGCCGCGTCAGTTGATTCGCGAAGTCACCCAGCAGGCGCGAAGGGAGGCGACCGTTCCTACCGGAAGCAACCCTGCCGCCATCACCGCCGTCTTTGGCACCAGCAACCGCCAGGTGCTTTCCTATGATCCCCGCGCCATCGTGCTCGAAACGGTGGACGACCTGCACGAACTCGTCGCACACGCCGGGGAAACCAAAGCGCCGCTCACCGTATATTTCTGCGGGCTGCGTCGTGCCAAGGAGGAATTCCCCGCCATTCTCAACGAGCTGCAGAATCCATCCCGGTGGCGTTATGAACCCTGCAGGGCTGGCATGGAGGAAATGTTTTCCTATCACATATACCGCTGGATCAACCCAACGCCATAACCGCCAGCGCATGACGCTCACGGGCGGTTGCGACGGCTCGTTTGCTCTCAGATTTCGCAAACAACCGCAGCAGCAAATGGCCCTTCCACATCAGCAGGCCGGAGAGCGCGACTACGGGAAAGTAGATGTTTCGGAAGTAGGGCTTGGATGAAATCTAAAACCTGCACTCAGATATCAGCGATCAATGAATCAGAGAGCGAAGCGGCGGATGGACATGCGGATTGAATCATTGATTTCTGAGTGACGATTTCTGATTTCTGAATTTCACCCACGCACCGCCGCCTCGATGGCCGCCACGTCGATCTTCCGCATCGTCATCATGACATCGAAGGCACGTTTGGCCACGTCACCGCCGGCCACCATCGCGTCGATCAGCACGCGCGGTGTGATCTGCCAGTGGATGCCCCACGGGTCTTTGCACCAGCCGCAGTGGCTCTCCTCGCCGCCATTGCCGACGATGGCGTCCCAGTAGCGGTCGGTCTCCGCCTGATCCTCCGTGGCGATTTGAAATGAGAAGGCATGGCTGTGCTGCGCACTGGGCCCGCCATTGAGGCCGATGCAGGGGATGCCCATCACGGTGAACTCCACGGTCAGCACCTCGCCCGCTTTGCAGGAGGGATTGTCACTGGGCGCACGATGCACCGCGCCGATGCTGGAGTCCGGAAACGTTGCCGCGTAGAACCGCGCCGCAGCCTCGGCGTCCTTGTCATACCAGAGGCAGATGGTGTTTTTGGCGGGAGTGCTCATGGTTGTGATTCAACAAAGGCTTTGAAACGGTCGAGAATGTCCTGCCAGCCGTTTTTCTGCATCTCGGCAGAGTTTTGATCTTCGGCATCAAAGGACTCGGTCACCCGGCAACCACCCTGAACGGCCTCAAAGCGGATCACCACTTTGCGCGCATCGCCGAGCGAGCAGGCGATCAATGAGTGCAAGATGACCTCCGTGTAGGTGCCGGCGAAGTCGAAGCCGAAGCTGCCATCTCTGGCCTCCATGCGGGCGCTGAAGGCGCCTCCCACTCGAAGGTCGTTGCTGGCATGGGGGCAGTGCCAGGCGTCCAACGCGGCGTTCCACTGCATGATGGACTCCGGCGTCGTCCAGTGGTGCCAGACTTTGGCCACCGGCGCGAGCAAGGTGGTCTCGATGGTGATGGTAATCGGTGATGACATGGTGAGACAGGTGGGGAGTCACTCGCGGACAAGGGCTTTGAATCCGCCGAAGGCCATGCGCTTGCAGTCGAAGATGGCGGCTGTGGCGGGGCACATGGCGGCGAGGCGTTCATCGGCCATGATTTTGGCATTGGCGGCATCGCGGGCCTCGCGGTCGGCAAAAACGGCCCAGGCGAAGATCACGGTCTCGTCCTCTTTCGCATCGGCGGCGCTGACGAAGGAGCGGCAGAAGCCGGTCGTGAGATCATCGGCGGCGCATTCGGTGTATTGCAGCGCGCCGTGCTCGATCCAGATGGCGGCGGCTTGTTGCGCGGCTTGGCGGTATTCCTCGATCTTGGCCTTCGGGATGGGCAGCAGGAAGCCGTCGATGTAGGTGCCGGGTAGTTTCATGGTGGTGAAGCAAGGTGCTATTTCATCGAATGCAGGCCGATCATGTTCCCCTCGGTGTCGATGATGAGGGCGATGTGACCGTAGGGCGCGATGGAGAACTTTTCGCGGAAGACCTGGCCGCCCGCCGCCGCGACGCGGGATGCTTCCACAGCGCAGTCTTCGCAGTGAAAATAGATCAAAGTGCCGCCCGCGCCGGGCTTGAAGCCCTCCATCCGGCAAAGCGTGCCGCCGATGCCGCGGACGGGATTCTCCAGATCGCAGGGGAACATGAGCATCTCAAAGCCGCCATCCATGCCATCGGGATTGGGCAGCGGCTGGAACTCGATGGCGAGCATGGTTTCGTAAAAGGCACGGGCGCGGGCCATGTCAGAGACATAGATTTCAAACCAGCCGACGGGATTGTGTTTGGGTGTCATGGCGTGGATGGAGGTTGAGTAATTGATTTCTGACCTACGATTTCTGATTTTTGATTTGGCTCGTTGAGGCCGTCTTCAGGCTGGTGACAAAGATGGAAATGAATTCATCGCATTCTTTGACAATGTCGCCGAGGCGGCCCTTGGCAGCATGGGCTTGCGTTCGATGATTTTGAGCCAAATGAACGTCTCGCGCAGCTCTTTGAGGGAGACTTTGAGTTTATGGACAAAGTCGGCGCGTGCTTCGCCATAGTTCGGCGCTGGCGCTGTGCCCGCACGAACGAGCTGATTTGCGATGTGCTTGCCCGCTTTGGTGTCAGGCAAGGCTTCCACGACGGTGATGACTCGCACCGCGAAATCAATCAGCCGGTCTTCAAGTTTGTTGGCTTTTTCGTCCATGAGAAAAGTCTGCAACCTATGGTTCAACGGACATCTATCGCGTTCTCCAGAGGATTCATTGATTTCTGACCTGCGATTTCTGGTTTTTGATTTGGTGTTCAGCCAAGGTTCGCTTGCCTCGGGAAAATCAAAAATCTTCACTCAGAAATCAGCAATCAGTTAATCAACTCCCATGTCCTTCACGTCCGCCGTCGGGCGGCAAAGATCGGCGATGGGGCGCACCTCGACCTGCGCGCCATGGGCGAGGAAGAAATCAGTAATCGCTTGGTCAGTGGTGCCGCTGAAGTGACGTTCCAGAGGACGAATCGATTTCTGAGTGGCGGTTTTGGATTTCGGAGCAAGACTACTGCCGGGTGAAGACCACGGGCGGGCCGCAGGGGCAGAGTTTGCCGTTTTCCATGGCCACACCGGCCAGCTTGAAGTGATTCGCATCGAGGAAGGTGTAGGTGGCGCCGTGCATGTGCTTGTCTTTGGCGACATTCAGGCCGGGCGTGGGCACCAGATCAAAGGTGAGCGAGTCGGCGGTGGCCTTCGCCAGCTTCATGCGCGGCTGGTTCCGCAGCATGCAGTAGTGGGTCATCGTCAACTTGCCATTCACGTCGTGATAGACACTGAGCATCTCCATCGGCGTGCCTTGGGCGAAACGCTCCTCGATCACGGAATCTCCGGCGATGAGGCGGAACTCGGTGTTCATCTTCCCCATCTCGGGGGATTCGCCGGACCATTTGCCGACGAGGGATTTCATGCGCTCAAATTCGGCGGAGCCTTTGTGAGGCGGCATGGCGGCACCGGCGTTGGACGCAGGCTTGCCGGTTTGACATGAGGTGAGCGCCGCGCAGGCGGCGAGGGTGAGAAGCAGTGGAAGTTTCATTGTTGGCTTAGCGCAGGCAGGTTCAGGGATGAAGAGAGAGTTAGAGAATGGACGATATTGGATCTCCGGCGAGCACACGACAACCGTTTTATTTTCCCGTCCTGGCGAACGGGCCGCATGATTACGGCATTGGATGACGGACTTGGGAGGAACTGGGGAAGGCGGCAGCGTCGCCCTTTGCATGGGGGTGCGGTTTCTTCAGGCCAGAGTGGTCCGATGCACCGCGCACGGCATACCGGATTTCGTGCGGCACCGGCAGCCTCCATGGGCAACAGCGCCTGGCACCCTCCCCGGAATGGATTGGGGTGGGCTGCGCGGAAAAGCGCCATGTGGCGCGTACAATCCTTGACCCGAGCGCCGAATGCCTCGGTCAGAGCCCCGCACAGAGGACTGTGCGGACCACTTTGGGAGTGCATTTCGTTTGGCTTGCGTTGTCGTCGCGTGGGCTCTCGCAAGCGTGCCTGGCCCAGTGTGGGTCATCCCCAAAATTGGCGAGTGGCGGGGGAAGGAACTGCGCTTTATGGTGTTGGATGCCACAGATGGCACCGCTCTGGACACCACCTGATGACCCTTCTACGCCATGCAATCTCAAGCCAGCACGATCGATGCCTATCTGAATGAGCTGACGCCGGACCGGCGCGCCGCCGTGGAAGCGCTGCGTGGCCTCATCCACCGGGTGGCGCCTGGAACGGTGGAGGCCATGCAATACGGGCTGCCTGCATTCGGAGATCTCTGCGCACTCGCCTCGCAGAAGGACTATTTGTCGCTCTACGTCTGCGAGGGCGATGTCGTGAAAGCGCACCTCGCCGATTTGGGCAAGGTGAACTGCGGCAAGGGCTGCATCCGCTTCAAACGACTCGCCGATCTGAATCTGGGCGCGGTTGAGCGCATCTTGCGGGATATTTTGCAGCTGCGAAAGCAGGGCATCGGTCCCAGTTGCTCGCGGTGAAGTGCGCGGAGTGACTGTGCGGGCAGCGGGGTGCTCATGGCTGTGTTTGGCGGGCCTGGGAGGAGTCCGCGGCACCGGCAGCGCGGGCGGAGAGGGTGCGCAGCCAACTGGCGGAGAGTGCTGGGCAGGCGGCGAGTGCGGCGGCCGCATCACGGTCGTTCTTTTGCCGATGCATGATGGTGTTGGCAACGGCAACCGTCCACTGGGGATGCGGGCGGTGGTGCAAACGGAGGGTGGTGCCAGCGGATATTTGTCCGGCTTGCAGGACGCGGAAATACCAGCCGGTGCGACCGGTCTGCTCCGCCTGCATGGCGAGGTCCTGTACCCGCCAGCGGCGGGCGAGTTTCCAACAGGGCTGCCGCGGCTGGCTGATCTGGAATACCGCCCCGCTGGCGGCGTGAAACACGTCGCCAATGCACACGGCATCCTCGATGCATCCCTGCGTGGAGAAATTTTCTCCAAAGCTGCCGTGCTCCAACCGCAGCGGGGCGAGCACTGCATTCCAGTAGGCGAGATGTTCTGTGGGATAGACGCAGAGCGCCTTGTCCGGACCGCCGTGGTTCACCAGGTCGGCCTGGCTGTCGCCCGCCAGTCCGACCGGACCTGCCAGCACGGAGCCAAGATGCGGCGTTTTCAGAAAACCGGTGCGCCAAGGCCGGTCCCACCAGGCGTCGCTGCCAATGGCGGGGATGTCCACGACAGGGCCGCAATGGATCGAGAGCAGCGTCAGCATGAAGGCGGCAGGGATTGCCCGGCGGCTTGATTCAGGCCGTGCAGGGGGATGATGAGGCAAGTGGACATGCGGACAGTGTCGGGGTCAGGAGCGATTTGTCACGCGGGCGATTGGCGGTGGATGACAGGCCTCAACGACCATGCTCGTTCGGTTTTCTGGAAAGGCACCCGGCCGCACCGCATCTGCGTGGGGTTTTCATCCTGGATCATGCCTGTGGACGCAATTCGGCTCCGAATCGTCAGGGAAAACTTCACCGTCGCCAGGAAATTCAGGGCACATTTTTGCCAAATGGAGATTCTAATCTTGCCACTTTTGCGCGACTGCATACGATGCGGGCACGCACTCTTTGCCAACCACACTTCACTCTAGAATATATGTCGAACCAAGCATGTGAGAAGCCCGCACTGGGCCGTTGGACGATTCTGGGCATCGTCGCCGGAGTTTTCCTCATGGGAGTCACCGCCACCCGGCAGCAGAATCTGATGTCGGAGAACCGAGGCCTCGAAGCCACCATCGTCTCACGCGAGAAACAGATCGTTTCCCTGACCACAGTCATTGGGGAAACCAACACCAAGCTGGAGCATGAAAAGCAGGTGACGGCGGCCTTGAGTGCGGACAAAGCCGCGCTGATCACCGCGACCGAACGGCTCGGCGGCATGATCCAGGAGCGTGACGGCAAGATCAGCGGTCTGACGGGAGAACTCGACAAGACCAGCAAAAACCTCGCCTCCATGACGGAAAAAGCGGGTGGGCTGGAGCGGGACCTCGCCGCTTCCCGCAAAAATGAGGAAATCCTCAAGGGAGACGTTGCTGCCGGCCTCAAGCGGGAGGACACGCTCAAGGGCGTGGTCGCGACGCTGGAAAAAACCAAGGCCGATCTTGCTGCGACCGTGACTGCCAAGGATCAACAGCTTGCAAAATTGGACGGGGAAAAAGCGCTGCTGACCAAAAACCTCGCGGCCAACGCAGAGGCCTTGGTCGTCGCTACCCGCCGCGAGGAAGCGCTGAAAGCCGACATTCTGGCCGGGATCCAGCGGGAAGGGAACATGGCAAAGAACGGCACGCAAAAGGAGGAATCGCTGGCCGCGATCAACAAGTCGCTCGCCACCGAACAGGAGAAGAGTTCCTCCCTGTCGAAAATCAACGAGCAGGTCTTGAAGGAAATCGCAGCCATCAAAGCGGAGCGCGAAGCCATGCTGAAGGACCTGACCAACGCCAAAAAGGCGGTTGATTCGCTCAATCAGGAGAAAACCCAATTGGTGGCGAACCGCGAGGAACTCGTGAAAAAACTGGGTGAACTGGACAAACAGATGAAGCAACTGATGGAACAGAACAAAACCCAGCAGAATGCCAACCAGAGTCTGCAGCAGCAAAAGGAGGAGATGGATGGCAGGATGAAGGCCCTGGGCAGCCAGGCGGAGGAGGCGGGCCGTCAAGTGGCGGATCTGACCGCGGATCGGAAGGCACAGAATGAAAAAATCGTTCTCATCAGCCAGGAACGCGACACCCTGCGGGCGGAACGGGACCAGCTGTCCAATGCCTGCAACGAACTCATGAAAAAACTCGGTGAAATCTCCGCACAGGTCAAAACGCTGCAGAGTGATTTTCTCACTTTGAAAAAGCTGAAAGAAGAGGCCCGGGCCACCCTGACTTCGCCAGCAGTGCTGCCCTGAGACGTTAGGCCAGGTGCCTTGGTTTGCTGCGCGCCTCCGGTTTCGACCGGAGGCGTTTTTTTGGGGTGCGGCTGGCGGATCGGCATTCCCTTGGAAGTTCAAGTGCAGGGCACCTCCGGCAAGGACTTCCGCTGCGGGTCAGCGTCTGAAGGAAGCCGGAAGCGAGATTTCACCCCTTGTTTTTCAAGGGTGAAAATTCCAAACGTCCGCTTTTCGGACGCATGACCGGGTGCGGTGAATTTTTGAATTTTAGACAAACGAAGCGGGAGCCTGCGCCTCTGTCTTTGCAACACGCAACCTTATATTCACTCATGAAATCACCCATTAAACCATCCATCGCCGCCCTTTGTTTCGCAGGGGCCTTTTCACTGATGCCTGCGGTCGCGCTGGCGGACGCCACGCAGATTCTCAAGGACCGGCAGGAAAAAATCCTGCAGGTGGTGGGAGCGTCCAGCAAGGCCGTCGTCGGCATGAACGGGATCGGCAGCGGCGTCATCGTCTCCAAGGACGGACTCATTCTCACCGCTGGGCATGTGATGGATGCACTGGCTGGATTGCGCAAAAATTCGGAAGGCGAATTCAACGTGACCCTCGCCGATGGCAAAACCGTGAAGGCCAAGCCGCTCGGACGCAATCGCAACCGCGACGCCGCCCTGGCCCAGATCACCACCAAGGGGGAATACCCTTTTGCCGAAATGGCGGACCCTGCGGGCATCAAGGAGGGCGACTGGGTCGTGGCCATGGGGCATCCGGGCGGCTATCAGGTGGACCGCACGGCTCCGGTGCGGGTAGGCCGCTTGTGGAAGAAGGATGACAAATCCTATTTCCGCAGCGACTGCACGGTGAGCGGAGGGGATTCCGGCGGACCGCTGTTTAATTTGGAAGGCAAGGTCATCGGCATCCACAGCAGCATTGGGCAGGGTTTGGAGGAAAACCGCCACGTGCCGATCGGCGCCTTCAAGGAAAGCTGGGAGCGCATGGCCAAGGGCGACGTCTGGGGGCAACTGGGCAAGCTCATGCCCGAACTGGCCCCGTTCGACCGGGGACATGGTCCTCGGAAAGCCGAGGAAAAGGATGCTCCTCCGCAAGACCCTGCACCGCGCCTGGAAAAGGACGCACCGAAGGAGGCTCCGGCAGGCGCTCGTCCTTTCCTTGGAATCCGCATGTCTCCTGTAGATGATGGCGGAGTCGAGGTGACCGAGGTCAGTGCCAGTTCGCCCGCGGCAGAGGCGGGATTAAGTCCGAAGGACCTGATCACCAAAGTTGACGGCAAAAGCGTGGAATCCGTCGATGCCATGGCGGAATTGGTTGGAGCCCGCAAGCCAGGTGACAAGCTCAAGCTCTCGGTCAACCGTGGAAACGAACAAAAAGAAATCGAAGTCACTCTTGGGAAACGCTGATTGTTCCAGGCAACGACCACTTTCTCTACAACCATATTCGCATTCAAAACTCACCATGAAAACTCGCCCTATCATTACCACCATCGCCGCTGCCACGCTGGGCGTGGGAGCCATGCTTCCCATCCGCCACCTTCTGGCCCAGGATGCGCCGCGGGTGCAGCGCAGCGGGAAGATCGAAATGCAGATCGATCCCAATCAGCCCGGTTTCGATGCTGAAAAACTGGAAAAAGACATCCGCAAAATGGCGGCTGGCATGGATCTCGGCGAGGAGCAGCAGGCCCGGCTGGAAGATTCCATCAAGCAGTTGCGCGAAGGCCTGAAGCCCGGCACCGACGGAAAGGCTCAAAAATTCACCTGGAAATGGGAGTACAAGGATGGCGGGGACGACTCCAAGGCCAAGCCTGATGCACCGCAGCCGCGCCGCCAGCAGGGCGGGAACCGCACGCCCGATGGCTGGCAGCAGCTCCAGGAAGAGATGCAGAAAAATTTTGGCGAACGCCTCAAGGAACTGATGGGGGAGCGCGGTGAACTGAATCCCGAGCGGATGATGGAAGATCTGCTCCGGCGCATGGGTGTGAATCCCAATGATGCCGAGCAGTTTCGTCAGGATGGACAGGGCGGGCAAAAACGGTACTTCTTCCGGTTCGGCCCCAACGGCATGGAGCAACGCGAGGAGGGAAATGACGTTCCGGATGAGTTGCGCAGGCAGTTCGGTCTGGACCTTCGCAAACTGGGCGGACATGAGCACGGAAACTATGATCCGGACAATGCCCCGCGGAACAGCAAATACAGTCGCGCCACATTGGCCGAATACCGTGACGTCGTCCGCAATGTCCGCGGCAGCACCGTGGCCATTCTGCGCGAGGGTCATCAGGTGGCGCTGGGAACGGTGGTTTCCGCGGACGGTTATGCCGTCACCAAGGCCAGTGAAGTGGCGAAGGGAGGCTTGGAATGCGAAACGATGGACGGCAGCATTGTTCCCGCCAAGGTCGTGAGCAAAAATGAAACCTATGATGTGGCCTTGATCAAACTGGACGGAGCGAAGGACCTCAAACCGGTCACTTTTGCCACCGGCGAGATTGCCGTGGGAACCATGGTGGCGGCTTCCGGAATCGACGAAAATCCCGTTTCCGTGGGGGTGGTCAGCGTTCCGCCGCGAAACCTTGATGACAGTCAGAAGGGCTTCCTCGGGCTGGCCGTCGAGGACGGGCCTGACGGCAAGAGCGTGGTTGTGAGGCAGGTTACCCCGGACAGTCCGGCATCCAAGGTGGAGTTGCAGGACGGCGACACCATCACTGCCGTTGACGGGAAGGGCGTTTCCGAAGCGGCGGAACTGGTGAAGCTCATCAGCGGCAAATCTCCCGGCGACAAGGTGAAGCTCGCCGTGAAGGGTGGCGAAGGCACTCGCGAGATCGAAATCACTCTGTCCAGCCGTGAGCAATTCAGCCGCGAACTGACCCGAGGTGTGGATCCGACCGCCCGCATGGGCACGGAACTGAGCGGCAAAAGCACGGGATTTCCCAATGCCATTCAAAACGATCTGGGCATCGAGGCCAACCAATGCGGAGGCCCAGTGGTGGACATCCAGGGCAATGTGATCGGCATCAACATCGCCCGTTCTGGCAGGACCAGCACCTACATGCTGGCCGGAAAAATCCTCACTGACATGCTCTCCGAACTCAAGAATGGCAAGCTGGGCATGGTCAAGGATCCCGCAGCCCTGGCCCGTGAGGTGAAGAAATACGAAGCGGATTACCAGCGGCTTCAGGACGAACTGAAAGCGGCGGAAGCAAAGCTCAAGGCGGCCAAAGAAGCCGACGCGCAAACGAAATAAGCAACGCTTCACCATCGATCGGGAAGCCCGGCAGGAAGCAATTCCGCCGGGCTTCTTTCCTTGAGGACTGAATGGCGCACCGGAGCCGCCGGACTTGCAGCGCTTGACGCCGGGAGGAAAAACCGTAGCGTGCAACTCACTTTTCCTTCATTCTTGATTCACCTGCGTTCCGCCTCCGGCGAAAAACCCCCGCCCAGGTGGTTCATTTTACTTAAACTTCAACGACTAGGAGGCTTCCTTGGACCTTAAAGAAATCAGACAGATCATCGAGTTGATGAAACGGCACGATCTTTCCCTCTTCCACCTGGAAAGAGACGGCATGAAGATCAAGCTCAAGAAGGGGGTGGATTTCGACACCTTTGTCAACGCCGTGCAAAGCACTGGAGGTCCGCGGACGATGGGATCCCCAGTCCAATCTCAGCCGATGGTTCCGGAGGGGCTGCTTGCGGCCGGGTTGGCGTCGGATGTTTCCGAAACGCTGGAGGGAACCGCCGCTCCGGTAGTGGGCACCACGATCAATTCTCCGATGGTGGGAACATTTTACCGCAGTCCCTCGCCCGGAGATCCTCCCTTCATCAAGGATGGGGACCGGGTGGAGGAAGGAATGGTGGTGTGCATCATCGAAGCGATGAAGGTGATGAACGAAATCAAGGCCGAAACCTCCGGAATCATCGCCCGGGCACTGGTCAATGACGGCACGGCCATCCAGTTTGGACAGCCCCTGTTTGAACTCAAATAATGCAGGCCCGGCGGTCTCACGACAGAGGAAGCGTTTTCGCGCAGCGCCTCTCCGAAAGCTGAATCGTCCGGCCACATCCCACTCGCGCCTTTCCCAACGGCAAATCATTCATGTTCAAAAAGATTCTGATCGCAAATCGCGGTGAAATCGCCCTGCGTGTCATCCGGGCCTGCAAGGAACTGGGGGTGCGCACGGTCGCCGTCTATTCCCAGGCGGACGAACGCTCCATGCATGTCCAGTTGGCTGACGATGCCATCTGCATCGGTCCGGGACCCAGCAGCCAGAGCTATTTGATGATCGACCGGATCATCAGCGCCGCGGAGATCGCCAATGTCGATGCCATTCACCCCGGATACGGATTCCTTTCGGAAAATGCAAAATTTGCCCGCATCTGCGAAAGCTGCAAAATCAAGTTCATCGGTCCCAGCGCCGAAGTCATCGAACTGATGGGTGACAAGAACCAGGCGCGGGCCACCGCCAGGAAAAACAAAGTGCCGATCATTCCCGGCACGGACGGCGTGATCAATGGCGAAAAGGAAGCCATCGAAGCCGCGGCGAAAATCGGCTATCCGGTCATGGTCAAGGCAGCCGCAGGAGGCGGCGGACGGGGCATGCGTCCGGTGTTCAATGAAGCCTCCCTGCTCTCCGCTTTTTCCGCGGCTCGAACCGAGGCGGAAAAATGCTTCGGCAACGGAGACATGTACATGGAAAAGCTGGTGGAGAACCCGCACCACATCGAGATTCAGGTCATTGGTGACTCGAAGGGCAACGTGATTCACCTGGGCGAGCGGGACTGCAGCCTGCAGCGCCGCAATCAGAAAATCATCGAGGAGTGTCCCTCTCCCTTTCTCAGTGAAAAACTGCGCCGACGCATGGGTGCTGCGGCTGTAAAACTCTGCGAGGAAATCGGCTATGAAAACGCCGGCACCATTGAATTCCTCGTGGATGACAAGGAGAATTTCTACTTCATGGAAATGAACACCCGGATTCAGGTGGAGCATCCGGTGACCGAGGAAGTCTATGACTGCGACCTCATCAAAGAGCAGATCCGCGTCGCTGCCGGCCATTTGCTCTCACCCCATGTGAGGAAGAACGAACCGCGTCGGCATTCGATCGAATGCCGCATCAACGCGGAGGATCCCTTTAACAACTTCGCGCCCAGTCCCGGGAAAATTAAGAATTTTTACGCCCCCGGCGGTCGCGGGGTGCGGGTTGATTCCCACATTTACTCCGGGTATGAAGTGCCGCCCTATTATGATTCGATGATTGCCAAGCTGATCGTATCCGGGGCGACGCGGGAAATTGCGATTGCGCGGATGCAGCGCGCCCTGACGGAATTTCTGGTGGAAGGCATCAAGACCACCATCCCCTTCCAGCAGGCCATCCTGGACAATTCGGACTTCAAGAGCGGCAAATACAACATCGGCTGGGTCGAGCAGTTCCTGAACCGGATGACCAAGGAAATGAACAAAGCCTGAACGGGGAGGCATCCAGCCATGGTCCGCATTCTCCTGACCACCACTTCCTATCAGGACACTCCGGGGGCCCATCATGCCTTGCTGGAGGGTCAGGGCTACGAAATCGTGAGGGAACGGGGCCCCCTGTCCGAACAGCGCATGCTGGAACTGGCCGGGCAGTTCGATGGATTTCTCTGCGGTGACGATGAAATCACCCGGGCCGTGCTAGCCAAATCGCTCCCGCGGCTCAGAGTCATCAGCAAGTATGGCATCGGCCTCGACAAGATCGACCTCGGAGCCTGCAAGGAACTACGCCTGCCGGTGCTGTTCACCCCCGGCGTCAACCACACCACCGTGGCCGAACACACGTTCGCCCTGATGCTGGCTCTGGTGCGTAATCTGGTCGATGAAGTCAATTTCACCCGCCAGGGTCAGTGGAAACGCCTGACCGGAAACGAACTCTGGCAGAAAAAAATCGGCATCATCGGCCTGGGCCGCATCGGGCAGGAAACCGTCCGGCGCTGTCATGGCTTTGAGATGGCAATCCACGCCTGGGGCAACTACTGGCCGGAAGCATTCTGCCAGAGCTTTGGCGTGGTGCGGCACGAAAGCGTGGATTCGCTGGTGAGCAGCGTGGACATCGTCAGTCTCCACACCATGCTGCGCGATGACACCCGGCACCTCATCAACGCCCGGCGGTTGGCACTGATGCCTCGCGGCTCCCTGCTGATCAATTCCTCCCGCGGGGAACTGGTGGAAACCGGCGCGCTGCTGCAGGCGCTGGATTCCGGACACCTGGGCGGCTATGCGGCCGATGTGATGGAGATCGAACCGCCGCCGCCGGACCACCCGCTGCTCCGGCATCCAAAGGCGATCATCACGCCCCACATTGGATCGCGCACCTACGAAAGCGTACCCCGGCAGGCCATGAAGGCCACCCGCAATTTGATCCACTTCCTCAACGGCGAGGGAGAAGTTTTTTTCGCCATCGGCCAATAAGAAACAGCGGCTGCTTCGGCAAATTCCCGCACTGGTTTTCGTTGTCATGCCGGTGGAATGCTGGCAATGCTCCGGCAGCATTCCCCTCCCCTCCACGTGCTGCGTCGTTTCCATCTCCTGCTCCTGCTGGTCACCGTTGTGTTTGGCATTCTCGGAGTCTCACGCCTCAGTTACAACGTGGACATCCTGGACCTGCTGCCGAAAAACTTCGCCGGCGCGGAGGGAACCCGCCTGCTGCGCGACACCTTTGAAAAGGCCGGGCAACTGATCATCACCGTGGAGGCTCCCTCCGCAGACGCAGCGGATCAAGCCATCGCATCCCTTGAAGCGGAACTGAACCGCCACCCGGAACTCGTGAAACGCGTCATCGCCCAGCCCACTTGGGAGTCGGATGCCGGGCAGATTTCCTCGCTGGCCGCCTATGCCTGGCTCAATGCCCCTCCGGAACGAGTGGCGGCCCTCCGGAACAAACTCGCAAGTGCTGACTTGCAGCAGCAGCTGGAGGAAAAAATCAACTCCCTGGCCACGGAAATCGACGGCATGGCGCTCACCCTGGGGGCCTACGATCCGCTGGGCCTGCTGGAGGCAGCCAAATCCGGGCTGGATTCGAACCTGGAACGCAACGGGGCCGGTGAATTCGGCAGCAAGGACGGCAAGTTCCGTCTGCTCACGGTCGATGCCGTCTCACCACTGCACAGCTACCGGGATGCAACCACATGGATTCGGGACATCCGGAGCAGAATTGTCGAACCCTGGCATCAGCAGCTTCCGGATTCAAAAACGATCACGTTAGGAATTACGGGATCGCCTGCCTTCCGCGCGGAAATTTCCACCGCCATGGAGGAGGACATGAGCCAGTCCATCGGGGGCATCACCTTCATTGTCGGTTTTCTCTTCTGGCTGCTGCACCGCACCATTCGCCCGCTGTTTCTCCTGCTGGCCTCCATGCTGGTGTCGGGACTCATCACGCTGGGCATCGCCGGGCTGGCCTTCGGTTCGCTCAATGTCATGAGCATGGGCTTTGCTGCGATTCTCATGGGAATGATCGAGGATTTCGGAGTCGTGGGCCTGCATGAATGGCTGGAAAACCCGCGAGACACGTTTGCCCAGATTCACCGGCGCGTCTTTCCCGGCATCTTCTGGTCCGCCGTGACCTCTGCGGCGGTATTCGGCTCGCTCACGCTCAGCCTGCTGCCGGGCATCGCCCAGTTGGGCCTGCTGACCGCGGTGGGAATTCTCGTGGGTGCGGCGGTCATGTTGTACGGGTTTCTGCCGCTGGCCATGAAATGGAGCGGGCGCAGCCATGACAAGCCGCGCGATCTCAGCCGGGCCACCGCCCCCTCCCGCTGGCCCGGCGTGGCTGCCGCGGCATTGCTGGGAGCCTGCACCTTTGTCCTGACAATTCGCGGCTTTCCGGGTGTTGTCCATGACCCCGCGCTGCTGCATCCCAAAAATTGTCCTGCCATGGATGCGATGACCCGGCTGCAGCAGCGCATGCAGCCCCCGGAAACGCAGGGGGAATGGGTGGCGGTCCTGCTCCAGCGCCGGACCGAGGCCGAACTTTGCGCTGCCATGGACACCGCCCGCAAACACCTGGAAAGCGCCAGGGCGGCTGGGGAAATCAGCAGTTTCTACCTGCCCGACGCCCTCTTTCCCAATGCGCAACACCAGCAAGTGAACCATGCCCCGCTGGCGGCCCTGGCCGCCGGAGATGCGCAGGTGCTGCAGGCCATGGACGCCGCCGGATTCACCGAGGACGGCCTGATCCTGGCAAAAAATGTCTTCGCGGTCTGGAAGACCTGGGCCGCAGGCGGAACCGCCGGGCTTCTCTGGCCCTCCCAGGCCTTGCTGGAAGGATCCCTGGGCCGGCTGCTCCACCGCACGCCGGACGGTGTGGCCGCCAGCGGATTTGTCAGGATGCCGCCGGGAATCAAGCCCGCAACCTCGCCCGCAGTGACTGGGCTGGAGGCGATTCCCGGAGTTTACCCCGGCGGCTGGCGCTACTTGAACGAGAAGATGCGTCCACTGGTGGGCGAAGAAATCCGCCGGGTCTGTCTGCCGGCGGTGGCTGTGCTGCTGGTGTTGCTGGTGGTGGTGTTCCGGAATCTGCGGGACTCGCTCCTCGTGCTTGGATCACTCACCTTCAGCGGGCTCATCCTGCTGGCGGCCATGCAGGCGTTCGGCATCCCGTGGAATTTCGTCAACATCGGCGCGGTGCCGCTGACTCTGGGGCTTGGGCTGGACTTCAACATTCACATGCTGTTCTCACTGCGCCGCGCCGCAGACAAGGCCCATGCCCACGGCATCGGGCGCGCCCTTGCCTACTGCGGGCTGTCCACGTCGCTCGGCTTTGGATCCCTGGCCATGGCGGACAACCGCGGGCTGGTCACCTTCGGCCAGTGCGCCATGATCGGCGTCGGCGCCACCCTCTTCACCGCCGCCTTCGTGCTCCCGTGGGTTTATCTGAGGCTCGGGAAAGGGGCCGCCGGCAACTGATTTCCCCACCCTGGAAATTCCCGCTTTCCTTTTCTGCGGGCTGCGCCACGAATGAGATCATGAACATTGCGAAATTGATGAAACAGGCGCAGCAGATGCAGGCAAAGGTGCAGGCTGCCCAGGAGGAACTTTCCCAGAAAACCGTCGAATCCAGCGTCGGCGGAGGCAAGGTCACTGTCGTCGCCACGGCCGCGGGCGATGTGCTGTCGATCAAAATCGATCCGGCTGTCGTTGATCCTGGCGATGTCGAGCTGCTCCAGGACTTGGTGCTTTCCGGAGTCCGGCAGGCCATCGAGGAGGGCCGCCAACTGGCCGCAGCGGAAATGGGCAAAGTCACTGGAGGAATGGGACTGCCGCCTGGCATGGGATTTTGAAATGCCGCAGCACCCGGACCTCCGGTGCTGATGCCGGACGCCCCGCGCCTTCATCCGCCCACATTCCACGGCATGCCGAAGGCCATCGCCATTCTATTGAAAAAAATTCCGCTCACGGACACCAGCCTGATTGTTTCCTGGTGTTGTCAGGAACAAGGGCTGATCCGGACCGCAGCCAAAGGAGCTCGGAGGCCCGGAAGCCCGCTGGCGGGAAAACTGGATCTCTTCTACGAGGCGGAAATCGAAATTGTGCCCAGCCGCCGGGGAGACCTGCATGCCCTCAAGGAGGCGGAGGTCACCAACTACCGCCACGGGCTGCAAACCAGTTTCAACCGCATTCTGGCCGGTTCCTATTTTGTCCGGCTCATCGAAATGGTGGCTGAAAGAGAAACGCCCATCGCTGCCCTGTTCGATCTGCTGCGGCGGGCTCTGGACTGGCTTTGCGTCCAGGAGCCAACCGTCAACGGAGTGCTCCATTTCGAACGGGAACTGGCGACGGAACTCGGCCTCTGGCACTCTGGAGACGCCACTCCTCCGTTGAAAACCATCCAGGATCTCTGCCACAGGGTGCCGGAACAGCGCCTGGTCCTGCTGGAGCGGCTGCGGTAGCCTGACCTCGCAGAATCGGCCCGGTTTTTGGTGATTTCGCGCCTCTGCTGACCACCGCAGGGTGCCAGACCATCATGGCCCGCCACACGCAGCGGGAAAAGCACGGCCATTGCTGCTCGGCCAGACTCAAGCTCACCCTGCCCGAGCAGCCCCCTCCGGATCACCGGTAGCGTAAAACCCTGAAAACGGCTGCCCGAAGCCGCGAAGTCGGTCTGCGGAAGCGCTTTGGCAAAGCGCCGCATTCAGCGGGCGCATCAAAAAAAAACTCCGCAGGTTTTTGCGACCTGCGGAGTTGCGATGATGCCTGCAAATGTTTGCCAATGGATGACGGACCCCGAGCGGAGCAGGGGGCGTCCTAGGATTCCTTGTCGCTGCTGCTGCTGTCGGAATCCGAATCCTTGAAGATGAAATCCATCAGTTTCTTGGCCTTCTGGCGGTTCTCTTCGAATTTCTTGGCGTGCTCCTCGTCGCCGGTCTCGATGTATTCCTTCAGCGACTCAATCTGCTTGGTGATGGCGCGGTAAGCCTTGACGATGTTGTCGATGTAATCGGCATCCGTGTCGCTCAGTTCAGCCTTGTCGGGCAGGGATTTGAGCGATTCCGTGACGGAGGCGGTGGTGGAAGCATACACGGCCAGCACCTGCTGGGCTTCTGCCTTGTCATAGGCTTTTTTGACGAAGGCATCACCCAGGGAATTGACGGCGAAATAGCTTAGGATGAGTCCCTGTGCGCTGCTGGCCCCGAGGGCGTTTTTGAGCGCTTCGGTGGAAGCAGCAGCCTTGTCTTCCTTGGCGAATGCCGGGTTGGCGGAAAACGTGCAGGCGGTGATGGCGGCAAAGACCCAGAGGGCGATGAGTTTCATGGAATGTGCTGGATTTTGGTGGAACAGGTTTTTCGATGACTGACAAAACCAGTGATGGGCGGTCTTGCCGGTGAAACGGAGGTGCATTGGCAACCTGAATCTGAAAATAATGGCGGCTGCAATCGAAGTCCAGCAGCGATTTGAAATTGCGACATCGCGCTCCGCATGGCTGGGGCTCCAATCCATGTCACGCGCTGATGTCTGAGCGCGCGGGCCTGCGCAGTGGCAGCAGCAGGGGCTGCTGCTGCCAATGGCGTCCGTGCGGGACAACGGAGACGCACTGTGGCGTTACATGTGGGCAATGATGTTGTCGCCGAATTCGGAACACTTGATTTTCTGCGCTCCGTCCATGAGCCGGGCGAAATCGTAGGTGACCTTTTTGGAGGCGATGGCTCCGTTGAGGCCCTTGACGATCAGGTCGGCAGCTTCGTTCCAGCCGAGGTAGCGCAGCATCATTTCGCCGCTCAGCACCACGGACCCTGGGTTGACCACGTCCTGGTTGGCATACTTTGGTGCGGTGCCGTGGGTCGCTTCAAAGATGGCGTGGCCGGTGACGTAATTGATGTTGCCTCCGGGGGCGATGCCAATGCCGCCGACTTGTGCGGCGAGGGCGTCGCTGAGGTAGTCGCCGTTGAGATTGAGTGTGGCGATGACATCGAAGTCCTCCGGACGGGTGAGCACCTGCTGCAGGGTGATGTCGGCAATGGCATCCTTGACGAGCAGGGCGCCAGCCGCCAGAGCCGCTTTCTGTTCGGCGTTGGCCGCCTCTTCGCCATGTTCCTTTTTGGTGCGTTCCCAGCGGGCCCAGGTGTAAACTTTGTCGCCAAAAATGCGTTCAGCAGCGCCATAGGCCCAGTCCCGGAAGGCGCCTTCGGTGAATTTCATGATGTTCCCCTTGTGGACGAGGGTCACGCTGCGGCGCTTCTGGCTCAGCGCGTATTCGATGGCCGCCTTCACCAGGCGGATGGTGCCGACTTGCGACACCGGCTTGATGCCGATGCCGACGGTGGGCGTTGGGCTTGCGGGACTGTGTCCGGGATTGGCCAGTTTCAGGTAGTCGCCCACGGCCTGCGAGGTACCGAAGCGGATTTTCGCAAAATCCTTGGGGAATTCACGGGCAAGGAAGTCGAGCAGTTTTTGCGCATCCGGGGTGCCGCCGGCGTATTCGATGCCTGCGTAGATGTCCTCGGTATTTTCCCGGAAAATGACCATGTCCACTTTTTCGGGGTGCTTCACCGGACTGGGCACGCCAGCGAAATACTGCACGGGGCGCAGGCAGACGTAGAGGTCCAGGATTTGCCGCAGGGCCACATTGAGGCTGCGGATGCCTCCGCCGACCGGTGTGGTTAACGGTCCTTTGATGCCGACCAGAAATTCGCGGAAGGCCTCCAGGGTGTCGTCGGGCAGCCAGTTGTCGAACCGGTTCTTGGCATTTTCTCCGGCGAAAACTTCGAACCACGCAATCTTCCGCTGCCCGGCGTAGGCTTTTTCCACCGCGGCATCGAAAACCCGCTGGCTCGCAGCCCAGATGTCCGGCCCCGTGCCGTCGCCGCGGATGAACGGAATGACCGGTTGGTCGGGCACGGAAAGTTTTCCGCTGGAAATGCTGATCTTCGCGCCCTGCGCCGGTGGGGTGATGGAAGTGTAGGCCATGGTGGGATGATGGGTGATTGCGGGTGATTGGAAAATGACGGAAGATCCGCCCCGTCCCGGCAGCAAACGCAGATGCGGTGCCGGGGGCTTTCGCTTTAGGGCATATTTCCCGCAGTGCAACGGGAAATGAGGGTCCTCACATTTACATTGCGTCTGGCACCACCGGCCTTGCCAATTGCACGCAGCGCGCCATGCTTTCCGCCCATGTCCTACTATATCAGCCGAAATGGTCAGCCGCAGGAGGGGCCGTATTCCGAAGGGGATCTGCAGCGCATGCTCTCGGCCGGGCAACTGTCATCAAGCGATTTCGCGTGGAAGGAAGGCCAGGCGAACTGGGAGCCGCTGCACCGGCTGTTTCCGTATTTTGTGGGGCCGGCGATGCTGCGTCCGGAGGCGCTCGCTCCCCAGGCCGGGGACGGCACTCTGGCCAGCCGGGGCGTGCGGCTGGGAGCGGCGCTGCTCGACGGTTTTTTCCAGCTTCTGGCCTTTGCGCCCATCATGGCTGGCCTTCCCGCATGGATCGAAGCCATTGAAAATTCCCCGGAATCCTTGGAGCCCGGCAACAACGGAGCCGCGCTGCAGCTGCTTCTGGAAAACCTGCCCCCCTGGTCGCTGGTCGCCACGGGAGTGCTCGTGATCGGGCTGTTGGGGCTGAACATTTTCCTGCTGACCACCCGCGGGCAAAGTCTGGCAAAAATGCTCTGCCGCATCCGCATTGTGCGATTTCCCGGCGGGCAGCCGCCCGGGTTCGTCAAAGCGTGGCTGCTGCGCTC
Source organism: Verrucomicrobiales bacterium (assembly GCA_018003315.1). Taxonomy (GTDB): domain Bacteria; phylum Verrucomicrobiota; class Verrucomicrobiia; order Verrucomicrobiales; family V1-33; genus JAGNEJ01. The sequence continues at coordinate 48,193 of JAGNEJ010000017.1, forward strand.
CTTTGTGCCGTATCTGCTGACCAATATTCCGATTGTCGGCGGCATGTTCGGCCTGGCGGATGCGCTGTTCATTTTCTCGAAGGACAAACGCTGCGTCCACGACCACATCGCCGGCACCAAGGTGGTCAGGTGCTGAGTTTGCCGATCCCGTCCACACTGCTGCGCACTGCATGACCGCACGCTTTCTCCACACCGCCGACTGGCAATTGGGCAAGCCCTTTGCGGGAGTGGCCGACGAGCAGAAGCGCGCCCTGCTGCGGCAGCAGCGTTTCGATGCGGTGCGGCGCATGGGCGAGGTGGTGCGGGAAACCGGAGCAGCCTTTGTGGTGGTAGCGGGGGATTTGTTTGATTCCCCCACCCCGGACAAGGCCACCGTGTCTGCCGCGTGCAGCGCCATCGGGTCCCTGGGCGTGCCAGTGTATGCGATTCCCGGAAACCATGACCACGGCGGGGCCGGGAGCCTGTGGGAACAGGAATTTTTCCGCAGGGAACAGGCGGCGCTTGCGCCCAATTTTCGCATCCTGCTGGAGGCAAAGCCGGTGGACGCTCCAGGGGCGGTGCTTTTTCCCTGTCCGCTGCTGCGGCGGCATGAAGCGGCTGATCCCACAGCCTGGCTGCGGTCGGCGGCGGACTGGAATGCCCTGGCTGGTGACAAGCCTCGCATTGTGCTGGCGCACGGAAGCGTGCAGCAGTTCGGAACGCCGCTGGCGGACGAGGAGGAAGGCGAGGCGGCTGGGAGCAATCTGCTGGATCTGAAACGGCTGGAGATGGCAGAGCTGGACTATCTGGCGCTGGGCGACTGGCATGGGACCAAACAGGTTGAACCCAAAGCCTGGTATTCCGGCACCCCGGAACTGGACCGATTTGTGAAAGGGGAAGATCACCGCCCAGGTCAAGTGCTGGCGGTGGAGGCGGCGCGCAGTCGTCCGCCACAGGTGCGGGAAATTCGCACGGCGGCGGTGGGCTGGCATGCGCTTTCCTTCCGCCTGGCAGAAGCTGCCGATGTGCCGCGGCTGCAGCAGATGGTGGAAACAGCCATCGGCACCAGGGTCAACGGAGATTTGATGCGGCTGGAATTGTCAGGGTCGCTGGACCTCGCGGCCGCTGCGGAACTGGAACAGATGCTGGAAGCGTGGACGGCCCGTTTGCTGCGGGTCAAACTGATCAATCAAACCGTGCTTGCCCCGTCGGAGGCGGAACTGGAAAGCTTGACCCGGCACCCCGGAGCCCCGCTCATTTCCCGGGTGGCCGGGCGGCTGTCGGAACTGGCATTAAGCAGCGGGGAAACAGCGGCCGTGGCCAGGCTGGCACTGCGGGAGCTGCATGCAGCCGCCGTCAAACCCTGACCAAACAGTGCGATGCGCATCACCTCACTGACCGTCCGCAACTACCGGCTCCACCGGGAACGAACCGTGGAGTTCGATCCGGAACGCACCGTCATTGGCGGGTCAAATGAGTCCGGCAAAAGCACCCTGGCGGAAGCGCTGCACCGCGGGCTTTTTTTGAAGTCACGGGTGGCCGGTGAGGTCCAGAAATCCATGGTTTCCATGATCCACCCCGGTCACCCCGAGGTGGAGGTGCGGTTTCATGCCAATGGTCGGGATTTCCTGGTGAGAAAGCGCTTCAGCGGAGGCAGCGGCACCACCACCTTGACGGAAACAGGCGGCCAGTCCCTGCAAAACGAGGCGGCGGACACCCGGCTTTCGGAACTGCTGGGCGTGGAGTGCCAGGCTGGAGGAAGGAGCGTGGCCAACCAGTTGATCCAGCAGTGGGCACATTTATGGGTGTGGCAGGGAAGCGCCGGGAATGATCCCGCAGAACACGCCACCGCCCAGTGCACCGGACTTCTGCAGCGCCTGCAGAGCCTCGGCGGCGCTGCGGTCCTGCAATCGGAATTGGATGCGCGGGTGGCGCAGCAGTTTGCTGAAGAGAAAGCGGACATTTTCACCAGCACAGACAAGCCGAAGGCCGGTTCTGCACTTTCCCTGAAAGAGTCCGCCCGGGAAGAAGCCCAGAAAACGATGGAAGCGGCGCAGGACCGCCTGACAAAACAGTGGAAAAACGTGGAGGAGTTCGAACGCGCCACGAAAACAATCACCGCCGCCACCGCGGATCTGGCCGGGCTGAAGCAGCAGCAGGAGGCGCTGGAGCAAAAGCTGGCCGATCTCGACCGACTGCGCCGCGACGAGGAGCGGCAGATTCAGACCGACCAGAACGCTGCAAAAACGCTGGAGGAACTGCGCCAGGTGGAGGAGAAACTAGCCGATCTGATTTCACAGTCGAAGCAACTGCGCCAGAAACTGCAGCCGGAACAGGAGAAACTGCAGCGGCTGGAATCGGATCTCGCCGGGGCCAGGGAAACCGCCGCCGCAGCGAACCAGCATCTGGATGCCGCCGTGGCGGAAAGCCGCCGGGGCCGACTGCGACGGGATTTGGCTGCTTCCCTGACTACCCAGCAGGATAAGGATGCACGCCTGGGCGAGCTGCAGCAGCGGGCCGGGGAAGTCAGGGGATTGGAGGAACAGATGCAGGGCCTGCGCGCCGAACTGGCCCGGCTGCCGGTAGTGGACAGGAAAATGCTGCAAAATATTCAGACCTTGGAAAATGCCGCCGCGCAGGCGGAGGCAGCCCAGCAGGCCATGGCGGCCAGCATTGCGGTGACTGCCGCCGGACTGGAGATCACATTGGACGGACAGCCGCTCAAAGCGGGGGAATCCAGGACCGTGGTGAACCCTGCGGAGCTGGCGGTGGGTGACGGCGTGCGGCTGCGGATCACTCCCGGCGGCGGCGAGGGCCTGCAGCAGGCCAGGGTCCGCGTGCAGGAAACCCGGCAGCAACTGCGGATGGCGTTGGATGCCGCGGGCATTCACACGGCAGCCGAAGCCGCAGACATTTTCGCCCGGCGGGAGGACCTTTCCCATCGCGGCACCGCCCTGGAAGCGAGGCTCAAGGGACTGGGAGCCCAACGGCTGGCAGCGGAATTGCAGTCAGCTGCGGAAGCCGCAACCGCTGCACAGGCAGAAGTTTCCCGGCGGCTCGCCCAGATTGAAGAAGCGCCGGGCGCAGACTCGCTGCCGACGGCAGACCGGCTCAAGGAACTGCAGGAGGCAGTCGAATTGTTGGAAGAAACGGAACGCAAAGCCAGAGGGCAGCGCGACTACGGACAGGCTGCGGCCACCCAGATTGAAAATTCCGTGCATGCCCAGCGTCAGGCCGTTGACCAGTGGAATCGCGAGAGCACCGAACTTGCGGCCCGGATGCGGGTGCTGCTGGAAACGCACGGAGAGGAATCCGCCAGGAAAGAACGCCTTTGCGCCGCGGAACGGGCAGCGGCCACTGCCACAGAGACCCTCGCGCAGACGCGGCGGACGATCACCGCGCTGGGGCCAGAGCAACTGGATGCCGACAAGGCGCGGCTGCAGCGCGCGGAGACACAGGCTGCGAATACAAAACGCGACGCCGAACTCGCCCGCGGCGTGACGGAGAGCACCCTGCGCTCGGACGGCACCAGCGATCCGGCAGCCGAAGCCGCGCTGGCCGATGCCCGATGGAAGGCCGCCGTGGAAGCCTGGGAGGCGGAAAACCGACACGCAGAAGCAGTGCGCCTGCTGGACCGTTTGTTCACGGAGGAGCAGCAGACGCTGGCCGAGGAATTCACCCGCCCGTTTGCGGAGCGGATTTCCGGTTACCTGCGCTGCCTCTTTGGTCCCGGTGCCAGGGCCGCGGTGCGCCTGGCAGACAATGCCTTTTCCGGAGTGGAACTGATCCGCCCAGGGGAAACGGGCGGTGCCGCAGTTCCCTTCGACAGCCTGAGCGGCGGTGCCCGGGAACAGGTGGCGGCAGCCGTGCGGCTGGCCATGGCCGAAGTACTGGCCGCGGACCATGGCGGATGCCTCCCGGTGGTCTTCGACGATGCCTTTGCCTACTCCGATCCTGACCGGGTCGGCCTGCTGCAGCGCATGCTCGACTTCGCCGCCAGCCGCGGGCTCCAGGTCATCGTCCTCACCTGCAACCCCTCCGACTATGCAGGTCTGGGAGCAAAGTTCGTCTCCCTGAATGTCCAGGACCCACTCTGAGACCCTGACAAAACAAACCGGCGGTGTCATTCGCAGCCCGGTTTCCGGAAATGAAACCGGCGGGCGCCCCTTCCCCGAACGGACGTGGAAATTCAGCTTGAATTTGCACGAAAACTAGAGCATTTGCACAAGAGCAAATGCACAACATGACCCAACGTCAAACTGCCGTGCTGGAATTTCTCCAGGAATTCCTGGCAGAACACGGCCATGCGCCAACGGAGCGCGAAATCCAGCAGGGCATGGGATTCAGCAGCCCCACGCTGGCCCGCCATTACCTCGCCGCGCTGGAAAGGCACGGCGTCATCACCCGCCGTGCCGGCAAAGCCCGCGGGGTCACGCTGCCCGGCACGCATCCGGCGGCGCTGCTGTCGATTCCCGTTTTCGGAAGCATTCCTGCCGGCCTTCCCGAGGAACAGGGGCAGGCGGCGGAAGGCTGCATTACGGTCGATGCGGACACGCTGCACCTGCCGCGCAATGTCCGCACCTTTGCCCTGCGGGTGCGCGGCGATTCCATGACCGGTGCGAACATCGTGGACGGCGACAGCATCATTCTCGAATTCCGCGACCCGAAGCACGGCGACATCGTGGCCGCGCTCATCGACGGTGAAACCACGCTCAAGCGCTACCTCGTCCAGCGGGGTCGGCCGTATCTGCGGGCGGAGAATCCAAAGTATCCGGACCTGATCCCGGCGCAGGAACTGGTGGTGCAGGGCGTCATGGTGGCGCTCCTGCGGGTGCCGCGGACAGGGAAGCGTCCGGACTAACTTTCCCGTTCCATGCTGCTCCACCTGGATGCGGACGCCTTTTTCGCCGCCGTGGAACAGGCGGCGGACGCCCGGCTGCGCGGGCGACCCGTCGCGGTGGGCGGGGAATCCCGCGGAGTGGTTAGTTCCGCCAGTTACGAGGCCCGCGCCTTTGGCATCACCGCGGCCATGCCCACAGCCCAGGCGCGGAGGCTGTGCCCGAAACTCGTGGTTCTGCCGCCGAATTTTGAACTCTACGAACTTTTCAGCCGGCGCATGTTTTCCTATGCGCATGACTTCACGCCGCTGGTGGAGGTGGGCTCCATCGACGAAGGCTATCTCGACTTGTCAGGGTGCCGGGGAAAATCACCGGGGGAAATCGGGCGCATCATCCGCCGCGCCATCAGCCAGGGCATGAAAATCACCGTATCCGAGGGTATCGGAAGCAGCAAGCTGGTGTCCCAGATTGCCAGCAAAGTGGGCAAGCCCGCGGGATTTGTGGAAGTGCGGCCGGGATGCGAGTGCGCCTTTCTGCATCCGCTGGCGGTGAAGTGGCTGCCGGGCGTGGGACCGAAACTGGAAGCGGCATTCCGCACTGCCGGACTGGTGAAAATCGCCCATGTGGCCGCAATGCCGCTGCACCTGCTGGCTCTGCTTGCGGGAAGCGCCGCACCGCAAATCCACGCCTTTGCCCGCGGCGAGGACAGCCGCCCGGTGGTGCCGGACCCGCCCGCCGCGAAAAGCTATGGCATGCAGGAGACGTTTGCCCAGGATGTGACCGAGGAGGCCTGGCTGATCGCCAAACTGCGCACCATGGCCGATGCGCTGATGGCGCGGGTGCGCAGCGATGCCCGGGCCATCCGCACCGTTGCCCTGCGGCTGCGCTACAACGACATGGGCGAATGCACGCGCAGCGAGAGCCTGAGCGAACCGACAGACCTGGAACACCTGGTTTACCCGCTGCTGCCGCGGCTGCTTTCCCGGGCCTGGGAGCGGCGCGTGAGCGTGCGCCTGCTCTCGCTGCGCTTCTCCCAGGTCTATCACGGAGGATTCATGCGGGAACTGCCGCTGGACGGACTGGCCGTGGCGGACGAACGCCGGCACCGGCTGGCCTGCACGGTGGATGCGCTGCGCAGCGCCCGCCTTCCCATCATGCGCGGACATGACCTCTGGCTGGAGCGCCGCGGAGGCGCGCCGCGGTCGGCGCTCAAGGCGGAAGACGCCGCGCCTCCCGCCGCCGTGCGCCATGACGACGGACATTCCCTGACAAGCCGCGTTCTCAGGGAACGCCCGAAATCCTTCACCGTCACCGCGCGTTCCGTTGCGTCAGGGACCTTCGCCGCACTCAACGTGCGCAGCTGCTACAGCTTTCTGGACTCCCTGCTGAGCATTCCGGTCATCATCGAAACCGCCCTGGCCCGCGGGTGTTCCGCGGTGGCCCTAACCGATCCGAACCTGCATGCCGCAGTGCCGTTTTACCAGGCGGCAAAAGCGGCCGGGCTGCACCCCGTGATCGGTGCGGAACTGTGCTGCGATGGAAAACCCGTGCTCTGCTACGTGGAAAATGCCGCCGGTTACGCCAATCTCTGCCGCCTGCTCTCCCTGCGCAGCGGCGCAAAAGTCACTACCAAAGAACTGCACGACCACTGCACCGGGCTGCTCCTGCCCGGTGCGGAGGCGGCCCTGCCAGAAATCCGCCATGCGAATTCCGGCGACCGCCTGCGCTATGATATTGTGCAGAGCATTCGCACGCTGACTCTGCTGCGCGAGCGGCACCCGCAAAAGCGCCGCGGAGATTTCCACTGGCCGCACGAGGCGGAACTGCGCGGGCGCTATCGCGAGGAAAGCCTGCGCGCCGCGGTGGAAATTGCGGAACGCTGCCGGTTCGATTTTGATTTCCAGACCCTGCGCTTTCCCGGCTTCACTCCGCCGGACGGCAGCGCCCCGTCCGCCCTGCTCCGCCGCCTGGCTGAGGAAGGGCTGGCGCGCCGCTACGGCCCGCGGGCGGAAAATCACCGCGCCCAGCTCAACGAGGAGCTGGCCCTCATCGGCGAAGTCGCCTACGAAGAGTATTTCCTAACCGTATGGGATCTCCTCCAGGAATGCAGGCGGCGCGGCATCCACTGGATCACCCGCGGCAGCGCGGCGGATTCGCTGGTCTGCTACTGTCTGGAAATCTCCGGCGTGTGCCCGGTGCGCTTCGACCTCTATTTCCGCCGCTTCTTGAACCGCGACCGGATGGCTCTGCAAAAGCTTCCGGACATCGACGTGGATTTCGCGCATGACCGCAAGGACGAAGTGGTGAAGTTGATCCTGGAACGCTACGGACCGGAGCACTCCGCCATCGTGGGGGGCTTCAACACCTTCCATGCGCGCAGTGCCGTGGCGGAAGTGGCCAAGGTGCTGGGCGTCGCGGACCACGACATCCGCACCCTGACCAAACACCTGCCCCATTCGCTGAGTGCATGGCTGCCGCAAACCCTCACCGCAAAGCCGCATCCCACCATGGATTTCCCGGTGCAGGAGGAACCCTATCGCACCGCCCTGGCCACCGCTGTTTTTCTGGACGGCTTTCCGCGCTACGCCAAGATGCACCCGTGCGGCGTGCTGGTTTCGCGCGATCCCATCCACAGCCTGACGCCCACGTTTGTTTCGCAAAAAGGCTGGCCGACCGCCCACTTTGACATGGATGCCGTGGAGGCCGTGGGGCTCATCAAGCTGGACATTCTCGCCCAGGGCGGACTGGCGGTCATCCGCGACACCCTGGCCCTGCTCGCGGAACGCGGCATCCGTCCGGACCTTGAAAAACTGGAGCCGTGGCAGGATGCCGGCGTCTGGGAAATGGTCTCCACCGGCCAGAGCCGCGGGGTGCACCACATCGAAAGCCCGGCCATGCTGACGCTGGCCCGCATGTGCCGCGTGCGGGACATTGACGTGCTCATCGCCATTGTCAGCGTCATCCGCCCCGGTGCGGCTAACAATCTCAAAAAACGGCAGTTTTCCCGCCGCGCACAGGGACTGGAACCCGCGGAATACGCGCACTCCTCGCTGGAACCCGTGCTGCGCAGCACCTTTGGCGTCATTGCCTACGAGGAACACATCCTGCAAATCTGCGAGGCGTTTGCCGGACTCAATGGCGGACGCGCCGACATGCTCCGCCGCGCCCTGGTGAAGCAGGACGCACGGAAAATCGAGACCCTTGAAGAGGAATTCACCCGCTCCGCACTGGCAAATGGGCGCGCCGAGGAAGATGTCAGGAACGTCTGGCGGCTGGTCGCCGGATTCCAGGGCTATGCCTTCTGTCGCGCCCATTCCACCGCGTACGGCGTGGAGGCCTACCAGGGCGCCTTCCTCAAGTGCCATCACGCCCCGGAATTTCTCGCCGCGGTGCTCAGCAACGGAAAGGGTTTTTACTCGCCGCTGGCCTACACGCTGGAATGCCGCCGGCTGGGCATGGGCTTCCGCCTGCCGTGCGTCAATGCCTCCCGCACCGGCTATCAGGTGGAATTCGATGCCGGCCAGCCGGTGCTCCGCGTGCCGCTGCGCGCGGTCAAGGACCTGACCGAAGCCATGCTTTCCCGCCATGAAGCGCAGCGGGCCTGCCGCCCCTTCACCTCGCTGGCAGATTTCGTGCAGCGCGTCTGCCCCGCCCCTGCGGAAATGCTCACGCTCATCCGGGCCGGGGCATTCGATTCCTTTGGCGATCCGCGTCCGGTCCAGTTCTGGCAGGCCCGCAGTCTCGGTTGCTGGCCGCCGGGAGAAGCCGCGCTGTTTCCCGCACCCGATGCCGTCACCGGCCTGCCTGCCAACCTCGCCCCGCCGGACCGCATCGCCCTGCTGCGCGATGAACAGGAACTGTTCGGCTTCACTGTTTCCGGCCACCCGCTGGACCTTTACACTGGCATCGCCTGGGAAACCTACTGCCCGGCTGCGCGCCTGGCGCAATTTCCCAACCAGCGCGTCGCCGTCTGCGGCCTGATCGTGGAGGAACGGCTCCACCGGCAGTCGAACGGAGAACTCATGGAATTCATCACCCTGTGCGACCACACCGGCTTCATCGAATGCGAAATCTTCGCCCGGGCCTGGGCCCGCTGGGGGCTGGCCACCGTGCGCTGGCCCGTGGTGGAAGTGGAAGCCGTCGTCACCCCGTTCGAAAACGCCAACGGTTTCACCCTGACCGTGCAGCGCATCGTCAAACCGCGGAAATCCCGCACCGTGGGCACCCGGAAGCAAACACAAGGCGGACACTCCTGAATGGATTTCTGTTGCGAGCCGCGTCGCGACCGGTTCCGCACCCCAGTTGCAGCAATTTGATTTTCAAAGTGGAGCGGGTGATGGGAATCGAGCCCACGCTTCCATTCACCGGTCTATAATTTTTTAACTCGTTGATTTGGAGCATTTTAATACATCGTGATTTACTATGGACGTGGATTATTTTTTGGATTACATGTTCCCCCCATCCAATGGCCACCGTGGACAAGCACCCAAACAGCCGATTCTTCCGCGCTCGATATATCGACGCCACCGGACGACGCGTTTGCCGCACTCTGAAGATCGAGGACCGGGCGACAGCCATGAAAATGGCAGCTGACTTCGAATTGGCGACGCGTCAGGCTCGGCAAGGCGCGTTTACGAAGGATCGTGGCCGACAACTCGTGAATCAACTGCTGGTCGCGGTCGGGGGTCGCCGCTGGACACGGTGACGACGCAGAGCTTTTTTGAGCAGTGGCTGGACGGGAAGCGCCGAACCAAGGCGGGGGGCACATCGAAACGCTACGCGAGCGTCATCAAGAATTTCCTGGAGCATCTGGGCGCAGCCCCGCCTCCCTCCGGCTGGATATCAAGACTGTGGCATCAGTGTTCACCCATGGAGTCCGCCAAGGGGTCATCGCCAATAATCCCGTTGGACCGGTGGAATTGGACGACGCCGCCGGCAGCGAAAAGGAACCCTTTTCAGAAGCTGAGATCAATGCCCTGCTGGCCGCAGCATCAAGCGACTGGAAAACAGCCATTTTGCAGTTTGCGGAAATACGCTTCCTTCGTGCAACGACTGCCATCCTTCTGCTGACTGCAATTCCTGCCTTGGGGGACACGGCACTGGTGGAAATGAAGCAGTGCACCGGAGTCGAGGCGGACTGGGCCGACGGGACTGTTTTCCAGTCCGTCCACCAGACGGCAAGGAACTGACAGTGCGACTCTACGGAGTGGACTGTTGCGAGTGGCATGCGACTGATGCATCCTGCTCCGCCTCCCGTTACCAGCCACTCCTTGACTTTTCCAAATCACTGAAATCAGCAAAGAATCCGAAAAATTAGAGGAGCAACTCTGCCCGGCGGCGTAGGATCCCGCCAAAGAGGCTGAGTCCCGTTTTACCCTTTCCTGCGAGGGAGCAGGCACACAGCGGAGTGGGAGTGGGAGTGGGGACGACGGACTCGGTGCGGAGGGTGCCGGAATCGCCCAGGCTCAGGTGCCACCAGGTGCTTTCACGGCAGGAGCCGCTCAGAAACATCTCCCAAAGGCGGGTCGCAGCACCGACGGCGAGCAGATTCAGGCTGTTGAGACTGCCGCGGCGTTCACTGCGCCAGTCGCGATCGGCGGTGAATTCCACCTCGAAGTCCGGCGAGGCCAGAATCCGGCGGCCTGCGTCTTCGTTGTGAACGCTGCCCTGGCAAAGAAGACAGCCACGGCGGTGGCTTGGAATGACGAGCCGGATGTCAGCGCCCATGCTTTCACCCTGCACCGGCCGCAAGTGGACGGTGGTTCCGATGTCGATGAGCGGAATGTGGTGGCACACCGCCACGGCCGCCGGGGCCAGCCGGGCTCCGGGGTCGTCGGACATGGAGAAGAGGACATCGCAACTGGAAAGGGCGTGGAGTGCCGCCGCCTGAGTCACCGAAAGCGGCCAGGCTTCCACTTCGATTTCAGGCCGCCACAGCGCGAGCTGATCCTGCAGCACCTGCACCTTGTGGCGTCCGGTGTCCGTTTCACCAAACGCACCGCCTTCCCCGGTGTTATGGGGCTGGACTTTGTCAGGATCGACCAGCACCAGACGCTCGATGGGAAGCCCTGCCAGGTACCGGACCAGCGCGGAGCCGAGTTTGCCCAGGCCGACGCAACCAACCGTGGTGGTTTGCAGGGTTTGAAGAGCCCCCATTCCCAGGGCCGCCAGGGTACGGGACCAGCGTTCCTGCATTTCCGTGGTCAACGGGGCTGGTGCGCAGTCCGGCGGGAAGATGTTCGGCATTCCCGGTCCGGGCAACCGCAGCAGAACATTCGGATTCCAGTCTCCGGACGACCCGCGGAGCCACGCCCTGGCCCGGCCAGTGGTGTTGCCGTCAAGCCCCAGCCGGACGACCGCCTGGATTTCCGCCGCCAGCGTTGGCAGCAGCGCCTCTACGCCCCCACCCGGAGCCAGCGGCAGCAGGCGCACCAACAGCCCGGGGCCGTCAGTCCCGGCTTCTCCCGCAGAGAAAGCCGCCAGCGTATCCTTCGTGCGGGAGATGACCGTCAGGGCGCGATCCACGTGTGGCTGGCCGCGCAGCAGGGAGCGGGCCGCGCGTTCGGCTTCAAAAAGGGGAATGGTCAGCGTGTGCATGGCTGTCAGACCGGTGTTTGACAAGTCAAAACGAAAAGCCTGGGAGCGGAGCGGAAGCGCCACCGTGAGGGGCGGCCCTTTCCGCAATCACTCCCAGGCTGGGTGCATGCGGCATTTGGCTAGTCGTAGCCCAGCGGCGTGCGTTGCGTGGCGGCGGCGGCTTCGGCGCGGCGTTTGACTTCCGCCGCCGCTTCGGTTGCCAGGCGGTCGGTTTCTTCCGTGCGGACCCGGGACATGGATTCCGCCAGACTGGTGGAGAAATCCAATTTGCGATGCGCACTGACTGCGGATTGGTCAGGAAGCGGCGCCACTGGGGGATTGGCAAGGGTCGCGGGGGCTGGAAGCAGGCGGTCGGGTGCTGGGAGATCGATGGTTTTCATGGATTTCAGTTGGGGTTGTTGCTGGAGAGATTGGACCGCCGGATGCCCCGCGTGACACGTGGCACCCGGACAGTTTCGGTTGGGGGCTCAGTTCGTTGGGTCGGGAGTTGTGGGCGGCGAAGCCGCTGGCACCGGCACTGGTCGTTTTTCCGCGGTGTAGATGATGACCACGCGGCGCTTGTCGCGGTCCGCGGGATCGGTCAGCGGGCCATTGCGGTCCGGCGGAGCCTGGCTGAATCCGGCGACCACGGGCTTCAGTCCCCGCGCCCTCAACTGTTCCGCCACCGCTTCCGCGCGGCGCATCGCGATTTCCCGGCACTGTTCCAGCGTGCCGATGTCATCGCTGTAGCCGCCGACGATGATTTCCTGGTCCGGGCAGGTCTTGGCGATCTGCTCGGCGTATTGCCGGGCGGCCGCGAGGTTTTCCCGGTCCAGATCGTTGCTGGAAAAAGCGAATCTGAACTCCGCCCCGGCGATCGGTTTGGCATCCTTGACCAGCCGCGGCCATTCCTTCTGCACGGACTCCGCCACTCCCGCCGGAGGATCGGTCGGCAGGATGTAGTAGGTGGTGTTCGTGTTGTTGGTGACGTTGATCGGCGCGGCTGAGTCCGGGGTCGCACTGGTTTTTGGCGGTTCGGGGTTTGCAGTCGCTTTCTGTTCCGTTTGGGGTGTGGGAGGGATTTCAGGGACCACCGCCTTGTTCTCCGGCTTGACTTCTGGTTTGGTTTCCACCACGGGGGCGGCTTCAGGCTCCGGCTTGCCCAGCCAGACCAGTACGGAAACCCGCGGCTTGCCCGCTTCCTTGCTTGGCGCCGGCAGATCGGCAGAAATGCTCTTGTGGATGGCTTCTGCGGTTGCACTGCAGGGAACTGCCGTTTTCGACGAAGACGCTGCGCTGCCATTCGGTGCAAACACCTTCAGGGCAGCATCCTGCTTCGCCAAGGTGGCTACCATTTTCGCCAGCAGCTCACTTTCACTGCCAGGCGGCGGCGGCAGAGTGACAGGCGTAGCAGCCCCAGGGATTTCGACGGTTTTACCCAGCTTCACCCCGGGGAAAAGTTCCCCGGCAGGCTTTTCGGCAAACTGCTTGAGAAACAGCGCCATGCGTTCCTCCGCCGACGGGGTGCGACCATAAATGCGGTCTGCTTCCGTGATGGGATCCTCCGCCTTCCACGTCCCCAGCACCGTTCCGTCGGGGCCGATCACTTCGATCACCGGCCAGGGGGACCACAGATTGCCGCCGCTCCCGGAGGCCGCCAGCGGCTCGATCAATCCCTGCACACTCGAAGGCAGCGGCGCTTCGGATTGGATTTGCTCCGCTGGCAGGACCATCTTCATCTCGATGTCCATCGCGGGTTTTTCCTCAGGGACACACCCTCCCAGCGCCAGCAAGGCGCAGAGGGACAGCAGGTTTTGGAATGTCAGTTTCATCGTTTTCATGGGTTTGGTTCGGTTGATGGGTTCAGGACTTCAGAATTTCGATTTCAGGATGGGAGGTGCAGATTCCTCTCCGCGGAAACCCCGCAGCCGGGGGGGCTGCGGGATTTCACGGGAGGGGGGTCAGGCAGCGGCTTGGGGCGGGTGACTCCTTTGAAAAACGGCGATCACCTTGGGGTCACCGGCCACAGCGCGGGCAATCGCTGCCGTGTTGGCGTTGCTCGTCTGGGCATGGGTCGCGACGGCGTCATAGACTTCGCTCTCGGGAATGGCCGCGTCAGCTCCCACCGGCGGCTGGTCCATCAGGTCGATCACCAGCAGTTCCAGCGCCTTGGCCAGGGCGAACTTCTGCTCCGGGTTGATTTCATCGTGGCAGAGTTCGGCGATGTGGTCGCCGTGGAAGTTGCCGATGGTGAAGACCCAGCTCACGAACTGGTCGCCGTCCCTTCCCTGCGGCACCACGCAGTGGCGGTGCGCATAGGCGAAGGTAAGCTCCACTCCGGTGGTGATCTTCGACTTCCGCCAGCCATGCACATAGAGCGGAGCGCTGGAAAGCGGGTTTGCCCTGCGGTTGCGCCAGATGTCATGGCCGCGCAGCCACGTCACCGCCAGAATCCACAGGGCGGCGCCGCTGAACACCCAGTGCATCACGGCGATTCCCACCCAGGCCAGGGCCACGCCGCCCACGACCGTCGGCGGAATGACCACCGTCAGCAGGTTTGCCCGGGCGGTGCCGTGCAGCCAGAGGGAAATCTCATACCCCACCAGGCCGGTGAGCAGGAGGATGCCCAGGGCATTGCACAGCCGCACGTGGAAGGGAAAGCGGGTTGACAGCGCGGCGGCCTCCGCCTGGCTCACATTCGCCGCCTTGGTTTTCGTCCGGCGGCGCAGTCCGCTGCCGAAGTGGCAGCACCAGGCGCCCACCACCCCGCCCAGCATGAGCCACGCGGTGAAAATGGGCGGCACCTTCGTCACGGGGATGAAGAGCTTTGCCAGGAGCAGATACTGTGCGGTGAGCACGGCGACCAAGGCTGCCACGTAAAGTCCCGGGCCTTTCAGGACGCCGTAGTGGGTCAGCGGATAGCCGCCCTGGCTGCTGGTGGGCATCGGGCAGGCCGACAGCCCCTTTTTGACCAGCGGAGCGTCCTCCAGTCCGGTCGAATTGGAATCTTGGGTAAAGGTAAACATGGGATGATTTCGGTTGATGAGTTGATTTTTTTTTGGACAGCGGAATTGCCGTTCTCATCTGTGCATGGGCTCCCCGGTCCCCGTTCGTTACAACTTTCTGTGGAATGGTGGCTTCCGCCCCTTTGGCGGGCTGCCACAGTTCAAAAGAATGGGGGTGCCGTCCGCTGGACGGCTGCAAAGAATCCGCCGGGCCGGCGGAACCACTTTCTGGCTGGATCAGGGACGCCGAAAGATTCGCCCCCTGCGTGTTCAACGTTCACCGGAGTTCCCTGAAAGCGGGAAGCAAAGCCTCCGGAACGCGTGCCTAACGTTTCAATTCCAGAATCTCCACCATGCCATTCATTGTCCCCAAAATCACAATTTCCCGCCCATCCACCCCTGCTCGGAGCGCCACTCCCATGACGGAAGACCCCGCGTGGTGCCAAGCGATGCATTTTCCCTTGTCCACGTCCCAGACGCGCAGGGTGTTGTCATCACTTCCCGAGATGGCGGTGCGCCCATCGGCACTGAGCGCCACGGACCTGACCCAGTCCGAGTGGCCCTCCAGGACGCGGGATCGCCCGGTGGCGAGGTCCCAGACGCGCAGGGTGTTGTCAGCACTTCCCGAGATGGCGGTGCGCCCATCGGCACTGAGCGCCACGGACCTGACCCAGTGCCAGTGGCCCTCCAGGACGCGGGATTGCCCGGTGGCGAGGTCCCAGACGCACAGGGTGTTGTCAAAACTTCCCGAGATGGCGGTGCGCCCATCGGCACTGAGCGCCACGGACATGACCCTGTTCGAGTGGCCCTCCAGGACGCGGGATTGCCCGGTGGCGAGGTCCCAGACGCGCAGGGTGTTGTCATCACTTCCCGAGATGGCGGTGCGCCCATCGGCACTGAGCGCCACGGACGTGACCCCGTTCGAGTGGCCCTCCAGGACGCGGGATTGCCCGGTGGCGAGGTCCCAGACGCGCAGGGTTTTGTCAGCACTTCCCGAGATGGCGGTACGCCCATCGGCACTGAGCGCCACGGACCTGACCTCGTTCGAGTGGCCCTCCAGGACGCGGGATTGCCCGGTGGCGAGGTCCCAGACGCGCAGGGTTTTGTCAACACTTCCCGAGATGGCGGTGCGCCCATCGGCACTGAGCGCCACGGACCTGACCTCGTTCGAGTGGCCCTCCAGGACGCGGGATTGCCCGGTGGCGAGGTCCCAGACGCACAGGGTTTTGTCAAAACTTCCCGAGATGGCGGTGCGCCCATCGGCAC
>JAGNEJ010000076.1 GCA_018003315.1 Verrucomicrobiales bacterium
CGCTGGCCCGCTGGGTGTTCGGCAACGAAGGAGGAACCGGCGCCATGTCCGCGATGCTGTGGGCCTCAGCAGCGATGGGGGTATATCTGATCGTTTCCGCTCAACTGCGCTGGGCGCTCCAGCCCAGATTGAGTGCGGTGGTTTCCATATTTTTTACCATTGCCAACATCGCCGGTGCTGTGGTGCTGGTCTGTTTCCTGCATTGGGGACCAGCCGGGGTGCTGTGGGGCGTGTTTTGCGGCTGTGTGGCGGCCACGGTCTTGACGGTCGTGCTCAACGGAAAAAGCTTTGTGGGCCGGTGGAGCGGAAAGGAATTCCGACGGATGCTCATGCTTTCACTGCCGCTGCTGCCTTCCAGTGTGGCCGTTTTTGGCGGCCAGTATGCCAACCAACTGATCCTGCACGATCTCGGCACCGAGGCCGATGTCGGGACCTTTGGAGTGATGCTGCGTCTGGCTTCCCTGGTGGGCTTGGCCATGATCGGGTTTTCCAACGCATTGACTCCGCTGGTTTTCACCCACTACGCGGAACCGGACACCCCGGGTTCCCTGCAGCGGATCTTCCGCTATTTTTCGGTTTTTGCCCTGCTGCTGGTGGCGGGCATTTGTCTGTTTGCCGAGCAAATCATCCTGGTGCTTTCGACCAAGGATTACCTGCAGGGTGCCGCCATGCTGACGGTGCTGGTTCCGGCCGTCCTGCTCCAGCAGATCTATCCGTTTGCACCAGGCGCCTGGATTCGCCACAAAATGTGGATCGTTTCGGGCATCAACATCGCCTCGGTGATTCTCGCCATTCTGTTGAACTACCTGCTGATTCCAACCATGGGGCCGATGGGCGCCGCGTGGGCCACGCTCGCGGCCAGCGCCATTGCCTTCGTGATTCACATGGTTGTCAGCCAGCGCTACTACCCTGTGCCCCACGTCTGGGCTCCGCTGGTGCTGGGCTGCGTTGGCATTGCCGTCATCGTGTGGACCGGACGCTGGCTCGCAGCCGGTGAGACCGGCTTCTTTTCAGGCTGGCTCTGGCGTCTGCCGCTGTTCGCCACTGCCGCGCTCTGGCTGGTGGGGGTTCGCCTGGTACCCCGGGAGAATTTGCTTCGCCGGCTTCCATCGCGGTCCGGAAGCGCATCATGAAAAGCGATGCGCAATAGCACAGGCATCTGAATTTAGTCGTTAGGACAGGACATCTTCCATGTGTGGAATTTTTGGGTGGATCACACCGGGGCGTGCGTTGGACCGCGTCCGCGGCATCAAGGCAACGAATCTGATGCGCCACCGCGGGCCGGACGATGAGGGCTATCTGCTCTGCGACTTGGCGCGCGGTACGGCGGCGCTGGCGGGTGGAGCGGAGACGAGCGGGGCGCTGCGGCTGTCACCCTGCGGGGATCCGGCGCTGCTGCCTGGGGCGGATGCGATGTTCGGCTTCCGTCGCCTGGCGATTCACGACCTAACAGAAGCCGGTCATCAGCCGATGGGCACGCCGGACGGGAAATTGTGGATTGTCTTCAATGGGGAGGTTTACAATTTTCCTGAATTGCGGACGGATCTGGAGCAGAACGGCGTTCCGTTCCGCAGCCGTACGGATACGGAAGTGATTCTGCGCGCTTATGAAGCATGGGGAGCTGCCTGTCTGCAGCGCTTCAATGGGATGTGGGGTCTGGCCATTCTGGATTTGCGCAAGGTCGGGCAGCCGCGCTTGTTTCTGGCGCGGGACCGCTGCGGGGTGAAACCGCTCTATTATGCCGAAGATGACCAGGGCGGGGTGGCCTTTGCCAGCGAACTCAAGGCCCTGCTGCCACTGCGGGAGGCGCGGTGGAAACTGGATGCGGTGGCCAATGCCAATTTTCTCGCATGGGGGCGCACTCCGAGTGCGCGAGCCGGAGACACGTTTTTCCAGGACATCCGCATGGTGCCGCCAGGTTGCTGTGCGGAGTGGACGGGCCGCACGCTTGAATTCCAGCGCTGGTGGGATCTGCAGCCGGACGGTGACGGAACGCAGTGCGGTGCGGACGAAGCCGTGGCGAAACTGCGGACCATTTTTGACGATGCGGTCAAGCTGCGACTGCGAGCGGATGTGCCGGTGGGCAGTTGCCTGAGCGGCGGGCTGGATTCATCGGCCATCGTGGGACAGGTCAGCCGTCTGCTGCGGGCTGGGCAGGGGAGCACGAATACCGGCGGCACCCAGCATACCTTCAGTGCGGTGTATCGCCTGGACGGGCCATTCAATGAGAAGCGGTTCATTGACCGCGTACTCGAGGGCATCCCCGCCACCGCGCACTTTGCCTGGCCGGACGGAGAGACCTTGGCGGCAGATTTTGAAAAACTGGTCTGGCACCAGGAGGAGCCGTTCACCACCACCTCGATCTTCGCGCAATGGTGCGTGATGAAAAAGGTGCGTGAGCAGAACGTGACGGTGCTGCTGGACGGCCAGGCGGCGGATGAACTGTTCGCCGGCTATCGTCCTTATCGCTGGTGGTTCCGGGAAATGGTGCGGCGCGGAAAACTCGCCGCCGCAGTGCGCGAGGCCCGGGCCGTGGCGCGTGAAACGGGAGACATTCCGTGGAAGCACCTGCTGCGCGGCGGAGCCATGGCAGCGCTGCCGGACGGCATGGTGCGCAGCATCACCCGCATGGGTTACCGCCGGGCATTGAACCGGGCTTCAACCATTCTGCGACCGGACAAATCCCGTGCCGTGCTGGAGCGGGTGAATGATTCCGCCTCCCTGGAGTCCTATCCGTGGCGGCGCGTGGTAGATCCGGTGGACGCCCACCTGCGCGGGTTGATGCTGGATTTCGGCCTGCCGCGCCTGCTGCATTTTGAAGACCGCAACTCGATGGCATTTTCCGTCGAATCCCGGGTGCCGTTTACCGACTACCGGCTGGTGGAGTTCGCCTTCTCACCCGCACTGCGCGAGCTGAAACTGAAAGACGGCTGGGCCAAATGGTGCCTGCGCAAGGCGGTGCACGGCCTGGTGCCGGAGGACATCGTGTGGAGGCGCGACAAAATGGGGTTTGGCACACCGGAGCCGGTGCTGGTGCGACACCTGCTTGCCGCAGGCCATGGCAGCGCATCCGCCGGGGAAGTTGCCAGTGAATACCTTGATCCGGTTATGGTGCGGAGGACGATGCATGCCGCATCACTGGACGGTGCATCGAAGGAAGTGATCCTGCGCGCTTTTCGGTGCCTGGTCTTCCAAGCATGGACGCAGCAGTTTCCCAATGCGATATGAATGACCTGACGCCACCGAACAGGTCCGGCGAGGCCACGGCACGGCTGCGCATTGCCCTGCTGCCGGCGATCTTCGATCCAAGACTCAACTATCTGGAAAACACGTTCGCCCACGGTCTGCACGCCATGGGCCATGAAGTCGTGGTCTTCACCACGCATCATCTGGGCAATGGTGAAGCAACGGACCTTTCCGCCTTGGATGCCACCCTGCCAATCGGTGTGGTGCGCAGCAGGCGGGTCATCAAAATTCGCCGTACCCTTGTGCCCTACGACTGGACGATCCGTCGCAGACTGCGGGGGTTGAACCCACAGGTCGCCTTCATTCTCGCCCCGAACCACGGCACCGGCTACCACTGGATGAAACGGCTGCCCCCGCAGTGCCGGAAAATCGTGATTTTCAGCGACCTGCCATGGCATCGCGGAGGGTTTGCGACGTGGTTCAAACGCCGCTGGGCCTGCCGGGCGATCCGCATGGCCGACCGGGTGTGTACCGCCACTGAGGACACGCAGCGCCTGGTGCAGGAGTGGGCCGGACCGGAATTTTCCAGTCGGGTTGAACGCATCGGTCTCTCCTTTGTGCCCAGCTTGCTCGAAGGTGGTCAAACACCGGCGGCTGCCGTTGCCCTTGCTGGAAGGGTCCAGCAAGTCATCTCCTGCATCACCCGCGTCACCTCCGGCAAGTGCCTGGATTCCGTATTCAAAGCAGTGGAACGGCTGCTTCTGTCCCGCCCGGATGCGGGCCTGGTGATGGGAGGCTTTGGTGAAAATCCGGAATCCCACCGCCTGCGTGAAATCATCGCCGCCTCACCGGTGGCAGATCGCTGCGTGGTGCTTCCGATGTTGAACCCCTCAGAAATCGGAGGCGTCTTTCGCCTGGCAGCCTGCTCGCTCTGGAGCACTGTCAGCATCGGCATTTATCACTCGCTCCACTGCGGCTGCCGGGTGCTGGTGCGCGGGGGACAGGATGCCACGCACCTGCTCGCGCATCCCGCAGCCGGCGCGTGGTTTGCAGACGACAACCAATTGACGGAGGCGCTGGAACGGCTGCTCGAACAGCCGGAAGACCGCGCTGCAGCCCAGGCGGTGGCAGCACCCTACACGGTGGAAAATGTCCTGACAAAACTGCTGCGGAAAGTTCTACCCGAGGCCACGACTCTTCCAGGATCCGCGTGAAGCGGCTGGGAGTTTGCGAATTGGGTGCCGGCATCCATTACCGGTGATGGTGCTGCCGCTGCCGCAGGCGGTTTTTGCAGCGGCGCATGGGTTCGGGGAGGAAGGGAAGAAAAAACAGTCCTGGGAAAAAATAGGCGATGACTGCAGGGCGGGTAGTGGCGAAATTTTCCTGTTTTTTGGAAAATTTCCAGACTCCCAGGCCGAAGGCGAAAACCATTCCGGCGGCAACAACACCCCACAGAAGATACTGGGCTCCGAGAAACCAGCGTCCGCGCCGCAGGGCAAGGAAAATGGCGCCCAGACAGCCCAAAGCCAAAACTCCGGCAAGCACGGCGAGCGAAGTGCAGACCCAAACAGCGGCAAGATTGAATGCGGACATGGAGGAAAACGGAAGGGAAACGGCTTTGCAGTCACTGGGAAGGGAAAAAACGGTCCGCGGAAAGGATTTTTTCCGGTCGGGAATTCCCGCTTGCCAGAATGGACTTTGTTCCTAGATTCCGCCCTCCCCCGCCACTCGGGGGAAAAAAACAATCCACAACCTTAACCATCCTCCCCTGTCGAATCGGGGTGGCCTGAGCGGGTGCAAGCGGCGGAACGTCAGCCAATGGCGTTGCGACGGCCCGTGCGGCGGGGGGAACCACATCCTGCATCACTCATCATGGCAACTGAACTACTCAAGGAGCTGGTCGAAGCCGGCGTGCATTTCGGGCACCAATCCCGCAAATGGAATCCCCGGATGAAGCCGTTCATCATGGGCACCAAAAATGGCGTCCACCTCATCAATCTCGAGGAAACTGCCAAACAGCTTTCCACCGCCGCCGACTACCTTGCGGACATGGCCCGCACGGGGAAGAAAATTCTCTTCGTCGGCTGCAAGCGCCAGGCCCAAGACGCTGTCCGCGAGGCCGCCCAGGCCACCGGCCAGTATTTTGTGAATCACCGCTGGCTCGGCGGCACCCTGACAAACCTCGAAACCATCCGCAAGAGCATCCAGCGGCTGCGGTATCTGGAGACGATCGACCAACAGCCCGAATACAAGATGATGTCCAAAAAGGAACTGGCCGCGCTGGGGCGGGAGCGGGAGAAGCTCCTGCGCAACCTGTCCGGCATCCGGGACATGGACGGGGCTCCGGACGTGGTGGTCATTGTGGACAGTCACCGGGAAAAAATCGCGGTGAACGAAGCGACCCGCCTCGGCATTCCCATCGTCGCCGTCGTGGACAGCAACGCGGACCCGGACGTGGTCGCCTATCCGATCGCCGCCAACGACGACTCGGTGCGCAGCATCCGCATCATCCTGCAAAACCTGGTGGATCCAATGCTGGGCGCATTGGAGGAAACCGGCCGCGCCCCGCGCAAATAACCCTTTTGCACAACTCCAACCTGAAAGAAACGAACATGGCTGAGATCACAGCAGCACTCGTTAAAACGCTGCGCGACAAAACCAATGCCGGCATGATGGACTGCCAGCGGGCGCTCAAGGAGACCAATGGCGACGTGGAAGCCGCCATGGAATACCTGCGCAAGAAGGGCATCGTGGGCGCCGCCAAGCGCCAGGACCGGGAAGCAAAGGAAGGCGTCATTCACGCGGTGATTGCCGCGGACGGCCGAACCGGCGTGCTGGTCGAAGTCAATTGCGAAACCGACTTTGTCGCCAAAAACGAAAACTTCCGCGCCTTCGTGGACTCATTGGCGCAGCAAATCGCCAAAACTCCGGCAGCCGACGACAACCGCGTCGAAACCTTCACGGCGACACCGGCTCCGGACGGACGCGGGACCGTGGAGGAATACATCAAGGCAAAAATCGCCGAAGTGGGTGAAAACATCGTGCTTCGCCGGTTCCGCCGCTTCACGGTAAGCAGCACCGGCCTGGTCCAGCAGTATATTCACATGGCTGGCCGGGTGGGAGTGCTCATCGACGTTTCCGTCAGCAAGGCAGAGGCGCTTTCCAGCGATGCCCTCAAAGCACTGGTCAAAGACCTGACGCTGCAAATCGCGGCTTCGTCCCCGGAGTTTCTCCAGCGTGCCGACGTGCCGGACGCGCTCCGCTCCAAGGAGGAGGAAATCCAGCGCGAACGCATGAAGGACCAACTGGCGAAAAAGCCCGAAAACATCCAGCAAAAGATCGTCGAGGGCTCCATGGGCAAGTTTTACTCCCAAATCTGCCTGCTGGAACAGGCCTTCATCAAGGATCCGGACAAGACCATCGAAGACTTGATCAAGGATTCCGCCAAGGCCGTTGGTGACACCGTGACCATCCACCGTTTCGCCCGCTTTGCCGTGGGCGAGGAAATCAAAGTCTAGGCTTCCCTCCCGCCACCGCCATTTCTCAAAAAGAGCCGGCCACCATGCGCCGGCTCTTTTTTTGTTGTCGGCGAAAGGCGTCCTGCTGCAAAATACCGTGGTTGCTCTGGAATCCGCCGAGGCGGGAGAAGCGTTGCTCCTTTACGATCATGAAAAACATCCTGCTAGCCTACGACAGTTCAGCCGGTGCCGAAGGTGCGCTGGGAGATCTCACCCGTGCGGGTCTGCCCGCAGATGTTTCCGCGGTCGTGCTCACGGTGGCGGACATCCACCTGCCCGAGGGGGGATCACCAGGTCCCAAAGCGGAGGATGAGCTGCAAAAGGCACAAAAACGGGTGGAATACGCGGCGGGCCGGCTCAAAGGGCTGGAGCCGAAATGGGAAATTGAGCCGGTGGTGGCAGTGGGATCACCAGCCCGGGTGATCGTGGAGGAGGCCCGGGAACGGGGAATGGACCTTCTGGTCATGGGTGCCAGCGGGCACAATGCGCTGCATCGGCTGTTTCTTGGCAGCGTCTCCGCCAAAGTCGCCGCGGAGGCATCCTGCTCGGTGCGGCTTTTCCGACCCCATCTGGAACCCGGTTTCCAACACCTCCGCATCATCATTGCCGTCGATGGCTCCGCTGGGGCCGAAGCCGCGGTGGAAGCCGCGCTCTCCCGTTCCTGGCCGAAGGGCTCCGGCTTCCATGTGGTGGCGGTGCTGGATTCCCGGCTGGAAAGCGCCGCGGGCGGCGACCCGGAGCAATGGGCGCAGGACCTCACCCAAAGGGCTGCCATGCGCATCCGCCAAGCCGGATATTTCGCGGAACCGCATGTGCTCCGGGGCGATCCCAAAAAGCTCTTGGTCCGCCATGCGGAAGACTGGGCAGCACACACCGTTTTCGTTGGCGCCACGGGATCCGAACACACCAGCAGGCTGGGGACGGTGGCCGCGGCTCTCGTCGGACGCTCCCATTGTTCGGTGGAAATCGTCCGTTGAGGCTCCCGCACCGTTGTGCTGCCAGCACATCCGCCGAAATTTGAACTGGAAATTTTCCGCTGGTGCTCTAAAGCTGGGAACCTCTGCTATTACGGTGATCGTAGCTCAGTCGGTAGAGCCCCGGATTGTGGTTCCGGTTGTCGCGGGTTCGAGCCCCGTCGATCACCCTTCCTTCACCCGCTGCTGGCAGCGGTGACCTTTGCCACGTCCGGATGCACCTGCTGCAGCAAAAGATCGCCTATCAGTTCAACAATGCCGCCCTGCTCGAACAGGCGTTGACGCATCCCAGCCTTTCCTATGAAAGCCAGCGGCCCCATGCCGACAACCAGCGGCTGGAATTCCTGGGCGATGCGGTGCTGCAGCTCATTTTGACCGACGAGCTGTTTCGTCTCTTTGACAATTTTCCGGAAGGTTCGCTGACGAAACTGCGTTCCCGGCTGGTCTCGCGTCAGGCGCTGGCCCGGTATGCGCGGCGTCTGGGCATCGGGGAATTTCTGCGCATGGGCCGCGGGGAGGAACTCAGCGGCGGCCGTGACCGTTCCTCCACGCTGGCGGATGCGCTGGAAGCCCTGATCGCCGCGGTGTATCTCGACAGTGGATTTCCCGAAGCCCGCAGGCTGGTGCTCACGCTGCTCCAGGAGGATCTGATGCTGGTCTCGCAGGAGCCAGTCGAAATCAACCCCAAAGGACACCTGCAGGAACTGCTCCAATCCTGTTCCGACAGCAGCCCCACGTATTCCATCGTCAGCCAGGAAGGACCCGACCACTGCAAGACATTTCAGGCGGAGGTCCACTGGACCGGACACCACCTTGGCAGCGGCACAGGACGCAGCAAAAAGGAGGCGGAAACCGCCGCCGCCAAGGCCGCTCTGGAAAACGCACAGCTCTCTTCACTCATCGGGAGCCTGTCGCACGCGGCTTGCCCAACATCCGAATAACTTTCTCCGCAGTGCGACACAACCGGGCAGTTCTTCGCACTTTTGCCGGTTGTTCACAGTTGTTCCCAGGTTTCAGGCGGGTTGTGCGCCATGTGCAGTTGTCGCAACCTGTTGTGTCAAAGCAAGGCAACCGCACTTGTGGCACTTGTCCACCATGCATAAGAAGAAGAACTCTCTGGCGATGACAAAAAAGATCTTATTCCTGCCATGTGAACAGATCGAAAAACCGGTTCAGGCCGGTGTCTGGGGAGACTGCCTCAGCGATTGCCGACGTCGGCAATGAAGGCGTGAAGGGCATCGCGGATGACGCCGGCCACATTGCCACGGGCGGTGGCAAACGGCGGACGGAACCAGGGAAAGGCACCAATGAGGTCGTGCGTCACGAGAATCTGGCCATCGCACTCCTTGCCGGAGCCGATGCCGATGGTGGGACAGCGGACGGCGGCGGTGATTCGGGCGCTGACGGTGGGAATCACGCCTTCCAGCACGAGGGAGCAAACTCCCGCTGCATCCAGTGCGGCAGCATCCGCCAGCAGACCTTCGGCTTCCTCTGAGGATTTTCCTTTCTTCCGGTAGCCGCCTTCCTCCCTTACGGATTGCGGCAGCATGCCGATGTGCCCGATGACGGCGATCCCGGCAGCCAGAATCGCCTTGATTTGGGGAAGCATGGACCGTCCGCCTTCCAGTTTGACGGCTTCCGCACCGGCGTTGACCAGCCGCCGGGCATTTTCCACCGCCTGAGCCGGTGTCTGGTAGGAATGATAGGGAAGATCTGCGGCGAGCAGGGCGCACTGCACCCCGCGCCGGACGGTGCGGGTGTGGTGGAGCATTTCCTCCATGGTGACCAGCGTGGTGTCCGGATAGCCCAGCACGACCATGCCCAGGGAGTCACCGACGAGAATCAGATCGATGCCCGCTTCATCGAGCAGGCGGGCGGTCGGATAGTCCGCAGCGGTGAGCGAGGTGATTTTCCTTCCGCCGGGTTTGATGGCGGCGAAATGGGAAAGTTTTTCTGCGGCTGAGTGGGGCATGAACCAGTCCTTGGAAAAAAGGTGCAGCGGAGGCTCGGTGGAAGGAAGATCGGCGAGCAGTCGGGCCACGGTGCGGTCGAATCCGGGCAGGATCAAGTCCGGTCGGATGCAGGAAAGCGGTTCGAGAACAAAACGGCGCTGCGACAGCCTGGGGTGGGGGATTTCCAAATCTTCGGTACGCACCTGCAGGTCGCCGCAGTAGAGGAGATCCAGGTCGATGGGCCGCGGGGCATTGACGGCCCGGTCCGCCCTGCGACCAAGCATGGCCTCAATGCCTCTGGTCAGTGCGTGCAGTGCTTCCACGGCACCCGTCCAGTGGACTTCGCAGACACCATTCAAAAAGGCGGGCGAACCTTCCGGACAGTCCACCGGCGTCGTTTCATACACCGGGGAGGTCCGCAGCGGCCCGCAGGCCCGTTGCAGTTCCCTGGCAGCCAGCTGCAAATTTTCCAGCCGCTCCCCCAGGTTCGACCCCATGGCGATGCCGCAAATCATGCGAGGATGCACGGCGGCGGCCAGCCGGTGACGGACTGGAGGGTGATGCTAGCGAAGGCCGAGCACATCCTCCATGTTGTAAAGCCCGGGTTCTTTTCCGCGAAGCCATTTGGCGGCACGGACCGCCCCGGCGGCGAAGATTTCCCTGGAGCTGGCCTTGTGGGTCAGTTCCACGCGCTCTCCCTGAGCAGCAAAAATGACCGTGTGGTCGCCGACCACATCGCCTCCGCGCAGCGCATGGAGGCCGATTTCACGGCCGGTTCTCGCGCCGACGTTGCCCTCGCGTCCGTGGCGGATGTCGTCCTCACAGGAAAGATTGCGCACTTCGGCGAGGATTTCCACCAGCCGCCGGGCGGTTCCGCTGGGGGCGTCGATTTTTTTGTTATGGTGCATCTCGACGACTTCGAGATCAAATTCCGGTCCCAGGATTTCTACAGCCCGACGGGTCAGCCAGAACAAGGCATTGACGCCAATGCTGAAATTGCCCGCTTTGACCATGGGCAGGGACAGCGCAGCGAGTTTGACGACTTCCATTTCCTGTTCGGTATGGCCGGTGGTGCCGACAATCAGGAGTTTTTTCATTTCCACACAGGCGGCCACCAATTCACTGGAAAAGCTGTGATGGCTGAAGTCGATGACCGCATCGCAGTCTTCCAGATTGGCCCGCAGATCATCGCCGACGTCGATGCAGCGGTGCGCGGTCACTTCCGTGTCGCCGGAGGCAGCTTGGATCACCGCCTGGCCCATCCGGCCCCGACAACCGGTGATGAGAAGTTTGAGTTGGGACATGCGCTGAAAAAAGCCGGTCCGGCCCGGTTGTCGAAGGAATTCCCTGTGAAAGATGCAGACTCATTCGCGCACTGGCCGCAGCAGGATTTGCCGGAGGTCCATGACCGCGATGCCAGGTTTGGTCTGCGGGATGACGCGCAGTTCCACCGGTCCCGGTTCTGGTGCTTCAAAACGGCCAATGATGCGGGGAATGAAGTTCTGGAAATGTCCGGTGTCCTCCACGGTGAATTTTAGCCGGGCGAGCGGACTGGCTGCTCCCCGGCGGCCGCATTCCACTACGACTTCCGCTCCGCCACTGCCCTTGCCGCAGCCCTGAAGAACTTCGACTTCGTAACGGCCTTTTGGAAGGGTCACATCCCATTTGGCCGCATCCTCCCGGCGGGTCCAGAAGCCCAGGGTGTTTTTATGCGGCTGCGGTTCATAGCGAAGCAGGCGTCCGGAGACCCAGGCGTCGCGGGAATGGAGCAGGATGCTGCCATCGGCTCCAGCCTCCATGCTCCGCGGCGGAATGAGGGCACGGGAGGTAAAATCCTGATCCGGGTAGCGCTGGTGGCAGTCGATGCAGTTGGCCAGCCTGCCCCGGCTGGTGATGGTTTTTGCATCGCCGGAGACGGTGAAAAATTCCCAGTCTCCACACTCGGGACTAAAGCCTTTCTCCCGTTTCAACATGCCTGTAAACAGTTCCGGCTGGCTTCCGGCTGCCGGGGCCACACCCTGCTTGGAAACGTTCGCGGGCAGTTTTTCCTTTAACAGCAGGGTTCCTTCGGGATGCGCCGCTTCATGTCCCTCCGCGGCGGGTCTTCCTTTTTTGTCGGCAAAGAGCAGGGCAAATTTTTCTCCATGAGGATTGGCGGCATCCTGCTGCATTTCCTGCGCAGTGGGCGGGCGGCACAGCAGCGCGGTGCGCCGGTGCAGCTGCACCGGTGACGGGGTGAGTTGTTCCAGCCCCGTTTTCCGCTGGCGCACGGCGCCCAGAAGTTGTTCGTCCGTCAGGGGAGCCGCGGTGACGCCAGCGACCAGGAGCAGTGAGAGGATGGTGGAGCGCATGGCAGGACGGTGACAGGGAGTGGTGCGGATGTCTGCAAACTCCGTGCAAAATCAACCGCAGTCACTCTTCCTTGACGCGGAAAAAGCGGCGGAAAATGCCGGAAGGCTGAGCGGGGGACGTGTAGGACGTGGCGTAGCCCCCGCTGGCGACACCGGTGGCCAGAGGCATCCAGGAAATCAGGTTGGTGCTGGCTTCGATCCGGTAGGATTTTTCCGGCCGGCTGTTCCATGTCAGGGAGAGGATGCGCTGCGCCGGATTCCATGCGCTTGCGGTGATGGTGAATGGCAGCGGCGTCAGGGCAAAATCCACTTCGGCCACCTGGGCGCCGGTGACGTGGAAGGTGACGGTCGCCGGCTGGTATCCCGGCACCTGCATTTGCGCGGAATAGGAACCGGGCGGAAGCTCCAGCGCGCCGAAAAATCCGGTGGCGTCGGACTTCAACGTCCGGGCCTGCGGGCCTGACAGGGTGACGGTGGCACCATCGAAGGTGACGGTTCCATCCGCGGAAGCCACCGTGCCCATGATGTGTCCGGTGGCTGCATTGGTCTTCCAGGGCATTTCCGGAACGGTGGCCGGACTGGCGAAGACCCCGCCCGGGCCGGTCAACTGTGCGTAGAACGTCGCAATGTCCGTATTGTCATCCGCAGGTACCTGATAGGAGTATCCCAGAACTCCGTTGACTGAATTTCCGTTAGGGGAAGCAGTCCGCACCTGTTGAATCTGGGCGATGTTCTGGCTCGGAGTATTGAGATAGAAGCCCACGCCGGGAGCGGCATCGCGATTGAACTGGTTGTCCTTGGTGTAGTTGGACCAGTTGTTGAAGGACGCGGGCAACTGGTCGTAGTGCCGGTAAACCATGGGCACCGCCAGGTCCAGGATGCCCTCCTGCATCCAACTGCGCCAGTCCTGGAGATTCCGTCCGTAGGCATCGCGGCCTCTCCAGGCCGCTGTGCTCGAATCCGCCGGTGCATTTCCATAGGAGATCAGCGCCGCGGAAATGCGAACGTTCGGCTTGCGTTTCCAGGCGTTGAGGTAAACCCGGCGCAGCAGGGCGCTCACCTGGTCGCGGCGGAACTGCAGCCAATGGGAGTCATTGGACGCAGGCACACCGGCGCGGCCGGTTAGCTGCTGAAAACGCTGCACCGCCACCGGGTTGTAGCCGTAGGGCTGATTGCCAATGCTGGATTCCGAATCGGTGTAGCGGATGTAGTCGAAGTGAAGGCCGTCGATGTTGTAGCGGTCCAGGAGGTCCATGCACACGTTGAAGGTGTGCTCCTGCACTTCCGGATGACCGGGATCAAAGGCATAGTTGGCCCCGTCCCAGGTGGTGCCGTCCTGCTTTTGGGTGAGCCAGTCAGGGTGCAGCCGGTAGGGGTGGGTCGCCTGGCTTGGCGGCGTGGTTTTATTGTTCCAGATGTTGTAGGTGACCACCCAGGCATGGACGTCGATGCGCGGGCTGCCGCTGTGGGCCTTGTTGATGAGATCGGCCAGCGGGTCGAACGAAGCGCCGCCGGTGATGTCCGTGGCGCGCGGTTCCAGACCATTGGAGTAGTAGGCATCTCCGCGCTTGCGAATCTGCACGAAGACCGCGTTGAAATTTCCAGCCCTGGCATTGGACACCAGTTGCGTGACCTGGGACGCAGACTTCATCCCGTTGTGAAAGGCATCCGCCCACACCCCTCGCAATTCCGGCGCGCCGCGGGTGGTCACGGCGGCGGCCAGCAGCGGCAGCATGGCAAGGACTCGCGGGGGGAAGGTCATTGCAAAAAATGGGAAAGGAACCGCGGGCATTTTGCCTGACGCGCCGCCGCGGCGCAATCCGGGAATTTGCGGGAATGCTTTTTGCTTGCGGAAAAAGTGGCAACCGGGAAAATCGCCGCACTCCACCGTCCGAACATCTCTGGTCCGTTTCCATCATCATCCTGCCATGAAACCATCCCTTGCCCACTGCGTCGGTCTGCTGCTCTCCGCCCTGCCTGCCGCTGCAGGGACCATTCTCGAACTGACCTGGAATGTGGCTCCGGGCGGCGCCAGTTATCTGGGAACTGGAAGCACGGAACGCGGCATTGCTTATAACAAAACCAACAACCACCTGCTGCTCGCCTCGCGGGGCGGTGGCAACCACCTCATGGTCCTCGACGCCACCAACGGGGAACCCATCGGTGAAATGGCCACCACCGGAATCGCCGGTGGAAACGGCAATGCCTTCAACATGATCGGTGTCGCGGACGATGGTGCGGTCTATGCCTGCAATCTCATTGTCGCTGGTGCCGCAGCGGGGACGTTCAAAATTTACCGGTGGGACTCCGACAACGTGGTGGAGCCGGTTTCGGCCCCCTCCATCGCCTATCAGGGAGACCCGTCGGTTACCGGGGATCCGCCCTCACCGTTTGTTTCCCTGCGCTGGGGCGACTCCATGGCCGTCCGCGGATCGGGCATCGACACGCAGATCATCTGCGGTTCCGGCGGCACCGCCGTGGCCATATTCACCACCACGGATGGGCTGAATTTCACCTCGCATTTCATCAACGGAGCCCAGGAATCCGGCGGCGGCAAAGGCATCTCCTTCGGTGCCGGTGACATCTTCTACACCAAGGCCAATGGGGCGGGAAAGAAACTTCGCCGTTCGTCGTTCAACCTCACGGACAGTACCTCCGCAGTGCTCAACGATTTTTCCATCACCACGGGTGCTGGAACACAGTTCATTCCCATCGCCCTCAACCTGGCCAAAAACTGGTGGGGCACGTTTGAAACCGGCGGTGCCGGGCCGGAGACGGTGAAACTGTATGACATCAGCAGCGCCGGATCCGCGCCCACCATTCTGAACGCCTTGGGCCTGCCGCATGACAACGCCAACTCGAATGCTGTCGGCTCCACCGCCTTGAGCGACACCATGCTCTTTGTCTGCGACACAAACAACGGACTTCAGGGGTACGGCATTGTTGTCACGCCGGACGTAGTGCCACCCACGCTGGGCGCAAGCCCGCTCGCCCGCAGCGTGTTGGAACGGGGCCAGACCACCTTTTCCATCATCGTGAATGGCGGCACGCTCCCGCTGCAGTACAAATGGTTCAAGGATGACGTGGAAATTCTCAACCAGTCAGGACCCGAATTCACCGTCAACCCGGTGCTTTCCACTTCGGGAGGCGCTTACAAATGCACCGTCAGCAACTCCGCCGGGTCCGCCACCAGCACGCCCGCAGTCCTGACCGTGCTGCCCAGCGTGGACAGTGCCGCGCTCACTGAATGCTGGCACATCGCTCCCGGCTCCCGCCCCTATCTGCAAAATGACGAAACGCAGCGCGGCATGGACTTCGATCCCGTCAAAAACAGGCTTTACCTGGCAAGCAGGACCCCGGCTCCGTCGGTGCAAGTGCTCGACGCTGCCACCGGCGCTGGCATCAGCACCCTGAACCTGGGAGAGATGGCCAACGTCGCCGTGTATCCCGGCGCAACGTATCCGATCAACATGGTGGCGGTGGCGGAGGATGGAGCCATTTTCGCAACCAACCTCAGCAACACCACCGACGGGACCAATTTCCGCCTCTTCCGCTGGGGGGATGATGATCCAGGCACCGTGCCCTCGCTCGTCTATGAAGGCAATCTGTTCGACACGGACGACGTCGGACCCATCACCGGCACGCGTTGCGGCGACACCCTCGACGTCCGTGGTGCCGGCGTGAACACCCAGATCGTGGTGAGCGCCCGCAACCGCAGTGAGTTCGCCGTCTTCCGCACCATCGACGGCAGCAACTTCACCCCCACCGTCTCGGTCGTCGCCGGAATGCCCGCCACCGGGTTTGGCCTGGGCGTTGCATTCGGTGAAGGTGACACCCTGTGGGGGAAAATGATCGGCCAGCCGCTCAGCTATGTTTCCTTCGATGCGGTGGGCAATGCCACCCTGCTGCATTCCATTCCCACCACCGGTTTTGCCAGCAGTGCCGGACCCATCGGGGTGGATCTCGCCTCGGGCAGCCTGGCGGCGCTCGCCGTTGAGAATTCGGACAATCTGCGCCTTTATGACCTTCCCGTTCCCTTCCCCAATCCGGGGCCGGCCAGCCTGACCCTGGCGGACCAGGAATTCCTAACTACCGACAATGTCAACGCCAACGGAACCGGTTCCGTGGCGGTGAAAAACGGCAAGGCCTACGTCCTCGACAGTTTCAACGGTCTCGCCTGCTATCTGGTCAACAAGTCCGCCCCTCCGGAAATCAGCAGCCCGGCCTACAATGCGCAGAGCGGACAGTTCACCTTCACCCTCAAAGGGGTCTCCGGGAAAACCTATCGCATTCAAAAATCTTCGGACATGAGCGCATGGACGGACGACGGCACCGAGACCCTGGACAACGGCAGCACCAAGTCCGTCATCCGCAACGGTTCCGGCCCCAGCCACTTTTTCCGCGCCAAGGAACAGTAGGCACGGGAAGGATTTGTCAGGGAGACCGGCGGGGCATTTCCAGGGGAATTTCCCCGCGGACTGCACGCCCCGCCTGACCTGCCAGCCACAGGTAGAAATCCGGCGGCAGGCCTTCGAAGTCGGCAAACATCCGCGAGCCGTCCGGCGCAGTCGGCGGGGAATTGGTGCATTTGAAAATCGCGGTGCCTTCATCCACCTCGTCGAACATCGCCACGTAGAGCGTCCGCGCCCCGGCACCCACCGCTGCCCGCACCTGCGACCAGAAAAACGCCCCCTTGCGCCGCGGAATGGCATCCAGGGCAGCAGTGCGTCCGCGGGTTTTTTCCAGGTTCCGCCAGGTGAATCCTGGAAACACCACCGGCGCATGACCGATTTTGCTTTTCCGGCACCAGGCACGGTCGCCGGAAATCTGCGCGGACAGCATTGCCTCCGCTTCCTCCGGTGTCCGGAACCGCCCCACCGCCCACGGACTCAAAAAGTCCGCCTTTGCGGCGATGCGCTCCAGGGCGGGGTCCGCAACCGCATCATTTTTCTGCTGCCGCCACCAGAATGGCACGCCCAGAAAAACCCGGCAGCCATCCGCCTTCAGAAACTCCACCAGTTCCTCGCACTCGGCTAGGGTGTAGGCCCGGCCATCGTTGAAGCCCACCCCCCAGACGCCCACCACCGGACGCCCCTCATGGTGTTGATAGGACGGGGAAGTGGTGATCTTCATTTCCGCCTTCAGCCGCCGCCAGTCCGGCATGACCACCTTTGCAATCTCGCCGGACCGCAGCCCGCTCAGGTCATACATGACACAAAACCCACGGGCGAACTGCTCTGCGGCCGCCTGGCAGTGCTGCAGCACCTGGTCGGTGAAGGCGCGGTGGCGCGCATCCCGCAGCACGGCCCCAAATCGCTGCACGAAGGCGCTGTCGATCCCATATTCCTTCATCCAGGCGAAGTGGCGCTGCACTGTTTTGGGATGGTGGCTGGAAAAAACATCCGCCCCCAGCGGTGAACGGAAGCGCTCCTGCGCCCCAAGTTCGCTCACGTCCGGCCAGAGATCGACTGTGCAGCGGGATTTCGCATCCGCCGCACCGAAATCCCCAGCAAATCCCCAGTGAAACCACCCCTGCAGTTGCGAGCCGTCACCGGGGCAGGAGAACCAGCCCTGATAGCCAGTGACAACCCTTCCGAGCAGGGAATCGGCAGGATTTTCCTTTGCCGGCAGCCCGCAGACAGCCAGCAGCAGGGTAAGCGATGTGAGCCATTTCATGAGACCGCATTCAACCACCTCCACTGTACGGAACAAACCGGCTGAACCTCCGCTTTCATGGCAATGCGTGGTGGGCAGTCCGGTTCAAAAATCCGCTTGGAGATTGTCCGGTTCCCCCGTAATTCACCGCTCATGAGTCACCCCCTTCGCCGCCGTGCCGTGCTGACGCTGGCTGTCGCCTGCTTCGCGGCTCCACCACCATGGGCCGTGGCGGAAACACCCAAAATCCCCGACCCGCCTGCTTCCGTGTCCGCTGCTCCGAAACACACCAACCGCCTCTCCCGCGAAAAAAGCCCCTACCTGCTGCAGCACGCCCACAACCCTGTGGACTGGTATCCGTGGGGCGAGGAGGCATTCGCCAAAGCCAAAAAAGAAAACAAGCCCATCCTCCTCAGCATCGGCTACAGCACCTGCCACTGGTGCCACGTCATGGAACGGGAGAGCTTCGAAAACGAGGATGTCGCCAAGTTCCTCAACGCGCATTTCGTCGCCATCAAGCTCGACCGCGAAGAGCGCCCGGATGTGGACAGCATCTACATGACGGCCATGCAGGCGCTGCAACTCGGCGGAGGCTGGCCGTTGAATGTGTTCCTCACTCCGGACAGAAAACCCTTTTATGGCGGCACCTATTTCCCGACGGATCGTTTCCTGGCCTTGCTGAAAAAGATTTCCAGTGTCTGGGAAACCGGACGCGATGGGCTGCTCAAGGATGCGGAAAACATTACCCGGGAACTCGCCGGCATCATGTCCGGAGATCAAGCCGCCCCTGCCGACCTCAAGGAGCAGTGGATTCTTTACACCGCCAAGGCCATCGCCGAAACCTTTGATCCCAAATACGGCGGCTTTGGAGCTGCGCCCAAATTCCCCTCGCCCCAAGCGCCGGAGCTGATCCTGCTGGCCGGGGCGCGGCACCGCGACCAGTCGCTCATCGACAAGGTGCTTTTCACCTGCAAACGCATGGCCGCCGGAGGCATTTACGACCACCTCGGAGGCGGCTTTGCACGCTATTCGGTGGATGAAAAATGGCTCGTGCCCCACTTCGAAAAAATGCTCTATGACAACGCACAGTTGGTGCATCTCTACCTCGACGCACACCTTGTCAGTGGCGATCCCCGCTTTGCCGCGGTGGTGCGGGACATCCTGCGCTATGTCCTGCGGGACATGACCCATGCCGACGGCGGCTTCTATTCCGCGGAGGACGCCGACAGCGAGGGACATGAAGGGAAATTCTACACCTGGACGCTGGCGGAACTCAAGGCAGTGCTGAGCGAGGAGGAGGCCAGGTTCGCCATCGGTTATTTCGGAATCACCGAAAACGGCAACTTCGTGGATCACAGCCATCCGGATCCCCTCAAGGGACAGAACGTGCTCAGCATCGTAGATCCTGACAAACCACTGGACCCCGCCGGCCGGAAGCTGCTCGAAACCGTCAAGCAGAAGCTCCTCGCGGTCCGCGCCCAGCGCATCCGCCCCCATCTTGACGACAAAATTCTCGTTTCCTGGAACGGACTCATGCTCGGGGCCATCTCCCGTGCCGGCATTGTGCTCGATGAGCCTGCCTGGCTCGCCGCAGCCGCGAAAAACGTCCGCTTTGTCAGGGAAAAACTTTGGGACGCCGCCGGCAAGACCCTCTACCACCGGTTCCGCGACGGCGAACGGGACAGCGCCCAGCTTCTTTCCGCGTATGCCTTTTACCTCGGGGGCATTCTGGAATTCTACCAGTCCACCCTCGAACCGGAGGCCCTCGACTTCGCCATTGCCATTGCCGAAGCCATGGTGGACAAATTTTACGACTCCAGGCAGGGAGGGTTTTTCACCAGTCCCGCCGACAGCGATGTCCTGTTTCGCGCCAAGGACGACTACGACGGCGCGGAACCCTCTGGCAATTCCGCCGCCACCGTCGCACTCCTCAAACTGGCCGCGTTGACCGACCGCGCCGATTTCAAACAACAGGCCGAAAAGACGCTGAAACTCAACGCCGCCCGCCTGGAGAAGGCGGGCCAGGCCATGCCGCTCATGCTGCAGGCCGCCAGCCTGCTGCTGCATGAACCCTTCCGCGTGGTCATCGTCGGCGACCCCGCCACCCCGGAAGCCCAAGCCCTGCTCAAAGCCGCGCACCGCATTTACCAGCCGGAAAAAGTCGTCCTCGGCACCGCCGGAAAGGTCGAACCCATGGCCAAACTGCAGATCCCATTGGGCGGAAAACCCGCCGCCTACGTCTGCACCGGAGACGCCTGCAAGCCCCCCACCACCAAGGGCGAAAAGCTCCGGGAACTGCTCCAGTTCGAAACCCGGGAAAAATAAGTGGGCCCAGCAGGATTCGAACCTGCGACCAAGGGATTATGAGTCCCCTGCTCTAACCGCTGAGCTATAGGCCCGCACCCGCCGGAAAACCTCCGTCCGGCCCACTATGGACGCATCCAACCAGCTGGCAACTGCCAAGCAAACCACGCCCTTTCACCCCATGGTCGGCGAGTCGATTCCGAAATGCAACAAATGTCCGATAATTTATCTGACATTTTATCTGGAAAACCGGATTGGATAACCGGAATAACCGGACCGAGATCCGTCTTGACGGACGGGTGTCATGAGGTTTAGGGGCGCATAACGGTTCGCGGTTTGGGCCGTAGCGGCATGCGGTCCCCGGAGGCATCCATTACGGCGAATCTGGCCCAACGGCCGCCGCTGCTGTTCATTCCCCTACTTCATGCAACCGACAAAAATTGCCGTCATCGGCGCCAGCGGATATTCCGGAGAAGAACTGGTGCGTTACCTTTTGGGTCATCCCGGAGTGGAGATTGTCTGCGTCACTTCGCGGCAGCATGTGGGCAGGAGATTGCAGGAAGTGTTTCCAAGGTTTCGCAAGGCGGGCCCGGCAGCGCAACTGCGTTTTATTGACCCCGACGTCCGCGGGGTGGTGGCCTCCGGGGCCGAAGCTGCCTTTCTGGCTCTGCCGCACGGGGTTTCCGCCGGGTATGCTTCCGCGCTGCTGGATGCCGGACTGCGGGTGATCGATCTGAGTGCCGATTTCCGGCTGCGTGACCCTGCGGTGTATGAGGAATACTACGGCCATCCGCATCCGCACCCCGCGCTGTTGCAGGAGGCCGTTTACGGTCTGCCTGAAATCCGTGCGGACGCCATTCGCACCGCACGGCTGGTCGCATCCCCTGGCTGTTACCCCACCAGCGTGCTGCTGCCGCTGCTCCCCCTGGTGCGGGCCGGTTCCATTGATCCGGCAACGGTCCATGTTTTCAGCATGAGCGGCGTGAGCGGCGCGGGTCGAAAGGAGTCCCCGCAGCTGCTCTTTTGTGAATGCAACGAAAGCGTCCGGGCCTACAGCGTGCCGAAACACCGCCACCTCAGCGAGATCGAGCAGGAATTGTCACTGGCGGCGGGGAAGCCCGCGGTCATTTCCTTTGCACCCCACCTCGTTCCGGTCCATGCGGGCATTTGCACCACCACTTATGCCGCACCGGGCAGCGGAGAGCAGGATCTCGGAAAAATTTATGAAGCGGCCTATGGCGACAGCCCGTTTGTGCGGCTTCTGGGGGAGAACCAGTGTCCTGACACCAAAAATGTGGCCGGAACCAATTTCATCGACATCGGCTGGGCCTTTGACCGGCGGACTGGACGCCATGTGATTCTCAGTGCGGAGGACAACATCGGCAAGGGAGCCGGCGGCCAGGCGGTGCAAAGTTTCAATCTCATGTTCGGCCATCCGGAAACCACCGGGCTTCTGCTGGTGTAAACGGACCTCCAGCCGGAGTTGCAGACGGCTGCCGGGCGGGTAGCATTGACCCATTCCTGATGCATGGATCCGCTCCTTTCCATCACACCCCTGCCAGGCCGCGGACTGCATCTCGACTTGGCCGACTGCTGGAAACGGACCGCCCCCTCGGCCGACGGGACTTTTTGGAGCCCGGAATGCCAGCAACTGCTGGG
Source organism: Verrucomicrobiales bacterium (assembly GCA_018003315.1). Lineage (GTDB taxonomy): Bacteria > Verrucomicrobiota > Verrucomicrobiia > Verrucomicrobiales > V1-33 > JAGNEJ01. The sequence continues at coordinate 21,600 of JAGNEJ010000076.1, forward strand.
TGAATATCTCGGTGCATTTCTTCCCTCTGCCGCATTTGACGGGCGGCAGGGCGTCGTATTTCGGATGGAGGAAAGCGGACGCGAAATCACTTCCCAGGCCAGACCACTGATGCCCGGAGATGCGCTGCCAGCCATTGCCCTCTGTCACCTGCGCCGGGGTGCCGCCGCCCTGCAGGCCGCCGCAGAGGATCCCCGGAGGAGCCAATCGGAACGACTGCTGCTGCGCGCATTTCGTCTGCCGGACCCGGATGTGGATGGTGCATTCTACTGGGTGCATGGCCCGCCGGATGACCTGCGGGTGCTCATTCTGTGGGGTGTCGAGGGGGAACCTGACACTTCCATCCACCCGGACGAAGTGCCGGCAAAACTCCCGTCCCTGCCGCCTCCGCCAGCAGCCCCCAGGAGCCGCAAACGGGCGCTCCTGGCGCTGGGCGTACTCTTGTTTGTCGGTGCAGCGATTTTTGGCCGCCGCGCCCTGGATCAATGGGAAACCACCCAGCAGTCTCGGATGGCTAGGGGCTTTCCACCGTCTGACCACGCCGCGCTGCCCTCCGTCGCCCAGCCACAAGCGATTCCAGAACTGCGTGCGCCTCCGGCGGATTCCGTGCCACCGTCTCCAGCACCGCCAGTCACCGCCGCACCGTCTCAGCCAGAACCGGGCACGGCCCCGCCTGCCTCCGTTCGCCTCTCCGAAGCGGTCGTTCCGGTCTCAGCAAACCCACCGGGCTCCCCGTTCAAACCCGAGTCTGCTCCGCCCTCCGCCCTGCCGGGCCACCACCCAAAATCAGGCGTCCCGCCAGCCGCTCCCGCTAACCCGGCGAATCCCCGCTCTCCGAACCCCGTCGTTGAGGCCCACAAGCGGCTGCTGGACAAGCTGACGCCAAAGTAAACCGAGGCGGTGCGGTGCCGATTTTCGGACATTTTCCCACTTGCACCCGGCAGCCGTGCTCCTAAACTTGCCGCCCTTTTCCCTTTCGGCGTCAGTCGGACTCAACCGGAGCCCCAAACGAGTCCGGATCATTTTTCGGAAGAATGATCATCCGGGGCAGCGTCGGAATCGGTCAACGTCACAACCCAACCTTAACCACATTGTTATCCCTATGAGTTCAGCCCTGATGGAACTGATCAACGCGCGCCACAAGGATTTGCGCGAAAACTCGATTGTCCGCGGCATCATCATCGACATCAAGCCGCAAGTCGTGCTGGTGGACATCGGCTACAAAAGCGAGGGGGTCATTCCCTCCAACGAATTTGAGGATGAAGACATCCAGATTGGCGATGAAGTCGAAGTCCTGCTGGTGCGCCTTGAAAATGACGAGGGCATGGTCGTCCTGAGCAAGGAAAAGGCCGCCCACAAGCAAAACTGGGACAAGATCGTCAAAGTCTATCAGGAAGGCGGGCTGGTCAAAGGCAAGGTCAAAGCCGTGGTCAAGGGCGGACTCATGGTCAATGTGGGGGTCGAGGCATTTTTGCCCGGCAGCCAGATCGACATCATTCCGCCGAAGGACCTCAACGAATACCTCGGCAACGTTTACGAATTCAAGATCGTCAAGATCAACGACGAGCGGAAAAACATCGTTCTGAGCCGCCGCGAAGTCATCGAAGCCGAACGCGCCGAACAGCGCCAGCGCTTCCTGGAAACGGTCCGCATCGGCGACAAAGTGGAAGGCGCCGTCAAGAACATCACGGATTTCGGAGCCTTCATCGACCTCAGCGGCATGGACGGCCTGCTCCACATCACCGACATGTCCTGGGGCCGCGTCAATCACCCCAGCGAAGTGGTGGCCATCGGCCAGCGCCTTGTGGTGCAGATTCTCGACGTCAACAAAGAGAAGGAACGCGTTTCCCTGGGCCTCAAACAGCTTCAGAACAACCCTTGGGAAAACATCGAAAGCCGCTTCCCCATCGGCAGCCACGTCAAGGGCAAGATCACCAAACTGGTCGCCTACGGGGCCTTTGCCGAACTCTCCGAGGGGGTGGAAGGACTCATTCACGTTTCCGAACTCTCCTGGACCAAGCGCATCGCCCGTCCTTCGGATGTCCTCACCATCGGTCAGGAAATCCAAGCCGTGGTGCTGGGCATCAACAAGGACGAGCAGAAAATTTCCCTGGGCGTCCGCCAGCTCGACGAGAACCCCTGGGACAACATCGACCAGCGCTTCCCCGTGGGCACCAAGATCAAAGGCAAAGTCCGCAACCTCACTGCCTACGGTGCCTTTGTCGAAATGGAAGAGGGCATCGACGGCATGGTGCACGTTTCCGATCTCTCCTGGACGCGCAAGGTCAACCATCCCTCGGAAGTCCTCAAAAAGGGCGACGAAGTCGAGGCCACCGTTCTGGAAATCGACAAGCCCAACCAGCGGATCAGCCTCGGCTGCAAGCAGCTTGAAACCGACCCGTGGAGCGACATTGACCAGAAATTCCACGTCGGCGACCTCGTCAAGGGAACCGTGGCCAAGATCGCCAGCTTCGGAGCCTTCGTCCAGTTGCAGGACGACATCGACGGACTCGTCCATATTTCCCAGCTCAGCGAAGACCACGTCAACCGCGTCAAGGACGTCCTCAAAATTGGCCAGGAAGTGGAAGCCCGCGTCATCAAGGTGGACAAGGTGGAGCGCCGCATCGGCCTCTCCGTCAAGGCCGCCAACTACAGCGAGGAAGACCTCAAGCGGGAAACCGCCGCCTTCGAAGCGCTGCGCCCCAGCACCGATCTCGTCGGCCTGGAAGAAGCCTTCAAGTTCGCCACCACCGCCACCCCGGCGGAAGAATGGCGTCCGGGCGAAAAGAAATAACGCCGCGCCCCGCCGCCGCGGAGCGTCAATCGTTCCCACTCAGAGCAGGCCCCGGATTCCCGGGGCCTGTTTTTTTCGTGCGCCCGGCAGGGCGCATTCACTTGACGGTTCAAGTCCGTCGCACACCCGGCAAGGGGAAGTGCTAGCTGAAATCCAAGGGCGTCAGTCGCGAGGCTGAGTCTGGAGGAAGGAAGAGGCAA
>JAGNEJ010000077.1 GCA_018003315.1 Verrucomicrobiales bacterium
CACCTACACCATCGCCTGCAGTCCGTGTTACTACGATGCCGACCAGTTTCCCGACGATGCCCGCGGCAATATCTTCATCCCGGAATCAGGCGGCAACCTCGTCGGACGGCTTGCGCTCACCAGCGGCATCCGGCCCGAGGCAGCGCGATTCTATCCCGCCGAGCAGGAGTTCCTGGCCTCCACGGACGAGCGCTTCCGCCCGGTCAATGCGCGGGTCGGACCGGACGGCGCACTCTACCTCGCCGACATGTATCATGGCATCATTGAACACGCCATTTTCATCGTTCCGTGGATTCGCGAACAGGTGAAGGAACGGCGGCTGGACACCGGAAACGACATGGGCCGCATTTACCGCATCGTGGCCGAAAATCGTCCGCTGCACCGCACCGCACCCAACCTTTCCAATGCCAGCACGGAAGAACTCGTGGGCCATCTTGGCGATGCCGGCGGCTGGTGGCGCATCACGGCACAGCGGTTGCTGGTGGAGCGGCGCGACGCCGCCGCCACGCCGTTGTTGCACGAACTGGGCCTGCACGGCAAACAACCCCTTGGCCGCCTCCATGCGCTGTGGACGCTCGACGGACTCGGCACCCTGGATGCCGAAACCAGGCTCGCCGCCGTCGCCGACGCGGACGAGCGCGTCGCCTCCGCCGCCATTCGCCTCTGTGAACAGGGGCTCAATCCCCAGCAGCAAACCGGGCTGATCACCAAGCTCGCCCAGATCATCCTGACTGCGGGAGAACCCGTCAAACTCCAGGCTGCGCTCACGCTCGGCACGCTGCCGCAACCCGAGGTCTTTCCGCTGCTCACTGCGCTGGCCGCAGGCACGGACGAATTGTTTGAAGTCGCTGCCTTCACGGGAATGCAGGGACGCGAACTGGAATTTCTGCGCCATCTCCTGGCCGAAGTGCAGCAGACCTCCGCCAAACGCCTGATCGCCATTGCCACCCAGTGCGTGTTCATCGAGGCTGCCCCTGAACGCGTCGCCGTCATGCTGGACCTGCTACAGCAAGCTGACACCGCCGCCCCCTGGCAGCGCGATGTCATGGTCGCCGCACTCGCCGACCTGGCGCCGGGAGGATCCGTCACCAAGCCGCTCGCTCTCCCTGGCGAACCCAAAATCCTGACAAAACTCACCCGCGATACCGTTCCCGCCATCCGGCGGATGGGCTACACGCTCATGGAAATGTTTTCGTGGCCGGGTTCAGCCCCCCTGGCCGCTTCCGGAGTGGACGTCGCTGCCCTCACGCCGGAGCAAACCAAGCGCATCGAGGCCGGTCGCGAAGCCTACACCACGCTCTGCGCGCAGTGCCACCAGCCCACCGGAGCCGGAGCGCCGAACCTTGCGCCGCCGCTCGCGGGCAGCGACTGGCTGGCCGGCCCGCCCGAGCGCCTGGCCCGCATCGCCCTGCACGGACTTTACGGCCCGGTGCAGGTCAGCGGTCGGACGTGGAACCTGGCCATGCCGGGACTGGGTGCCACCGGATTGCTCGACGATGAAAAACTCGCCGCCATCCTCAGCTACACCCGCACCGCGTGGGGAAACACCGCAGGCCCAGTGGAACCGGCCCTCATCGCCAAAGTCCGCGAGGAAACCAAGGACCGCACGCTGCCGTGGACTTCGGACGAACTCACTGCGGTCGCCGGCGCACCTCCCGTCGCCAAAACTGCTCCAGCGCCTCGTTTCAAGCCGGACGACAAAGGGGAAATCGTCCTGCCAGCCAGCAAAGCCACCGTCTTCGGCCGCAAGCTGGCCTATCGCCCTGCGCTGGATGTCCTCGCGCCGTGGATCGTCGAAGAAGACATCGCCGAATGGCAAGTTGAAGTCCCCGCAGCCGGAAATTACCAGTTGAGCGTGACCCTCGCTGCAGATGCCAATTCCGCCGGCGACTTCTATGTGGTGGAAACCCAGGGCAGCCAGACCCGAACGCAGGTCCCCGATACCGGAGGCTATCAAAACTTCAAGGACCAGCCCAGCGGCCAAATAGCCCTGCGCGCCGGCCTGAACCGCCTGATCCTTCGTCCGGACGGTGCGCTCATTCAGGAACTGGCCGACATTCGCGGGCTGCGCCTGGTGCCCGTTCGCTGAAACCCGAATCACATCGCAATGGATGAAACACTTTACGTTCACCTGCTTCACATTGCTTTCAATCGCAGGCGGCATGGCCCGCGGTGCCGAGGCACAGGACATCGCCTTCACGGCAAAGGCGGATGGCTCCAGGCAGCACTATATTGAACTGCTGCCGCCCGGATTCAATCCCGCCAAAAAGCACGACGCCCTGCTCGTCTTCCACGGACATGGATTCGACCGATGGCAGATCATCCGCGATGCCCGCGGCGAACACAGAGGCGCACTCGACGTGGCCGCGCGCTTTGGCTTGGTCCTCGTCGCGCCGGACTACCGGGCGCCAGCTTCCTGGATGGGGCCGCTTGCCGAAGCAGACACCGTTCAGATCATCGCGGAACTGCGGCAGCGCCACAAAATCGGACGCATTTTTCTCGCCGGCGGCTCAATGGGCGGGTCGAGCGCATTGACCTTCGCGGCACTGCATCCGGACCTGGTCGCGGGCGTGGCCACCCTCAATGGCTTGGCGAACCATGTGGAATATGAAGGATTCCAGGACGCCATCGCCGCCTCCTTTGGCGGCACCAAGGCGCAGGTGCCGGACGAATACCGCAAGCGCAGCGCAGAATTGTTCCCGGAAAAGCTCACCATGCCCGTGGCCTTTGCGACCGGCGGCAAGGACTCACTGGTGCCAGCGGCGAGTGTGCTGCGCCTCGCCGGAAAGCTGCAGGAGGCAAAGCGCAAAGTGCTGCTCCTGCACCGCAAAAACGGCGGACACTACACCACCTGCAAAGACACCGTGACAGCACTGGAGTTTGTGCTGCGCGAGGCCGGTGCAGTTCCATCGACACCCGCCGGATACTAACCGAATCCAGCAGGCATTTTCAACCCCATGCAGCAGTCACCCAATGCCCGAATGAAACGCAGCACTCTTTTCCTCATCGCCTGCCTCGCAAGTCCCGCAAGCCATGCCGCAGAACCGCAGTTTTCCGATGTCTTCATCGGCGGTCAGGAAGGCTATCCGTTTTTCCGCATCCCATCCGTCGTGGTGACGAAAAAGGGCACGGTGCTGGCCTTCGCTGAGGCGCGGCAAAAGCTCAACGACCAGGCCCAGAACGACATCGTGCTCAAACGCAGCAGCGACGGCGGCACGACATGGCTGCCGCTGCAGGTCGTCCACGAGGACGATGCCAACTCACTCAACAACCCCACGGCCGTCGTCGAGCAGCAGAGCGGGCGCATTTGCCTCATGTATCAGCGCATCCCCGCGCACCTCACCGAACACAGCCGGGAAAAAATCGCCAAAGGCTACGACGGGCCGGACGTGTATCGCAGCCTGATCGTCACCAGCGACGACGACGGCGCAACGTGGAGCCAGCCGCGCGATGTCACCCGCGGCACAAAGCGCCCCGTGCGGGCCGACACCATCGCCAGCGGGCCCGGCATCGGCATCCAGCTCACTCGCGGCCCGCACAAAGGACGCCTCATCATTCCGTTCAACGAGGGCCCGTTCGGCCAATGGCAAAACTACGCCGCGTGGAGCGATGACGCCGGTGTCACCTGGCAATGCGGTGCGGATGTGCCCGGCGCACTCGTCCCCGATGGCAAGGGCGGCGAAAAAAGCCAGATCAACGAGGTGCAAATGGCCGAGCTGAGCGACGGAAGCGTGCGGCTTGATTCGCGGCAGTTCGCCGGCGCCAAAGTGCGCCGCACCGCTGTGAGCAGGGACGGCGGCGCGACGTGGAGCGCAGTGGCCGAGTTGCCGCAGCTCACCGACCCCAGCTGCATGGCCGGACTGCTGCGTTTTTCCTTCGATGACGCCGCCGGCAAAGGCCGCCTCATCCACACCGGCCCCGACAGCACCAAACGGGAACGCGGCACCATTTGGCTGAGCACCGACGACGGCGCGACATGGCCCGCAAAACGCCTGCTGTGGCCCGGCGGCTTCGCCTACAGCGTTCCAACCAGACTAGCCGATGGACATCTCGGCGTGCTCTTTGAGGCTGATGGCTACAAGGCGATCAAGTATGTCCGACTACCGATCGAGTGGGTGACGGGAAAATGAAACTCTGGGCCGCGAAGTGGCCCGAGCACCACGCTCGCCCAGGGCTGAGGCAAGACTCGCATTCTGCTTCGCCGTCCCACTGGTTGTCTGACAGTCGCGAGGCGTCGTCGGCACAACCGCCTCCAGGTGACTGGATTTTCCTTTCCCCGGTCCGCGAACCACTCCGCAAACGTATTCATCGGAAGGGGTGTAACAGATCCCCCCATTTTGGCGTACTATCAGGAGGGACGTCCCGACGCCATGAATTCCGATGACCTGCCCACACCCGAGGAACTCGCCGTGCTGCTGCCGCAGTATCGGTTTGAAAATCTGCTCGCCATCGGCGGCATGGGGGCGGTTTACCGGGCGGAACAAATCAGCCTGGGTCGGGCCGTAGCCATCAAGATCCTCCCGCGCAGTCTCACGGCGGATGCCGCCTATCGCGACCAGTTCAAAACCGAGGCCCGGCTCATGGGTTCGCTCACCTGTCCGCATATCGTGGATGTGCATGACTTTGGGGAGGTGGGCGACGTGCTCTACATAGTCATGGAGCTTCTCGAAGGCACAAACCTGCACCGGCGCATGGCGCAGGAGCCGCTGAAGCAGCCGGAAGTCGTCAGGGTGCTGGCCCAAGTGTGCGATGCGCTGACCGCGGCCCATCAAAAAGGCGTAGTTCACCGCGATGTGAAGCCCGAGAACATTTTCATCGAGTCAGGGCTGCGAGTGAAGCTCGGGGATTTCGGCATCGCCCGGAAGCGCCGCTCGGATCTCGATCCGGGAGATTTGCCGCCGGCGGCCACCAGCGGCGTGCGTCTCGGCACACCCGAGTATGCCGCACCAGAGCTGTTCGATTTTCAGAAGCACATCGACCACCGCGCGGACATTTTCAGTCTGGGCGTGGTCCTTTATGAATTGCTCACCGGCACCCGACCCACGGGCACATTCACCGCGCCTTCGAAACGCCGGGCGGGAGTGGACAAACGCTTTGATGAGATTGTCACTCGCGCCATGCAGTATGTGCCCGGAAACCGTTATTCCAGCGCGGAGGAGATGAAGAAAGACCTGCTGCGCATTCTCAGCCCCGTGGTGCAGCCCGCTGCCATGCATGCGCCTGCGGCCGGCAAAACACCCACCGCCAGGAGAACGCCCACGGGACACCGAAGCCCACAGCCCGCACCTGCCATTGCGCCCGCTGCTTGGCCGCCTGCGGACGAAGCGGCGTTGCCGCTCCAGCCCACTTTCCGCAAACGCCGGTCGGCGCTGATCTTTGGGGGACTTGCGGGTGCGGCAGCCGCTGCGGTCGTTCTCATCCTCTCCCTCAACCGCGGTGAAAAGCCGAGGCCCGGTCCCAGCCCGCCTGAGGACTCCCCGGAACGGCTGGACAAAATCTTCGCCGACAGCATCCAAGAGCCGGAAATGCCTGACGCGGCGGCGAGCAAGACGCCCGCCCAGCCGCCGCCCAGCACCTTGGGACCCCCGGCGCCGCTGTTGGTCGTGGGTGGCCATACCTATCGGTTCATTCCATCCCGTCTGCCGTGGCCGCAGGCCAAAGCAGCTGCGGAGAAAGAAAACGGCCACCTGGCGTGCATCACCAGCCAGGAGGAGTATGATGCGCTGCGCGCCTATATGATTCCGCTGTTGGTGCGCGGCGACACTGCCTGCTGGCTCGGGGCTAGCGATGCGGAAACCGAGGGCCAGTGGAAGTGGATCACCGGCGAGCCATTTGCGTTCGTCCGCTGGGCATCGGGCGCGCCTAACAACGGCGGAACCGGGAAAACTCCGCAAAATGTTCTCGGTTGGCACCGACACGGCAAATACGGAGCGCGCCTCATCGAATGGAACGATCTCTCGGAACGTTTCTCCGCCAATGACGCAGGCGGATATCTTGTGGAATGGGACCGCGTGCTTGCTGAGGCGGAGCCATCCGCCGCCGTAACCGCCAGCACCACCGTTGCTCAGCCGACTCCGTCCACTCCTTCTTCCACAACAACCATTCCGCCGCCGCCGGCATCGGTGCAGCCTCCATCGGCAGCACCGACTGCATCCGTCGCCGCCCCTTCCGCCATTCCTGGCGGCTGGCAGCCGGTGGTTTGGAAGGATGAGGACGTGGCCAGGGCCTCCGGTCGTCTCAGACTTCAGGATGGTTGGTGTGTCTGTTCGGATCGCTACACCGCCAGCCTGCCGGCTCCCGCCGGTTTTACCGATGGAGCCTTCCGGGTGCGCTTGCGAGTGGAATCCGGATCGCGCGATTTCCAGATCAAGCCCCGCTACGCCAAAGGTGAGGCACTCCTCTGCAAGCTGGTCATGCCCGGAATCATCCGAGTGATCCGGCGCGATGCCGGCGTGGAAGTGCCTTTGGTGGAGTGGCTCCTGGCTTCCAGACTGAAATCCGGTGATGAAATCCGCCTCGAGATGCAGATCCAGGGACAACGCCTCTCCATGCGCATCAATAATGTCACGGTCGGCTCCGTGGAGACGGGGGATGCTTCCCCTGGGAAAACCCTTCAGTTCATCTGCGACAACTCCTCCTTCCGCGACGTGGAATGGCTGCCGCTCGACGGCATCTCTGATCCCGCCCAAGCCCTCGCGGCTCCTTCCGCATGGCCGACAAATGCCGCGCTGACGGCCTCCCTGACAGATTTTTCCCGAGCCCTGGATGCCGCTTACTCCAGCAAACTCAGCGCTGCCCTCAAACCCCTGCGCGACAGCTACCTCAACCGGCTGCAAGCACTCGCCGCCGAAAAGCCCGCCGAAGCCGCCATTTACCAGGGAGAAGCGGCCCTGCTCACCTCCGGTGGCGACCCTCCGCCCGCAGGCGACCCCGGTACCCCGGCCCCGCTCGCTCCCCTGCGCAACATTTGGCACAATACCAGAACGGCGAAGGAAAAACCGCTCGCACCCGCCGCCCTGGCTGCATGGAGCAATCACCTGACAAAACTTCGCACCATCGAAGCAGAACTTCGCGCCGCACAAAAATATGCCGATCTCCCCGACGTGGCCGCCCGCCTCCGCGAAGCGGAAGCCGCGATCGCGCACTTTTCGGCACTCACCCCGAAGTCCCTGGACAAACGCAACCCTGCTGCTGCCGGCACCGCCACGTTCCCGCTTTCACGGCCGTCGGTTGAGGGAAAAGTCATCGCCTGGCGCAAATATCCCGGCGTCACCCACGACATGGGGGCCGGGGACATTCCGCCAGACCTCGGGCCAGTCGTGGCCATCGCTGCTGGTCCGGACTACGCACTGGCCATTCGACCGGACGGCACCGTGGTCCAGTGGGGCACGACTTTTGCCAAACATGCCGAGCCCCCCGCCGGCCTGGCGGAGGTCGTTGCCATTGACGCCGGCCTGCGATTCAGCGCCGCCCTCCGCAGCGACGGCAGCGTTGTCGCCTGGGGCAAGGACTGGCGCGGCCAGCTCGTCCCGCCGGGGCTGAAGCCCGGCATCGCCATCGCCTGCGGGGAATTCCACGGCCACATTCTTCACCCCGACGGCACCGCCAGCTACTTTGGATTTCCCGACAACGACCATCCCAATCTCTGGAAGCCAACGCCCGCCTTTGTCAGCCTCACTGCCATCGAGGGAGGCCGTGAGATCAGCATCGGACTCAAGAGCGACGGCACCCTCGTCTTCCTCGGCAGCAACAAGGACAGCCAAATCACCGGCGTGCCTCCGAAGCTCAAAAAAGCCAGCCTCATTGCCTGCGGCTACTCCGTGTGCTGTGCGCTTTCCGGCGACCTGCTCTATTTCTGGGGTCATGCCACCGAAGCCAAGGACGCCGAATTCAGCCGTGGAAGCTTCAAATTCCCTGCCGTCCGGATCACCGCCAGCGCGCATGGAAATCTGGTCGCCGCCCGCAGCGCCTCCGGCGAATGGAAATTCTTCGGCAATACCGACACCAATGACCTGCACGAGCACGCCCGCCGCAGCAAGGGAGCCATCGATATCCGCGCCAGCAAGGAACACGTGATCGCCCTCATGCCCGAGCTGCGGAAATAACGGGGTTTTGGAATCTCCCCCTTCCCTCGCCCGGCTTCCGCGCTATGATGCATCGCATCATTCCATCCATGAAACTGCCCGCCGCAATCCTAACCATCGCCCTGCTGCCGTCCCTCCACCGCGCTGAACCGCAGCAGCCGGACATCAAGCCCGACATCGTCTATGGCCACAAAATGGGCATGGCCCTGACATTCGATGTCCTCACCCCGAAATCCGGCGCCAACGGGGCCGGCATTCTCTTTATGGTCAGCGGCGGCTGGGTTTCCATGTGGGTGCCGCCGGAGCAGTTGCTCGGCGGACTGGGCAAAGGCTTGGGCTTTCCCGCGCTGCTGGAGAAAGGCTTCACGCTGTTCATCGTCCGCCACGGCAGCAGCCCCCTCTTCAGAGTGCCGGATTGCATCGCCGATGTCCGCCTAGCCGTTCGCTTTATTCGCTCCCACGCCGCAAACTATGGAGTGGACCCGGCCCGCCTCGGGGTCTTTGGCGCCAGCGCCGGCGGCCACCTCTCGCTCATGCTGGGCACCACCGGGGAGGATTCCGGGCACCTTGCCGCCGTCGTCGCCATCTTCCCGCCCACGGAATTGAAGAGTTATCTCGAATCGGACAAAATGCGCACCCAGTTCCCCGCGCTGCAGTTCGACGCCGCAACATGGAAAGCGGTCTCCCCGCTCGAACACGTCACCGCCGACGACACCCCGTCGCTCCTCCTCCATGGCGACAAGGACACCCTGGTCCCTGACAAACACAGCAGGGAAATCCTCCAGGCATTCAAGGATAAAAACGTCCCCGCCGAACTGCTCATGTTCCCCGGAGCCGGCCACGGCTTCAACAAAGACCAGCAGGCCAAAGCGGTCTCCGCAACCGTGGCGTGGTTTGAAAAATACCTGGCAAAACCCGCCGTGCCGGACGCTGCCGCGCCTCCGAAGTAGGTGCCGCCCTTTCCATTTCTCGCCTCCGTCCGCCGCAGGACAGGATGCCTGCACCGTGACTTCGTTGCCTCCCATGAAACTCTTTGCATACAGCGTCGCCCTCGCCATCACCACCATTTCCGCCGCAACTGGACCGGATGCCGCAGCGCCCTGCGCCTGGTATCAGGCGGCGAGCTTGCAGACAAATGGCCTGCGAGTCACCGCGTGGGGCAATGCCGCCGCTTCCGGCCATGCGCGTGCGCTCACCCACACCGTCGGTCAGCCGCGGGCTTTCCGCGTGAAGTCCGCGAGCGGCGACCAAACCATCCTCCGCCTCGATGGCAAATCCGCGCTTTGGCAGGCTGCAGGCCAATGGGGCGCGCTCGGCGAGGGACGCACGGTTCTTGCCGTCCTGCGCCTCCCGCCCGGCGCGGAGGGATTCCTTTTTGACGGCTCGACCAAAAGCGGTCGATCCCATGCGCAGGTGAGCAATGGCACCTGGCGGGTCGGATTTGGCACGGACGCAATTTCCCCCACGCACGAGGCCAAGACCGGCACCTGGCAGGTCCATGCCTTCACGTTCGCCAAGGCCGCCGACGGTGCGGACATCGCACATGCGATCGCCGGGGTGGGAACAAAGACCGTCCACGCGAACGCCGTACAGCCGGTCAGCGGCTTCATCCTCGGAGCGGACGCCGCGACGCAGAACGGCCTCGAATGCGACATCGCCGAAGTCATCGTCCACGACCGCGCCCTGACCGATGCCGAACGGAACACCGCTGTCAGCGATCTGCAAAAGCGCTGGGGTCAGCCCGCCGACCTGCCCGAAGCACAGCAACCGCAAACCGCAAAGCTCCCGGATGATCCTCGCATCTTCCGCACCGTCGTGCGCAAACAGGGCGACGACGGCGTGCACACCTACCGCATCCCCGGACTCGCCACCTCGGCCAAAGGCACGCTGCTCGCCGTCTTCGACGTTCGCCACAAGAGCAAAGCCGACCTGCCGGCGGACATTGATGTCGGCTTCATGCGCTCGTCCGACAACGGTGCGACCTGGAGCGCGATGCAGCGCATCATGGACTACGACGCGGCGGTGCCCGGTTCGCGCGGCAACGGCGTTGGTGACCCTGCGATCCTCGTGGATCGGAAAACCGGCACGATTTTTGTCGCCGCGCTCTGGAGCAAAGGCGCACGCGGCTGGGCTGGCAGCGGTCCTGGCATGACGCCCGATGAAACCGGCCAGCTCGTGATTTGCAAGAGCACCGACGACGGCCTCACCTGGAGCAAGCCCGTGAGCATCACCCCGCAGGTCAAAGACCCCGCGTGGCGGCTCTGCTTCAACGGCCCCGGCTGCGGCATCCAGATCCGCGACGGCTCGCTCGTCTTCGCCGCGCAATACAAGGGCGCAAACAACGTCCCGCACTCCTGTTTCATCGCCAGCAGCGACCACGGTGAGACCTGGAAAATTTCACCTCCAGCCATCCCCGCGCATCCACCGACCAGCGAAGCGCAAATCGTCGAATGCCGCGACAGCTCGCTGCTGCTCACCATGCGCGACGAATCGCATTCCGGCAAACGTGCCTGGGCGCGGTGGCGCTGGAACGACAGCCTGCTCAAAGGCCAATGGAGCGAACCCTGGTCTGCCGTCACCGATCCCACCTGCATGGCCGGCATTCTCATTCATCCCGACGGCACCCTGCTCCTATCCAATCCCAACGACGCCCGCACCCGCTTCGACCTCACCATCCGCAGCAGCACCGACGATGGAAAAACCTGGAGCCGGGGCCGCCTGCTTGATCCCCGCCTGGCCTCCTACTCCTGCATGACCGTACTCAAAGACGGCAGCATTGGCATCCTCTACGAAGCCGGCGAGAAAACCATTGAGGACACCCTCACCTTCGCCCGCTTCCCGCTGGAATGGGTGCTGGAGGGCGCCAGTTCGCCCAGCGTGCCCGAAGCCCGACCTGCCGGCAAAGGCAAGTTCGGCTGGTGGATGCAACGACATGAGCAAAAGCTGGCCGAAGCCAAAGCCGGCGCGGAGATTGTGTTCCTCGGCGACTCCATCACCCAAGGCTGGGAAACAGCGGGCAAAGACATCTGGGCGCGGCAGCAGGCATCCCGCCGCACGCTGAATCTGGGCTTTGGCGGCGACTCCACGCAACACGCGCTCTGGCGGCTCGACAACGGCGAATTCGACGGCCTCCACCCGAAAGTCTGCGTCCTGCTCATCGGCACCAACAACGTCCGCCACAGCGACTCCACTCCGCAGCAAATCGCCGAGGGCATCGGCGCCATCATCGGGCGCATCGCAAAAAAATCGCCCGACACAAAAATCATCCTCCACGCCATCTTCCCACGCGGTGCCGATGCCAGCGATCCCTGGCGTCAGCGCGCCCAACAGATCAATGCCCTGCTCCCCGCCCTCGCCGACGGCCAGCGTGTTCACTTCCTCGACATTGGCAGCGCCTTCACCGGCCCCGGCGGCATCGTCAGCAAAGAAGTCATGCCCGACCTCCTCCACCTCAGCGCCAAAGGCTACGACCTCTGGGCCCGGGCACTTGAACCCAAGCTGACGGAATTGCTCGCCACCCCATGACTCCGGCTTCTGCCTGCTCCTGCTGGCAGCCCGAATGTTGCACGGTGCCCGCCACCGCTGACGCCCCTGAACGCACCTTGCATTGGTTGCGCCTCGTCTCAAACATTGCTGACTTCGAACAGGGGCCTCACTCATCCGGCGCGGCTTGATCGTGGGTGTCTGCAGACGGTGCGTTGCCAAAAAGCCATCCGCCCAGTTGACGCCAGGTCCCCTTCCCTGACCGTTCGCTCTCATGCGGTGTCAGCAGCCAGGTGTTCCATCCCGCTGCAGAAGCGGGCGCAATGTCATTGTCCAGCCGGTCGCCGACCATGAGGATTTCATCGCTTCGAATGCCGCGTCGTGTCAGCCGCCCTGCCAGCCAGGCAAACACCTCCGGTGCCGGCTTGGCAAATCCATGCTGGAATGACAGGAAGATGAAGTCCGGGTCGAATGCCAGATCCGCTCCGGTCGTGTGAAGTTCGCTGAGCGTGTAAGCCTGTGCGTTGGAACAGAGCCCGCAGACCATCCCGCGTCGCCTGGCTTCCGCCAAGACCTCCGCAGCACCCGGCATGAGCATCGTATTCCGCTGCCGAGCGGCATCGACCATGGCAAAGCGACCGAGCACCTCACGCGGCTGATGCCCGATGGCGGCACTGAGAATGTCCAACCAATCCACTTCAGGGAAACGGATGCCGCGCTCACGTTTGGCACGGTGGACCGCTTCGATTTCACTCCGGCATCGGGAGGAAAATTCAAACTCTCCCATGACCGGTGCCATGCCCAGGGCATCCCTCCAGAGCCCATCCCAGGTCGGGGGCGACTCCGGCGGCGTGACCTGCAGCAGCGTGCCGTAGAGGTCACAGATCAGAGCACGGATCATGGTCCGTCACGGGCTGAGCCGTTCCATGGTCCATCCGGATTCCATTTTGGAATCCCTCTGATACAGAATGCGGTCGTGCAGCCTGCTGGGGCGTCCCTGCCAGAATTCAATCGATTCAGGAACGAGCAGATAGCCGCCCCAGTACTGTGGACGCGGCACACGGCTGCCTTCAGGATACTGCTGCTGCAGCGCGGCGAAGCGTTCCTCGATCCAGTGGCGACTCGGGATCACCGAACTCTGCGCGGAAGCGAGGGCACCGATCTGACTGGCCTGCGGCCGCACCTGGAAATAGGCGTCGCTCTCCGCTTCTGAAACGAATTCCACAATGCCGCAGATGTTTACCTGCCGCTGCAGTTCCAGCCAGAGAAAGGTCACCGCAGCCCGCGGATTGGCGGCCAGTTCCCTGCCTTTCCTGCTTTCATAACTGGTGAAGAAGGTGAATCCGCGGGCGTCGATGCCCTTGAGCAGCACCGTGCGGGACGCAGGCCTGCCCGCCGCATCCACGGTGGCCAGGACCATCGCATTCGGTTCCAGAATTTCAGCCTCTTTGGCTTCGGCGAACCATTTGCGAAACTGGACCAGCGGATCCGGGGCCGCATCCCCGCGGGAAAGCGACTCCTTTTGATAGTCCTGCCGCAAGTGGGCGATGTCAGAGGGATCAAGGTGGCTCATGGTATGGGAAATTTTTCGGTTTCCACTTATCCACGAAAGAGTAAGGCTTTGCAAAACCTTTGCCGCCCACCCGCCCCTGTCCCTTCCCCGTGCACTCTGACATCGAATCGATCCTGTTTCACGAAACCACCATCCTGAGCAGGCTGGACGCCATGGCCCGTGACATCATGCGGGATTACCGGGGCAAAAACCTGACCGTCATCGCGATTCTCCAGGGCGGACTGATCCTGCTCGCCGACCTGCTGCGGCGCGTCCAGCTTCCGCTGAAAATCGAAACCATCGGTGTTTCCAGTTACCATGGGGCCACCGAAAGCTCGGGCACCGTGACGTTTCATTCAGTAAAACTTCCGCCGCTCGATGGGGAACACATCCTGGTGCTCGATGACATCCTGGACAGCGGACGCACCCTGGATGCCATCCGCCGGAAGCTTGCCGGCGAATATAACGCGGCAAGCGTCAAAACCTGCGTGCTGCTGCGCAAGCGCAAGGTCCGTGCCGCGGAGGTGGACGCGGACTATGTGGGGTTCGACATTGACGACGAATTTGTGGTCGGCTACGGCCTCGACTACCAGGGTCATTACCGAAATCTTCCGTTTATCGGCACCTTGCGGCCGCAATGCATCCAGCCATGAGCAGCCATGCCACCGGTTCCTGCCGACTCCTGTTTTTTTCCACTGTCCGGGATGCAGTGGGCCGGGCGGAGATGGACTGGCCGCTTGCCGGCCCGGTCTGCGCCGGCATGCTTGTGGAGGAACTTTGCACGCTGCATCCCGCACTGGAGCCGCTGCGCTCCAGCCTGCTGGTGGCCGTCAATCTCTCCTATGTGAAGCTGGACGCACCCGTGGCGCCTGGGGACGAAGTGGCCTTGATGCCTCCGGTGCAGGGCGGGTGAGAAATTTTCGCCCTGACCATTCTCAATCCGCCGCCAGACAGCCGGGGCAATTCTGCACCCAGTGATGCGGGCGCAGCTCCTCGATCACAGGCGGACGGTCGTGCAGGCAAGCGCTGCGGACGGCCTCTGGTCGGCGCGGCGCAAACGCACAGCCGGGAATCGGGCGGCTGAGGTCCGGCGGCATGCCCGGAATCGTGTAGAGCGCTTCGCCGCGCTTCTGGAGTCCGGGAATGCTGCGCAGCAGCGCCCTAGTGTAGGCGTGCAGCGGATGGGCGAAAAGTTCGTCCGTGCGGGCCGCCTCGATGATGCGCCCGGCATACATCACATGGACAAAATCACACATTTCAGACACCACCGCGAGGTCATGGGTGATGAAGATGACTGCGGTGCCCAGTGCCTGCTGGCGCTGGCGGATGAGTTTCAGAACCTGCTTCTGAATGGTTACGTCCAGGGCAGTGGTTGGTTCATCCGCAATCAGCACCTCTGGATGGGTGGCCAGTGCCATGGCAATCATGACGCGCTGCCGCATTCCTCCGGAAAACTCGTGCGGGTAACTGCGGATGCGGTTCCCGGCGTCTGGGATTCCCACCTGCTGCAATGCCTCCACCGCCCTGGCGCGCGCCTCGGCACGGCCCAACCCCAGATGAATCTGCAGCGGCTCCATCAACTGGGTGCTGATGCGCAGCCACGGGTTGAGCGAAGTCATGGGGTCCTGAAAAATCAACGAAATGCGGCGTCCGCGGATGTTCCGCAGTTGCTGCGAGTCCAACTTCAGGAGGTCCATGCCGTCGAATTCCACCGTTCCTCCTTCAATGCGTCCCGGCGGCTGTGGGATGAGGCCGAGCATGGAATGGCAGGCCACCGATTTTCCCGATCCGGATTCACCGACGATGCCGATGGTTTTGCCCCGCGCCAGGTCGAAAGAGACGCCATTGACGGCGCGGACCACACCATTGCGGGTATGGAAGGCAACGCGAAGATCACGGACGCTGAGCAGGGGACCAGCCATCAGTTTGCAGCATACCGGGGGAAACCGTCAGAACAACCGCGCCTTTGTCCGGCAGCCGATTCGCTGGACATCCGTGCTGCGGCATCATCCAGCGGGACGCGGCCGCGCCGTGCGTCATCCAAGATCGGTGACCGCCCCCAGCGACGCTGAGGTGACGCACCGGGCATATTTGGCCAGCACTCCACGGGTATAGCGTGGTTTCGGCTGCTTCCATGCAGCAAGACGCTTTTTGATTTCGGCGGCGGAAATGTCCACGGAAATGCTGCGTTTGGCAGCATCGATGGTGATCGAGTCGCCATTTTTCACAATGGCAAGCGGACCGCCCACGAAGGCTTCCGGCGAGATGTGGCCGACGACAAATCCATGACTGCCGCCGGAAAAGCGGCCGTCCGTGATCAAGGCGACGTCCTTTCCCAGTCCTTGTCCCATGATGGCCGACGTGGGTCCGAGCATTTCCCGCATTCCGGGTCCGCCGACCGGTCCTTCCGTGCGAATGACCACGACATCGCCTTTCTTGATTTTTCGCGCCATGATGGCCTGCATCGCGGACTCCTCGCTCTCAAAAACCCGGGCCGATCCGCTGAAACGCTCGCCTTCTTTCCCGGAAATTTTCGCCACGGCACCGTCCGGAGCAAGATTTCCGTAGAGGATCACCAGGTGACTGTTCTTTTTCACCGGATCGCCAAGGGGACGGACGATGGTCTGTCCCTTTGGATAGGATTTTGCCTTGGCCAGGTTTTCCTTCATGGTCCGCCCGGTCACGGTCATGACATCGCCATGCATCAGTCCCTCCTCCACCAGGAGCTTCATGAGCGGAACCGTGCCGCCGATCTTCACCAGATCCGCCATGACATGCTTCCCGCTGGGCTTGAGATCGGCCAGCACGGGGGTTCTTTTGCCAATGCGGGTGAAATCGTCAATCTTCAGCTTCACGTTGGCGGCATGGGCCATCGCCAGCAGGTGGAGCACCGCATTGGTGCTGCCGCCAAGGGCGATCACCAGGGTGATGGCATTTTCAAATGATTCCCGGCACAGGATGTCGCTGGGGCGGATGCCGCGGCTGATCAGGTGGAGCACGGCGGCACCGGCGTCGAAGCAGTCCATGAGCTTTTCATTGCTGATGGCGGCTTGAGCCGAACTGTTCGGCAGGCTCATTCCCAGGGCTTCAATGGCGGAGGCCATGGTGTTGGCCGTGTACATTCCGCCGCAGGAACCCGCGCCGGGAATGGCGGTTTCCTCGATGCCCTGCAACTGTGCATCGCTGATCTGCCCGGCAGCGTGCTGGCCGCTGGCTTCAAACACACTGACAATGTCCACGTCCCGGCCCTCGTGACATCCGGGCAGGATCGTCCCGCCATAAACAAAGACTGCCGGGCGGTTGAGCCGGGCCATGGCGATCAGACACCCTGGCATGTTTTTGTCGCAGCCGCCAATGGCCACCAATCCGTCGAGGTTTTCACAGCCGACGACCGTTTCGATCGAATCGGCGATGACATCCCGGCTCACCAGGCTGTATTTCATGCCCTCCGTCCCCATGCTGATGCCGTCGGAGATGGTGATGGTATTGAAAATGATCGGCTTCCCTCCCGCGGCGGTGATTCCTTTGGCGGACTCCAGAGCCAGTTTGTCGATGTGGACGTTGCACGGGGTGACTTGTGCCCAGGTGCTGGCGACTCCAATCTGCGATTTCTGGAAATCCCCGCGCTGGAAACCCAGCGCGTGCAGCATCGCCCTGCTGGCGGCGCGATCCACGCCTTCGACCATGGGTCCAGACCACTTTCGATGGAGGCTGGCGGGATTCTGGCTCTTGGGCTTTCGGGAGGATGTGGATTTTTTCATGATGCAAACACCCGCAATGAACGTGCTGCTCCCAATGCGCAAGCACATTCCTGCTGCGATGACAGCCGATCACCAAAAGCACCGCGGTTGCGGCGGGAATGCTCAGACGCGGTTGGCCGCGCAAAGCTCACGGAACCCGGAACACTTTGCCGGTGTAGGGGCACTCGACCTTGGTGCCGGATGCAATGTCCGAGACATCGACCATGCCCTTTTCCGGGGCATACGGGCTGTAAACAAAGCCCTTCTTCCCAATCACTGGAGTGCCATAGGGCAGGCTGGCATTGGGCGAGGGGGTGGCGGGCGGCGGAGTCGCCGTGGGAGGAGGTGCCACAGGCGGAGTGGCGGGGGGCTGCGGTGGGGTGCCCGTTGGGGCGGCAGGATCTGTGGGCGGAGGAGTGGAAGGCGGGGTGGCTGCGGGATCGGCAGGCGCACCCGGAGTGGCCGTGGTCGGGGTGGTCGGAGTGGTCGGCTTTGCCGGAACCGATGGCCGGTTGTAACCGGGCAGTGCAACGGGGGCATTCGGATCCACTTCGGGTTCCGGAGTGCTGGAGCAGGAAGTAGCGGTGACGGTCACGGCACAGAGTGCGGCGAGTCGCAGGAAGAACGGATGGTTAGGCGTCATTGAAAGAGGGTCGGAATTGTAAAACAATGGGAATAATGGGCTGGGATGCCCGCCCGTCAAATGCCCGATTGCCCCGGTCGGCGGGTCCTGCCCTTGCGGCCTTCCACCCCGGCAGCGACGATCCCCTTCAGTAGAAACGCTACCGAACCCCGCTCCCGTTCCATCTGCCCCGGAGCAACTTCCACCACCTGCCCGACCCTGATTTCCTGGCGTGGCCGCCAGCGGATGAACCGCTGCATGCCAGGGTCAAATTGCCAGCCAACGCCCAAGTCCTCCGCACGCACAATGCCCCGCGTGAGCACTTCCGCGAGTTCGACGAACAGTCCGCTGCGGCGCACATCCATAACCGCCGCCTTGAAGGTCACGGGGGATTGTTCCCGGATCAGTCGTTCGAAATACGCCAGCTCCTTCAGTTTCCGACTTTCGGTTTCCGCTTCAGCCGCGGTTCGTTCCGTGATGGAAAGATGGGCGGCCAGCTCCTTCATCGCACCATATCCGGGCGTGGGATGCTTTGCCTGCCAGAGGAGATTCGCCTGCACCCGGTGGACGACGAGATCAGCATAACGGCGAATGGGACTGGTGAAATGCGTGTAGTTTTCCATGGCCAGACCAAAGTGCCCGAGCGGATCCGCATGATAGGCGGCCCGTTTCATGCTTTTGAGCACCGCGAGTTTCAGGACGGGTGCATCTGGACGCTGGTTGATGATGCGCAGCGCCTTCTGCATCTCCCGCCGCAGAGAAAGGTCGCCGGTGGAAATTTGATGCGTGCCGAGAAATGCACGCAGTTCCTCCAGTTTGTCAGGGTCTGGCGGTTCGTGGACGCGAAAAATCGCAGGCTTTGCGGCGCGCCGCATCTGCTCGGCCACCGCTTCATTGGCGGCCAGCATGAATTCCTCGATCAACTGGTGGCTTTCGTCATGCTCCACCCGCGTCAGCCCGACGGGTTCGCCATTTTCGTCGAGCGCCACCCTGATCTCCGGAAAATCGAGATCCAGCGATCCGTTGGCCATCCTTCGTTTTCGAAGGCGTGCGGCCAGCGCCCAGGCGCGCGCCGGAAGCGGTCCGAACGGCGTCTCCCAGGCCCGGTCAGGATGCTCCAGCCATGGTTTCATGGATGCAAACGCCTCTTCATAGGTGTAACGGCGCTGACTGCGGATGACCGCCGCGGCAAAGCGCGCCCCGATCCGCCGCCCCGATTCGTCAAATGTCAGGATGGCCGCACGTGTGAGGCGGTCCTCGTCCGGACGCAGGCTGCAGATGCCGTTGGACAGCGCTTCCGGCAGCATTGGAATCACGCGGTCCGCCAGGTAGATGCTGTTGCCCCGCCGCCGGGCCTCGCGGTCCAGCTCGGAATCCGGCCTGACATAATGTGAGACATCCGCAATGTGCACGGCGAGTTCCCAGTGACCGTTCGGCAGCCGCGTCACCGCGATGGCGTCGTCGAAGTCCCTGGCATCAACCGGATCGATGGTGATGACCTCCCGGCCACGCCAGTCTTCACGGGTCTGGATTTCGCTGCCGGAAATGACCTGCGGCGTCTGATCTGCGGCCTGAAGCACCGCTGCGGGGAATTCGAGCGGAAGGCGAAATTTGTAAATGAGACCCAAAATATCCACTCCCTTCTCACCAGAACGCCCCAGCCTCCGCAGCAGCCGACCGCGCGGGGCTCGGCTCCTCACCGCCCAGTCGTCCACCGTCACCACGATTTTATCCCCCGGCTGGACCTGCGCCTCCCGATCCATCGGCACCTCGATGATTCTGGGCAGCAGCGGGTCGTCCGGCACCAGCCAGGTTCTCTTGTCCCTGCGGTGAAAGGTGCCGCTGACATTCTGATGGCGGCGCTCCAGGATTTCGATCACCCTGACATTAACGGCAGGGCCACCGGACGGCAGTGGTGTTATCCACCTGTTTCGGTGGCTGCGCAGAGGGGACCGGACGGAAGGCGAACGCTGTTCCGTCACCTTTGTCAGGACCCTGTCCCCGTGCATCGCGGTGTTGAGATTCTCCTGGGAGACGGCCAGGCGGCTGTCCTCGGCCAGCCCCAACGCGGCCGCTTGGAGTGCGCTTTCCGGATCGCTGAAATCCGGCACAAAAAGCCCGCCGCTTTTCCCCAAACGCAGGAAAACCACCCCGCGCAGCACGCCTTTGGCGGCCCGGCGCAGTTGATATCGCCCCCCGCGCCCACACACCACTTCCCCCGCCGCTTCCAGTTCCTGCAACGCCTGCCTCAGTGCCGCCCGGTCCGTGGGAGCCACCTCCAGTGATCGGCAAATCTCGGACTTGCTCTGCGACCGGCTCTGCGGGCGGCGGAGGTGCTCCAGCAAGCGTTGTTTCCAGTCAGGTTCCATCCGATTGGTTAGAATGCGTCCTCATGACTCCTCCACAGCAGGCTTTTCCACCGGCACCATCGGCCAGCGGAGGGCACTCGATTGATGGAGACAAGACGGACGGCACTCAGCCTTGGCGAGATCGCCGCGGTTCGTGATGGTGGACATTGTCAGGAAAGGCATTTTCCAGGCGATGATGATCCAAAAAATGGGCAAACAAAACCTGTTTTTTTACGGTCCGTGCGCGGCCGATGCTGTCACGCATCATTCCGGCAGCAGCCCTGAATTCCGCGCCGCATTGCCCCGCTGCTTCAACGGGCCAGAAGGGACCGTTCCGCAAGGTATTGGTGGAGGAAATCCTCGAAACTTTCCCCCGTGGAGACAAGGCGGTAATCGACCTGCAGTCCGGCACAGCGCTCGCGGGCCTGATCGATGAACGCCTGCAGTTCCTCCCTGTAGGCCTGACGTGTCTGGATGGGATCCACCTCCAGTTTTTCACCGGTTTCGAGATCCACAAACTGAGCGAAATGGTCGAGCGACAGGTCAATCTCCACCGGATCGAGGATCTGGAGCAAAATGACATCATGGAGCTTTTTCCGGAAATGGGCCACCGCACGAAAAATGGCATTCGGATCGTCGAACAGATCCGACATAAGAATGATGAGTCCGCGGCGCGAGAGATGCTCCGCCAGGGCATGCAGCGCCTGCCCCGTGTTGGTTTCCATTTCAGGTCGGTGCTGCAGGAGGCCTTCCAGTACCACCTGAAGATGCCGCGGGCCGTTGCGGGAAGGGATCTCACGACGGATTTCCCGGTCGTAAATGGTCAGCCCCAAGGAATCCTGCTGCCTGCTGACCAGATACCCCAGCGCCGCCGCCAGTCGGCAGGCATAGCCGTATTTGCTGAATTTCGCTGACGGAGACTGGTAGGTCATGGACTTGGAGCCATCCAGGACCAGGTGGACGCGCAGACTGGTCTCCTCCCGGTACTGTTTGACGTAATGACGGTCGGTTCTCCCAAAGACCTTCCAGTCGAGGCTGCGCAGATTGTCCCCTTTCACATACTGGCGGTGATCGGCAAACTCCACGCTGGCACCCTTGTGCGGGCTGGCATGGGCTCCGGAACGGGAACCTTCGACGGCAAAACGGGAGCGCAGGGCCAGGCTTGCCAGCTTTCGGGTAGCCTCCGGGGTCAGGAAATCGGCGATGGATGCCGGCATGGAAAAACCCCGGCTAGGAATAAGCCGGACGCCGCTGTCCCGAGCGGTAGGGCAGGGTGCGCTGCGGTCCGGAAGTGTTGGGGGAGTCCGCCTCCTCCTGCTCTTTTTCCTGAGTCTTCGCCAGCACGATCAGGCTGGTGCAGACGCCCAGAAAGAAATGCAGCAGCATGTTCTGTGGAAAAGTGGTATAAGCCGCCGTATTGGTGATCCCTCCGATCAACAGGGCCACGAATGCGCTCAACCCAAGGCAGGCGAGTTCCCGTGAGATCCCTCGCGGGCTGTGCAGTACAAACCGGTGCAGCATCACCAGCAGGGAGATGCCCAGGAATAGAATGCCTCCCAGGGTGACATAACCAAAGCGGATCACCGCCGCGGTAAAGGCATCGTGAAGGAAGACCTGCTCCTGCAAGCGGGATTTGCCCGCAAACCGGAATCCAAACGGCGTCCAGATGGATCGATTGGTCATCAGGGCATTGAATCCTTCCAGGCGGTCGTTCAGCGTGGACAGCACCGCCGCCTGTCTGGTTTCGTCGCTGGCGGATGCCAGGCGGCTGTCGAGTTCATTCAAGACCTTGTGTCGCAACAGATAAGGGGACAGGAAAACAATGGTGAGCGAGGCGGCGAGAAACGTCGCATAGAAAGCAATCGTCAACGCCCGGAAGTGAAAGACCACCAGGCAGCAGAGTACAATGATGCCAATGACCCACCCCGCACGGCTGAAGGTTCGGAATGCCGCCACCCCATAAATCACAGCTAGCAGCAGCCGCAGTCCGATCATGGATTGGCCCACTCGCGTGCCATCCGGCCGGTATTTCCAAAAACCCCCACCCAGCAGAATAGCAACAAAAACAGAGTAAAATATGGTGGCTGTGGAGGCCGCGGCCATGGTGCCAAAACACCGGAAAATCCGTTCATTGTATTGGCGCACCTCAATGCTCAAGCCGCTTTGCAGGTAGCGGTGTTCCCACCAGGTCAGTCCAAAAAACGACTGGTAAATCAGGTACAGTGCCGAGGGGACAAAGATGAAAATCATGACTTTGACCACGCGCTGCAGGTCTCCCGGAGTCCGGAAGAGAAACGGAATCACAAACGCCATGGGGATGTAGATGGAGCCATTGACGAGGTCGCCCAGAGCCCGGAACTTTCCGGATCCAACGGACAGGAGGCCGATGCCAAAGAGCAGGGTGAACACGATGAGCGTGGCCACGACCAGCCGGCCTTCCATGGGACGAATCCTGCCTCCACCGAAAAACATCTGGTAAAGCACGCTGCAGATGATCCCCGCCATGGTGGCCGGGGCGATGCCCAGCACCCAGTAGAGGTCGATCTGGCGGATGCCGTGATCCAGGATCATGAGGCGCTTGAAGAAGTCGAGATACGCCGCGAGAAAGATCAGGTAATAAAAGGCCTTCTTCGATGCCAGCAGGCCGAAGAGGAACGACGCAATCATGACGTAGAAGTAAAACTTGCCGAGTGCATTGCCGCTGCCGGCAAAAATGTCCATCGAGACCCACAGGGCCAGAATCATGATGGCGAAGGTGACGACAATGCGGATGAAGGCGTTGGAATTCACAGGGGCGAAGCTGGCTGGGATGAATGGAGTCGCGGAAGGGGGAGAGATTTCGCCGAAAGCCGACGAGGCGGGAATGAAGCCGCGGAACCAGCCGGGCGCAACCGCTCAGAGCGACCAGTTTTTGCCGGATTTCCCGCCGCGCCAGCTTCCTTGCGCCGGGTTCCAGCGGCGAGGAATGCGTTGGGTGGCAGCTTGACGCAGGGGAGGTCCGGGACATGCTGGCAGGCTTTCCTTTCATGCCCCAGATTTCCGCCCACCTCCCTGCGCCCGGCACCAGCATGGCCTCCCATCGCGGAGACCGGATCGTTTTCCAGCTCAACGTCCAGCACGCCGGACCTGGACAGGCGTTTCTGCGCACCACCGTCGGTTGCATGGAGCATCGACGCCGGGCAGTGGTCGCCAGGGTGGAGCAGAACGTCCGGCTGCGGGAGATCGGCTGGCATGATGTCCCGATGCGCCCCACGGCCCCCGGCTGTTTCGAAGTGGAACTGCCCCTGGAGGAGGTGGGGATCGTGGAAGGCCGCGCCTTTTTCCTTCCTGAGGGTGAGGATGTCCCGGTTTGGCCGAAACAGCAGGGGAATGTTCAAATCAAGGTCGAGCCGGCGTGGACCCGGAAAAACCTGGGAATCTACGGTGCTTTCGTGCGCCTTTTTCAGCATCCGGAGCAAACCGCACCTCTGGCCGAACAGGACCTGGCACGCCTGGACGCACTCGGCTGCACGGTGATTCCGCCCTCAGGAACATTACGGCAACTGGCCGCCCGCCTCGACCATATTCATGGCGACCTCGGATTCTCCGTGCTGCTGTTGCTGCCGCCCTTCCCCACCCCCACTACCTGGGCGAAAATGGGGCGTTTTGGCAGCCCGTTTGCGCCGCTGGATTTTTATACGATCGACCCCGCACTGGCGGAATTCGACCGAAAAACAACGCCATTGGATCAGTTCCGCGAGTTGATCGACGGGGTTCATGCGCGCGGTGCCCGCTTGTTTGTGGATGTGCCTATCAACCACACCGGCTGGGCCTCCCGCATGCTTGCACTGCATCCTGAGTGGTTCAAACGGGAGGAGAACGGAGCGTTCAAATCGCCCGGAGCCTGGGGAGTCACCTGGGCCGACCTGGTGGAAATGCACTACGAAGACCGGGCGCTGTGGCGCGAGATGGCGAACATTTTCCTACACTGGTGTCGTGAGGGGGTGGACGGATTCCGCTGCGATGCGGGCTACATGATCCCTACGCCTGTCTGGGAATACATCACTGCCAAGGTCCGGGAGCAGTTTCCAGACACGGTGTTTTTGCTGGAGGGGCTGGGCGGACCGATTCCAAAAATGCTCGACCTGCTTGGCACGGGTGGCCTCGACTGGGCGTATTCGGAATTGTTCCAGAACTACGATCGGGGCGCCGTGGAGCATTATCTTCCGCAGGCCATCCACCAATCGCAGACCGCCGGGCTGCAGGTGAATTTCGCGGAGACGCACGACAACAACCGCCTGGCATCCCACGGCACGGTCTGGGCGAAAATGCGCACCGCGCTGGCTGCCCTGACTGCTCCCCACGGTGCATGGGGCATTTCCTGTGGCGCAGAGTGGCTGGCCAGAGAAAAAATCGCGGTGCACGGCATGACGCCGTTGCACTGGGACGCGGAGGAAAATCAACTGGAG
>JAGNEJ010000129.1 GCA_018003315.1 Verrucomicrobiales bacterium
CGTGACATGAAAGTCGGATTAGGCGCAGGCACGTCAGGACGCGTGGATCAGATCGCGGGCACTCACAACACCGGCGGGTGGACGTTCGTTGGCAATGGGGGAGGCAATGGCACTTACAATATTGCCGACACGGCCACTTCCGGCGGGACGTTCACTGGGTTCGGGATGGGTTCGGGAAGTCACGCTACCGGTGACTTCCGGTCCGCGGAGGGCGCGGGTTCGGTCGCGACCATCAATATCAATACCAGCGGCAGCGTAAATACCAACGGCGGTGCTTGGATGTATGTTGGCACCTACGGTTCCGGTGCCACCGGAACCATGAATCTCGACAACGGTACCGTCAATGCCAGCGGCTTCTTCGTCGTCGGCAACGAGGCGTCCACCGGTTATCTCAACATGTCCGGCGGAGCCATTAATACCACGGAATACATCATCGGCAATCGGGACGGCGCCGGCAATCTCTCCGGCGGCAACGGAACGGTCGTTCAAACCGGCGGCATCGCCACTGGCAACAACTGGGTGCTCTTGGGACGCCACTCGGGAACTGCGGCTACCTACACCCTTTCCGGCAATGCGGTGCTGCGGACCACAAACGCCGGCGGCGGAGTATTCGCGGTCAGCCACAGCAACAACACCGGAGGAGCCACCACCGCCACCCTCACGGTCTCCGGTAACGCCGTGGCTTCCGCCGCTAACGAAATGTGGATCGGTAACGGAGTCAATTCCACCGGTATCGTCCACCAGAATGGTGGAACGGTCACCGCCAACAGCTGGCTGGCCATCGGACGCGACACCGGAAATGGCACCTACAATCTGAATGCCGGCAGTCTCTCCCACACCGGCCCCAACCATACCATTGTGGGCAGCATCAACGGCGTGGGTACTCTTACCCAGAAGGGGTCCGGCATCTTCAACGAATCCAACGATCTCCGTCTTGGTGAAGGTGCCGCAGGACAGGGCACCTACGATGCCCAGGGCGGCACCGGCAACATCACCGCCAACCTCGTCGTCGGCTGGGTCGGCGGCGGCACTGGTCTCTTCAAGTTGAACGGGGGCACGGTCAACGCCAGCAACGTCCTCATCGGTGGCGATGGCACAGGCACTGCCGGGAATGGAACCGTGGAATTGAACAGCGGAACCCTCTTCACCAATACCATCCAGCATGCCAACTCCGGCGGCGGCACCGCCAGCCTCCAGTTCAACGGCGGCACGATCAAGGCTCGCAGCAACCAGGCCGAGTTTTTTCCCGTTCTCACCGCCGCCACCACCGAAATTCTCGCCGGCGGGGCCGTGATCGACACCAATGGCTTCGATATCGCCACCGGACTTGCGCTGGACGGCATCGGGGGCCTCAGCAAAACCGGCACCGGAAAGCTGACGCTCAACGGCATTTCCACCTACAGCGGAACCACCAATGTCCTGCAGGGAACGCTGGCGCTGGGTGCCGGTGCCACACTCAATCCTTCCTCCGTGGTCAATCTGGCCACGGGTGCCACCTTTGACGCCTCCGCAGCCGGAGGATGGACTGTGCCACTTTCGCAGTCACTTACTGGCAATGGCAGCATCGTGAGCGCTACCACCATCAACGGCACCATCTCACCCGGAAACTCCATCGGCACGCTGACCTTTGACTCCACCCTGACACTCAACGGCGAAACGGTCATGGAGATCGACCGCACCGGACCACCCATCTCCGACCTGATCGTCCTCAACGGTGGAACGCTGGATCTCGGCGGGGATCTGACCGTGACCTTGCTGGGCGGCAGTCTCCAGCTTGGGGATACCTTCAATCTCTTTGACGCCCCTGCGTTCGTCGGCAGCTTTGGTGCCACGTCACTGCCCGATGTCTCCGGCCTCGGCTCCGGGGATTGGTCCTGGGATTCCTCCAAACTGGGTGTGGATGGCACCCTGAAGCTGATTCCGGAACCCGCGACATCCCTCGTGGCTGGCCTCGCCCTGCTCGGCTTCCTCGTCCGCCGCCGCCGCCGTTAATCGGTCGTGCGAACACACTGAGGAAACAAAACGAGCATTCCGCAGCCGGAAAGCCGTTGGTGGTTCCCCACGGTTGAGGCTGGTTGATTTCAGATCCCGTCACCAGGAGGATCATCCTCCCGATGGAATGCTGGCCAAGGAATCCGGCGGAGTGAGCGTCGGCGGCATCACACGGAGGGACACTCAACGGTGCCGACTGCGATCGGACAGTTTCTCCGGCTTTGATCCTTCGATACACCCGCATGGGCCGCGGAATCAGCAGGGGGCACACTGACGAAATTGGTTTCCAGCGGGGACAAAAGAGCGGCATTCCTTGTCGGCATCGAATCGTTTGCTGATCCGTCCAACCATCCGTTCCGCGCACGTTTCCAACGCTGGGCAGAGGCGGTGTCAAACGGACGGGGGATCCTTCGCGAGTGGTGGTGCCATCCTTTGGGCACCAGTGCGGCAACAGCATGGTGACCCTGCCGATGATGACAGGCCACACAGCATGAACGGACGGCGATTTCCCTGACAAACTCGCCTGATCTTGGAAACCCTCCGGTGGTGTAAAAAAAACCTCCGTCTGCGCGGTGACGCGGACGGAGGTGGTTGGCTGGAGCCGTGAAGTGGAGGGAAGCTTGCTTCAGGCGGGTTTTGGAGTGGACTTGGGAGCTTCCTTTTTCTCCTCTGGCTTGGCGTCCTTCTTTGGATCTTCCCATTTCGGGGATGCGTCCGGGGTGCCGGTGTTTTCCGCCTTGTCGGCATTGTCAGGTTTGAGGAACATGCGGCCTTCGTTGTAGGCGATGACGGCGTCGAGTTCCCGCAGGAAATCCGCGCCGAAAATGGCATCGAAGCTTCCTTTCACGCCGCCGCTGGCCTTGTAAAGATCTGCGGACAGCAGGACGCGGTTTTCGATGACGGCATCCCCCATCTGGAGCCGGGAAACCTTGGTGATGGCGGCAGGTGCGGTGCCGCCGATGCCGTGGATGATCTGGTCCATGGGGCCGACATCCATGCCGGCTTTTTTGGCAAAATCCACATGGAAGACACCTCCGCCGGCTCCAGAGTCGATCAGGAAGGTGGCCTTGGTGGTGCCGACAGTGCCGCCGACCAGAATATGGTTTCCGTTCAGGCGGTAGGCGAAACTCTGGTAGTTGCGCAGTTCGAGGAGTTCCTTGATCGTGAGGGTTTTGAACTCCGGATTTTTGGCGAGGTCGTCGCGCAGCTTGCTCCATTTGCCGACGATGTCGCGGTCCGCTTCGCTCAGCTTGTCGAGCGGCAGAGTGACGGGGGTGTTGTTCTGGAGGCGGAAGGTGGCGTCGGTTTCGGTCTTGTTGACGAGTGCTCCGGTAAAGACTTTGGAGCCGTCTGCGCTGGTCCATTTCCGGAATTCGCCGCGCACCGCCACCTTGCCGGCAGCACTGCTGTCGGTTCCGGGTTTGCCGCTGTCCTTGACGCTGGCGAGCTTGTCCGGCTTCAGGAACATGCGGCCCTCGCGGTAGCTGATGACGGCGTCCATGGAGCGCAGAAAGTCTGCGCCGAGGATGCCGTCATGGTCTTTGGAGGCGCCGGGAATGTCCTTGAAGAGGTCTGCGGCGAGCATTTTCCAGTTGGTGATTTCAGAGTCACCCAGCTTGACGCTTTTCACAACGGCCACGGCGGCGGGTGCCTCGCCGCCGATGCCGTGGATTTTCTGATCGTAGGGCCCCATTTCCACGCCAGCTTCCTTGGCAAATCCGTCGTGGAGCAGCGTGGACTGGGCTCCGGTATCGATCATGAGGGTGGCCTTTTTCCCGTTGACCTCGCTGTCCACGAAAATGTGGTTGCCGCGGATTTCGAATTCAAAGCTCTGATAGCCGCGCAGTTCCAGCAGGTCGCGGACGGTGGTCTTGGCGAACTCCGCATCGCTCATGAGCTGGTCCTTGAACTTCGTCCACTTGAGGACGAACTGCTGGTCGGGCTCGCTCAGTTCTGGGATGCGGACGGTCTGCGACTTGCCGGACTGCAGCTTGAAGGTCACGGTGGTGCCCGTTTTGGACTGCACCACGGCGTAAAACGGCTGGCCGGGCTTGCCGCGCAGTTCAAAACGCCGGAAGGTGGCCGCTTCCTCGGCGAAACCGGCGGTGAGTGCCAGTGCCGAGAAAACGGTGGCGGAAAGAATGCGGAAAGGTGAAAAAGCAGTTGGAGTGAACTTCATGATGGGATGTATTGCACCGCAAGAGCGTCGCGGCAATCCGAATTCGCCTGAGGAAATGCCGACAATTTCCGGTTTCGGCTGCGCTCCAATCAGGGTTTCCGAGTATAGCTACGCAAGTCGTTGATATGTGATGAGATTGACTGCCAAGGCCCTGTTGTCGGCGCAGGATTCGTGGAAAAGGGTGAGGCTTTCGTGGCCGGCGGCGCGCACCGGGGCCAGCAGGGCGGTGCGCAGCAGGGCCAGGGCGCAGGCGGCGCCGGGATGGCGCTGACGACAGTGGTCTTCGCGGCCCACGGCGTCGCGCAGCCAGTGGATATTGTTTTCCACCGCCCAGTGGCCCCGCACGAGTCGCGCCATCTGCCGCGGGGTGCTTTCGTCTGCCGGGATGCTGCTGATGTAGAGCCGCGCGCCGTTGGTCGCTTCGCCGGTTTTCTTGTTCGTCACGGTGCGTTCGGCGCGCGCGGCCTGGCGGGCGTGGGCGAAGTTGCTGCTCTGGGCCTCAAGGGCGCTGAAGGCGATGCGCCGTTCGATCACCGTGCCGTTGCGGCTCTCGGGCGAGTTGGCAAAAAGGGGGCGCTGTGCAGTTGTCCGCGCAGGTGTTGCTCGAGCGTGGGCTGGTTTTCTTTGACGCTGAGCAGGTAGTCGCCGCCTTTTTCCTGGACGATGAGTCGGGCGTTTTCAGAGTTGGCAAAGAGGGCGTCGGCGCTGACGGTGGAGCCGGTGAGCACGGTGCTCTCGCGCCTTAACATATCGCGCGCACAGGTCTGCTCTCCGCCGGGCGCGGTGGTGGCGGCGATGGCCACGGGGACTTTTTCCTCGATGTCGCACAGGGTGACGATGGTGCCGAGTGCGCCGCGCACGCGTTTGCCGTCCAGCGCGAGATGTGAGGGCAGGGCGCCGCGGTGGGCGCTGAGCCACTCGCTCAGGATGCGGGCGAAGGCGTCGAGGTCGATGCGGCAGAGCAGGTCGCGGAAGACTTCGTAGTTGGGCGCGGTGTAGAGCCACACCTTGCTGCCGGGGGGGGCGCGTTGCTTGCCGCGGATGCCGAGCAGGCGCAACTGTGCTTGTGTCAGTCGCTGCGCATGGCGCACGATGGCGCTTAAGTTAGTGCCGCCGCAGAGCAGGCCGAGGGCGATGAGGGAGAGCAGGGGGGCCGATGAGGTTTTGGCGGTTTTTCGCGCGGGGGTCGGGCACGGCGCGCAGGGCGGCGGCCAGAGGCTGGAGCTGGGTAGCTGTAACGGGCAGCGGGGCTCCTTTGCCGATGGTCTCGCCGGCGGCGTGCTCGGGGGCGAGGGCTTTGGCGCAGAGCCGCTCGCGGGCATCGGGGCGCAGGGGTTTGATCCAGAGCTTTTTCGGACGTTCGTGCGGCACATAGAAGTCGGCGCGCTGTCGGCGGTTGCCATCGGTCAGGCCCAGCGGGGTCCAGCCGGCGGCTTTATAACAGGTGCCGGCATGGCTTTCGATGTCAGTAAACGTCTCGCAGAGCAGCGGCTCATAGCCGAAGTGTTCGCGCCAGTGCGCCGGCAGGGCTTTGACACTGTGGGCGAGCGCTTTGCTGGCGAGATTGGGTCGGCGCGCCGCTTCGCGCACGAGAAAACGCACGTTGTTGACGATGAGGTTGCGCCGACGGGCACAGGTCAGACCGTTCCAGCCGATCCACGCCTCGCGGTCCTTGAGATGATAGGCGCACGCCGCCCACTGGACCACGGCCACAGGCTCTCCGTCCTCGCGGATGATGTGGAGGAGGCTGTGCCCCACCGGTTTGAAGCTGCCGAGGAAGTGCTCGGCTTCCAGCCAGCCGGCGGCAGCGGATTTGTCTTCGGGTGAAAGGGCGGCACTGACGGTGAATTCACCCCAGCCAGCCCACGTGGTCGGATCGCAAGTTACAGGTGCAGTCATGGCAGCCTACACTCGACTTCCGAGTGGTATTTGTCCAGCTCAAAGTCTCAAACCCCTGACTCACAGCGCCCCGCCGCGGGACGGGCAGAAACCCTGGCGCTCCAATTCGCGGGCGAAAATAGCATTGGACATCCATCACCCGCCCCCGCTTAATCTGCCGTCATGAAGATATTTTCATCCGCCGCGCTTTCGTTAGCCATGGTCCTGTTGACTCCCATCGTCTCCTCCGCCCTTGAGACGCGGACCTGGCAGAACCTCAAGGGACAGACCTTTGAAGCGGAGCTGGTGCGCGTGGATGGGGACAAGGTGGTGCTGCGGGGGAAGGATGGACGCGAAGTCGCCGTGAAAAAATCCGAACTGAGCAAGGGAGACCTGGATTACATCGCCGAGGTCGCCCCCAAGACTGGCGGTCTTCCTTTTGGCGACAGCGGACCGAAGAAGCCGGGGGAGGTGCCCAATCCGGCAAAAGTCGCCAAGATCGACACCAAGGCCTTCGTGAAAAAGCAGGAAGTGTTTGAGTTGGACCAGCCCTCGCACCAGTTCATGATCCTGGAAACGCCGCATTTCTGGGTGCTCCATGCAGAGAAAACCGACGCCAAGGACGTGGCCGAAACCGCCGAACGGGTCTGGCTGGACATGAATTTTTTCCACCCCTCGTTCAATCAAAAATTCCAGAACCGCCGCATGGCCATCTTTCTGGTGGAGGATGACGAGACCTTCAACGACATCGGCACCTGGCAGGCAAACATGGTGATGAAATCGGGCGGAGGTGACCCGAGGGCCAAGCAGCAGGCGGACCGCATCGTCGCCACCTGGCCCCACGCCGCATCCGGTGACATCAGCCTCAACCAGGAAATCATGGACAAATACAGTCTCATCCAGCATGCCCGGGTGTTTCGGAATTACGAGAAGAAGGGCAAGCGGGAGGAAAAGGTCAAGGGAGTCTGGGTTCCTTTCCGGGTACACTGCCTGGCTTCCGATATGGTGGACATTCAGAGCGGCGGAGTCACCGAATTCGGTAAAAAAGGCTATTATGCCCTGACCACCGGCCATGCCTATTTCAAGGAAATCCAACTGACTGGCCGTTCGGAAACGGTGAAACTCCGCGCGGACGGTTCGGACAACCAGGTCAGCAACACCGGCGGATTTCAAAACAGCCGCGACTGGCCGGATGAATTGAAAAAACTCATCCGGAAAAAGGATCTGGTGCCGACCATCGACGCCCTTTACGAGTTGGATCTCTTCTCCGCCAAGGCTGAGACCAACGCGCTGGCGTTCGCCTTCGCCCGGTTTCTTCAGAGCAACGTGGACCGCATTGCCGCCTGGGCGAAACTCATCGAACAGATCGAAATCTCCCACCAGGTGCCGGAGAAGGAAGACCTGGCAAAAATCATGGGCTTTGCCGACGCCAAAGCCATGGAAACGGCTTGGGTGGACTGGATGAAGAGCAGCGACTTCAAGTGAATCCCAGCCCGGGGGGCTGACGGGCGGTTTACCTTGCGGATCGCAACGGTGCAGCACGCAGGCCCAGGTGGCTGCCGGCCACGCGTTCGTTGCCGGGAATTCCGGCATGAATCGGGCGGTTCAGAATCTGCGGACCATTGCGGCCTTCGATGACCATGGTGGAGGTCCCGCCGCCATCGAGATTGATTCCCTCCGCACAGCCCATCGCCAACAGCCAGGAACCAATTTCAGCGGTTTTCGCACCCCCGCTGTAGCGGGCCTGCCGCCCGTCCACCACCAGCAGGATCAGCCACCGGCCGTCGGCGGAAATGCCTGCGGCGGTGCGGGGATGCAACGCTTCCACGCCCGGGATGACCTTGCTCTTTTGCAGGACGATGGTGAATCCGCAAACGGCCGTCCACACATTGTCCAGATTCCTGAAAGGGGGACCTTCGATCCGGGCCCGGTTGTCCTTCGTAATCAGCAGAGCCGGATAGCCCTTCT
>JAGNEJ010000078.1 GCA_018003315.1 Verrucomicrobiales bacterium
CCGCGCCCGCTGAGGCGACCCGTCCACGACTCGCACCGCCCGCCGCCCGCCCGCCGCCCGACGCCCACGGGGTTGGTGCCAACATGGTCTGGTGAGACGCTTACCGTTGAGGACTGCGAGAGTCGTTCGTGGTCAGGTCGCATAATCGGGCGCTGCAGGCAACACGGCCCCTGTGAGGCTCGGTCACGTCGTTCGTGCTGGCGATGTGTGGGGTTCGCCTCACAAGCCAGGTCGTCCCTCGTGCTCCGCACCGCCTGCGGCCCGTGGCTGGCGGCAAGGGCCGCCTCCCCGGCCTGTGCTCCGCACACCGCCCGTCAGCCTCCGCCCGGCTCCTTCGCCTCCAGTAGTCCAGCGTGCTCGGGACAGGGGGCCGTCGCTCACAGAGCGCACGTCGGCTCTCGCTGGCGCGCTCGAACTCGGCCACCAGACGCCGCCACTCCTTCGGGATTCGCTTCCACATGCCGGAACCTCACCCAGACCCCGGCCCGACGATAGATGTCTTGGTGAGACGGTTACGAAAGATCCAATAGTTCATGCCGGCTTTCAGCGAGAAGTTGTTCGAGACTGGGCATTGAAGCCGCAACATTTCCGACGGGAGTCGTCCGGTACAAAGTTGTTTTTTGCACGGCTTCACCCTTTTCATTCGCCTGCTAGCCTCCCGGTGTGTTTTATTTTGAGGCAACTCGCCCAAGGGTGGCAAACCCGGCAAGGCATCACCGTCGCGACGCAATGGAACATCACCATTTACGAATCGGTCACTGCCGGTAGGGTGGCCCTATGCAAAGGCGTTGTTTTTTGTTGATCATCCTGTCGGCGGCCGTGGCATTCGCCGCGCCGGACACCGGGTCCGGGGAGAAGGATGCTGCGATGCTGCAAAAGATTGCCGCGCTGAGCGGAAAGCCGGATGGCGCGGC
The DNA here is from genome assembly GCA_018003315.1 of Verrucomicrobiales bacterium. GTDB lineage: Bacteria > Verrucomicrobiota > Verrucomicrobiia > Verrucomicrobiales > V1-33 > JAGNEJ01. The sequence goes on from JAGNEJ010000078.1 coordinate 915, forward strand.
GGAGTTGGTGCGGATTCTGGACGATTTCCAGCGGACCGTCCATCAATGCGCCGCGGTGGCGGCGTTGGCGCATTTTACGGACCAGGAAACCGCCCGGGCGGTGCTGGCGCGGTGGCGCAGCATCAAGCCCGGTGCCCGGGCCGGGGTGGTGCAACTGCTGGTGGCGCAGCCGGCCTGGCGCAGGGAGCTGCTGGCGGCTTTGAAACGCGGAGATCTGCTGCCAGCGGAACTGGGCCTGAATGCCGCACAGCGCGCCGTGCTGCTGGATGAAAATGACGCGGATTTGGCAACGGGATTTGCGGCGTTTTTTCACCGACAAGACTTCGAAGGACGCAAGAAGCTGGTGGACGCCGTGCTGGCGGAACTTCCGGAAGAAGGAAACCTTCGCGAGGGCAACGAACTCTACCGGCAGCGGTGTTTGATCTGCCACCGCCACGGCCGACTGGGCAACGACGTGGGACCGGACCTGACCCGTGTCGCGGAGCGTTCCGAGGAGGATTTGATCACCAACGTTGTGGATCCCAATCTCATCATCAACCCGAGTTTCATCACGTGTGAAATCACGCGCAAGAACGGCAGCAAGGTCATCGGCATCCTGGCAGAGGAAACGCCCGAGTCGGTGACGCTGGTGAAGGCGCTGGCACTGCGCGAGGTGGTTCCATGGCAGGAAATCGCCTTGTTCAAAACAGCTCGCCAGTCGCTGATGCCGGAGGGCCTGGAAAGCAGCCTGGCACCGGTGGACTTTCGGTCGCTGGTTCAGTTCCTGCAAAGTGCGGACCCGCCATCCGAATAAAATGCGCAACCAGCATTTTCCCTAGTGCCCGGATGGGAAATCGTTGCAACTTGTCCGGGGAAATGGAAATGATCCGCCAGTCATCGGGCTTTTCCCTACCAACTTCATTCATTCAAGCATCGTCATCATCATGAAAAATACATTCCTCTGCGGTCTGGGTCGTCGAATGGTTTCTGCGGCTGTGTTCACCCTCTCCGCGGCCTGCGTCCTGGCGGATTCCGTGAAACTGAAGGACGGCACGGTCATCGAAGGCCGGGTCACTGCCAATACCGCGGATTCCGTCACCATTGAATACAGCCCAGGAAAAGGCATCAAGGACACCAAAACCATCAAGAAGGACGAGATTGCCGAACTCAAGGTGCAGAGCGAGGATGAAGTGGAGGCCGTGGCCATCAAGAAACTGGTGCCCACCGCGGACCTGACCAGCCCCACGCAGTATGCCGCGCTGCTGGCCCGGGCGAAGCCATTCCTGGAAAAATTCAAAACCAGCAAATTTCTTCCGGAAGTCCAGGCCGTGCTGAAGACGCTGGAGGATGAAAAGGGCAAGGTGGAAACTGGCTGGCAGAAGCTGGATGGAAACTGGATCACCCCGGAGGAGAGCGTCTGGAACAGCTACAACATTGAGGCGCGGGTGCTGCGCAAACAGATGCAGCAGGACCTGGAGAAAAAGGATGTCAAAGGCGCCCTCGACAAGATGGCCCGGCTGAAAAATGACTTTCCGGCCTCCGGAGCATTTGTGGAGGCGATCGATGCCTACGAGAAGCTGCTGACGGACTATCAAAAGGAACTGGTGCGCATGGCCGCAGAGCATCCGCAGTTGCAGAAGGATCTGGACGCGCAGCGCAAAACCCTGGACAAGGCGGGCGTGGAGGCACTGAACCAGGACCTCAAGAACCAGGAGGAGGCCATCAAAAAGAAACAGGTGGAGGAAAAGCAGAAGAAAATCCCCCTGCCGAGCATCTGGAAATACGACATTCGGAGCATTGAGGACGGACAAAAGGCTGTTTTGAAGGAATTGGAGGATTTGAAAAAGCTCGACCGCGACAAGCACGCCAAGGCGGCAAAATTTGTTGCTGACGGGCTGGAGGCCGTCAACAAAGGGAATCCCGGCGCAGCCTTTGCGAACCTGTCACAGGCAGCCACGCTGTTCAGCAGCGACGCCAGATTGCGCGCCATGCGCGACCAGCAGAAAAAAGCGGCTGACGAGGCGGCCAAGAATCCCGTGATCGCGCCAATGCCCAATCCCGGCCCGACAGAATCTGCGGGTCAGGGCACGCCGGAAAAGCCCGCCGGCTCCGCCGCGACCTCCACCCCAGCGACCCAATCCGGCAAGCCTGCGGTCCCTGCTGCCGGAACGGCAACCACCAAGCCCACCCCCGCCAAACCCGCTCCAGGCACGACACCCAAGCCATCACCGGCACCGTCCGATGCTCCGCCAGCCGAAACGGATCTCACCGAATACCTGCTGCCTGCCGCGGGCGTCCTGGTATTGCTGGGAGCCGTTTTCGCCTTTCTCAAAAAGCGGAAACAAAAGATGGATGAGGAGACGGAGTAACGTTCCTCGACCTTCCTTGCCAAGGACTGCAAAGCGTCCGAACCGCGTGCCTCCTTTGAAAACGCCTGGTGCGGAGCGGTTGGGGCGGGCAGGCGGAGAATCCCGCTTGCCTCGGCCTCCCGTTTGAGGGAATTTCCCGCCCACCGGCACCCCCGCCGGCAATCTTTGCCGTTTTCTTGAATAATTCCGAACAGATGCCGTCAAACGACGAGAAAATGGAAGTCGTGCTGACGGGACACCCACACATGGAATCTGCCAGGGTCGGGAATCAAGAAACCCTGGAGGAGGCGGATGCCGTGCTGGTCACCCGCTGTCAGCGCGGCGATGCCTCGGCCTTTGAGCCGCTCGTCAACCGTTACCGGGGAAAAGTTTACGCCATGATTGTGAACATGACAGGCAATGACGCGGACGCCTGGGACCTTGCCCAGGAGGTGTTCCTCAAGGCGTGGCGGGCGCTGCCCCGGTTCGAAAACCGTTCGGCGTTCTACACGTGGCTCTACCGCATCACGCACAACGTGACCTATGATTTCCTGCGCAAAAAGAAAATCGCGAGCGGCATCGAATTTGATGATTCGGAAGGCGAACAGGGGATTGCCGCGGGATCGCAGACCACACCCCACGGCGGATCCCGTCCGGATGATTCCCTGGCCAACCGCGAACTGGGACAGACCATCCAGCGAGCCCTCAAGGAATTGTCACCCGAACACCGCTCGGTGGTGCTGCTCAAGGAAATCGATGGTCTGAGCTATCAGGAAATCGCCGACAGCCTGGGCATTTCCATTGGCACGGTGATGAGCCGGCTGTTTTACGCACGCAAAAAACTCCAGGAACTGCTCAAGGCTTTCTGCCCCGGCAGACGCAATCCCGAACCCGCATAAACTCATGAAACCAAACCAGAATTCAAATCCACCACCGGAAGAATTGCTGACCCGCTGGATCGACGGAAATCTCTCTCCCGGAGAACAGGCGAACCTCCAACGGGAGTTGGCCCGGCAGCCGGACTGGCCGGGCGAAAAAGCGGCAGCGGAGGAAATCGGCCACCTGTTGCGGCGCGAGCTTTCCGCACAGCAGGAACCGGAATCGCCCGAGTTTTTCACGGCGCAGATCATGCGGCAGATTCACCAGGAAGGCGTCCAGGTTCCGACACATTCTGCAAAACGGAACAGCGTCTTCCACTGGCTGAAAAGTGCCTGGATGGTTCCTCTGGCTACGGCGGCCGCCATGGTGGTGGTCGGAGTCATCACGCTGCGGCAAGTGTCGCCGCGGGAATCCTTTGCGATGCCCTACACGCCGGATCCCAGTGTCACGGCCACGCTGAGGATTGACGATTCCGCCGGAGCGACGGTGATCAATCTGGAGGGGCTGGAATCGATTCCCGACGACCACGAAATCAAGGCGTTTGCGGTGACCAGCACGGCACCGTCCGGTCCCGGAGAAGCCCAGCATTTCTATGCCGCCAACCATCCTGAAAAACTGGTCTTCGTGCTGTTTCCCGGAGCCGACAGTGCTCCGGCCATTCGGGAAGTGCAGTGACATGAAACCGCTGCGCCGAATGTCCATCGTTTCCGCCTTCGCCTGCCTCTGCGGCATGGCCCTGATGGTGACGGGCCGTGCTGCCGCAGAACCCAAGGCGGCGGCGGCCGTTGGCGATGCCGGAGCTGCCGCCACCGTGGAGGCGCAGGTGGAGGGGTTGCTGTTTTTTGCCACCAACGAGGACGCAGCGGCGCCCGCTGCCGAGGCGCAGGCGGTGGAAAAGGAAATGGACGCCGGGACCTTGCGCGATCTTCGCGAGCGACTGGCCAAAGCCTACCAATTCACCCGGTTCCATCTCCTGGGCAGGCACACGCAGAAGGTCTTCAAGGAATACGAAAGCTGGGTGGTGCCGTCGAAGGAACTCTGCCTCAAGATCGACTCCCGAGGCCCTGCCGAAGGGGGCGGGATCAACCTTCACCTGCAACTGTGGCAGGAAAAAAAGGTGCTCGTGAAATCCGACGTGACCCTCAAGCCCGGACAGCCGATTTTTCTGGGCGGCCCGCCGTGGCGCAAAGGCAGGCTTCTCTTTGTGCTCCGGAAGCTGTGAACGGCCAGCGCTCTGCGTCCCGGATGTCAGGCCCGCGGGTGGGCAGCGTCGTAAACCTGCTTCATCCGTTCGGTGGAAACGTGGGTGTAAATCTGCGTGGTGGAAAGACTGCTGTGGCCCAGCAGTTCCTGGACGGAACGGAGGTCGGCGCCATTGTTGAGCAGATGGGTGGCGAAACTGTGGCGCAGCTTGTGGGGGCTGGCTTTGATGGGGATGCCTGAAGCCGCGAGATACTTCTGGACGACATTGGCCACCGCCCGGGTGGTGATGCGGCGGCGGCACTTGCTGAGGAACAGCGGTCCGGCGTGGACGGAGGCCTTTTGCCGGTAGGCTTGCAGCGCTTTGATGGCGGGGTCGCCCAGCGGACAATGGCGGGTTTTTCTGCCCTTGCCGACAACGCGCAGGGTGTCCTGGTAAATGTTCCAATCCTCGACGTTGAGCTTCGCCAACTCATGGAGCCGCAGCCCGGCGGTGTAAAAAACTTCCAGAATGGCCGAATCCCGCTCCGCAGCCCAGGCAGGGGCCTGCCTGCTCTGGGGGAGTTTGAGCGGGAGCGCCAGCAGTTCCTCGACCTGGGCAAGTGTCAGCACCACGGGCAGGCTGCGCTCCTTTTTTGGAAGCTGCACTTCCAGCAGGGGATTCCGCTCCAGCCCCTTGCGCCGCGTGAGGAATTTGAAAAAGCTGCGCAGTGCGGAAAAATGCAGCCGGATGGTGGCGCGGCTCAATTCCTGCTTCATCAGGGAAAAGAGATGGTCCCGGAAATCATCTGCGGTGCAGTTTGTCCATGCGGTGAACCCCTGCCGCCTCCTTCGAAACCCGTCGAGCGCATGGGCGTAATTTGTCAGGGTCAGGGGCGAAGCATTCCGTTCCACCGAGAGGAATTCCAAAAACTCCTCCTGGAGGCTGTCCGGCGGGAGGACGGGTGCGGTGGATGTTTTGCGGCTGGCCACGGGCTGGGGGAGCATCACCGGTAGCGGACATCCTGCAACCATGAACCTGTTGTGGAGCAGGGGCGGCGAATGCGCTCCGCTGAGGCGCGCCCATTTGACAGAAGCGGGCGTTCCGGAAATACTCCGGCACCTCCATGAGCATGTTCCCCACTTTCGCTGCCGCCGCCCTGACGGTCTTCCTAACCGGCTGTTCCACGCACCAGGCCTCGCTGGAATATGACCCGCGCCGTGCTCCAGGCCTGACTGCCGACGGGCGCGGCAACGTGAGTGTGGGGGTGTTCAAGGACGCGAGGGGCGTTCCCGACACCTATCTTGGCCAGATTCGCGAGGCCGGACCAGTCCAGAAGAAACTCGAAACCAGCGTGCCGGTCGCCCGGATTGTCGAAAACACCTTCGGCTACGGCATGCAGGTGCGCCGGATGCTGGGACAGCAGGGGACCGGGTTTCTGCTGTCCGGGACGATCAATGAATTTTCCTGCGATCAGTTTGTGCGGGCGGGAGCCTCCGCGGACATCACCGTGCAACTGCGCGGCACCCGTGGAAACAGGGTGCTCTTCAGCAAGACCTACACGGCCGAAAACACGGAAGCCACGGCAAAAATCGGCGTGCTGGGGGACCCGCAAATCCTGAAAAGCCTGGCATCCCGCACGCTGCAGCAGGTGGTGGACAAGGCGCTGGATGATCCGGAACTGCGGGGAATTACGGATGGCGATGAATGATTCCGGCGTGTTGGAGAAAGGCGCCCGGGAGCGCATTGCCCGCCATTTCGGAAGGCGGTGGAACTATCATTATACCGGTGCCAAGCTCCGGTCCGACCCCGTTTACGCCGCGATGGCTGCCCGGTTGAAGGGGACGGAGGCGCCCTTGCTAGATCTGGGGTGCGGGTTGGGAATCTTCGCATTTTATTTGCGGGAAGCCGGCTTTCGTCCGCCAATCGTTGGAGTGGATTTCGATGCGAGCAAAATCGGCGAGGCCGCCCGCATTGCCTCCGGGCACTATTCGGATCTCCAGTTTTCCGTGATGGACCTCAGCGAGGAATTTCCGCGGCATTGCGGCAGCGTTTCCTGCATCGACATTCTCCTGTATTTTCCGCCCGAGCGGCAGCGCGAATTGTTGCTCGCCGCGGCCGGAGCCGTGGCGCCGGGAGGCTTGCTGCTCATCCGCTCCGGCCTGCGCGACCGCAGCCTGCGTTTCCGGATCACCTGGATGTGCGACTGTTTTGCCCGGCTGATCCGCTGGATGAAATCTCCACCGATTTGTGTCCCGGAGGCTGATGAGGTGGTTTCCCTCCTGCGTGGAGTCGGCCTGGAGGGCACCTTCACGCCGCTGTGGGGCCGCACTCCGTTCAACAACCATCTGGGTGTATTTCGAAAAGCCGCCGGGCCAGCGGAGCGTTGAGGAGCAACGGAGCTTGGGGCTTGCCAACGAACCGCGTGGCCCGGCAAATCCTGGCGTGACAGAGTGGCGACGGCGTGTTTAATGCGCGGCAGTGAGCGTTGACACCCCAACCAGCCCCGAACAGCAGGCCGTGCCGGCGCGGCGCAGATTCCCAACGGATTTCCAGCGCAAGACCCTGTGGAGCGCCATCACAGCGCTGTCGATCCTCGCGATCGGCGGGGTGGCGGTTCTTGTGGTCTGGGTGGTAAAGGAAGTCTTCACCTTCCTCCAGCCAGTGCTGGTGCCGCTCGCGGGAGCGGGCATTCTGGCCTATCTTTTGGAGCCGATTGTCAAACGGCTGACCAGACGCGGCACGCCCCGTTTCCGGGCCATGGTCTGGGTGTTCACGCTGTTTCATGTGCTCATGCTGTTTCTCTTCCTCTCCGTGGTGGTGCCCACGGTGGGACATTTGAGCAACTGGGCTGGACGGCAGAATTTGTCCACCATCGTGGTCGGCCTGGAACGCACCGCGGACAAAATCATGGAGCCGCTGGACCGGTTCTTTGCTCCGCCGCAAAAAAAGGAGGCGCTGGAAAAGGCGCTGGAGGCGGAGGAAAAAGCCGGGGAAAAAGCCGCCGCCAAGGAAGGGGATGCGCCGCCGGGACCAACCGTGCCGCCAGCCGCCCCGGCCCCGGAGGAAACGAAGCCCCCCGCCACCGTGCAGGAAACTGCCCCTGACAAACCCGCGGGTGGGCCGAATCGCTGGTGGAGGGAATGGTTCAACGACCCGGAACATGTTTCCGCCTTCAACCGCAAGGCATGGGAATACCTCAGTGCGGGCTTTCAGGGGTTCCTCGGGACGTTCGGTTACATTGTCGGTTTTCTCATGGTTCCGTTTTACCTGTATTATTTCCTCAAGGAAGCCGAGGCCATTCGCTCCCACTGGTCCAAATATCTGCCGTTGCGCTCCTCGCGCTTCAAAACCGAGGTGGTGGAGACGCTGGACGAAATCAACGGATACCTCGCGGCGTTTTTCCGCGGCACGATGATGGTCAGCACCATCGACGGATTCCTGGTGGCGGTGCTGCTGATGATCCTGGGCCTGCCCTATGCGCCGCTCATTGGACTCTGTGTGGCCCTGCTGGGGCTGCTGCCGTACGTCGGCCACATGCTTTGCTGGATGGCGGCGATCATCATCTCCATCATTCATTTCAGCGTGGTGGACAACCGCTGGGCGTCCATGCCGGATTTGTGGGCTTATCCCGTGCTGGTCACGCTCATTTTCGTGGTGGTCATGAAAATCAATGCACTGGTGACCGCTCCCAAAATCATCGGAGATGCCGTGGGGCTGCACCCGCTCACCGTCATTTTTTCCGTCCTGTTCTGGAGTCTGCTGCTGGGTCCCATCCTGGGAGCGTTGCTGGCAGTGCCGCTGAGCGCTGCGGTCAAGGTGCTGTTCCGCCGCTACCTGTGGGAGCGCACCTTGCAGGGAAAACTCGCTCCACCGGAAGCCGCTGCCGCTGCGACCAGCGCGGTGAAACCTTCCTGAAGCACAGGCGTCGATCCCACCGAGTGCCGCTGCGATGCTGACCCTGAACAATCCTGCCGGACTTTGGGCGTTGCTGGGGCTGCCAGCGGTGCTGCTCATTCACTTTCTCCAGCGGAAGTCGCGGGTGCTGCCCATCTCCACGCTGTTTCTGCTGGATCGGTTAAACCGCGAAAGCGTCAGCGGGCGGCGTCTGGAACGGCTGCGATCCTCCGTGCCGCTGTGGCTGCAACTGCTCATGGTGCTCATGCTCGCCTGGCTGTTGGTGCAGCCGCGGTGGCTGGAAAAAAACAGCGTCCAGCGGATTGTGGTGGTGCTGGATGGCTCCGCGAGCATGCAGGCATTCCGCGAGACGCTGCGTGCCACCCTGCCGCAGGAACTGCAGCGGCTTGCTTCCGCCGTGGCCACCACGGAGTATGTGGTGGTGGACACGCTGCTGGAACGGGAAAACCGCTATCATGGCACCTCGCTGAAGGAGCTGGTGGCGGCACTTGATTCGTGGACACCCGACTCCGGGACCCATGATTTTGTTCCCGCGCTGCGCATGGGGCGGAGTCTGGCGGAAAAGGACGGACTGGTGGTGTTTGTCACCGATCACCTGCACGAAGAGCTTCCCTTTGGCGCCCGGCTGTTTTCGATTGGAGCGCCGACGGCAAACGTGGGTTTTGCCGGCCTGGCGGTGGAGGAAAAAGACGGGCAACTTGTATGGAAGACCACGCTCAAAAATTACGCCGCCTCCCAGCAAACCAGGCAGTGGTGGACGGAACAATCCGGAGGGCAGACCGGCAGACACACGGTGACGCTGGAGCCGGGACAGAGCCGTAACCTGCAGGGATTGCTGACGGGCGCAGGCGTGCTGACCATCCGATGCAATGCCGACGCCTTTGCGCTGGATGACGCCCTGCCGGTGGTTCGTCCGGAGCCGAAAAAACTGGCCGTCCTGCTTCCGGTGGAACCATCCAGCCCAGGCGAGGAGCAGCTTTACCGGCAGCTATTTGCGGCACTGCCGAATCTCACCCTGACCAATCAGGCGGAGCAATGCCACCTCACCGTCGCCCACTATGACGCCTTGCAGCCGGTCCTGCCTGCTGGCCACGCCATCGTTTTTGTCAGGGATGCCCGGGCGCAGCTCGCCGGGCTTTCCGGAGAGATTCTGGCGGAGCCGGGCAGCCTCCTCGAGGGACTGAACTGGCAAAGCCTGGTCTGCCTGGACGCCACCCGCATTCCGATGAAGCCTGGCGACGAACCGCTGTTGTGGCAGGGGGAGCGTCCGTTGGTTTTCCTGCGTTCCGCAGCAGGACGGCACCAGTTGTGCTTCAACTTCGACCTGCGGCGCTCCAATGCCCGCAAACTTTCCGCTTTCGTCATTCTGGTCCATCGTTTCCTGGAACGCATCCGCGAACAGACGCCGCTGCGGGAGGTGCAGAACTTCGAATGTTCCCAGAAGCTGCGGCTCGCCTGCGAAACGGGCGAACAGGCGCCACAACTGCGGATGCTCATCACGTCCGGAAGCGAGGCCGGGCAATCCAAAACCATTGCCGCCCGACTGGCTGCGCTGCTCACCGCACCGGCCCGTCCGGGAACTTTTGCGATTCGACAGGGCGACACCGAATGGCTCTCTGGCGCATGCCATTTTGCTGACACCCGGGAGGCGGACTTTTCCGGCGCAGCCGCGTGGAACGGCATCGCTGATGCCAAGGCGGGAATGCTGGAGCGCTTTTCCCGGGAGGACTCCCATTGGCGGGTTTGGGTCCTCGGCCTGCTCGTGGTTCTGGTCGCGAGCTGGGGGTTTGTGCGCAGATCGGACGATGCCGTAGCGGCAGCCGGGCCGGTCTGAAACCGGCATTCAGAGGCTGGCGCAACGGGGTCAGCCGGCCAGTTTTTCAAAAAATGTGCTGTCTGGAACGAATTCCCGTTGGAGCTTCGCGGGATGCGGTGTTAGTTTGCAATAACGCCTGATTGTGAACGGAATGGTTGAGTATTTCATCCAGCATTGGAAGACCGTTCTGGAAGTGGTGATCATTTCCGGGGGGATTGCCGTTGCCTATCTGCTGCTGCGCCGCACCGCCGGAACCCGGGTGCTGCTGGACCTCATTTCGGTATTGCTGGGACTGACGGTGCTGTCCTATGCGCTGAATCTGGAGCTGATGAAAAATTTCCTGGGATTTTTTGTCCTGGCGCTGGTGATTCTCTTTCAGTCGGAGTTGCGCCATGCATTTGTGTCCGTGGTGGGTGACCGGCTGTTTACGCCGGCGAAAAACAATGCGGAACTCATCGAACAGTTGGATGAAGTCATTCAGCAGCTGGCGAAGAACCGGCTCGGCGCGCTGTTTGCCTTCGAACGGGGCATGAATCTCAAGCAGATTCTGGAAACCGGCGTGGAGATTGACGGCAAGTTTACGCCCTCGCTGGTCCTGACCATTTTCAGCCCCAAGACGACGCTGCACGATGGCGGGATGATCCTGCATGACGGCCGCATCGCCGGGGCCGGGTGCCTGTTTCCGGTGAGCCAGCGGGAAATGCAGGACCGCACCATTGGCCTGCGTCACCGGGCGGCTTTGGGAATCACCGAACAGACGGATGCCATCGCCGTGGCGGTCTCCGAAGAGTCCGGGAAAATCTCCATCGCCCATGCCGGACAACTGGAGCGCGGGCTTTCATCGGAGTTGTTCAAGCGGAGGCTCTCGGCCCTCCTCAGCACAACGGCGCGGGAAAAAGACTCCGAACCCGCGATCCTGACAGAAAAACCGCACGCGGTGGATCGCCCGGCAACGATGCGCCTGGACGTGGCGGCCGACCGTCCGGCGACGAAACGGCTGGAGCCGAGGATCGAGCTTGCGCCGGCCCAGCTGGGAGAGTCGCGCATCGAGCGCACCTCCACGCAGCGGCTGGAAGCCTAATTTTCCACCACGGTGCTGAGCCGACATGGCGGCACTCCTGCCAATTTTTTCCTGCCATGAAAGCATTGTCCATCGCCGCCCTGCTGTTTCTCGCCCAGCCGCTGACCTCGGCGGAGGTCCAATCGCTGGATCTGACGTGGCACGATGCCGGACGCAACCGGGAGGTGCCGGTGCGCATTTATTCCGCCGCCACAGACCGCAGCGAGCCTTCCGCGGTGGTCATTTTCAGCCACGGACTGGGCGGATCGCGCGAAGGGTATGGCTACCTTGGACGGCATTGGGCGGAAAACGGCTTCATCAGCGTGCATCCGCAGCACGTCGGCAGCGATTCCTCCATCTGGCAAAACGGGGGAATCATCGAGGCCACCCAGCCGGCGCGTCTTGTGGACAGTGCCGTGAAGCGGGCCGGGGACGTGCGCTTTGTCCTGGATGAACTGGCGAAGCTCAATGCCGCGGCGGGACCGCTGCAGCACCGGTTCAAGCTCGATGCCATCGGCATGGCAGGCCATTCCTTTGGCGCCAACACGACGCTGCTCGTATCCGGCATGACCCTGTGGTACGGGCCGGGCGGCCAGCAGTTCTACGACCCGCGGCTGAAGGCCGCTCTGGTGATGAGTCCCCAGGCGCAGCGGGTGCGTGGCCAGGAGGGGTTCGCCACCTTCAAACTGCCCATTTTTCACATGACCGGAACGGAGGATACCACCCCGCTGCGCGGCAAGCGCCTGATGCCGGAAGAACGGCTGGACCCATACAAGTGGATTACCGGTGTGGACCAATGCCTGCTCGTGTTCGAAGGGGGAGATCACATGGTTTTCAGCGGACGCACCCGGGAACCGAACGCGCACGATGCGGCGATGCAGGAACAGATCAAACGCGCCAGCCTTGCCTGGTGGAAATGGCGGTTGCTGGGCGACAAAAAGGCCGAATCCTGGCTGCGGGAAACCTTTCCAGCGGAACTGGGAAAACTGGGCCGCTTCCATTTCAAAGCCGCGGAAAACAACCCGGCCGGAAATGCCGCGTCGAAATGAATGCGGCTTGTTTTCATCTTGCGTTCACGGTCGATTTTGTGCCTAATCCCTGAGGTTGCACGAATCCGCCGTGGCGCGGTCCGCCAAGATGAATGTTCGCCTTTTCACCCGCTGCTGCCTGTCCTTGCTGGCTGGCGTTGTCCTGATGGGTTCAGGACATGCGCAGGGGAACGGCGTGCCGGCATTGGAGATGCAACAGGGCCGACGCGTGGAATTTCCCACCCTGCCCGGCCATGCCTATCGCATCGAGGCTGGACCCGCTGGCACGGGCTGGCAGCCGGTGGGTGGGGTCATTTTCGGCGACGGTTCTCCGGCGGTGGCGTTTCTCAAATTTTCTGAATTGCCTGCAGGCACCGCGGAACTCCGGGTGGTGGAAATCGATCCGGCAGGCATTGGCGTGGCGCCCGTTTCGCTGGGGGCTGGCACGCTGACACTCGCGGAGCCCACAGCGTCCCACCATTACCTTTTCCTGACAGAATCCTCAGGCATTGTCCAGGAACAGCCGGGCCGCGCCGCGAGCTTTACCTACAGCTACGTGAAGACCGGCGCTGCCACCGGACGACTGGTGGCATTGGGCGCAAATTTTGAATCGGCCACGATGGAACTGAATTTTGTCGCCGCGGACGGCGGCACTTACCGGCGTCGGCTGGTCGGGGGGGATGGCCAGGCGGTCGATGATGATGCCGGAGTGTTTTCGGTGAGCCCCGGGGGCGTTTGGACCGAAGGTGCGGCGATGTGGAGCGGAACCGCCAACGGCCTGAATCTGACGGTGCTGGACGGTGCGGCTTCCATCCACTATGCCTTCGGTATGGGCACGGTGAAACGCCAGATGACAGGGGCGATCCCCCAAACGCTGCCGTATTCCTTTGACTGGGAAACGCCATCCAGGGTGACGCTCAGCCTGACCCTTTCCTCCGGTCTGGAAGAGGTGCTCAAACTGGATTTGAAGTCTCCGGGTTCCGGCCTGGTGGAACGACGAATGGTGAAGGCAGGCGGAGTAGAGCGGGTGTCCCGCGGTGCGTTCAGCGGGCCCATCCCGCCGGCGCTTCCTGTTTCCACCGGTTTCAATTGTCCGCCCAACAGCGTCATCAATCTAGCCTGGGACATAACGGATTCCTTCAGCGGTGCCCTGACCATGGATTTCGACACCGCATCCGTAGGCACAAAAGTCGGACGCGATGGGGGGACCATTGAGTTCACCCCGTTCACCTATAACTATACCCGGCTGGATGACCTGCATGCCCGGCTGGTGCTGGTCTATCCCGGACTGGCGGGGGACGAAATCGAGCAGATTGACCTTTCCTTCAGCGCGGATGACACCTGTTCCGGAACATTTGTCAGGAAAACCTACCGCAACGGCGTGCTTGTGGCCACCTCCACCGGGACATTCGGTCCTGGGCAGCCGCCGCCGCTGCATTGAACGGGCCGGGCTTTCGGTTCATTGCTTGAGCCAGAGAAGCAGCGGCTCCTCCTGCAGTGGCAGGGAGGCCTGTCCGGAAGTCAGCGGGATGCGGATTTCCCCTGCCGGAGCACTGCTGAGCGGCATGCGTTCCGCTTTGGAAATGCCCGTCATCGGAAGTTCCAGCGTCACCTTCCTGGTGGGGTGCCAGGCAGCCCAGACCACCGCGCCGGCATCCTTCTCGGGAGTGAATTCGTAAACGTATCCAGTGTCCGGCGAGGCTTGGATGATGCGGTGGAAGCGGTGGTTTTCCAAGTGCCGGAGCATCCAGGCGACGGCGTGGTAGGCCGGCTTCGGCTGGTAGTTGCGCGTCAGGCCTGAGCAGGCATGGAGGCTCGGCTTGTCCTCGTCATTGAAGAAATACACGAAAGCCTTGTCCACACCCATTCCGGCAAACAGAAAAAACGAGCGCACCAGCCACCGCGCTTGTTCCGCATCGGTCGAACCCACCCACTTTGCCCATTCGCCTTTGGGGTCGGGTTTTTTGGTGCTGCAGTCCCAGCCAAATTCACTGACCCACACCGGTTTGCCCGGCGCATGGCGGTTCCTCCAGTCCAGCAGCTTCTGCACGCTGGAAAGGTAGGGGACCGCGGCATTTTCCGGATAGGTCCGACGCCACACCGGCCATTGTTCGGCGATGGCATAGCGGTGGATCTGCAGCACGTCATACCACTGGCCGACGTCGCGGAACAGGTCCGCCCCTTTCCAATAGCGGTCGCTGGGGCCATCCTCCACGTTGCAGGTGACGATTTTCATTCGGGGATTTCCCTCCCGGATTCCCCGCGCCATGGCTTCAAAGAGGCGTCGGTAGGAGGCATCATCATACAGCCCGGGTTCGTTGCCAATTTCCACCCACTCCACATACGGCCACTTTCCCCCGGGACCGAAGTGCTGGGCAAAGCTTTTTCCGTAGGCCCGTGCATCTGCCACCGGGTCTTTCCAGTGCTTGCCCATGTCATCAATCTGCAGGCAGGCGCTGATCTTCAGTCCCTCCTTGTTCCAGCTCCCGTAAACCGTTTCCCAAGAAACGCGGTTGCGCGCAAACGGCCATTCGGGCAGCCGGGAGGTGTCTCCCTCCAGATCCCAGTTGGCCGGGTGATAGTCGCGCACCACGCGGCAAACCGGCTGGTAGAGCCGCGGCTTGAAGGCGACGGTGTGGCCGTTGAGGCCGACAAAATCGCGAAACAACGGCGCCTCCCCGGCGCACAGGCAGCCGAAGGATGGCAGCACCACAAGCAGAACACGGTAATACCAATGCATGGCAGTCACCATAGCGGGAGTCCCGCCGGGTGCAAAGGTTGCGTGGAGCATGGCCTGACCTCGGCAGCCAACGCCTCGGCCTGCTGCACCACGGTCTTGATCGCCGCATCCTGAAGGTCGGGCGGGTAGCCGAATCTTCTGAGAATCCGCTTCACCGCCACGCGGATTCGCTTCCGCCGGTCATCGAACTTCCACCAATCGAATCCGGCGTTCTCGCGCACGGTCTTGACCAGTTCCGAGGCGATCAGGCGCAGCTCCTCGTTGCCCATGAGTTCCACCGCGCTCTCGTTGTCGGCCAGCGCGTCGTAGAAGGCCGCTTCCTCCTTGGTCAGGCCGTCCTCCGGCTCGTTGCGAAGATCCTTGGCCACCTTGATCAGTTCCTCGATCACCTGGAGCGCGTCGATCACCCGGTTGTGATACTTCGCCATCGCCTCCTCGATACGCTCGGAGAACTGCCGGTTCTTGACCACGTTGGTCCGCGTGCGGCTCTTGACCTCGCCTTGCAGCAATTTCCGCAGTGCTTCGACCGCTAGGTTTTTGTGCTCCATCCCGGCCATCTCGCGGAGAAACTCCTCGCTGAGCACTGAGATATCCGGGCTCTGGATTCCCGCCACGCTCAGCAGGTCGATCACCTCGGTGGAGGAAACCGACTGGTTGACCAAGCGCTCGATTGCCGCATCGAGATCCTTGCCGCGCAAGCCGCCGCCGCTGTCTCCCTCGAACTTCCGCATGGCGATTTTCACCGCGCAGAAAAACGCCACCTCCAGCGCGACCATTCCGGCTTCCTCG
The DNA here is from genome assembly GCA_018003315.1 of Verrucomicrobiales bacterium. Taxonomy (GTDB): domain Bacteria; phylum Verrucomicrobiota; class Verrucomicrobiia; order Verrucomicrobiales; family V1-33; genus JAGNEJ01. The sequence continues at coordinate 16,652 of JAGNEJ010000078.1, forward strand.
CGACCCGACGAGAGCTTGAACGCCTTTTCCAGCCCCGCCACCGCGTCGAGGAACCGCTGCCGCGCCTTTTTCCTCGCCTCGTCGCCCTCGCCTTCCAGTCCGTAAACGTGGTCCAACGCCAGACCCAGCGTCCGCAGCCGCGCCGCCGGATCGCCGCCGAGCGCCGGGGAGTAGTTGAAGCCATGGAACATCGCGCGCAGGACATCCAGGCATTGCATCAGCGCCTTGACCGCCTCGTCGGTGTCAATGCCGGTGTTGCCGCGGTCGCGGTCGGAGTAAAAACTGAGCGCTTCCTTGAGGTCGGTGGCGATGCCGATGGTGTCCACCACCAGGCCGGCGGGCTTGTCGTGGAAAATCCGGTTCACCCGCGCGATGGCCTGCATCAGGTTGTGCCCGTGCATCGGCTTGTCGATGTAGAGCGTGTGCATCGCCGGGCAATCGAACCCGGTCAGCCACATGTCGCGCACGATCACCAGTTGGAAATCGTCCCGTTCGGCGCGGAACCGCGTCGCCAGCAAGTCCATTCCCGCCTTGGCTCGGATGTGCGGTTGGAAGTGCTGCGGATCGGCGGCCGAGCCGGTCATCACCACCTTCATTTTCCCCTGGTGATCCGCCGGGGCGTGCCAGTCCGGGCGCAGCTTGGCGATGCGGTTGTAGAGATCCACGCAGATCCGGCGGCTCATGCAGACGACCATGCCCTTGCCCTGGATCGCACCCTGGCGTTTCTCGAAATGCTCGACGATGAGCGCGGCCAGCTCGTCCAGCCGTTCGGAGGCACCGGCCAAGGCCTCTAGCGTGGACCACTTGCCGCCCACCCGCGCCTTCTCGGAATCTTCCATGCCCTCGGTCACCTCGTCGAAGGTGGCGTCGATGGCTGCCTTGGTGGCGTCGTCGAGTTTCAGCCGCACGATCTTGCCCTCGTAGTAGATCGGCACCGTCGCGCCGTCCTCCACCGCCTGGGCGATGTCGTAAATGTCGATGTAGTCGCCGAAGACCTGTTTGGTGTTCTTATCCACCATCTCGACAGGCGTGCCGGTGAAGCCGACGAAGGTTGCGTTCGGCAGGCCCTTCCTGACGTAGTGGGCAAAGCCGTAGTTCACCTCGCCCGAGTCCGCGTCGATCTTCGCCCGGAACCCATATTGGCTGCGGTGCGCCTCATCCACGAACACGACCACGTTCTTGCGCTGGGTGATGGTGGGAAACTCGCCATCCTCCGGGCGGAATTTCTGGATCGTGGCGAAGATCACGCCGCCCGCCTGCACGTCGAGCAGTTTCCGCAGTTCCGCCACTTCGGGAACCTGCTGCGGGGCTTGCCCGAAGAGTTCCGCACAGCGGGAAAAGGTGGCGAAGAGCTGGTTGTCCAGGTCGTTGCGGTCGGTCAGCACCACCAGCGTCGGGTTGTGGAGATCCTCGTGATGCACCAGCATTCCGGCGAAGAACGCCATGAGCAGGCTCTTGCCGCTGCCTTGCGTGTGCCAGACCACGCCCGCCTTGCCGTCGCTGGCGAGCGCTTGCAACACCTTGGCCAGCCCCTTGCGGCCCGCGTGGAACTGGTGGTAGCCGGCCGTTTTCTTAATCACCGAGCGACCGTCGTTTTCAAACACCGTGAAATACCGCAGCAGTTGCAACAGCACGTCGCGCCGCAGCAGTCCCTTGACCAGCGTTTCCCAGGCCAGCGCGCTTTTCGGATCGACCAGCGCCACACCATCCACCGTGCGCCAGGCCATGTAGCGGTCGAAGTCCGCCGAGATCGTGCCGTAGCGGGCGGTGAAGCCATCGCTCACCACTGAGAGCAGGTTGCTGCGGAACAACGCCGGAACCTCGTTTTGATAGGTCTGGATCTGGTGGAAGGCCGAGCGGATGTCCGCGTTCGCGGCTTCCGGCCCCTTGAGTTCGATCACCACCAGCGGCAGGCCGTTGAGGAAAATCAACACATCCGGGCGGCGCTTGCTCGCCCCCACCACGGTGAACTGGTTCACCGCCAGCCACTCGTTGCGCTGGTCCTTCCAGTCCACCAGCCACGCCCGGTCGTGGATCGTCTCGCCGCCCTGCTGGTAATCCACCGGCACGCCATCGACCAGCAGGCGGTGGATGCGCTGGTTCTCCTGCACCAGCTCGGGGAAGCGGACATCCAGCACCGCATGCACCGCCGCGTCCACCGCCTCCGCAGGCAAGGTCGGATTGATCCGCGCCACCGCCGCCCGCAAGCGGCCCGAAAGCATCGTCACATGATAACTCTCCCGCTCGATGGTGGTCGGCTTCGCCGCTCCGTAGGGCGCGGAATCTTCCCTGACGACGGAGGAAAGAGAGGCACCTGACGCGTCCGGATCAAACCGCTCCCCGGCGTGGCGAGAGAAATTCATCTCACCCAACAGGGAAAGCACCACGGATTCGAAGTCGGATTCGAGAAGTTTGGTCATGGGGTAAATCGTGCAGGCTTATTCTTTCGATGGCTTGGGCTTCCTCGGCTTCGGCAGTTTTTTCAACTCCTTCGCCGCCTTTTCAAACTCTGAATCGATCCGTTGCGGTTGTGCATCCAGCAGCTTCCGATAGCGCCCGTATTCCTGCTCGGCCTTGGCTTTCGCCATCTCGGAGGAAATTTTTCCCGCGTGATCCAGCAGCTTGCGCCCGGAGATTTTCAGAAACTCATCGAGCTTCGTGATCCAGTCCCGCATGGTCATCGGTTTGCGCTCCAGCGCTTGGAGTTCCGCGTATTCGATGTAGAGGTTCACAATGCGGTTGAGCACCTGCAACTCGTCCTCCGTCAGGTAGTTCTTGGCGATGCCCACGTCGTCTTTCCTCACGATGCCTCCGTGGCGCGTGGTTTGCAGGCCCATGAACGGCTTCTCCGCATCCGCCCGCTCCGCGATCACCTCGGCGGCGGTGTGGCCGTGCGTGGCCCAGTGCATCTTGTTCTGCACGGTGGCGAAAAACCGCTGCGACTGTTCCCCGTCCGGCACGTAGTCCACGCTCGTCGCGTAAATATCCAGCACCTTCTGGTAAAACCGCCGCTCCGAGGACCGGATGTCGCGGATGCGCTCCAGCAACTCGTCGAAATAATCCTTCTGCCCCTTGCCCGGCGGGTTTTTCAGCCGCTCGTCATCCATGGCGAAGCCCTTCACCAGATACTCGCTCAAGCGAGCCGTCGCCCACTGCCGGAACTGCGTGCCCCGCTGCCCGCGCACCCGGTAGCCCACGGCCAAAATCGCTTCCAGATTGTAGTGCTCCACGGCGCGGGCGATCTGGCGCGTGCCCTCGGTTTGAACTATTCGATAAGATCGAATAGTTGCCTCCGGTGCCAGTTCCTCCTCGGCGTAAATGGCTTTCAGGTGATAATTCACCGTGTTCACGCCGATTTGGAACAACTCCGCGATCAGCTTCTGTGTCAGCCACAGGCTCTCGTCTTCAAACCGGCACTGGATGCGCGTTCGCCCGTCCTCCGTCTGGTAGAGGATGATTTCGGATTGGGGCAAAGGGTCGTCGCTCATGGCTTGGCGCTGAGTTTGGATTCCAACTCCGCCACACTCAGCTCCCCGCTCAGCAGCTTCGGCAAGAGCGTGTCGCGCAGGGCGGCGAGGGTGCGGGATTCGGTCCGGTTGGCGATGATTTGATTGATGATCGGCGACATGATGCATGTCATGGCGTCGAGCAGCGGGGGGGGCGGAATGAGGACTTTGGCGGCAGTGAGATGGCCGCGCTGAATATGGCCCATCGTTGTGGCTTTGTCAGCAGCGATAAGGCGGAACTCATCGAGATGGTAAAGCGTCCAGAGGTAGTAGAACCATTTTGGGAACTCCGGCGAGGTGACTTTGAAAAGGTGCTGATTCAAGGCACCTGGACCGCCGCACCAGAGTTCGACTTCGAGGCTGCCGGACCATGAAAAGATTACGTCGCCGTCCTGCACGACGTATTCGGGCGGCAGTTTCGTATTGCAGCGGTCGGCTCCTTCGGTGTCGCCTTTGCGGAGTTGGGCGATTTTGATGACGGGCAGCGTGGGGCCGTTGCCGGGGGGATACTTTTGGAGGGCGAGACCGTTCAGGTAATGCGCGATTTTGTCGAGGCTGCGAACTTCCCAGCCTAGGGGGATCTGTCCGAGTTGGGAGTCTTGGAAGTGGTCGGGGAAGAGCTTGGCGGTTTCGGCGCGCATGCCCGCGGGTTGGCGGCCTTCGAGCTTGGCGCGCACCGGATCATAATCCACGAACCAGCTCTTGAACAAGGCCCGCGCCATCTCCTCCAGAATCTCGTTGGTCTCCCGGTTCAACTCGATCAGATCGTCGAGCGTGCCGAGAACGTGGGCGATGGCGCGTTGGGTGGGGAGGGGTGGGAGGGTGATTCTCATCGCCCGTTGGTCGCGAAGACTGACGTATTCCGCCATGTCGGTCTGACCAGCAACGCCCTTAAATTGGAGAAAGAATTCGCGCCCATTCATCCAGTAAAAAAGCCATCGCGGATGAATGCGCGAAACGTCATTAGAGCGCCAGTAGCAAAGTTGTGGGGAGTAAACGAATTCGGGCGTTTCTTCGCGGACGAATGCGAAACGACCAACGGTTCCTTTCGATGTGAATACCACGTCACCTGGCAGGCTGCGCTTCAATCCGACTTTCGTGAGTATGTGTGCTGGAACACGGTCAGCGTCTACAAAGTGAAAGCCACCGTCGATGTTTCCAGCCCGTGCGAACGGAAGGCCGGTATTGGAAAGCTCGCTGTTTTGGGCTCGATAGCCGTCATTGATGAGCAATGCACCTTCGCGCAACAACACCACAACTTCTTGTTCCTCCCAATCACCCGCCATATCCCATGCCCTCCAGGTTCGCGTTCACTTGCCTTTCCAGCACCGCGCGCTTGACGAAAGGTCGCCCCTTCAGGGCTTCATGTATTTTGGGAACCCTGAACCTGGGACGATGCCCCAGGCTATCGTAGGCCGCGCCGTTGGTGCTGGGATCTTCCGCCCCAAAGGGGCAATCCAAGGTAGCCCAGGGTGAAACCCTGGGTCCAAGGATCAAAACCGATTCAAGCCCTGAAGGGGCGATCCAACAAACGGACGAACCATTCGATCGCCCCTTCAGGGCTTCATGTATCTTGGAAACCCTGAACCTAGGGCGTTGCCCTAGGCTACTGTAGGGCGCGCCATTGGCGCTGGGGTCTTCCGCCCCAAAGGGGCAATCCAAGGTAGCCCAGGGCATCGCCCCGGGTCCAAAGGGCAACGCCCTGGGTTTGTCGGACAAAAATAACCCCAGCCCAGAAGGGGCGACATAACGGTTGGGTGCCGGTGTCGCGATAACCCGTGTTCCCGCCTTGGACCGCCCCTTCAGGGCTGGATGTTTCCGGGGATGATCCAACCTAGGGCGTTGCCCTAGGCTATCGTAGGCCGCGCCCTTGGCGCTGGGATTCCACGCCCCAAAGGGGCAATCCAAGGTAGCCCAGGGCATCGCCCTGGGTCCAAAGGGTAACGCCCTGGGTTTGATGGTCGAAAATAATTCAAGCCCTGAAGGGGCGACCCAACAGGCGGACGAACCATTCGATCGCCCTTTCAGGGCTGGATGTTTCCGGGGGTTCCCATACCTGGGGCGTTGCCCCAGGCTATCGTAGGCCGCGCCCTTGGCGCTGGGATTCCACGCCCCAAAGGGGCAATCCAAGGTAGCCCAGGGCATCGCCCTGGGTCCAAAGGGTAACGCCCTGGGTTTGATGGTCGAAAATAATTCAAGCCCTGAAGGGGCGACCCAACAGGCGGACGAACCATTCGATCGCCCTTTCAGGGCTGGATGGTTCCGGGGGTTCCCGGACCTAGGGCGTTGCCCTAGGCTATCGTAGGCCGCGCCCTTGGCGCTGAGATGCCGAAGCCAAGCCATTATGGACACGCCGTTGGCGCTGGGACAATAGGACACGCCGTTAGCGCTGTGGTTTGCCGCCCCAAAGGGGCAATCCAAGGTAGCCCAGGGCATCGCCCTGGGTCCAAAGGGCAACGCCCTGGGTTTGATGGTCGAAAATAATTCAAGCCCCGAAGGGGCGGCATAACGGTTGGGTGCCGGTGTCGCGATAACCCGTGTTCCCGCCTTGGACCGCCCCTTCAGGGCTGGATGGTTCCGGGGGTTCACGGACCTAGGGCGTTGCCCTAGGCTATCGTAGGCCGCACCGTTGGCGCTAAGACCATAGGCCGCGCCGTTGGCGCTGGCGTTTTCCGCCCCAACGGGGCAATCCAAGGTAGAGGCGCCGTTGGCGCTGAAAATTCCCACGTGCCAATCAATCCCACACATATCGTTCATCGTAGGCGACGCGGTGTTTTTCCAAAAATTGCCGGTATTCTTCTTGGAAGGTTTTCTTACGGTGATGTTCGCGCTGGTCGGCGATGTAGGCGCGCACGGCTTCGACGTTGGATTCGGAAACGGCGAAGGCCCCGTAACCGGATTGCCATGCAAAACCGGCGAATTCCGGCCCTTGGGTTTTGATCCATTTGGAGGAAGATTTTTTGACATCCTCGACGGCTTGGCTGACCGCGACGGTGCGGGAAAGGTCGAAGAGAAGGTGAATGTGGTCATCCACGGAATTGATGAGCCCAGGAGTGCATCCGAGGTTTTGCAGGACGGTGGCCATGTAGGCATGCAGGGAATCGCGAACGACATCGGTAATGAGAGGTTCGCGGTTCTTGGTGCTGAAGACGAGGTGGATGTGGAGGCTGGCGAGGGATTGTGACATGGCTTGGATCGCCCTTTCAGGGCTGGGGATTGTTTGGTGATTTGTGCCCTAGGGCGTTGCCCTAGGCTATCGTAGGTCGCGCCGTTGGCGCTGAGATGCCGGAACCAAGTCATTATGGACGCGCCCTTGGCGCTGGGATTCCACGCCCCAAAGGGGCAATCCAAGGTAGCCCAGGGCATCGCCCTGGGTCCAAAGGGTGAAACCCTGGGTCCGAAGGGCATCGCCCTGGGTTTGGCGGTCGAAATACATTCAAGCCCTGAAGGGGCGGGCCAACAGGCGGAATAACCATTCGGTCGCCCTTTCAGGGCTGGATGGTTTCGGGGATGATCCAACCTAGGGCGTTGCCCTGGGCTATCGTAGGACGCGCCGTTGGCGCTGAGATGCCGGAACCAAGTCATTATGGACGCGCCCTTGGCGCTGGGATTCCACGCCCCAAAGGGGCAATCCAAGGTAGCCCAGGGCATCGCCCTGGGTCCAAAGGGTGAAACC
>JAGNEJ010000130.1 GCA_018003315.1 Verrucomicrobiales bacterium
CTCTTTTCGACTCAATTGACTCATGTCCGGTGGTGGGTCCATCCGGTGTCATCCATTCTGAGGCAACGATCCGCCAGCTCCTCACTCGTTCACGCTCCCCCGGTGTCATTTATTTTGAGGCAACTCGGCGCCTTTTCAGGGCGTTCGATTTTTGTGGTCATTTTTTCGGATGATCCCTAGAATTTTTCTGCAGACGTTTATGCAACGCAATGCGCAGCGTCCAGATCCCAATCCCTCCCCTCTCTTTATGAAAACGCTCATCCGTTTTGTCATTGGCTGTTGTTTCATTCCAAGCCTGCCCATGGTGTCAGGCGCTGGGGAAATCATCATCTCCGAGATCATGTACAACCCCGCCGGAACCAAGGCGGAATGGGTGGAGGTGACGAACCTGACAACGAACCGGCGGGACGCAGCCCTCTGGCGGCTGTCCGGCGGTGCAAACCTGACGCTGCCGGATTTCAACAGCGGCAGCCCTTCCGCACATTTCATCAAGGAACATGAACGGATCCTTTTCAGCTCCAAATCCCCGGCGGACACGCGGGCGGATTACCCCGGCATTCCGGGCTCGGTGCGGGTTTTCGGACCCTGGACCGGCGCACTGAACAACGCGGGCGAATCCCTGCGCATGGTTGACAAAAACGGGGCGACACTCTGTTCGGTGACGTATGGCGACAGCGGAAGGAAATGGCCTGCGGCCCCGGATGGAACCGGACATTCCCTGACTGTGGTCAACGAGAACCGGAGCATCGACGACTGGCGAAACTGGACCAGCAGCGCCGGTCAGGGAGGGACTCCCGGCAAAGCAACGGTGGTTGCCTCTGAGGAGCCGGCGATTGACCCCACTGCCACTCTGCCGAACGCAAGTTATGTGCAGGCGGTGCCAATGAATGCGACGTGGAATTTCTACAAGGAAACCGCCGCTCCGCCGGGGAACTGGAATACTCTGGGCTTCACTCCTGCAGCCCCCTGGGGATCCGGTCCCGCTCTGCTGGGGTTTGAGACCGCCGGGCTGCCCTCTCCGGGGCTGCAAACCGCGGTGCAAACGGCCAATCTGCTCACCTACTATTTCCGCACCACGTTCAACTGGACCGGCGGCACCGGCGGGGCGCAGTTTCAGATCGACGCCATTCTGGATGACGGCGCCACCTATTATCTCAACGGCACCTACATCGGAAACAAGGACGGAGTGACTGCCGTGGTGCACAACGCCAGTCTGGCAACGGCCACCATCGGCGACGCGACCACGGTTTCCAATGCCGTCACCGGCGCGATTCCGGCGGGAGTGCTGGTGAATGGAACCAATGTGCTGGCAGCGGTGGCCCTGCAGATTAACAGCACCAGCTCGGACATGGTGTTCGGTTCGAACCTGCGCCTGGCCAATGCGCCTCCGGCCGACGTGCTCATCAACGAAGTGCTCCAAGCCGGTGCGGGCAGCGGGTTCATCGAATTTTACAATCCCGGAGCCTCGCCGGTAAATCTCAACGGTTACCATTTATCGGATGCGTCCGGCAATTGGACGAAATTCCCCATCACCCAGTCGCTGACCGTGCCTGCGGGCGGCCTGGCTACGCTGGGCTTTGCGGAAATGGGATTTTCACCGACGGCCATCACGACCTCCATCTATGTGGCGCGTCCGGATGGAGTGCCCTTCACAGGGATCGCCGCGGCCCTGCCGCAGGACGGGAGATCGCTGGGACGCAAGCCCGTGGGTGGTGCCACCTGGTTTCGGTTTTCCACGCCGACGCCGGGTTCTCCTAACAACAGTGCACCGGTTGTTTCCGGAGAAACTGCGCTGCCGCTGCTCAACGAGGTTCACTACGCGTCGCCTTCCGGAAATGTGGACTGGGTGGAGTTCACCAACACCGCCTCGTCTGCCGTGACGCTGGATGGCTATTTTGTCGCTTCACAAAAGGATTTTTCCGACAAGGTGGCGCTGACCGGTTCCCTGGCCGCCGGGGCGTTTTCGAGTGTGGGCGTGAATTTTCCAACGGACAACGATGGACGGGTCATTCTCTACGTCATCGACAGCGGGAACAATGTGGTGGATGAGGCAGAGGTGCGCCGCCGGGCAGGCAGGACTTCTTCCCAGGCCTGGCCCGCCGGAGCGCATGAGTGGTATGCCTCAGCCGGTTCAACGCAGAATGCCGTGAATGTGCCTGACCGGCAGGCGGACATTGTGATCAGCGAAATCATGTACGCCCCGCCATCCGATCACCGGCAGGGAGAATATGTGGAACTTTACAATCGCGGCGCCGCACCGGTGAATGCGGGAGGTTGGAAATTCGACTCCGGCATTGACTGTACCATCCCTAACGGAACAACCATTGCGCCGGGAGGCTGGCTGGTGGTGGCGCAGGATCCGGCGTTCGCCACGGCCAACTATCCTGCGGCAACGCTGGTGGTCGGCGGGTACCTGGGAAGCCTGAGCAACTCCCAGGATCTGCTCCGGCTGGAAGATGCCGCGGGCAACCTGGTGGATGAAGTGGATTACCATTCCGGCGGAGACTGGCCGCGCAGCGCGGACAGCCTGGGGTCGTCGCTCGAACTGGTCCATCCCTCCATGAACAACGACTCCGGATCCGCCTGGGCTGCGTCCAATGAATCCGCCAAGGGTGCCTGGACCACTTTCACCTACACAGGAACCTGGCAGGATGCCCAGAGCGGATCGGGCACGGTGGCAGAACGTCGGGAAATTCATTTCATGCTGGTGGGTGACAGCCACCTGGTCCTGCGCAACCTGACATTCGGTCCTGCCAGCGGATCGCAGACGGCCTTGAGCACTGCGATTTCCCCCGCCAACAGCGGCGCCGATGGCTGGAGGGTGACCGGCACGCACTACGCCACCTTTTCAGATGCCGAGGGCCTGCATGTGGTGGCGGACGGTGCGGGGGACATGAAGGGCAACGCCATCGAACTGGATGTGCCCAACCTAACCGCCGCCGGGGGAAGCTATTCCATTTCCTTCGAGGCCCGCTGGGTGTCCGGAGCGAACCGGCTGGTGTTGTGCACGTGGGACCGGAGCTGGGGCCGGACCTTTGCCGTGCCGGTGCCGAACAACCTGGGAACGCCCGGTGCGGTGAATTCTGTGGCCGCCGTCGCCGCCCGTCCGGAAATCTGGAACATGCTGCACAGCCCTCCCGTGCCCAAGGCCACCGACGACGTGAAGGTGACGGCCAGGATTTCCTCGGCCCTCGCATTGGGTTCGGTTTCCGTGGTGCACCGGCTGGATACCATCGCTGGAAACTCCAGTTGGACAACCACCGCGATGAATGATTCCGGCACCGGCGGCGATGCCCGTGGTGGGGACGGCGTTTACACCGCAACCATCTCCTCCTACAAGTCGGAAGGGACCATCGTCCAGTTTTACATCCAGGCGGCGGCCAGCGGCGGAGGCACCGCAACCTATCCGCCCGGAGGGGCGGCCATGCCGGGCCACTGGATTGTCAGTTCCACCCCGGTCACCAGCGATCTGCTGGTCAAACGCTTCATCGTTGCCCAGAAGGATCACAACTCCATGGGCCCGAACGGAGCCACTGCCACCTTCAATTACCGGCACCCGCGGATGTCGAACCACTATTATAATGCAACGCAGATCAACAACGAGAAGGAGATCATCTACAATGTGGAGCTGCGAAAAAGCGGATCGCCCTTTACGCGCCTCGGCGACAACAGCATGGACCGCATCCGCACCAAATTTCCCAAGGATCGGTTGTTCCGCGGACGGGAAAAAACCGGTGCGGACAATGATGCCGCGGACAACGGCGCCCGGCGATGGAACAACCGCGTCAACCACTACTGGCTCTATCTGCTGAACTACCCGGCGGCTGAAACGGAATTCATCCACGTCAAGTTTAACAACCTTGGCTTGTCCCTCAAGGATGACACCGAACCCACCGACACCGACATGCTGGACCGGACCTACGGGGATTCCGGAGCCACGGAATTGCATGAGGTGGATGACGCATGGTATTTCGGAGACAATCTCTCCTCGGAAAACCGTTCCAATATCGACGGCAACTGGGTGGTTACGACCGCCAACATCGAGAGTCCGGTGTATTGGCACGGCTCGTGGCCCATCCGCACCCAGGCGGAACGCTACGACTACGCACCGCTCATCAGCTGGATCCGGGCCTGCTACAACAATGGAATCGCCCCCGTCAACGGCAGCGCGGAAGATGCCACGTTCCGGGCATCGCTGGAGCGCCAGTTTGACATCGACAAATTCGCCCGCTATGCCGCCATCAAGGCCTGGGCCGGTGCCTGGGACAATTTCACCATCAACCGGGGAAAAAACGGCTATGTTTACCGGCGGCCTACGGACGGGCGCTGGGAATTCCAGTATTGGGATGGCGATCTCGATTTTCAGGGCGGCCAGGAAGGGCTGGCAGTGCTGGGAGGCATTCAGGGCACCAATCCTCTGTTCACCCGCCCGTGGTTCCGGCGGCAGTTGAGCTATTACCTCCAGGAAATCCGCGACCTGTGGTCTTCCGGATCCGCCCGGATGAACGCCTGGCTGCAGGCCATGGAAGACCAGTCACCCTCCTACACGATTGATCAGACCCACTATCACAACTGGTTCGTGAACCGCCGCCCGAGCATTGATTCCTTCATCGGAGCCTCCAATCAAAGCGCCGCCTTCACGGCGACGGCGTCGGTGGGCGCGACCACGGCGCTGCATTTCACGGACCTCAGCGGCACGGCCCGTTCCAGCGTGCATTCCGTGACCGTGGACGGCCACCCGGAAGGCGTGCTGGTCTGGCTCACGCAGAACACCTGGAAACTGAGCGGCATTTTCCTGCGGCAGGGCGGAAACCTCCTGACCGTCCGCGCCTGGGACCGCCTGGGCAATGCCATCGCCAGCACCACGGTTTCCGTTTCCAAAACCAGCGATGCCCCGCCCGTTCTCCACATCGCCTCAGATCCGGACTCTCTCCACGCGGTGATCGGCGGGCCAGTGCTGGTGGATTCCGCGGCCAGCTTTGATCCGGAAGGCACCGCCCTGAATCTCTCCTGGGTGGTCAGCCCCGCCGCGGGCGTCGTCAATGCAGCCGCCGGCCCCACCGGACGCCGGCTGGTCTTCAGCACGGCGGGCATTTACACGGTGACCCTCAGCGGCACGGATGGCGCTGGCAGTCCTGCTTCGCTCAGCCGGGAATTTTCCATTTCCACCGGCGACACGTTCAGTTCGTTTGGCAGCGACTATGCACTGCCACCTGGCCTGACCGCCACCAACACCGAACAGCGCGACAATGATTCCGCCGCCGGCTGGTATTCGCTGGAAGACTCTTTTGGACGCCTGCTGCTGCAGGTCAATGAGTCCGCAGCGGCACCGCTCGATTCCGCCGGTTTCCCCATGATCACCCGGTCCCTGCCCGCATCCGGAAACTGGGCCTTGCAGACGGAACCCACGCTGGACAGCCGCCAACTGGGGAGCTTCGATGCCGGACTGCTCCTCGACATGGTCGAAAACGGCCAGCCGGTCCGGTATGTCTTCAGCATCGTGAGCGGCAATCAGATTTCCATCAAGCGCGCCGGACCAGGTGAGTATTTTTACAGTCCGCCCACTCCGCCCGCCCCCATCCGCATCAACTGCGGCGGTGACGAAGTGACGGAAACCGACGGAAAAGTCTGGGCTGCGGACACCGGTTTCCTGGCCTCGCCGCCGACCTCGACCGTGACTCAGGCGTTCATCCCGTCGGTGGGCGGCAGTTCACAGCATTATGGAATCGTCGGAGACACCCGGCGCACGGGCGTTGCCGAAGGCAGCATCATCTATGAAATTCCCGTCAACGCCTGGGCCAACGGTTACTCGCTCAGCCTGAATGCCGCGGTGGTGAATCCCACCAGCCAGACCATTTCCATGGGCTTCAGCGTCAACGACGCGTTTGTTCAGAACTGGTCATTCACCAGCAGCAGCACCCAGATGCGCCAGCTCAACCCCAGCGGAAACTACCAGCGCAACGCCTCGGGAAAACTCAAACTCACCCTTGTGCGCAATGCCGCCACGACCGCCGGGGCTCAGGCGTCCATCAGCGCCATTGAAATCATCCCGTCCGCTACGCCGCCTGCCGTCGGCCTCCCGGCCCTCCCGCCAGCGCCGGAGAGCTTTGACGCCCTGCGCATCGAACGGACCGGCAATTCCCTGATTTTTGCAAAAAGGGACCGGGATGTCTGGACGATCCTGGCCACGCAAAGCATTCCGGCAGGCAGCACGGCTAGCAAGGGGGGCATTTTCGCCTCCACAGAAAGCCCCCAGAATCTGCGCGCCTCTTTTGACTATCTGCTGCTCAGCGATCCCGGCCTGAGTTCCCCCATCCTCGCTGCCCTGCGACTCACGGAGGTCATGTACCACCCGGACAACAGCGGCGTGGAATACCTGGAGTTCAAAAACTTCGGCCCCGATCCCATCGACCTCGCAGGAGTCACCTCTCCCGCTCCCGTTCCGTTCACCTCCGGCTACACCTTTGGGAGCGAAATGCTCGCACCAGGGGGATTCATTGTCGTTGCCAGTGATCCCGCCATTTTCCGGCAGAAGTACGGCGTCTCCCCGCGGCTTGCCCTCACTAGTTGGACTTCGGGCTCCTTGTCCAACGGCGGCGAGCAGATTCTCTTCCAGGATGCATCCGGCAATCCCATTCACGATTTTGAATACGACAACGCCTCCCCGTGGCCTCTCACACCCGATGGACAGGGGCCGTCGCTGGAAATCATTGACCCCTACGGCGATTACAATGATCCGCTGAACTGGCGTGCCTCCAGCAGCAGCGATGGCACACCGGGAGGGGACGCCCGCCTTTCCGATCCCGATACCGACGGCGATGGCTATCCGGACTGGACCGAAAGTGCCTTTGGCATCCCCGCCAATTCTCCCGGCGTGATCCCCCACGCGGCGGCCTCCAAAAACGGGAATGGCCAGGTGATCGTTTCCTGGGCATTCATTCCGGAACGGACCTACCTGGTCGAGAGCAGCGGGGACCTTCAGACTTGGCAGCCACTGGCCACCGTGCCGGGAGCAGGATCCTTTCTGGACATCGACAGTGCCGCGGAAGCCCGGCGCTACTATCGAGTGACGGTCCTCCCCTACCCTTGAATGGCAGAAAAACTGGGGAGAAATGGCGGTTTGCCTGAAAAATTTGGACGAAGCCTCCGAATTTGATTGCAAAACAGGTTAAAATCTGGATAAAAAAGCTGAAATTCGGATTAACCCCTCTGCAGAGCCACCACAACATCCATCCTCAGACCATGAACAAGCGCGACCTCACTCTCATTGTCTCCCTGCTCGCTGGCACGGCATTCGGGACGGATTATTCCATCACCACGGGGGATGCGGCCAACGGGGCATCCTGGTCCCCTAATGCCTCCGGCATCATTTCCGGATTGAATGTGAATCCGCTGGTGGGAGACCGGCTGCTCTACAATTTCACCAACAACACCGACCAGATTGGGAATGCCTCCGCCAATATCAACATTGTGGCGGGTTCGGAAATCCGGGCTCAGGGGAATGTGGGAGGCGGGCAGGACGGAAACAACCGCGCCATCCGGCCTCACCTGTTTTTGGCGGGCACCGGGACCGATGGCTTGGGAGCCTTCAAAAATGCCGGAAACGGCGGCTGGGTGCAGGTGAGCGATGTCAACATCATGGCAAACACTACCGTCAGCCTCACCGGTGGCGGTTGGCGACATGACAACCATGGCACGGGCTTCAATGCCCTGAATCTCAATGGCAACACCCTTACCGTCACCGGAAACCAGGGCATGTGGCTGGTGAATACCGTGGTCACCGGGTCGGGAGTGATCGATGTGCAGTCCACGGGCTACGCCGACAACATCAACTTTGAAGGAGCTTCCGTGCTGCCTGCCGATGTTACCCTCAAACTGGCCAACGGCACGCTGCACAGCTCGTGGGACGGTGCCGGACGCGTCATGGC
>JAGNEJ010000018.1 GCA_018003315.1 Verrucomicrobiales bacterium
ACCATGTTCGCGATCTTCAAGAGCCTGACCGAAACGATGAAACTGCGAACGGAAAGCCTCATCACCGGCATCGCGGAACTTTTCAACGACCAGCGTCCGGTGCCCAATGGGTGCTAATCAGTTACGTGTTGGACGCTGTTTCGGGAGTTCGCACACCAGCCCCGGATGCAAAAATTCACCAATGCCAATGAGGTGGACATCGTATCCTCAGCTTTGCTCCAAGAGGGAGTCATATGGGAGAAGCAGATGCGAAAGGAACGGAGCGCGGTGAGCGTGGACATGTCTGGCTCGCTTTTGTTCAAGGCACGTCTTGCGAACGCGCAAGCGAATGGTTTGGATTGCTCTGGAATGAGTTTTGGTGCTGCCGACTTGAAATTTTCAAGCCTGCCAAGTTGCGTTTTCGACGATTGCAACTTGGTTCGAGCGGTATTGGATGGCGCGTTGTTGAACAACGCCAGCCTCAATTCCGCTTCTCTGTCTGAAGTGAGCGCAGTCAAGGCGGATTTCTCATTCGCCAAATGCAACCGGACGGAATTTCGGAAGGCGGCGTTGAACAGTGCCACCTTTAAGCAGACGACGCTGGACGCTGCGGATTTCACCCGGGCGACACTTGATGATGCTTCATTCAGTCAGGCAAAACTTCGTAGCGTGCGATTTGTCGGCGCGTCGCTCCGCAAGACGATTTTTTCGCAAACGGATGTCACCACTGCGGTGTTTGATGACGCCGACGTAGAGGGTGCGGACTTCACCGCCGCCGCTGGCGTCACGAAGGCTTTGCTGGCCAAAGCGAAGAATTCCGACAAAGCCCTGCTTCCACCTGAACCGAAAACAACAACAAACAAACCATGAAAAACTCAAAACCAATCGTCGTAATCGTCGCGGCTCTGGTAGTCGCGGGCATCGCGTGGCTTGTCTTCAAGCCTGGTGAAAAACCGAAGCCCACTGAATTCAAAGTGGGAATCGGCACGTTCTCAGAGGCAATCGACTACGCGCCATTTTACATCGCCCGCCACTTCCACTGGTTCGAGGACGAATTGAAAGACGTTGGCGTCAACACCGAGCCCGACTACAAACAGTTCAACAACTTCGATGAAATCCAGAACGGCTTCGCCCAGAAGAAACTTCATGCGTTCTTCTCGGCGGAAGCGCCAGCGACAAAACTCCGCTCCGAGAAACAAGACCTCCGCATCGTGGAAGTCGGTTGCACGCTGCAACAAGAAGTCGTGGTGCGAGCCGCGCTCAACATCACCTCTGTGTCCCAACTCAAAGGCAAGAATATCGCAGTCGCCGAAGGAACGAGTTCGCACTATGGACTCCTGCGGATTCTAGCTTCAGCCGGTTTGACCGGGAACGACATCAGCCTCAAGCCCGGATTCCCAGGAGACGCAAAGCCGAAGTTTGAGAATGGAGACGTGGACGCTTGGGCGGTCTGGCCGCCGTTCGTTGAGGAGCAGGTCGTGGCGAAGCGCGGCACGACTTTGCCCGGTGGCGATGCCAAGATTCAGAGCGTGATGTCACTTCACTCCAGCGTCATGGGCCAACAGCCAGCCGTGGACAAAGCCCTTGTTGCAGCGATTCAGAAAGCCAAGAAGTGGCTGGCCTCGAACCCGGATGAAGCGCAGAGCATCATCGCGAAGCAACTGAAGCTGGACACCGAAGTCGTCAAACTCGCGTGGCCGAAACACAATTGGGGTGCGACGTTTAGCGACGACGTGCTGGCCGACATCCAAGAGAAGTCCAAGTTTCTGACCGAACGTGGCGTCGTGCAAAACGGAGTGGTGGTGAAACTTGATGATATCGTGGACAAGCGATACCTCCAAAAGTAGTGCGTGCGCGGTGGAAAATTTTGCGCGCGCTCGCCGCGCTCGTCGTTCCCGCAATCCTCTTTGCGGGCTGGCTTTGGCTTTACGAGGTAAAGTCGAAGTCCACCACAGTCGTCGCCAATCCGAGCCAGGTGTGGGCGACGTTGGTGAAGGAACGCGTTGAGCTTTGGGAAAACACAAAGTTGAGCTTGGTAAGGTTGCTGGCGGGCGTCTTCTTTGGGACGGCTCTCGGCACGTTCTCCGGTCTCGCCTTGGCTCGTGTTCGCTACCTGCGGGTTCTGTTTTCGCCGACGCTCCAAGTCTTGTCGGCCATTCCGTTCATGCTGTTCGTCCCATTTTTTCTGATGGCATTCGGGATTGGCGACTTGTTCCGAATCGCAGTCATCACCGTCTCCACATTTTTGATTGTCCACAGCTTCGCTTTTCAAGCAGTCCGCAGTCTCAACCCCGACTACTTCGAGTTGGCTAGGATTTACGAGAAATCCCGGCTGCAAGTTGCGTGTGAGATATTGTTGCCCGCCTCGTTGCCTTCCATTGCAGTTGCGGTGCGATTCAGCCTGATGTTCGGCTGGCTGGCAGTGATTGTGGCTGAGAGTGCAACTGCAGACCTCCCGCACGGTGGGTTGGGCTATTACATCATTCGGGCAAAAAGCTCGCTTGGAAACTACCCGATGATGTTCGCCGGAACATTCGTTCTGGCAGTGTGCGCGTTCTTGCTCGACCGGATGGTCGCTTGGGTTCAGAGGCGCGTTTCGATTTGGGCAGACTCAGAAGAAGCGGCGGAAACTATGGCAAGAGAATCATGAGCTACCTCCACGCCAGGGTTGAGAAGATGCAATTCACGGACGACGCGCACATCGTCCGGCACGAGGGGCTTCGACGGCTGCTTCTGCTGAAACCGATGAAGAAGCATCCCGTGTTGATTGAGAATGTGGAACTGAAAGTCGCCGAGAGCGAAGTCGTGGCATTGGTCGGAGCAAGTGGCGCTGGCAAGACGACGCTCCTGCGTATCATGGCTGGCTTGGAGAGCCGATTTGCAGGCCATGTCAGCCTCGATTCTCAGCCGGTCACAAAGCCCAGCCGAAAAATCCAAGTCGTTTTTCAAGACAACCGACTGCTGCCTTGGTTCAACGTCCGCCGAAACATCGCCTTCGCAGCCGAGGATCTTGAGAAGGCGGATCGAGTGGAGCACGTCAACAAATGGGTGAAGAAGGTCGGGCTTGATTCACGGGCAAAGGCGATTCCGAAGAATCTGTCTGGCGGAGAGGAAAGTCGTGTCGCCTTTGCGCGTGTCTTCATTGAGCCTCCCAAGGCGCTGCTTCTTGACGAACCGTTCCGCGCTCTGGACGCAATGACCAAGTATGGGCTACAGGCCGAGCTTCTAGAGTTCATCGCGGAAAACGGCACGACCGTGGTTTTCGTGTCGCACAGCATAGACGACGCGGTTCTTCTCAGTGACCGCGTTATCGTTTTGAAGCGCGACCCACTGGCCATTCACCAGGAGTTTGTCGTCAGTCAGACACGCCCACGGGGGCGAGAAGACGCCGGACTAGTTTCCGTTTCGACGCAGGTGTACCAGGCGTTGAACGAAGCAAACGCACGAACCTTTTGAAATGTTCTGCCCACATTGAACTGGAATGAAAACCCTCGACCGCCAAAAGCTGGATGTCGTCAACCAGACGCGGAGCAACATCTTCGGCTGGCGCGGCCAGTTCACGCCGGAGTTCGTCGCGTAACATGAGCCAACCCGAGAAACAACGCGCGCCGCGCAATCGGACGCTCACACTTTCGGAGCAGGAGCGGGCCGTGCTGTCGAAGCGGCTTTTGCGCCCGCCGTTGCCGGCGAGCGTGCGCGAGTTGACCGACCAGGTGGTTTGCGGCGATTCGCTCGCGCTGCTGCCGCAGTTGCCCAAGGCGTTCGTGGACCTGCTCATCCTTGACCCGCCTTACAACCTCAACAAGCAGTTCGGTTCGGAGACGTTTCGAGAAATGTCGCTGGCCGAATACGAGTCGTGGTTTGAAGGTTGGTTTCCCGCTGTGCTCGCGCTGCTCAAACCGACGGCCAGCCTTTATGTGTGCGGCGATTGGAAGTCGTCAGCCGCCGTGCATCGCGTGCTGGACCGGCACGTCATCGTGCGCAACCGCATCACTTGGGAACGCGAGAAGGGGCGCGGCGCGAAGACGAACTGGAAGAACGCCAGCGAGGACATCTGGTTTGCCACCGTCTCAAACGACTACTGCTTCGATGTGGAAGCCGTGAAGCTCAAGCGGCGGGTCATCGCGCCGTATCGCGAGAACGGCCAGCCGAAGGATTGGGACGATGGGCCGGACGGCCAGTTCCGCCTGACGCACCCTTCAAATCTTTGGACTGACTTGACGATTCCGTTCTGGTCCATGCCGGAGAACACCGACCATCCCACACAGAAGCCGGAGAAGTTGCTGGCGAAGCTTCTTCTCGCCAGCAGCCGCGAGGGTGATTTTGTTTTCGATCCATTTCTAGGATCGGGAACGACGGCAGCGGTGGCGCGCAAGCTGGGGCGTCGTTTTCTTGGTATCGAGTTGGGCGAGGGCTACGCTTGTCTTGCGTTGAAGCGTGTCGAACTGGCGAACGACGATCCTTCAATTCAAGGCTACGCTGGCGGCGTGTTTTGGGAACGCAACTCACTCAACGCCCAGCCGAAGGAAATCATGCCAGCGGTGGAGGAACATCCGATGCTGCTGGAATCGCCGCCGCCCTACCGCGTGACGAAGTCCAAAACAAAATGAAGTCTCCACTTTTTGAACCGAAGACGCGCGAGGCAATCGAACGCAAGGTTCGCGACCTTCTGAACGAGCAGGCTGATTTCCTGTCGGCGGACACCGCCGAAAGCACCCGTGCCGCTGGCGATGCCATCCAATCCATCATCGAAGACAACTTCGCGGAAATTCTTGGCGACCTCGTAGGCGAGTATTCCGCCAGCTTCGCCCGTCGTGCGATGGCTGACCTCGCGTTCAAGGACAAGGTCAACAACTACTGCGTCGTGGACGTGAAGACGCATCGCGAAGGCACGGCGTTCAACATGCCGAACCTCACGTCAGTTGACCGGCTCGCCCGATTCTACGAGGACGACACAAACTACTTTGTCATGCTGATGGTGAAGTATGCCGTCACTGGAACGAAGGTCACAGTGCAGCACGTTCACTTTATTCCGATTGAACAATTGAAGTGGGATTGCCTCACCATCGGCGCACTCGGCACAGGGCAGATTCAGATTGCCGACTCCAAGCGCATCGAAATTGACCCAAACCAGAAGCGGCGAGCGTGGATGTTGGAGTTTTGCGACAGCGTGCTCGCGTTCTACCCGCGCGAGATTACGAAAATCACCAAGCGCATCGGCAAGTTCGAGAAGGTGAAAGAGTTTTGGCTGTCGAAGCCGGAAGTGTGATTTGAGCCGAGTTCACGGAAATTTTTAACGCGAGTTGAATTTGAAACGCTTTGACCCAGTTGAACTAAATCATTGTCACCGTCGTTACGACGTCGCGTTCAGCATCGGCGACGGCCTGCGTCCCGGCTCGATTGCCGACGCCAACGACCGCGCGCAATTCGGCGAACTCGAAGTGCAGGGCGAACTCACCCAACGCGCCTGGGCCAAAGGCGTGCAAGTGATGAACGAAGGCCCGGGCCACGTGCCCATGCACATGATCGAGGAAAACATGGCCAAGCAACTCGAATGGTGCGGCGAAGCGCCGTTCTACACCCTCGGACCGCTCACCACCGCTGAGGCAGCCGGCCAAGATGCCGTTCCAAAATCTCTGCGTCCGGCGTCGTTGCGGCGGAGCATGCGGAGTCGCAACCACGACCACATCACCAGCGGCATCGGCGCGGCGATGATCGGCTGGTATGGCTGCGCGATGCTCTGCTACGTCACGCCCAAGGAACACCTCGGCCTGCCGAACAAGAAAGACGTGAAAGACGGCGTCATCGCCTACAAGATCGCCGCCCACGCCGCTGACCTCGCCAAAGGCCACCCCGGCGCGCAATACCGCGACAACGCGTTGAGCAAGGCGCGCTTTGAATTCCGCTGGGAAGATCAATTCAACCTCAGCCTCGACCCCGTCACCGCGCGCGAATTCCACGACGAGACCCTGCCGCAGGAAGGCGCAAAGACCGCGCACTTCTACTCCATGTGCGGGCCGCACTTCTGTTCGATGAAGATCACTGAAGATGTCCGCAAATATGCCGCCGAGCAGGGTGTGAGCGAGGAAGAAGCGCTGAAGCGCGGCATGGAGGAGAAAAGCCAGGAGTTCCGCGAAAAGGGCGTAGAAGTTTACACCGCCGCCATATAGGCCCTGTGCGGCCGATTGGCCCAATAAGCCCCATCCCCTTTCTTCCCATGCCCCCAAAAGACCCGCCCGGCTTCCTCCCGAAAACCGACAACTACCGGGACCTTCTCTGCTACCGCAAAGCAGAAATCCTCTACGACTTCACCTTCCGATTCTGCCAGCGCTTCTTCAAAAAGGGCGACCGCACCATTGACCAAATGGTCTAGGCCGCCCGATCCGGAAAACAGAACATCGCCGAAGGTGGCAAAGCCTCAGTCACCTCCACCGAAACGGAAATCAAACTCACCAACGTCGCCCGCGCCAGCCTTGAGGAACTCCTCGTGGACTATGAAGACTTCCTCCGCGTCCGCGCTCTCCCCCTCTGGCCCAAGTCCGGCAAAGAAGCCCTCTACGTCCGCAGACTCGGCAAACAGCCGGACGAATCGTTCGAGACCTACCGTCCCTTCTTCGCTGACCGCCCCGCCGCTGTCCTGGCCAACATCGCCCTCTGCCTACATTTCCTGCAGTCAATATCGCAAGCGGTGTTCGAAGTCCGGAGGTGACTGGAATTGGTGGGAAGAATGCAGGCGGCGGGTGTTGTAGAAGGCGTCGATGTAGTCTCATGGGTGCCGAGGCGTTCCGCTGGGCGGCCATTTTGCCGTGGGGATGGCTTGGCGGGCGGCTCACTGGCCGCGCAGGATGGAGAGCGGCGGTTCGGAGGTGATGCCGCGGCTGAGGAGGATGCCGACCAGCGTGGTGAAGGTGCTGACGATGGCGATGGCCACGAGGCAGGGCACAACCCATGGGTGATGTGCGAGCTTGAACACGCGTTCCGCGAGAAAGGCGGTGCCGAAGATCGCGAGCACTCCGCCGGTGAGGGACGCCAAAAAGCCGAGCAAGGCGTATTCGCTGGCAAGGATTTTCCAGATCTGGCTGCGGCTGGCTCCCAGGGTGCGCAGCAGCACGCTTTCCTCGATGCGGTCCCGTTTGCCGCTCACCAGCACGGCGGCCAGGATGATGATGCCGGTGATGATGGTGAAGCCGGCCATGAACCGGATGACGAAGGCGATGCGGTCAATGATGTCGTTGAGCGTCTCCAGGATTTCGCTCACGTCGAACATGAACACCGAGCGCAGCCGCGGATCGGCCAGCATCTGCCGCAGCACCAGGGCGGACTTTGCGCCGTCGGTGAGTCTGGCGCTCATGACTCCGGAGTGGGGAAAGGCGTCCAGCGTCCCCGGCGGAAACACCAGCATGGGATTGAGCCCCAGTTCCTGCCATTCGATTTCCCGGATGCTGGTCACTCTGCAAGCCAGCGGCTTGCCTTCCGCCGCCATGGTGAATTCATCCCCCAAGCCAATCTTCAAGCGTTCGGCGATCCCCTTCTCGATGGAAACCGGCGTGGCCCCGCTGCCGGAAAATCGTTCGGCCAGTTTCCCGGCAATCACCTTTTCCCCCTTGCCGACGGTGGCGCGGAAGGTGGCGCGGAATTCGTAGTTGGGAATCCAGCCATCCAGCCTGGTTTTTGGGTTTTTCTGCAACTCGGCAAGGGCCGTGCCTTTGATTTGCTGCAGTTTCATGGTCACCAGCGGAGCGTAGTCCAGGCCGGTGGCGCCGGCGGCGGTGAGTTTTTCCGCCAGCGCCGCGTGCTGGTCGCCTTTGACGTTGAGGAAAAACAGATTCGACTTTGCGCCCAGTGATTTGGATTCGACCCAAGCCAGCAGGAGGTTCTGCACCAGCACCATGGTCAGGATGAGACAGACGCCGAGGCCGCCCGACAGCATGAACAGCAGGGTTTGATTGCGCGGCCGGTGGAGGTTGAGAAACCCCTGGCGAAGCACATAGGGCCACGCGGGCCGCAGTGCGAGCCGCGCCAGGAAGACAATGAGCCTGGCCGCCACCGCGAGCACCAGCAGCGAACAGCCCAGCAGCACGGTGAAGGCCAGCCCGACGCCCGGCTCCCGCGGCGGGCTCAGGGAATAGGCCAGCCAGGTCAGGGTGCCGGCCAGGGTGAGCAGGATGAGCCACCAGTAGGGATCCAGGGCGCGGACGAGCAGGCCGGCCCCCAGCAAGGACAGCACGAGGTAGCCAGCCGGTTCCAAATGGCGCACGGCGGCGACAAACGGCCAGTCCGCCTTCATCCACGGATGCCACCAGAAAACCAGTGCGGCGATCCAGAGGCACCAGCCGGTCCAGACGAGCCAGGTGGGGCGTGGTTTTTCCTCCGCAATGGTCGCCCGCACCGCTGCCAGCGGGCTGACGCGGCGAACTTTGAGCAGCGGCAACAGTACAAAACTCACGCAGATCAGAAACCCCAATCCCAGGGCAACGATGGCGGAAAAAGGATCGAAGCGGATTTCAAATTCGATCGGAATATAGCTTTTGAACAGGCGGGGCAGCCACTGCTGCAGGGCGGCTCCGATGAGCACGCCGCCGGAGGCTCCCAGCAGACCAAGGCAGATGCCCTGCGCCAGGAAAATGGCGAACGCCCGGCTGGAGGAGCACCCCATGCACCGCAGGGTGGCCACGGTGGGCAGCCGCTGCAGGGCGTGGACATGAATGGCGCTGGCGATACCCATGCCGCCGAGCACCAGGGCGATGAACGAGAGCAGGCTGAGAAACGTGTAGAGGTGGTCGAGGATGTTGCCGACATTCTTGCGTCGGCGCTCTGCGGTTTCGAAATCCGCACCGGATTTTTTAATGGTCTCGCGGTATTTTGCCGCCCAGGCTTCCGGATCATTGCCGGGCGGGAATTGCATGTGGGCGCGGTGGAACGTGGTGCGGAAGGCCACGGGAAACGAAGCCCCGAGGTCCAGGCCGACTTTTTCGGACAGGCTCCTCGCATAAAACACCTCCGGAGCGATGACGCCAAATGCCGCAGCCCAGGAGGCCCGCGCCGGGGCTTTCAAAAAAACGCCGAGAATCCTCGTCTCCAACCCGCCCAGTTTGACTCCGTCTCCGATGCGGCTTCCGGTCTGGTCGAGCACGGTGCCGTCCATCACCAAGCCCTCGCCCCGCATGCAGCGCGTCCAGGCATCCGGAGGATCGGTCACTGGAGTGCCGTAAAACGGAAATTCCGGATCCACGGCGCGGGCCTCCACGCGCAGGGTGGCTGCATCCGGCGGAGCGGCGGGAAACTGGAGCATCGCAATGTTGGACTTCTCCCGCGCAACCTGAGCGCCGCTGGACCGCAGCAGTTTTTCCACCGCAGGCGCCAGCGGTTTCTGGCTGCTGATGAACACATCGCTGCCGACCAGTTCCTTGGCCTGTGCCTCCACCGCATGAACCAGATTTTCCTTCAGGGAACCGATCGCAACCAACCCGGCGATGCCGAACATAATGCTCACGGAGAAGAGCAGCAGGCGTCCGCGCCCGTGTCGGCTGTCCCGCCATGCCATTTTCCAAGTCCAGGGGTCGAACAGACTGAGCAAAACCATGCCGCCGACTCTGGCACAGCTTCTCCGCGGCGAAAGTCCGGGATTTTCCGCCGGTTGAGTCTCGCTGCGTTCTTCGTATGCTGGCGTCATGTCCGGTTTTTGGAAATGCCTTGCCGCCACCGTCCTGCTGCTGAGCCGCGGCACGGCAGCGGCGGAGAGCCTGCCGGAGAAAATCGACCGCTTGGTGGCGGAACGAAAATTCGGCGAAGCCCGGCAGGCGGCGGCGGAACTGGTTGCCCAATGCGAGTCCGCTCGCTCCGGACCCACCCTCCCGCTGGCCCGTGCCCGGCAGATGCAGGGGCAGCTTCAGGATCTGCTGGGAGAACACCGGGGGGCCGCAGCCACCCTGACCAAAGCGCTGACGGAATTTGCCGATGGCGGCGCGGCTCCGGAGGAGCTGGGAGCGTGTGCCGATGCCGCCGGACTCGCCGCCCATGCCGCGGGCGATTTCCCCCTGGCTGAAACCCTGCTGCGCCGCGCCCTGGAGTCGCGGGAACAGGCCGGGAATCCGGCTTGGACAGCCGCAACGCAGGCGCATTTGGGGGATCTTTTTCTGAAAACCGGACGCTTGGAAGCGGCGGCGGCCATGCTGCAGCAGGCCGCCGCCACCGCACCACCGGACAGCGCTGCGCACCTGATGGCCCTGCACCGCACGGCGCTGCTCCATCAGGCATCCGGCGGTTATGAGGAAGCCGTTTCCCTGCTGGAAAAGGCGCTGCCGCTCGCGGCAAAGGATCCGGTGAATGCTGCTGCGATCGGGAACGACCTGGGCCTGGCGCTCTTCCGCCTGGGACGGCTGGACGAGGCGGCGCGGCACCTGCAGGCCGCGGAAACCCTTTTGCTGGGATTGCCCCAGACGGATCTCCCGCCCGAAACGCTGCTTTCCTGCGCTAACAACCTCGCCGCCCTCTGGCTGCAGCGCGACGATCCCGCCACCGCCGCCACCCATTTGGAAAAGGCGATTGCCGAGGCGAAACGGGCGCTGGGGGCCAAACCCGCGGCGGTGCTGCTGCCCCCGCTGATGCATCTGGAAGTGGCTCTGCATCGGGCCGGACGCCTGGAGGATGCGAGCCGTGCCGGGGCAGAATTCAACGCCGCAGCGCAACTCCTGCTGCCGTCGGCGCACCTGCTCCGCGTGCAGCAGATGCAAAACGCCGCGGCCCTGGCGGCGGACCAGGGCAACCCGGCGGAAGCCGCCCGGCTGGCTGCCGCCGGTTTTAAGGCCGCCTGCGACTGGCTCGACCAGCTTTCCGCCTTCGGTGCGGAGGACCGCCTGCTGGAATTCCGCCGCACCACGGACCCCTTCTCTCCGCTGGCCGCTTTTTGCTCTGCCGATGCACGGCTGCTGGCAGATTCCGTGCTGGCGGTGAAAAATCGCGCTCTGGATGAAGCCCTGCAACTGCGCCGCTGGATGTCCCGCGCCACCCCTGCCGCGGCAGCGCAGTGGCACTCCGCCAGTGCCATGCTCCAAACCGCAAGCCTAACCGAAGGACCGCTGTCCCTGAATGCCATTGCCGCGAGGGACCGCCTCGATGCCCTGCGGCGCAGCCTGCCAGCCAGGGAAAAGCGGACGCCGGTGTCCGCCGCATCCCTGCAGCGAGCCCTGCCGGAGGGAGCCGCACTGGTCGATTTCATCCGCTTCCAGCCGCATGACGGCAGGGGAAAATGGGATGCCTCCGGACGCTACGGCGTTGTCATCCTGACAAAAACGAAGCCGCCTCGGTGGGTGGACCTGGGGCCAGCCGCCGCCATCGACGACCAGGTGCGCCGCACCCTGACAAAAGGTGCTGAAACCGTGGCCGCCGCCGGAATGGTCACCGGAGTGCGCCTGCTCAGCGTCCTTTCGCGGCTGGGCCGCACCCTGTGGGGAAAAATCCTGCCGGAACTCGCCGGGGTGCAGCGCCTGCTGCTCCGCCCGGACGGACTGCTGCATTTTGTACCCTGGGCGGTGCTGCCGCTGCCGGATGCCCCGCTGGATGCCCCGGTGTTTTTCTGCCAGCGCTTTCCGCGGGTGCAGGTCATTGCGTTTCCCGCGGCGGCTCCGGCACATGGACTGCTGGACCATTGGCGGATGCTGGCCGTGCCGGAGAAGCCCACTGCGGGCGCAGGCGCTGCGCCACCGGGCCTTAAACCACCGCTTTCCGCGCCGCTGTGGCGGCAGCTTTCCATGATGCCCGGCCTGGCAGGAGTCACCAGGGAAATCGAGGCGGTTCGGATGGCGGCACAGCAAGCAAAGGCGACACTGGAGGTCCTCTCCCCTGCCTGGGAGGCGCAGATGTTGCCTCCGGGAAAACCCGCGCCGGACATTCTGCACCTGTCCGGTCACGGGTTCGCGCTTCCAGACCCGCCCGGAGCCGGCGCCGATCCGATGGTCCTCTTTCGTTCAGGAATCGTGCTTTCCGACTGTGCCGCAGGACTTCAAGCCGCAGCGCAAGGCAGACCCAAAGCGAGCTCCACCGACGGCATTCTCTTCGCGGCGGAAACGGCGGCACTTCCGCTGACCGGCACCGCCCTGGTGGTGCTCTCCGCCTGCCAAACCGGCGTGGGCCGTCCGGAAGCAGGCGAGCATTTGGCCGGCCTGCGCCGCGCTTTTCTCGTTGCCGGAGCGGGTCACGTGGCCGCTTCGCTCTGGGACCTCGATGACGCCCGCGTTCCGGTTTTTGTGTCCGCCTTCTATGGGCATCTGGCTTCCTTGGCGCCTGCGGATGCCCTTTGGCAAACGCAGCGGGGATTTCTCAACGCCCTCCAGCCGCAGGACCCGCCTGCCGCTGTCGATTTGCGGGCAGCCCATGCAGGAGCCTGGATCGTGGAATGCGCCGGATGGCAGCCGGAATGACCGCAGAATCGGAAACAGTCCCGCTCGCGGTTGCTGGTATTTCCTCCTTCAGCAAATCCACAGCGACTCCACAGCCACACTCCTACACCAAACCAGCGATTGATTCCCGAAACCCGGAAATCCTCGTGATCGGGAGGCAACTCGAACGGCAAATCGCGCATAATTTGGCTTGGAGGATTCCGTATTTTCCTCTAAAAACACTGCGCCTCCGGAACGTTCCGGACGCAAATATCAGCCCCCCGATTTCTGCCAACTGCATTCCTTCCTTACCATGAAAGCAAGTTCCCCGCGCTGTGCCGTCCCGCTGCTCCTGCCGATCCTGACGCTTTGCCTGGCCCATTCTGGACGGGCCACTACTACGGCACACCAGCTCTCCGGCGGCAATTTTTCCCAGTCATGGTCGTCGGCAGGACTGATCACGGCGAACGACGACTGGTCGGGCGTGCCGAGCATTGTTGGTTACCGTGGGGATGGTGGATTGGGAAGCGGTGTGGATCCACAAACCGTGGTGGCCGATAGTTTCTCCACCGTGGTGGATGTCATCGCCAATCAAACCAACCCGAACACCCTGACAACTGGTGGAGTCAGCGAATTTGACACGCTGACGGATCCGGTTGTGGGTTTTCAGGGAAGCGGCACCGCTGATGCGCCGAATCTGGTCATTTACCTGGACTCCACCGGCATGCAGGCGGTTCGGGTGCAATACAACCTGCGGGACATCGACGGCTCTGCGGACGACGCCATTCAACCGGTGGCGCTGCAGTATCGCATTGGCACCGTGGGAGATTTCCTCAACGTGCCTGCCGCCTTCATTGCCGACGCCACCACGGGTCCCGGCTTGTCCAGCCTGGTTACGGCCATCGACGTCACGCTCCCGACGGATGCCGACAATGTGTCCGACCTGCAGGTCCGCATCCTCACGACCAATGCAGTGGGAAACGATGAATGGGTCGGCATCGATGATATTTCCATCAGCGCCACGGTGATTCCCGAGCCCGCCTCCCTGATTCTGGCATTGGCTGGATTCCTGCCGACGCTCCGGCGCAGACGGTAAGTCTCCACGGGGGGGGGGGCAGCATCGCAGCGTTTTTCCGGGAGCCGCTGCCGGAAGGAATTTCCACGACAGCCCCTTGCAAAGCCGGCGTGGATTCCCTAAGTGTTTCCATTCCATGAACGCTGTCCTGACTCTTTCCGCCTCCTTTTACCGTTCGTCGGTCGGCAAAAAAGCCGTCGTCGCCGCAACTGGAATTGCGATGCTGCTCTTTCTTGCCGGCCATCTGGCTGGAAATCTGCTGATCTTCAGCGGCAAGGGTCCGGAAGCGATCAACCAATACGCCCGGTGGCTGCACTCACTGGGAAGCCTGCTGTGGGTAGCCCGCATTGGGCTGCTGGTTTGCCTCGTGGCCCATGTGGTGGCGACCGTGCAACTGGTGAAACTCAACCGGAAGGCCCGGCCTGAACAATACGGATTCAATGCCACCCGTCAGGCCACCATTGCCTCGCGCACCATGATCTGGTCCGGCCTCATCATCCTCAGCTTCATCGTTTACCACCTGCTCCACTTCACTTTTGGCGTGGCCAACGGCTACTACGATCCCTCCAACACGCGCTACCACCTACCGGATGGCGGCCACAATGTTTACAACATGGTGGTTGATGGCTTCCGATGGGCGCCTGCGGCGCTGTTTTACCTCTTGAGCATGGGCCTGCTCTGCATGCACCTGAGTCATGGGTTTGCCAGTGTGTTCCAAACGCTCGGACTGACCACTCCGAAGGTGCGCCCCGTCATCAACCTGGCCGGCAAAGCCTATGCGCTGTTCATTTTCGTCGGCAATGCCGCCATTGTCCTTTCCATCCTGCTGGGTTGGAAATCCTGAACTGATGCGGCGAATGCCGCAGGAACCAACCACTGCGTCGGCATTTTCTCCAAACCTCCCAACACTCCCTGCCTCCGTCATGAAAACCGACTTTCTCCATCTGGCGTTTTTTTTCATGGCTGCAGCAGGCTGTGCCGCGGCTGCCGAGTCATCCGCTCCCCCGACGGCTACGAACAAGCCCACCGTCACCAAGGAAAAAAAAATGGAAACTGCAACGATTGCCGGCGGCTGCTTCTGGTGCCTGGAAGCCACCTTTGAACGGGTCAAGGGCGTGGAAAACGTCGTTTCCGGCTACACCGCCGGAAAAACCAAAAACCCCACCTACGAACAGGTCTGCTCCGGACTGACCGGGCATACCGAAGCGGTGCAAATCACGTTTAACCCTGCAGAGGTCACGTTCGAAAGCCTGCTGCGTCTCTTTTTCGAACTCCACGACCCCACCACGCTCAACGCCCAGTTTCCGGACACCGGCACCCAGTACCGGTCCGGCATTTACTGCCACGACGACAAGCAGAAGGAAACCGCCGAAAAGCTGAAAAAGGAACTGGACAGCTCGGGGAAATTCAAAAAGCCAATCGTGACGGAGATCCAGAAACTCGACGTTTTTTATCCCGCGGAGGACTCGCACCAGGATTACTTTGAGAGTCACTATGAAAAGGGCACCGGCAACTGGGGATACCTCTGCCGCATTGTCGCGCCGAAAGTGGAAAAACTGAAAAAACTTGGCGTTGAACTCAAGCCCGCCTCCAAATCCGGAGATTCCCGGTAGGCGCAATCGGAAGGGCTGCCCCCCTCGAATTTTCCCCACACCTCCCCGCCCCCAACGTTGAATCGCATGAAACGGCATCTCGTTCCCGTCCTCTTTGGCGCAGCCACTGCCTTTGCGGACACTCCGCAATGGCAGGTGCAGGTGGTGCAGTCCCCGGTCGTCACCGAACGCACTTTTTCCGCCGGCGACGAGCTGAGCGGCATCGCCAGCCTCAATGGCAAAGACTGCGTGGTGGTGAGCAATGAGACCCGCTGCGCGCAAATGGCCGTCCTTGAAAGGGACCCCTGGCGTTTGCGGGCTGGCGAAGTCATCCCGCTGAGCGCCGCATCCGGCGATGAAATGGATCTGGAAGCAGTCGCCGCCAATTCCAAGGCACATTGTTATTACGTTCTGGGCTCCCATGCCGTTTCCAAACAAAAAGGGAAGCGCCGCCCGGACCAGGAAGTGCTGGCCCGCATTCCCGCAGACCCGAAAACCGGAAAGCCCACGGCGGACCGGCCCGAGGACATCAAAACCACAACGCTGATGGAAATCCTGCGCGGCGTGCCCGAACTGAACGGCACCCTGGGTCGTCCGCTTCAGCAAAACGGACTCAATCTGGAAGGAATGACCTGTCAGGACGGGAAGCTTTTCATCGGCTGCCGCGGCCCCAGCCTGGAAGGTGCCGTTCCGGTTCTGGAAATGGAGGCGGAAGCGCTCTTCAAATCCCCGCCACCGAAACCGACCGTCAGCCAGGTCCAGTTCGGCAAAGGCCTGGGCATCCGCGACATGGCGAGCCTGCGCGACGGTAACTTGCTCATCCTAACCGGCAGTTCGGGTTCGCCATCGTCGGAAAAGTTTCCTTCCACACAGCATTACGACGGCGACAAAAGCTTCTCCCTCTGGCTCTGGAAGCCCGGCGGCGGAGCCGCCCCCACCCGCATCGCTCCCCTGCCCGCCGCACCCGGCAGCGCAGAGGGACTTCTGGTAGTGGAAGAATCACCGGAGGGAATTCTCGTGCTGGTCCTTTTCGACGGTGCCTACAACGGGGCACCAAAGCTGCTGAAGCTCGTGCCTCCTGAAAAAGCCAAGGCCGCTCCCCGCTAACGAACCTTCATTCCGGTGTGCGTCGGCCAGCCCAGTGGCGCGGACGTCAGGTGAGGAGTGCGGATTGGAATGTCACGGAATCGACACCTGAAGAGTTTGGACGATTCCCCGCGTCATGCGGAAACTGGCTCCGCTGCGCGATCCATGATTTTCCCAGTTGGGATTCTGCATGAGGGCGCGGCGATCCAGTCCCATTCCACCACTCCGCACCCATGCACACGCTCCAACAACGCATCCCGGTCATCCTGCTATCCGGATTGATCGCACTGACCGCCTGCACCAAATCCACAACCAGACCCTCCCTCAAAGTTTCCGGCTCGAACACGATGGCGCAGGTCGCCACTTCCTGGGCGGAAAATTTCACAAAGGCAAATGTCTCGGTTGCCGGAGGAGGTTCCGGAATCGGAATTGGCGAACTGATCGAGGGTCGGATCGACATCTGCACTTCCAGCCGGCCGATGAAGGAAGATGAGAAGAAGAAGCTCAAAGACAAGCACGGCAAGGATGTGGTGGAGCATGTTGTGGGATGGGATGCGCTGGCCATTTTCACCAATCCCTCCAATCCCCTGGCGCAGATCTCCATGGAGCAGCTCCATGAAATCTACAGCGAGGGCGGAACCATCGAGACTTGGGAGCAGATTGCTCCGGGCGGTTTGACGGGAAAGATCGAAGTTCTCGGCCGCGAAAACACCTCCGGAACTTATGAATACATCCATGATGCCGTGGTTGGAAAGGACGCCGCCGGAAACAAACTGAAATTCAAAGGCAATATCTCGGCGCAGAGCAGCTCGCAGGCGATTATCGACACCCTCGCCACCGTGAAGTCATCGATCGGGTATGACGGAATGGCCTTCAAGAATGACAAGGTCAAATGGCTGTCAGTGTCCAAAAAGACCGGCGAAACGGCCGTGATGCCCTCCGTGGAAGACGCCCGCAGCGGCAAATACCCTCTGGCCCGGAAACTCTACCTCTACACAATCGGCGAACCGGCCGGAGCGGTGAAGGAATTCATCGATTTCGCCAAATCCCACGAAGGTCAGAAACTTCTCGCTGAGACTGGTTACGTTTCCCTGCACTAGGACTGCGGCTGGACGGCCGCCTCCCAATCCAGACCGTGGCCCAGCCGCCCCCTGCGGCTGGGGACAAGACCGGACCATTTCCAATTCGGCCCCTCATTTCCCAGACGACATGCCTCAAAAATCCAGCGGTTGGCGCGCCCTTTCCGCCAAGGTTGCCGACAAAATCGAGACTCCCGTGGAAATCCTCATCAGAACCTGCGGATGGAGTGCGATTGTCATTGTCGCGGCGATCATATTCTTCAACATCAAGGGAGCCGCCCCGTTGCTTCCCCACGTCAACTGGGTCGGGGAGGATGGCTTTTTCACTTCCACCAACTGGCACGCCAAGGAGGAGAAGGGTGCCACTTTCGGTGTGCTGGCGATGATTGTCGGCAACTTCGGAGTGGCAGGACTGGCGATGCTCATGGCCATTCCGCTCGGCCTCGGCTCCGCTGTCTTCATCAGCGAATTTGCCGGATCCCGCACCAGGGAATGGCTCAAAATCGGGATTGAAATCCTGGCGGCCATTCCATCGATCGTGTGGGGATTCATTGGATTAACCATCATTGGCCCGCTGCTCATCAAGCATGCCGGTGCGACGATGGGCGCCAACCTGCTCAATGGAGCGATCATTCTGGGTTTGATGAGCATTCCACTCATCGTTTCGCTGGCGGAAGATGCCCTGCGGGCCGTGCCGGACAGCTACCGTGAAGCAGCCATGGCCCTCGGCGCCAACCGATGGGAAATCGTCTATCGCGTATTGTTTCCCGCGGCCAAAAGCGGCCTGCTTGCCTCCTGCATGCTGGGTGTGGGACGTGCGGTGGGGGAAACGATGGCTGTTCTTCTGGCAACCGGAAACAAAAACCAGATCCCGCATGCCCTGACGGACCCCATCACCACACTCACTGCCACGATCGCCGCAGAAATGGGTGATGCCGAAGTGGGCAGCCAGCATTCGCAGGCGCTGTTTCTCATCGGTGTGCTGCTGCTTTTGATCACCTGCACCATCAATTTAACTGCGGATTTCATCATCCGCGGCACCAAACGGAAAGCCAATGCCTGACGCACTTGCCAGCAATCCCTTTGCCCCAACCGCCCACGAGCAGCGAAAGCAGTTTCGCTCCTATCTTGCCCGTTGGATGACCGGCATTGTCGCCGTCGGCCTGCTCATTCCCGTGGCCTGGATGCTGGGCTACATTCTGATCAAAGCGTGGCCTGTTCTTTCCTGGGAGTATTTCACTACCAGTGTCCGGAAGTCCGGAGCGGCCGGCGGCATCTGGGGGCCGCTCATCGGCACTTTCTACCTGACATTGCTCTGCCTCGCCATTGTCGCTCCAATCGGGGTGCTGGCGGGAATCTACCTGAATGAATATGCACCCGACAACCGCTTCACCCGGGCCATCATGATCGCCGTCACCAGCCTGGCAGGTGTGCCGAGCATCGTGCATGCCCTGTTCGGCCTGGGTGCCTTTGTGGCCACCATGCACATGCCGAAGGGTCTGCTTTCCGCATCAATGACACTCGCTGTCATGACCCTGCCCATCATTATAACCAGCACAAAGGAGGCGCTGGCCTCCGTACCGAGGAACTTCCGGGAGGCTTGCTGGAACCTTGGCGCCTCCCGCTGGCAGACCATTCGCACCATTGTCCTGCCCAATTCCCTCAGCGGCATTCTTACCGGAGTGATCCTCGTGATCGCCCGGGCTGCAGGCGAGACCGCCCCGATCATGGCCATGGGAGCAGTGATCTTTGTCCCCATGGACATGGAGAGCGCCACCCGATTTGCTCCTTATGCCCTCAACGACCAGTTCATGGCGCTGTCCAATCACCTCAACCTGATCTCCAAGGACATACCGGGCATCGCGGACGCCAGAAAGTTTGGAAGTGCCTTCGTGCTTCTGGCCCTGATCCTTTTCGTCAACGGCATCGCTTCTGCGGTCCGCTACCGCCTGCGCCGCCGCAAACGCTGGTAAACGTTCCCGTTTTCATGAAGGCCGCCCCGGTCATTTCCCACCCAAATTCAAAAGCCGCCGCCGTGCCTCGCACGGACACGGCCCCACTGCGCATGAGCACCACCCACCTGGCATTTCAGGACGTTTCCATCTGGTATGGAAACAGGAAGGCGCTGGATGAAGTCACCCTGGCTGTTCCGAAGAACTGCGTGCTCGGAATTGTCGGACCTGCCAACTCGGGGAAGACCTCCCTGCTCAAAACCATCAACCGCACGATCGATTTCATCGCCACCGCCCGGGTGGAGGGCACGGTCTCCATCAACGGCGAGGACGTGCGGCGAATCAAAAATGTTTACGCACTGCGGCGGCGCATCGGCATGGTGTTTCCGCTGCCGGTTGGGCTGCCCATGAGCGTTTACGAGAATGTCGCCTTTGCCCCGCGGCGCATGGGCATCCATGACCGGGAGGAACTGGACCAGATCGTGGAACGCTGTCTGCGGCAAAGTGTTCTCTGGAATGAGGTCAAGGACCGTCTCGACCTGCTGGGTACGCGGCTCTCCGGCGGCCAGCAGCAGCGCCTCACTCTGGCCCGCGCCCTGAGCCTTGACCCCGAAATCCTTTGTCTGGACGAGTTTTCCATCGCAATCGATCCGGTCACGACAATGAAGATTGAGGAGGTGCTGACCGGTTTGAAGGAAAAGATGACCATTGTTCTTGTAACGAACCTTACCCAGCAGGCACGGCGCATGGCGGACATCACGGCCTTCATCAACGCCTCCGAACTGGTGGAGTGCGGAACCACCGACCAGATGTTCAACAGTCCCCAAAAAGAGATCACCGGCCGATACCTCAACGGCGAATTCGGCTAACCCATCCGAAGCATGAACGCCATTCTGGACCACTCGCCAAAACAACTTCTGAAGCCGGGAGATGACCCGGTGAGCATTCGTGTGAAGGATTTCAGCCTCTGGTATGGAACCTTCCAGGCGCTGATCGACGTGAGCCTTGAAATCAAGACAGGCATCATCACGTCCCTCATCGGCCCGAGCGGCTGCGGCAAGACCACCCTGCTGCGCTCCTTCAACCGGATCAACGAACGGTATGGCAATGTGACCACCAAAGGGGAAATCACCATTCACAAAAAGAACATCCTCGATCCCGATGTTTCCCTTACCACCCTCCGGAAGTCGGTGGGCATGGTTTTCCAGCGCCCCAATCCGATTCCCATTTCCATCTACGAAAACATCCTGTTCGGCCTTCGCAGCCACGTCCCGCGCGGTTATCACAGCAAGGCAGAGCTGGATGGACTGGTGGAAGCGGCACTGAAGGAGGTTTCCCTCTGGAACGAGACAAAGGACAACCTGCGCCGAAAGGCCACCGAACTGCCCCTGGAACAGCAGCAGAAGCTCTGCATTGCCCGCCTGCTGCCCCTCAAACCCGACATCATTTTGATGGATGAACCGTGTTCGGCCCTGGATGCAGCCGGCATCGAACGCATCGAAACACTCATCGGTGAACTCAAGGCCCGCTTCACCATCGTCATGGTCACTCACAACATGGCCCAGGCCCGGAGGGCCAGCGACGAGTGCATTTTCATGCTCATGGGGGAGATCATCGAACATTCGCCGACCATGAACCTCTTCATGAGTCCAGAGAACGAAAAGACCGCCATGTACATCGAGGGTCGCTACGGTTGATTGAGATTTCACTGCACCGTTCTCCCTGCCCTGCAAGCAATCAACAAACCCCGAAAGGAAGCAAAATGCCCGCCGAACACCGCCACATTCTCGGCCTCTTTGAGAAGGCCCTGCATCAGTTGAAACTGGATGTCACCAGCATGGCGGCCATCGCCGTGAAAAACGTGACCAACGCCATCCGCGGCATGATCGACCGCAACGACGATCTCTGCAACCGTGCCATCGCCGATGACACTGAAGTGGACTCACTGGAAACGAAGATCGACCGCGAGGGAATGGAAATCATCATGAAATTCAGTCCGGTGGCTGCGGACCTGCGGCGTGTCATTTCCACGATGAAAGTCTCCTCCAGTCTCGAACGGGTGTCGGACCATGCCGTGAGCATTGCAAAGCGGGGCCGTCAGCTCAACTCGGGGGATGCGCTGCAGGAAACGCACCTTCTGGATCCCCTCATCACACTCGCACTGGCCTCGCTCAACCATGCCGTCAAGGCCTTCAACGAGGATGACCTTCCGTCGTCCCTGAAAATCGCCGATGGTGATCCGGAATTGGAGACTGCCCACCGCGGCCTGGCGCAAACGCTGACCAAACGCATGGAGGAGGACCCTGCCCACCTCAAGCATTACGTTGAACTCATGTTCGTGACCCGGTTCATCGTGCGGATTGGCGACCAGGCGTCGAACATTGCCGAGGATGCGGTTTACTGCATTTCCGCATACGACATCCGCCACGGCGGAGCGCGGCCACAGACGTAGGCATTCTTCAACCAGCCGGCTCAGCGGACCTGCACCGGAAGCGCCCTGCCCAGCGCAGCCAAAACGCGGCCATGTGCCGCATCGACTTCGGCCGATTCCAGTGTCCGGGTCCGATCGCGATACGTTAGCCGGTAGGCGACTGATTTGGTGCCGACGGCGACCTTTTCGCCGGTGTAGACGTCGAACAGGCAGACGCTTTCCAGCAGCGGTTCCCTGGCCCGCTGCGCGGCGAAAAAATCGTCAAACTGCCCGTGGGTGATTTCGCGTGCAACAGCGAGGGCGACATCACGGCTGATTGCAGGGAACCGCGGCAGTTCCGCGAAACGCACTTCGCGCTGCACCGCTTTCTGGAGCAGATCGACATTGAGTTCTGCAAGGAAGAGCGGATGCCGCCCGTCGATGGCCCTGACTTCACTGGGGCGGAGTTGGCCGAAGATCCCCACCGGCTTGCCGTTGATGAGGATCTGGGCGGCGAGCAGCAGCCAGTTGTGGCGGATGGGCTTGAACTTCACGGCCGCCCCCTCGCAAAGATTTTGCAGCACGCCCTGCAGGTCGCCATGGTCGGCGGAGCGCGGAGCGGGGTCTTGCCACGAGGCTTCCTGCAGGGGGCCGCCGAGCAGCAATGCCACGTTGGATTTTTCGTCTGGTGCCTCCTTTTTGGATTTGCTGAACACCGTGCCGGTCTCGAAAAAACGCAGCGTGGCGGTGCCCTGCCTCAGGTTGTTGGCGGCGGTGGCCAGCAGTCCCGGAATCAGACTGGGGCGCAGATGGGTGTGGTCAACACTGAGCGGATTTTTCAGTGGCACCGGCTCCAGCGAGCCGGGATTGGTGCCCAGCACTGCGGCAAGCTGCTTTTGGGAGATGAGCTTGATCGTCTGCGCTTCATAAAATCCGGCGCCGGTGAGCGTGAGTTTGAGCTGGTGAAGGAAATCGTAGGCCGCATCCGCCGGGCTTTCCTCCACCATGAGCGCTGTTCGGCCGGATGGGATGTTTTCGATTCCGTAAACCCGGGCGATTTCCTCAACCAGATCGACGCTGCGCTGCAGGTCCATCCGGTAACTGGGAATGGTGAACACATCGCCACCTTCCTGCCGCAAGCCCAGCCGTTCGAGGATTCCTGTCATTTCCTCCACTGGAATTTCCTTGCCTAACAGCTTTTGGCATCGCTCCACGCCAAGCCGAATTTCACCGGTCAGCTTCGGAGGCGTGCCGGCTGTCAAGGTGGCCGGGTCCGCAGTGCCGCCACAGAGTTCAAGAATGAGCCTGACCGCGAGTTCCGAAGCTCCAGCGGTCTGCTGGGGATCGACTCCCCGCTCGAAGCGGTAGCTGGAATCGCTGATGAGCCCGAGTCGCCGTGAGGTGCGTCGCACCATCGCGGGGTTGAAACAGGCGCTTTCCAGCAAAATGCTGGTGGTGGTTTCGGTCACTCCGCTGTCTTCGCCGCCCATGACCCCGGCAATGGCTACAGCCCGTTTCTGGTCGGCGATCACCAAATCCTCCGGCGTCAGCACATGGTTCCGGCCGTCCAGCGCGAGAAAGGATTCGTCCTGTGCGGCGGCGCGGACGGTGATGCCTCCGTCCAGCTTCGCCAGGTCGAAGGCATGCAGTGGCTGTCCCATTTCCATGAGGACATAGTTCGTAATGTCCACGATGCAGTTGATCGACCGCAGTCCGATGCTCTCCAGCCTGCGGCGCAGCCACTGCGGACTGGGTCCGACCTTGACGCCATGAATGATGCGGGCGGTGTAAAACGGACACCCCTCCGGATGGTCCAGCTTGATTTCCGCAGGAGCAGCCGGCTTTGCTGGCTCCAGCACTTGCCAGTGAGCGACCGCCCCCTTGAGCGGAAGATTTGCCAGAGCGGCCAATTCCCGCGCCACTCCCAGGTGGCTCAGGCAGTCCGGGCGGTTGGGAGTGATTTCCAGTTCAAACACCGTGTCGGAGTCCATGACCTCATGGAGCGGGCGGCCCACCGGTGCATCGGCTGGCAAAATCAACAATCCTTCATGGTCACCGGAAAGCCCCAGCTCCCGTCCGCTGCACATCATCCCCTGGCTCAACACACCGCGCAGTTTGCTCTCCTTGATTGCAAAATTTCCCGGCAGCACCGCTCCGGGCAACGCCAGCGGAACTTTGTCGCCAGCGGCAAAGTTTTTGGCTCCGCAGACAATCTGCCGGGGGGACCCCGAGCCGTCTTCCACCTGGCACAGGCGCAGGCGGTCCGCATTCGGATGGGGTTCAAAACTCGCCACCTGCCCCACGACAATCTTTTCGGAACGCACGCCTTTTTCCTCGATGCCTTCGACCTCGATTCCGGCGAATGTCAGCATGTCCGACAACTCCAGCGTGCTGCGGGAGGAGAGGTCGAGATGATCGGAGAGCCAGTTGAGCGAAATGTTCATGTTTACAGATTGGGCCGCAGTGGGTCGAATGGAAAAGCGGGCAAGGAATCATGCCCCGCGCAGATTTCACGGGAAAATTTCCGATTTCCTGCCCTGGCAGAGGCTGGCAAAGATTCCGCGGAAGGCTGGCCGCGCTTGTCGCCGACTTCCCGGCGTGGTAAACCTTCGTCAACCCCTGTTTCCGCCCCCAACCCATGATTCGATTTCCGCCATTGGCGATGACTGCATTGCTGTGCTGCAGTGGCGCGCTGCCGAGCCGCGGACGGGTGGTCATCAGTGAATTTCTGACATCGAACCAGTCGGGAATCACCGATGAAGATGGAGACACTTCCGACTGGATCGAACTCCACAATGCCGGACTGGAAACGGTGGACCTCACCGGATTCCACCTGACGGATGATGCCACTGACATGCGGAAATGGACGCTCCCTTCCCGCCTGCTGGCACCCGGAAGCCATCTGGTCGTTTTCGCGTCGGGTAAAGACCGGACCGCTCCCAGGTTGCATGCCAACTTTTCCCTGTTTTCAACGGGGGAATACCTGGCCCTGACCGATCCAACTGGCGTCATTGTTCATGTTGCCGGGAATCCATATCCTCCCCAGTCTTCCGATGTTTCCTACGGCCTCATTGATCCCGAAACCGAAGCGCAATCC
Source organism: Verrucomicrobiales bacterium (assembly GCA_018003315.1). Classification (GTDB taxonomy): domain Bacteria; phylum Verrucomicrobiota; class Verrucomicrobiia; order Verrucomicrobiales; family V1-33; genus JAGNEJ01. Next base: position 24,648 of record JAGNEJ010000018.1, read on the forward strand.
GGATACTTCCTCACCCCCACGCCCGGATCTTCCAACCTTGGCGCCACCCTGCTCCTGCCTGCGCCAAAATTTTCCGTTCCGGCAAAAACCTTTGTCGCGCCGTTTGCCGTCACCCTGACATCTCCTGTGCCGGGGCATGTCATTCGCTACACGCTGGACGGAACCGTTCCAGAACCTTCGTCACCCGCCTATGCCGGCCCCATCACGATTTCCCTGACCACGCGCCTCCGGGCTCGCCTGTTCGATGGCGGCAGCGTTGCCAGCCAGATCGGGGGTGCCACCTATATTCATCTGGCCGGTGGAGCGGAGTCCTTCACCTCCAGTCTGCCCCTGGTCATTCTTGACAATTTCAGCGGCGGACACCCTGCCAATGGAACCCTGGCTCAGTGGATGGTGTTCGAGCCTGACAACGCCACCGGACGCAGCTCCCTGACCACCGCACCAGCCCTGAGCAGCCGTTCCTACATCAAGGTCCGCGGATCGAGCACTGCCAACGACCCCAAATACTCGCTGAGCCTGGAAACCCGCAATGAGCAGGACGAGGACGCCCGGGTTGCTCCGCTTGGCATGCCGCCAGATTCGGATTGGGTGCTCCAGGCGCCATACAGTTATGATCGATCGCTGATCCGCAATGCACTGGCCTACCAACTGAGCAACTCGCTCGGCATGTATGCCCCCAGGACGCGGCAGGTGGAGGTGTTTCTGAATACGGACGGCGGTTCGGTCACCGCGGCCGACTATTTTGGCGTGTTCACGTTCATGGAAAAAATCACCCGCGGGGAGAACCGGGTGGACATTGCCAGGCTTCGCAACAGCGACGCAACGCTTCCCAACATTGCCGGCGGCTACCTCCTGAAGATCGACCGCCCGGACCCTGGAGACCAGGGATTCACTGCCGGCAACGGCCAGCGCTACTACTTCGTCGATCCCAAGGAACAGGAAATCACCATTGCGCAGCGCAACTGGATCACCAGCCATTTCAACACCTTCTGGACGACCCTGAGCAGTCCCATCTTTTCCGATCCCGTTGCCGGATATGCGGCCTTTGTGGATGCGGATTCCATGGTCACTCACCATTTTTTCAACGTGGCGGTGAAAAACGTCGATGCCCTGCGACTGAGCACCTATCTCCACAAGGACCGCTGGGGGAAACTCGTCTGGGGACCGGTCTGGGATTTCGACCGCTCCATGGACTCGCAGGACGGACGCGATGATCATTTCGATACTTGGCGCGGCGAAACCGGGGATCAGGGAACCGATTATTTCCGGCATCCGATGTGGCTGGAGTTGTTCCGCGATGGGAATTTCTGGCAGCGCTGGATTGACCAATTCGGCAAGGCCCGCAGCGGGGCACTCTCGACACCACAGGTGCGCGCCGTCATCGACTCCATGGCGGAGGAGTTGGCTGAGGCCCAAGCCCGGAACTTTGCCCGCTGGCCAGCGGTCCCCCCGCGCATCACCTGGGTGTGGGAAATCAATCACCTCAAGGACTGGCTGACCAGCCGCCTGGACTGGATCGACCAGCAGTTCATCCGGCCCGCCATCTCCAATGCCCCCGCTCCCGGAGGCGGGCTGGTGCCGGGCGGTTTCCAGCTCACCCTGACATCACCCAGTCTGACCCGACCTGGTGCAGCCATTTACTATACCACCGACGGCAGCGATCCCCGTGCGGCAGAAACCGGCCAGTTCGACCTGCCACTGGTAGCGCTGGACGCTCCAGTCAAAGCCCTGCTGCCTGCGTCCGATCCTGGTCCAGCCTGGCATGGCAGTGCCGCCAGTCCGGACACCTTTGATGACAGCGGCTGGATGACCGGCAGCAATGGCATGGGCTACGATGATTCCCCCGACTATGACGCCTTCATCGGCCTGAGCTTCGAACCGCCCGCACCGGCCATGAAAAATGTGACCGGCAGCGCCTATCTTCGTGCGAAGTTCACCCTGTCCAGCACCCAGCTTGCCGCCATCGGCAAACTGGAGCTGCGCATGCGCTACGATGACGGATTTGCCGCATTCCTCAACGGGGTCGAGGTGGCCCGGGAAAACGCCCCTTCAACCTTGCCATGGAATGCGCTGGCATCGGCCGGACGTGCGGATTCGGCTGCGCAAGTTCAAACGCCCTTCAACCTTTCGCCGTTCATTTCGCTGCTGCATGCCGGGGAAAATGTTCTCGCCATCCACGGCTTGAACTACCCGGTGAACAGTTCGGATTTCCTCTGCCAGGCCGAACTGCTGGCCAGTACCGCTCCGGCGGTCGCGGCATCCGCTGTCGCCTACGATGCTCCCGTCCCCATTTCCGGCACCACCAACCTGTTCGTCCGGGTCCATGACCCCACCGGTCCATTTGCTCCGTATCCCTACACCGGTTCAGGAGCCGGACAAGTCCCCGTCGGCAGCCACTGGAGCGCCCCCTTGCGCTTGAGTCTGTTTACGGATGCCGTTCCGGCCTCCAGCACGTCACTGGTGATTTCGGAAATCATGTACCATCCCAAATCGGTCACGACGGCTGAAATGAATTCCGGCTTCGCCACCGATGACTTTGAATACCTGGTCTTGAAAAACATCCATTCGCAGCCGCTTGATCTCACTGGCATTCACTTTACTGCCGGCATTGCTTTTTCCGCCGAGCTCAACGCGCTCAGCTATCTGCCTGCAGGTGCCAGTGTGGTCCTCGCGGCCAATCCGGATGCATTTCGGCTTCGGCATCCAGGGGCCACTCTCCCCCTGCTCGGTGGGTTCCAGGGCAACCTTGGCGACCAAGGGGAAATGCTCACGCTGCGCGGTGCCAGCGGCAGCATGATCAAGGAATTCGCCTACAGCGACCTCCCCCCTTGGCCAGCGTCTGCCGATGGAACCGGTTTTTCGCTGAAACTGCGTACGCCTGACACCAATCCACCCCACGCAAACCCGGCAAGCTGGCGGGCCAGTCAGGATCCCGGCGGGGAACTCCCCGGCACCTTGGTGGTGGATTTCAATTCCTGGCGTCCGCGGCACTTCGATCCCGCGTCACCGCTGTATTCTGCATACTCCGCTCCGGATGCGGATCCGGACGGCGATGGGCTGAACAATTTTGTGGAGTTTGCCACCGGCTCGCTGCCAACGCAAAGCACGCCTGCGCCGCTGCGGTTCCGAAAACAGGACAGCCTCCTGTTGCTGGAATATGACCGCCGTCCGGCGTTGTCCGGCGTTGAACTGCAAATTCAGACATCAGCATCCCCCAACGGCCCCTGGAGCGTCGCCGGTCCGCCATTTGGTCCCGTCACCATCAATTCCAGCGGACACGAAACCGTGAGCATCCTCCCTGACATTTCCAATGTTTCCCGGAAATTCTTCCGAATGCAGGTCTCGCAACCCTGAACCGCCTCCGCCAGGATCCCGCTTTTCCGCATTCCCCCACGCCTTCACGGGACCACCTTTCTGCGCCCCAGGTTCCCATCACCAGCGCTTCCCGCCCCCCACCTAGCAAATCACCCGCAAGCTGAATTTTACAAAAAAATCACCGGATTTCAGGCGGCATTTTTGAAAAATTTCTTGTCTGCGTGACGCATCTTCGCTATAAGGATCGGCACATGGAAGGAGCCGCCCAGCAGGCTCCCCCTGCGTTCCGGGGCGCTTTGCCAGTGGCATTCGCCCCAACTCTCCAGCCACCTCGTGACCGACCAACTAACAAGCATGCACCAGCTTCCACCGGATCCCGCTCTTGCCGAGCGACACCGGCGAAACTGACGGGTTCCAAACGGAACTCAACCTGCGCTTGCCTGCCCATGTGTCAAACACATGTGAGGGTTTCTTTTTCAAAAAAATCCGCCAATTTTATCCACCATTCATGATTCCCATGTTCCTCGACCAGCCTGACACACCAGCCTGCCCGCCCCCCCCAACCGCCGCATCTCCCCACGCCAACCCTGTCACCTCCACAAGCCTGAACAGCCATGCAAAATGACCTGCAAGCGCTCTGGGGCGGAGTTCGGGAAATCGTGAGGTCCCGCATCCAGCCCGGACAATTGTCGCAATTTGAACTGTGGACCTCCCAAACCCGACTGTTGGAGGCCTCGGATGAGCGCATCCGCATCGCCGTGCCGGATGACCTCCATGCTTCCTTCCTGGAGGGGAATTTTCTACTGCAGATTCAGGATGCCGTGGAACTCACCACTGGTCAGCGGCGTCCGCTGTATTTTGAAGTGAGCACCATGCCGGGACCGCATTTGGAACAGGGCGATCTATTCGAACATTCACCCGATCTAAAACCGGTCCATCCTCCGTCCCCGCCATCCCGCGAAGCACGCTTGAAGCCTGTGGTGGGTGTTCTCAATGAAAGCTACACGTTTGACTCCTTTGTGGTGGGAGCAAACAACGAGTTTGCCGCCGCCGCCGCCAAAGCCGTGGCTGCAAATCCGGCGCGTTCCTACAATCCACTGTTCCTGTTTGGGCGGACCGGGCTGGGCAAGACCCATCTCATGCATGCCATCGGCGCAGAAATCCTGCGCCAGCGTCCCCGCACCAAAATCATTTGCGTAACATCGGAGGAATTCGCAAACGATTTCATCGCCGCCATTCAGCACGCCACACTGCCGGATTTCCGCAAGCGCTACCGCAACGCGGATGTGCTGCTCATCGACGACATCCAGTTTCTTGCCGGCAAGGAACGCAGCCAGGAGGAATTCTTCCACACCTTCAACAAATTCCACGACGGCCACAAGCAGATCGTGCTCACCTGTGACTGCCTGCCCAGTGAGATCAACGGGCTCGAAAAGCGCCTGATGTCACGGTTCGAATGGGGCATGACCGCAGCCTTGACGCCGCCCGATGTGGAGACGCGCGTTGCCATCCTTCGCAAGAAGCTGGCCTCCCAGAAAGGTGTTCCGTTTCTGCCCGATGAAATCATCCGCTTCGTGGCGGAGAAAATCCGCAGCAACGTCCGCCGCCTCCAGGGAGCCATTTTGCGCGTGGTCACCTTTTACATCCTCAATCCGGAGAAACCGCTGACCGCCCAGATCGTCGCCGATGAAATTCTGCCTGACATGCTGCATGAGGAGGCGAAGGAGACCATCACGGTGGATCGCATTCAGAAAAAGGTTGCCGAACATTTTGAACTCCGCGTCCAGGATCTCCTCGGAAGCCGCCGCCCTGCCAACATCGCCTGGGCCAGACAGGTGGCCATGCATCTGACCCGCGAACTCACCCGCGCCTCCTACCATGACATCGGGGCTGCGTTTGGCGGGAGGGATCACGGAACGGTCATGCATGCCTGCAAAAAGGTGGACGAACGCTGCGGCAAGGACGACAAGGCCGCGGCCGATCTCCGTTATCTGATCAAGGAACTCAGGCAGTAGCCCGGAGAAGGCACCGCAGAAGCTCGGAACATCCGACGGCACGCTGCTCCACCAGGTTGGGGACCATCTCCGTCTGCACGGCATTGCAATCTTCCAGAGGAATGCAACGAATCTTCTGTTCCCCGCATGTCCCCTTTCGTTCGCTCATTTCTCCTCCTCTGCTGCTCCACACCAGCTTTGCTGCACGGCGATGTCTTCCACGTGGCGCCGCAGGGCAGTGATGTCGCGGGCGACGGCAGCAATGAAAACCCCTGGCAGGGAATCACCAAAGCGCTGGATGAATGCAGCCCAGGAGACACCGTCATGCTGCACAAGGGGGTCCACCGACAGCGGGTGGAGGTCAATGTCTCCGGCTCAAAAACCGGAGGCTGGATCACGCTCATGGGCGAGGAAGGCGCCGTGCTCAGCGGGAAGGGATTGAAAGGGGCAAATCTCATCCGCATCGACGATCAGAGTCACATCCGAATCCTCAATCTCACTCTCCAGGAAAACAGCAACCCCAGAGAAAGCGCAGCCATCGCCATCGAAGGCAGCGGCAACAACATCGAAATCCGCCGCTGCCGCATTCTCAACTGCACCGGCAAAAACGCGATCGGCATCGCCGTCTATGGCACCAGTGAAACCTCCGCACTCTCCGACATCATCATCGATGCAAACGAAATCGGTCACTGCGAACCAGCCCCCAGCGAGGCGCTGGCCATCAATGGCAACGTCCGCCGTTTCCAGATTACCGGAAACCACATACACGATGTCAACAACATCGGGATCGACCTGATCGGCGGTGAACGGGACATCGTCAATGATCCGCTGAAAGTGGCCAGGGACGGGTTGTGCCGCGGCAACAAGGTGCAGCGTGCCCGCAGCAGCTACGGCGGAGGCTATGCCGCGGGCATTTACGTCGATGGCGGACGGAACATCACGGTGGAGGCAAACACGGTCACCGAATGCGATCTGGGCATTGAAATCGGCGCGGAAAACCCCGGCGTCACCGCCTCAAAAATCATCGTGCGGAACAACACCGTCTTCGGCAACGACAAAGCCGGCTTGGCCATCGGCGGTTACGAGGAAAAATCCGGACGAGTGAGCCAGTGCGAAATTCGTGGCAACATTTTCTACCGCAATACACTCCACAAGGCATCGCAGGCAGAATTGTGGATCCAGCACGCCTCCGGCAACGTTTTCGAGGAAAACATTTTCTGGGTTGCCGCGAACGGAAAAATGGTCGCATCCGAAGCCGCGGGTGCCGAAAATCGAATCGACCGCAACACCTGGCATTTCGAGGACGGATTGGACAAAGTGGCGTTTCAATGGGCCGACGGAGATCCGGCCCGCGGTTTTTCGGCCTACCGCAAAGCATCCGGAATGGATGCCTCCTCGAAGGTTTCCAAGCCCCAATTCAAGGATCCGGCTGCCGGAGATTTCACGCAGCCATAGCTGTGTGTCATTCGTCGGCTCCTCCGCCCGGCGTTCAGGCTTCAGCCCGTTTGCATCTTGATTTTTTAGCTTTCTTTCCGCCCGCTTGCCCGTTCATTCCCTGAAATGGAGTATTACCGCAATCCTCAGGCGGCCACTCCCGGATTGTTGGTTCGGGATGTTGGCCTGCTGCTGCTTCGCCTCGGCGTTTCCGTAGTGCTGGGCGCCTGCCATGCCTGGCAGCAAATCCTACTAGGATGGGGACACCTGTGGCGCAAGGAGTCGTGGCCGTTCGTGGACGCGCTGCAACGTTGGGGAATTCCGTTTCCTCACATCGCGGCCTCCATTGCCTCGGTCATTTTCGTCCTGTGTTCCGTTGGACTTTTCCTTGGCGCCGTTTCCCGCCTCAGTGCCCTGCTGCTCCTGCTCTGCACCCTGAGTGCACTGGCATTCAATGCAGCAGAACCCCTCGCCGAAAAACTCGTGCTCTATGCCATCATTTATCTCGTCATCCTCCTCTGCGGCCCCGGCTGTTTCTCTGTGGATCACCTGCTGCGCAACCGCCGCAAGTAATCCCGCCCGGTCCGCTGCCCGCTGCTGACCCCGCCTCCTGCACCCTACCGCATACCCATGAAACCGATGCGCCTGCTCACTTTGCTTCCTGCCGTCCTGACGGCTGGGTGGCTGATGGCACAAAATCCGCCCGCTCCGTCCGAAGCTCCTCCCAAACCCCGGGTCATCAGCGAAGAAACCGCCCCAAAACCGAGAATCGTTGAGGAACCTTCGCCGCCCCCCCCCTCTGCGGAACCACCGCCGCCGGCACCCATCCCCATTCCTCCGGACCTCCCGCCGCCCCCAGTCGTGCCGGATCCCGGAGAAATCCCCGCCGACCCGCTGGAAGGCACGCCACCCCCCAAACCAAAAATCGTTCCTGATGCCGAAATTCCAGTCACGGCCACCAAGCCTCCGATGGAGGGAAAAAAGACCGACCCGGGCCGCGCCGAGTCCGAGGAGGAAACCGCGACGCCACTCAAAGTAAAAGCAGTCAAGGGTGAGGCTCCGATCCCTGACAAACCGATCGTCAAAGAGGTGAAGTCGCAAATTCCGGTTACCGACAAAAATGACAAGGAAGCCAGGACGCTGTTTCTAGCCATTCCTCCGCCGCGGGGGCAAATCGTGGACCGCAACGGACAGCCCCTCGCACAGTGCCGCATGGCTTATTTCCTCGGCATCGAATTCAAACTTCCAGCCACCGCTACAGAATCGGAAATCCTGCGTTACGTCCGCCAGCGCGTCCCCTTCATTCAAAAACAGCTTCCTGATGGCTGGGATTTGAAGGACGAACGCATCCTGGAACACGCCAAAAACCGCCGCTGGATGCCGCTGTTGGCCAGCCGTCCGGTGCCCGCGGAAGCAACCGAAGAACTTCGCAAAAACCTTCCCCAGGGCGTGGTCGCAGTGCCGTGCTATCTGCGTCACTACCCGCATGGCACCGTCGCCGCTCATTTGCTAGGCGAGATGGGCCGGTCCGGTAAAATGGCTACGGGTGCCATTCAAAGCGGTGATCCCATCTGGCCCCTGTGCATTGGGAAAAGCGGACTGGAGAGCCGGTTTGAAGATGTCCTCGCCGGCACCCCGGGCAGAATCAATCTGGTCTTTGGTGCGGGAAGCGAAAAGCTTTCTGAGGAAATGGTGGAACATCCCAAACCCGGCAAAACCGTGGTTACCACCATTGACCTTGAAATGCAGACAACCGTGGAGCGGGTGTTGCGCAGCCGCACCCGGCGCGGCGCCATGGTCATCATGGACGTGGCCACGGGAGACATCCTGGCCATGGCATCCAATCCCACCTACGATCCCAATCTTTTTGCCTTCGGCATCCGTGATGCCGACTACCAGCCACTGCTCCAGGATCCGGATGTTCCCCTGCTCTGCCGGGCCTTCGGCGCAGCTTATCAGCCAGCATCCACCTTCAAGGTCATCACCGCCCTGGCTGCTCTTGAGTCTGGAAAAGTGGACGGCGGCACCTATTTCGACTGCACCTCCAGCATTTACATTGGCGACCGCTACTTCCACAACTGGTCAAAAAACTCAGAAGGACCGATGAATGTCGTTGATGCCATCAAGCGCTCCTGCAACACCTGGTTTTATCGTGCCGCCCTCCTCGCAGGCGCGACGCCGGTCACCTCCATGGCCACTCGGTTCGGCCTGGGACAAAAAACCGAACTCTGCCTATCCGAACTCACCGGAAGGGTGCCCACGCCGGAGTGGTGGAAAAAGACCTACGGCTACAACATGTCACAGGGAGACTTGGCCAACATCGCCATCGGACAGGGTCAGACACTCGTGACTCCTCTGCAGGATTGCGCCATGATGGCCGGCATCGCCCGCGGTCATTCCGTCCCGCGCTCCAGGCTCGTTCAACAGATTCAGGAATTGGATGGAACCATTTCGGAGTTTTTTCCGCCGGAAAAACGGAGTGAACTCGCCATTCAACCGGAGCACCTGCGCCTGGTCCGCGCCGGCATGAAGGCCGTGGTGGAGGAAGGGGACGGCACCGGCAAGGCTGCCGGCAACAAGTTTGTCAAAGTGGCCGGCAAAACCGGCACCGCGCAGTGGAAAAAGAACAAAAAAACCGGCGACTGGATCCACATGGCCTGGTTCGCGGGCTATTTGCCTGCAGACAATCCCCAGTATGCCTTCGCCGCCGTGTACGAAGGGGATCCCGGGGAAGATTCCATTTCCGGAGGCAGAAAAGTGGCACCGCTGGTCGGCGATGTTTTTGACGATATTTACGACCGCAAAAAACACCGCGGAGAATCCCTGACAGGTCCAGCCCGACCGGCCGATGACACTGGGGAAGACAAGCGTGAAACGGTGCGCAAAGCCAAACCCGCAGTCCCGGCGGCTCCGGCACCGGAACCAGCACAGGAACCCGCTGTCGAACCGGCCCCGCGTGAAGGCGGCCTGCGGGGATTGTGGAAAAAACTGTTCAAACGTTAGTCTAGACTTGGCAGCATCACCCCCGATTCCCATTACCCGCGATCTTCTGGTGGATGCCGGCGGGTGGCAGGTCATGAAGGAGGCCCGCGGCATCCATTCCGCCGGAAAAGTCTCCGGCGCATCCTATCAGCCACCGCTGCTGACCGGCAGAGTGGGCGAACTTCACTGCGGCCTGCGCATCCGCACCCGGTCGGATATCGAAAATCTGTGTTCCTGCGCGGACTCGCGACGACGCGGCATCATTTGCGCCCATTCCATCGCTGTCGGACTCGAGATCATCGCTCCCTCCCATCCAAGCGAACCGCCGCCAGTCATTTCCAAAGTCGCTCCCCCAAAACCCGACCTGGTCCCCGCAGGACCGGACGCACCCGAAATCCTGCTGCATGTGATTCTCCCGCCAAGCCTTGCGTCGGCCTGGCGCAGTGACGGCATTACCGTCATGGTGGAAGCGGAAGCTGGGAAACAGCGTAGGCCGTTTGGCAGCCTGCCTCCGCAGGATTCCTGGCGCTGCGATGTCCCGGATCAGCGGTTTCTCAACTGTTTCCTAACGCTGACTGGTGGCGTTCCCGCAACGGCAGTCACCCTCACCCGCAGCCAGTTCGGGACTCTCCTCTCCGCACTAGCCGGGCACCCCCGTATCACATTTGGCCGATCACACAATGCAGACATCGGCGAGGAAGGCTTGCGCCCTGTTCTGCGGGTCCGCCTGCAGAAGGATGCCGCACTGCTTCTGGAATGCACGGAGAACTTTGGGTCGAACCTTCTGGTGTGTGCGGAGAGCGCCTGGCTGATGGAGGCATCCACACTGCGCGCCGTCGCCCCCGGGCTTCCCGGTCCCTATCTTTCCGTGCTGCGGCAACCAGTCACCATCCCTGCCCCGGCTGTGGAGGAATTTCGGCGCGGGGAACTGCCTAACCTGGCCGCCTTCTTCGAAATCACCGGCCTGGAGGCACTCCCCTCACTGCCCGTCGCGCCGCCGCCTCCGCCGCCCCCTCCTCCAAGGCTGCGACTGGAAGGTTCGTTGAATTTCCTGGCCGCATCCTTCCTGACAAATCCGTCCGCTGAGTGTACCGAGCGGCTGCTTGCCGCCGGATTTTCGGGTCCTGACAAATCCGGCCAGTTCGCACTGAAAGGGGAATCCCAAATCCTGCGCTTCTTCGCCTCCGCGCTGCCCCGTTTGGAGCGCGAGTGGAACATTGAAATCGGCGAACGTTTTGCGCATGTCACCCGGGACATTGAGCGCATTTCCCAAAATCTGGAAGTCCGCAGCTCCGGCGAAGACTGGTTCGATCTCTCCTGCGCTCTGGAGACTCCGGGAGGTGAACAGATTCCAGACGCCGAAATCCACCGCCTGCTGCGGTCCGGCCAATGCCACCTGCGGAAGCGCGATGGACGTACCCTGGTCTTCGATTCCGAAATGCTGGAGGATTTCGCGAGTCTCCTGCAGGATTCCGGCTCCGAACAGCGCAGCCCCGGCCTTTACCGCATGAACCGCAGGCAGGCTGGCAGCATGGCGCTCTTTGCCAGTGACGCCGAGATTTCCGTGCGCGGCGAACACAACTGGAAGGATTGGACCGCGGGCGTTCGCTCGCCCGCAGCCCTGGCACCGCCGGATCTGGGACACCTCGCAGAGACTCTGCGGCCCTATCAGAAACTCGGTGTTGCCTGGATGCATTCACTCGCCTCCCACCAGTTTGGCGGCATTCTGGCCGACGAAATGGGTCTGGGAAAAACGCTGCAAACCCTCGCATTTCTGCAGTCGCTCAGAGGCCAGGGCCCCTGCCTGATCGTCTGCCCGACCTCCCTTGTCTTCAACTGGCAGGCGGAGGCCAGACAATGGACGCCGGGGCTGCAGGTCCTGGCGCTGGAGGGGCCCGGACGCGACGCGCATTTTGGTTCCATTGCCTCGGCTGATCTGGTGCTGACGAGCTATGCGCTGCTGCGACTGGACATCGAAAGGCTCAAGCGCACCGAATTTGCTGCAGTTATTTTGGACGAAGCACAGCACATCAAAAATCCCGACAGTCAAAACGCAAAGGCCGCGACGGCATTGCAGGCGAAACACCGGTTCGCCCTCACGGGGACTCCGGTGGAAAATTCTGTCAGGGACATCTGGTCATTGATGCATTTCCTGCTGCCGGGCTACCTGGGTTCCCGGACAGAATTCAGGGAGCGATATGAACGCCCAATTTCCTCCCAGTCTGGCTGTCCGGAGCAGGTGCGTCTGAGTCGCCGACTCCGGCCCTTCCTGTTGCGTCGAACCAAGCAGCTCGTTGCCACGGAGTTGCCTGCAAAAATCGAACAGGTGATCTGGTGCGAACTGCAGCCCGCCCAACGCGCGATTTATGAACAACTGGCTTCGGCAGCACGCCGCCAGCTTTCCGAACTGGCTGGCGCAAAAGATCGGCACAAGGCCCGAATGCTGGCCCTCACCGCGCTGCTGCGCCTCAGGCAGGCTGCCTGCGACGCCCGGCTCACTGGCATGGAAGACCCACCGGAGGATCAGGCTGCTTCCGGAAAATTGGAACTGCTGATGGAATTGCTTGAGGAAGCGGTGGAAGGCGGTCATCGCATTCTGGTGTTCAGCCAGTTTGTGGCCATGCTGCAGCACATCCGATCACGGCTTTCCGCTGCCAGCATGAACTTCTGCTACCTGGACGGGCAAAGCCGGGACCGTGCCGGGCAAGTTCAACGATTCCAGGCGGGCGATGCTCCGGTGTTTCTCATCAGCCTGAAAGCCGGCGGCACCGGATTGAATCTCACCGCGGCGGATACTGTCGTTCATTTCGATCCGTGGTGGAATCCTGCGGTCGAAGCACAGGCCACCGACCGGGCGCACCGCATTGGCCAGAACAGGGTCGTCACCAGTTACAAACTCATCACCCGCGGCACGGTGGAGGAAAAAATCCTCGCCCTGCAGCAGCGCAAGAAAGCGGTCATCGCGGCCACGCTGGAAAGTGAACAGCCGATGATGTCAGGACTGAGCCATGAGGAAATCGCGGAGTTGCTGGGCTGAACGCAGCCGCACCGGAGCACGGACCGCGCACTTCAATTCAGCCGGATGGTTGGGTCCGCTTCCTTGAAGGTCAGGGCCAGCGGCACCTTGCGCCAGTCATCGCGTCCGAATTCCAGCGAATTGAAACACCACACGAGCACTTTGGTTCCGGCCAGCGGATTGCGCGAGGTGGTTCCAAGCCGCATGATTTTGTAGCGCTGATCATTGCGCGCCGTGGTGCCGGACAGCAGCCCGATGGGACGCTGCAGTTCGAAACAGAGCTGTTCAGCCAGGCTGGCATGCTCCCGGCGCCAGGCGGTTCCCGAGGCATCACAAATCAGCACCACTCCACTGCCTCCTTCGGTAAACGGAACAGCCCCGGCATTTTCCGCCTTCAGAACCGCCCGCGCCGCGAGTTTTTCCGGTTTGCCGCCCAGGTCGTTTCCGCCTGTCAGTTCCATTTCATTGGCCACCAGCAGTCCGGGGTTTTTCTTCAAATCAACCGCGGCAGCAATGTGTTCCGCCGCCAATTTCGCAGCCAGCGGAGTGATGCCACTGCCTCCGGGTGTGTAGATGCCGCCGCCCTTGGCCGTGCGATTTTTCAGAAAATCGGGTGTCAGGTCCACCACCTTTACCCCCTTCTGTTCAAGCGCACCTCCCATCGCCTGAGCGTAGCCATCCAGACGCGTCGGAACTCCTTTTCTGACCGGCACCTTGAGTTCCTTTGACACTTCGTCAGGAAACACCAGTGCTTTCGGAGGGAAAAAGGCCACGACCAGTTCAACTCCATTTTTTTTCAGTTGTTGCCGGTAATCGGAAATCGCCGCCGCTGTGCTGGCAAACGTTCCGGAGCCAACCTCAGGTGTCGAACCGATTTCCTTGAGTTCTGCAGCGCTGAAAAGCCAGTCTCCCTTGCCTTTGACGGTCGCACCGGACGTTGCTAACCGCGCGCATTCCGCAATGAATGCTGCTTCCGCGCCTTCACGCTTCTGGCGGTCCTTGGCCGACTCCCCTGTTTCTGCCGCTGGTTTCCCAGGACGTTTCAGCAGTCGTTCCAGCAGAGGTGGACCCTGGCAGGCTGAAACGGCGGTACAAATCACCAATATAAGGCCGGATTGGATTCGCATGCGCAACCTCATTGCATGGCAACCGGCCACCGACAAGTGCTTTGGGATCAGCCGACGGCCTGCGCCTTCCTCACTGCGCCTGGGATTTGGCAAACCTGCGACGCTCCTTCTCCTCGAGTTGGGCGGAAAGAATCCGCTCCTGCGGCACGCGCCTCAGTTTGCGCACCAGACCCAGGCAGTGCAGGATTTGAATCATCCATTTGGTAGGATCGAACTGCCACGGCTTGACGCCGTTGCGGAAATCATGCTGGAAGGTGTGGTGGAAGTTGTGATACCCCTCCCCAAAAGTGAAAAACGCCATGATGGCGCTGTCCCGCGAGGTGCCCTTCGAGGAGTAAGGCTGACGTCCGATGGTATGACAGAGAGAGTTGATGAAAAACGTCATGTGCTGCACGAAAACAATCCGGGCGATGCCGGCAAGCAGGAACGCTCCGAGTGCTCCCATCCACCCCTGAACGAGGCCCCCCACCAGTGTCGGCAGCAGAACCCCGGCGATCACGGCAATCCTGACATAGTTGCTGTGCTGCCACATGACGAGCCTGTCCTTTTGCAGGTCTTTGACGATGTCGAACGAGGTGTCCGGCTTGAGGCGAAAGAGAATCCAGCCAATGTGGGCATGCCAAAAGCCCCGGCTGATGTCATACGGGTCCTCCTCTTCGTCCGTAAACTTGTGGTGACGGCGATGGTCCGCCGCCCAGCACAGGGCGGAATTTTCAAATGCAGCCGCGCCAAAGGTAAGGGTCAGGAACCGCACCGGCCAGCGGGCCTCGAACGACTTGTGGCTGAAAAGCCTGTGGTAGCCCAGCGTAATGCTGAGTCCGGTGGCAATGAAGAAAAACAAGAAAAGTCCCGCCTGGAACCAATTGATCCCCTGATAAGCCAGATAGATGGGGACTCCGATGAGTGTAATCAGAAGCGTGCTGAAGAGAAACAGGCTGTTGCGCCAATTGACCTGGTTCCAGGAAATGCGTGGCATGGGAATTTGGGATAAACGATTTGGCATTTGCGAGGCGGGACCGGAACGAATCCGATCCCGCCTCTCAGTGTGTGCGCCAACAGATGCCTGTCGGCACACGGTGATTCAATGTGAATGCACGAACCGCAGGCAGGGCCACCCCTGCCGAACGGATGATGCAACCGCAGGAAGTGGTTTAGTAGCGTCCGCCACCGCGCTTGCCGCCGCGGAAATCCCGTCCGCCACCGCCACCGCCACCGCCACCGCCGGAATACGCGGGACGGTCCGTCTGCGGCCGGGCTTCGTTCACGGCCAGGTTGCGGCCCATCCAGTTGAAGCCATTGAGGGCGCTTTCGGCTGCGGAAGCCGCCTCACCGGATCCCATGGTGACGAAGGCGAAGCCGCGAGGGCGTCCGCTCTGACGGTCCATGGGCAGGTAGATGTCTGCCACCTGGCCATACTGGCTGAAGAGTTCGCGCACGTCGCTTTCAGAGGCGTCGAACGAGAGATTGCCAACATACAATTTTGTATTCATGATGATTTTGAGGTCTGCCTCGCTTGCAATTTTCAGACTGTTCCCGGAAATCGGGTTTCAAATCATCACTGAACACTGACGCTCACTTGTTGATCTACCATGCCTTTGACTCGACTCGCGAGGCGGGACGCGCGGAAGGTGGGGTCGGGTTTCAAAAACGCAAGCGCCTTTCCAGAAAAAAATCACCCACCCCCCGGAGGCTTCCCGATCACCCTCCCCGTGCGATGCGGCTGTCCAACTGGAGAACCTGACCGCTGATCCCCGCCAGGCATGCCAGGGAAACGATGGCGCGAGCGGATTCGGCAATTGAATTGAAACGCCCCAATACATGGGCGGATCGTGCCGAAACCACCGTTTTCTGGGGGAGATTCGCGGTAAATTTCGTTTCCAGCCAGCCAGGCAGAACACAGTTCACCCTGATCCCAGCAGGGCCGAACTCCCTGGCGAGGCTTTGCGTCAGTCCTACCAATCCCGCCTTGGCCGCTGCATAGTTTGCCTGTCCTGCCACGCCTGTCCTGCCCGAATACGAGCCGACATTCACCATGCAGCCGTCACCGCGGGGGATCATGAGGCGTGCGGCAGCCTGGCTGCAGAGGAATGCACCCTTGAGGCTGGTGTCCACGACATGATCCCAGTCAGTTTCACTCATTGCGGCCATGGCGCGGTCGATCCGCACGCCAGCGTTGTTGATGAGCAGGTCCAGCCGCTCCAGGTTTTGAAAGTAGCGTTCTACACTGTGGCGACGGCACACGTCAAGTTCCCTGCGCCCTGGTGCCAGCACCTGCCACCCGGTGAGTTCCAATTCGCTCCGCAGGGCGCCCGCCAGAGCCCCAGCCCCGCCGGTGATCACCGCGATTTTCGATGCGTTGCGCGAAGCACTCAGTTCTTGTTCGGCTGATTCCATGCGGAGATCATCCTGCGGTCGATGATTTCAGCCGCCAGATCGGCGATGAAGGGCCGCAGCAGCCTGTCGGCCTCAGTCAAACCAGAGGCATCCGTCTGGCCTTCATCAATCGGTCGCGTTGCACCTCGCACATCTTCTGATCGCCGAATTTCCACTTCGGAAAACAAATCGCGAACGCTCTGGGACCGCTTGGGTTCATCCAGAAATTCCCGGATCACGCCGGCTTCCGCATCGGCAATGACTCTGTCTTTTTCCGGGTCCGGATGGGTGGGGAATGAATCATCCAACCGTTTCAGAAAGCCCAGCACCACCCGGGAATCCTCCGGCGACATCCTGCCATTGGCCACCCGACGGCTGAGGGATTCCCGCATGCGTTCGTATTTGGACTTCAGCATGACGGGATGCGGATCCAGCAGCAAAGAGACACTGGCGTAGGCCCACTGCTGGTCGAAGCCCCGCATGAGCCGGTCCTTCATGTCCACAAAGGTTCTGGACCAATGGCTGTCGGTGACGCTTTCGTGTCCGACAAACCAGTAATAGGTTACGTTGTGAAACACCCCGCTTGCGCCGCTCTGCGGGTCCTGCCAGGTTTTCGAGCACAGGAGCTTGCGCACGTTCATCGGCTTGCCCCGAACCGCAAGGGTGACCGATTCCTGTTTGAGGATGTTGAATCCCTGGGCAGCCAGACAGCGTTCCGGGCGGTGAATGCTGTTCCCCATGTCTGACCCGGAGGTGACAATGGACACGTCGATCTCTTCCCACCCGTGGTTGGGATTCGAATCCTTCAAATTGATTCCTGGACGCAGGTAGGAGCGCTTGTTGAAATTGGTGTCCTTTGCCAGCACCTCGCGTTCCTTTTCGGATGCCGCCTGGCGCTCGCCAGCCTGCCAGGTGCCCACCAAACCCGGCAGCTCCCACTGTTCCGGATTGCTGACCGTGGAACCCGGCAAAGCCGACAGGTGAATGGCATAGCTGCGTGGCAGCAGCCAGATGCTGGAAAAGCCGGCGACCAGCACGGTCAGAAGAAGGGCAAGCCTGCGGGTCATGGCGTATCGGATTCAGCGGTGGAAAAGGCTGCACTGGTTTTGCGCACCACCACTTTGGCCCGGGAAAAGTGCAGCCCCCGGTTCAGAATGCGACTGAGCAACAGCAGCAGGCCCAGGGCGATGGCAAAGCTGATGTAGCCGGAATAATCGTGATAGACGCCTTTGGCAAAATCTTCGCTGATGGTTCGGGCGACCACGAGGATGGAAAAGATGCGCAGGGTATTCGCCGCGATGGCCACAGGAATGGATGCGGCAAACACCACCAGCCGCTTCCACTTTTCCTTGTGGGTAAAATAACCGTAAACAAACGCAATGAGGGTCAGTGCGGTGATGGAACGGACGCCGCTGCACAGTTCATCGACATAAAAATCCCCTCCGCCGCGGAGCATGATCTGGTTTCCAGAGAGATAGACCGGAATGCCAACGAACGAGGCCATGTGATAAGCAGCCTTGGTGACCAGCAACTGCAGTCCGTTGGTGGCCTGCACCAAACCGGGCAAAGGGATGGCAAAATAAATCATCGCCAGGGGAAACATGGTGTGCCGGGCAATGGAATAGCCGCAAAGGTAGTGAACGATCCCGAACAGGAGGATCGGGAGCCCGCCTACTGCAATGCGAGGCTGCAGGGTGCGAATGGAAACCACAAACAGCAGCAGGCCCAGCACAACGCAAACCAGCCCGGCATTTGATCCTGCAAGCGGTTCGGTTTTGATTTTTTTCCAATTGTGCCAAAGCAGAAAGGCCACGGCGGGGAGGATGAACCAGCCATGTTCATAACCACTTTCCGAGTTCCAGGTGCTGAGCAGCCAGGAAAATGCCGAATCTGTGCGGTGCGAACCAAATACCCTGTAACCGGCATAATAATAGCCCAGCACGGCGGCGACTCCTAGCAGAAGCACCAGGTTCAGGCCGGCAATGCGTGGTTTTTGGGGGGGCAGATTCATCCAGGGAGGGGCACTATGGATTCACCGTTTGGGAGAATCAACCCAGAATGACCCTGCGGGCATTTTGCAGTCAAGCCGCAGCCATTGGTCCGTCTCCCCGGTCATTTGGCAAACATCCTGGCCAGTGAAGCGAGGGCATCTGCATCCGGAACGCCTTCACCTGCGGAAATCGCCTCGTGCTGCGCCCGCGCCACGTCGGCAATTCCCTTGCGCCCGAGCTGCAGCATGGCGTTCATTTGATCTTCACTGAACGTGCTCTCCTCCCCCGCCCCCTGAAATTCGACAAAGTCCAGATCCTCGGTCATGACAAAATTGAAGTCCACGCTGGCATCCTTGTCTTCCACATAGTTCAAATCCAGAACCGGCTGCTCGTCGCAAATGCCGGCGCTCACTGCCGCAACCAGGCGGCGCAGCGGGGCACGGCTGATCCGCCGTTCGGCCTGGAGTTTGTTGAATGCCAGCGCACAGGCCACACAGGCACCAGTGATGGCGGCGGTGCGGGTGCCGCCGTCGGCCTGCAGCACGTCACAGTCCACCCACACGGTTTTCTGTCCCAGCGCCTGCAGGTCCACCACGGCCCGCAGCGCCCGGCCGATGAGCCGCTGAATCTCGGTGCTTCGGCCATCGATCCTCCCCTTGGAACTGTCGCGGGCTTTGCGGTCGAGCGTGGAGCCGGGCAGCATCGCATATTCCGCCGTCAGCCAGCCTCCGGTCATGCCCTGTTCCTTCATCCAGCGCGGCACGGAATCCTCGATCATGACGGTGCAGATCACCTTGGTATTGCCAAAACACGCCAGCACCGACCCGGTCGCATTGGGTGCGATATTTGGAAGGAAGGAAACGGGGCGAAGTTGATCCGGCGCGCGGCCGTCGGGTCTGGTCATGCAGTAGAGTGGCGGTACCCGGCATCCGCGCAACGAATTTGTCCGGTCTGGTCGCCGCACCTGGCCGCCCGCGGTGCCAGTTTTTTCCGCACCGCAACCGGCGCAGCGCCAATTGGTCCGCTGCCGTCGGTTGCGGGTCAATCCGCCGCCAAGTCGTAGCAGTGCAGGCTGTCCTGGTCGCGAAGAACCAGCTTTTTGTCGAAAATGACCGGGTGAGGCCAGCTTGGTCCGTCCGCCGTGGCTATCTTGAAGTGCCCCTTCTCGACGTATCCTTTCGGTGTGGCATCGATGAGCGCCATGATGCCATTCTGATAGCGAAAGTAGAGCTTCCCGTCGGCGAAGAGGACCGCGGCAGACTCCTTGCCGGCGCTGTGGCGCTCCTTGCCCCAGATGATCCGCCCGCTTTTCCATTCGATGCAGATTGGAAAGCCGTTGTTGTGTCCCGTTCCGGCATAGATGCAGTCTCCGACCGCCACCATGCCGCCATGGTGGTTTTGAAACTTGTCGGCCTCCAGGAAATAGACCTCTTCCGCCTTCACTCCGGAACCGTCTTTTGAAAGTTTCAGCAGCGCCGCCCCGGTGCCGTAGCCCGTGGAAGTAAAAATGTGGTCTCCCAGCACCAGCGGCGTGGGGATGTTGGCGGTGCCGTTGGCGATGCGCTCGTATGCCCACAGCAGTTTGCCGCTGGCGGCATCCACACTCACCAGTGCCTTTCCAGTCAGGGTCAGATATTGTTTGGTGCCGCCGCCGTGGCTGATGACCGGACTGGAATAGGCCGCCCCGCCGCTGCCATGGTTGGTGGTGTCAGTCTGCCAAATGACTTTTCCGGTCCTGCAGTCAAGCGCCGCCATCAGCGCATGGTCTCCGCCGGGTGTGACAATGACCCGGTTGCCGTCCACCAGCGGCGACTCGCTGTAGCCCCAGCCGGACATCATCCTTCCGGTGAAATCTTTGGCAAAATCCTTCCGCCACACTTCCTTTCCAGTCTTCGCGTCCACACAGACCAGATCCCCTCCGAAACCGAGCGCGTACACCAAGCCGGAGGAATAAACCGGGGTGCAGTTCGGGGTGTCCCCCTTACCGCTCACCTTGGCGGCCCAAAGTTCCTTCTGCGTCTTCCAGTCCAGAGCCAGGAGGAATTCGCCCCCCTTGCGCTGACCCATGGTGAACATCTTGCCGTCTGCAATATTTACGGCGGAGAGCCCCTTCCCCAATCCTTTAAGGCTCCACACGAGCCGCGGCGCTTTTTCCCAATCCTTGAGCAAGCCCTTGTCCGGTGCCATGCCGTCGCGCTTCGGGCCGCGCCAATCCGTTTTCAGCACCTCATTCTGTGCGCCAACCGGCAGCATGGATCCGCCGGTCAGGAGGATCGCGGCGACAGAAAGTTGACGGAAATAATTCGACATCATGAGGCCACGCATAGCAACGATCACCCCTGCAGGCAAGGAAAGTTCCGCCGCCCATTGACGCGGAAACGACCGTGACTCTGGAGGCTGGAGGCCGCTCCTCCCCGCGAGCGGGGAAGCTATTCCCGAACCTTGGCCGTGCCGTTGAAATACTCCTGGTATTTCGGCCACGACCAGGTGGCGATTTTGCGCCCGACGTCCAGGCCGACATTGTTGTCCACCGGAATGTGGTAACCGCCCAGGGCTCGCGAGAGGGCGGCAATTTCTGCCGTGGCCGACCAGGTTGGCATGTCGATGGTCATCATGTCACCGGCGACGGTTTCCGTCAGTTCACAGTGAGGGCGTCTTTCGGCATAACCATACTTGTCTGAGCCGGTGAAGAGTTCGAGCGCCTTGGAGCAGGCCCCGCTGACCGTCGCATGGCCGCTGGTATAACCCGGAAACGGCGGGGTGATGAACGACAGAGGCGAATAGGGATGCCAATCCTCGGCCGGCATTTCCTTCACACCGCCCTGCACCCCGGCCCAGCCTTTGATGGTCTGGCCTTTGTAATAGTGCCGGATCAGCGTCCAGGGGCGGGAGGAATCGTACACCCGCTTCGTCTCCCAACACGAAATGAAGGCATCGAAGGCGACGTTGAGGACGACGAAATAGAGCTTTACATCCTGGTCGAGAGATTGGCGATCGCGCCGTGAAACATCCTGGGCAAAACGCAGCCAGTGGCCGCTTTGCCCGGTGGAGCGGGGACCATCGCGCATGAATTCCACGATGGCCTTCTGCTGATTTGTCAGGCTGTTGTTATAGTTGAGAATTGTCGTGGCTTCCTTGCGGAGAGTGGCATCGTCGGTGGTCGTTTTAGGCTGTGGTGGCGGACGGAACTGCGAGGCTTTTTCCATCACGAACGGTTTCACCCGGTACCAGTGAGGGGTCAGAAATCCCGGCGTTACCTTTTTCCCGTCAGCCAGCGTAAAGGTGATGGGCTGCCAGCGGTCCGGGTCCAGAATCTTGTCCGGAGGATTCACCGGCACGTAAAAGGTGTAGTCCTCATAGGGCTTGCCCTCACTGCCGATTTCATCGCCCAGTTGGTTGGCCCCGTCGTGTTTGCGATAATCAATGACCGCCTGCGCCGCCAGGTTTCCCACCCCCTCGGGGGTTTTGGGATCCATCGACTCGTTGGCCGGATCATAGCCCAGCTTTTTCACTTCCCCTTCCAGCCATTCCTTGGACTCGGGGTAAACAAATTCCAATGCCCTCAGCGAAGCATAACTGATCGCCTTCTTCTTGTTTTCCAAGGTGTGTTCCGCCTTGGGTCGGCGCAGTTTAGCCCCCAGACGGGAACCCACCGCTTTTTCATCGTAGGCGGCCCAGGCATCATACATGGCAGTGCCCCAGATGGCCATGCTCCGGGAGAGGATCGTCGGACGCGCAGCAAAACGGTCCACATTGCGCGCCGTAGCCTCTTCACAAATGTCCGCCCAGACATAGGCGAGGGAGACATTGCCTTTGTCCTTGATCGCAAGGAATTTATGCAAAGGCTTTTCAGCGGCTGCTTGAGCCTTTTCAGGGGCCGATTGGACGGCTGGTGCCGCAGCCAAAACGGCTAGGCAGAGGAATGGGAATCGCAGAGGAGATGCTTTCATGATGGTGACTGGGAATCAGGGAGAATTGGAGCAATGTCTTCCATAACGACTGCTCTGCTCGGCAACCACTGTGAATGGATCAACCTGGATTTCTGACGGATAAATCCGGCAATTTTATGGGCGAATCGCCGGACCTGCCCGGAATCGCACCGAATTTTTCAAAGCGGCGATGCGTTCCGTCTCCGATTGTCAAATGTTCCGGTGCGTTTCTGCCATGCGTGGAGGAGCGGCACTTCGGCGCTGGTGATATCAGGCATCGGTTGGCGGTCGGCTGCTCTCATCCCCTTCCTCAAAAACCATCGGTCGGCCGATTTTTTCCGCGCATTTCCGGATTGCTCCGCTTTCGTTGGCCACGACACCTGGCTCAAGTGCCCGGCGGAAACAATTCCTGGAGAAACTTGCGATTGGCGACGTAGCTCTCGACAAGCTGGCCGCCGGGTGGCACCGCCCCCTCGATTTGCATGGGGCCGACATAGCCGATGTCGGCAAGGGCGTCGCGGACCTTGGCAAAGTCAACGCGGCCACGCCCCAGCAGCGCGCCGTTTTCCTTCATGTGGAATTCGCAAATCTGCCCCTGTTTTCCGAGCTGGTGGATTTCCCGGATGATGTCATAGCCCCGCTCGGTCGAGTTGGCCACGTCGTAATAAACCTTCAGCGCCGGCGAACCGACGCGGTCGATGATGCGAACATGGTCTTCGGCATTCAACCAACTCTCAATCCCGAGCGTCACGCCGGCTTTCTCTGCAAGCGGTGCGACTTCCTTCAACCGGCGCACGGTTTCATCGGTGCCAGCCGGGTCATCGCGCAGATCGTTGTTGTGAAAGAATGCCAGCAGGACCACGCGGCAGTTCATCGCCCGGCACACTTCTATGCTGTCGTGCACCCATGGAATGGTGCGCGGATCGCTCTTGTAGGGAATGTTGTTCAGCTCGCCAATCGCCAGCGAGAGCACTTCGATGCCGAGCCGCTTCGCTTCGTCCTGGTAACGCTGCCGCACCTCTGGGCGGCGCAAGTGCATGTCGTTCGCCAGCGTGCCGAGACTGACCTGCACCCCGTCCAGTCCGATTTGTTTCGCCAATGCAAGCGCCGTCACGTCCGCCGTCTTGCCGAGTGACCAGTCGCAGGCACCGATGCGGAAACCTTTTCTCGCCGGAAGCGCACCGATGCACGCCACAGGCCCCAGGGCCGCCGCGGCGGTGTTGGCGAGAAACTGACGGCGGGTGAACGCATCGCGTCGCATGGGAATTGTCCGGTGAATGGTCTGACTGCGAACTTTGCCTGACGATGGTTCACGGTCGGACTGGTTCCGCTGTGAACGGCGTCAAGGCTGTCGTCTCGCTGACACAATAGGCATGGTGCGTTGAATGACAAGCATTTCGCCGCCCGGATCAACGGGAGGGAGCGATTTCAGCAATCCGTGGAATTAAAAACTGAGCAGCAACTGCCAGATGTAGGTGTTGGCCAGTCCTTCGAGGTCGTTCCAGATCTTGCGGATCAAATCCTTGTCGCCCGAAACTTCGGGCAGTCCCTTCACCTTCTCCTCCCACGGGAAGCAAACGCCGGGCGCGATGCTGGGCGACGGTCGGCCGGCCAAACCTCGCGCCGCAGCGCGCGATTCAAGAGAGGATTGGAGTTCGCACGGTGGCAGCGGAGTGGGCGGCGCGCAGCTGCCGACGGGATAGACGCCTTCCTCGCGGCAGACTTCCGTGAGCGCCCGGAGGTTCTCGCTGCGGGTGTCGTCCTGCAAGATGGCACCGGCGTCCAGGATGTAGCCGCCGTCCTGCGCCACTTCCCGAATGAGCCGCCGGCAGAACTCGCGGACTTCGTCGGGTGTGCCATAACTGAGCATCATGTTCGGCACGCCACCGCTGAGGGCGAACTTGTCATGCAACGCCTCGTGGCAGGCAAACACGTCGTCCTGGTCGCAATGATAGACGATGCTGCGGTCGGGCAGTTCGCGGAAGGCCTGCCAGTGATGTCGCCATTTGCCCTCGGCATAGAAAAGTGTCTGGTGGCCGTGTTTCCAGAATTCCTCGATGATGGGCTTGAGCGTGGACCAATAGTGCGAGTGGAACGTCTGCGGGCTGACGAACGGCACGCAACCCCGGTGCATCCAGAAACCAATCGGCACCAGCCTGGCCGGGTCCGCCGTGGTCAGGCCCACGTGGCAAAGGTGCGGCATCAGCGCCTCGCACGCGGCCAGCACCTTGTCCGGTTGCGTGGCCATGTCCATGGTCAGGCCGATGTAGCCGCGCAGTTTGTCGGCAAGGATGTCGAAGGGCGCCTTGAAGATGCCGGCAATGGCCGAGGCCACACCCGCTTCCGTGCGCATCCGGCCAATCTGCGGGCCGAAGGCGTAGAAGTATTGGAGCATTGCCATACCGCCCTTCACGAACGAAAGGTTGTTCCGGTAGGTGGCTGGCTCGCCGAGTTTGCTCACCTCGGTCGAAACGCGCGGCAGCCAGACGTTGTAGAGGAATCCGGTCGGGTCGGCGATGAGCGCGTCGTATTCATCGGCCCGCATCCAGGCCTGGTCTTCGGGCGGCTCAATGTAGTTGAACCCGGTGGTGGGCGGAATGTGGATGCCGGGAATGCCATAGTAACGCAGTCCAATGGCCTGCGCCAGGCCGGTCCAGACATACACCATGTTCGGAACGATGGCGTCCCAGTCGAAATCCTTCGCGCATTGCACCGCGGCATCGAAGGCTTTCGTGTAATCGTGGGCGACGTCCTGACAGGTGCGCCCCGTGTGCCGCGCGGTAAACTCCGCGACGAATGGCCGGATGGGAATGCGGTCCGGCTTCTCGTTTCGCATCGCGGTGACGTAGCGGGCGAGCCGCTGCTGGTAGAGTTGTTCGGTGTCCATGGCTTGTGCGCCTCAAGTGGATTGCGCGTCCGCCACGGCCTTGCGGGCGAGCGTGACGGCACCGGGGGCGCTTTCGCTGTATCCGTCCGCCCCGATTTCATCGGCGAACTTCTGCGTCACCGGCGCTCCGCCGACAAAGACCTTCACACGGTCGCCCAGTCCGGCCTGGCGGATGGCCTCGATGGTCGTCCTCATCCCTGGCATCGTCGTGGTGAGCAGCGCGGAAAGCGCTACCAACCGGGCGTCCCGCTCCTGCAGGGCGGCCACGAATTTTTCCGGAGGAACGCTGACGCCAAGGTCAATGACCTCGAAGCCGGCGCCTTCGAGCATCGCGGCGACGAGGTTCTTGCCGATGTCATGCAGATCACCATGCACTGTCCCGACGACAATGCGGCCCAGCGACTTTTCACCCCGCTGGGCGAGCAGTGGGCGGACCAGTTCGAGGGCGGCTTTCATGGCGCGGGCGGAGAGCAGCAACTCAGGCACGAAGAACTCGCTGCACTCGAAACGGCGTCCAACCTCGTCCATGGCGGGCATCATGGCCCGGTTCACCACTTCCAGCGGATCCCCACCAGCAGCGAGAGTCCGTTCCGTCAGTGACCGTGCATCGGCGGCTTTGCCGTGAAGCACTGCTTCAAAAAGCAGTTCCAAGTCGGGCTGGAGCGGAATCATAAATTCGCGGAAGGATAACAGACCGCTGCCGGCACTCGTTGACCCGGGTCAATCTTCGCTCCGACCAGCCTTCCGCTGCACCGGCAGTCTGGCACCGACTCCCGCTGTCTGGAGAATCGTTAGGCAAAAGCCCTTTGGAACAGGCTGTTGCCAAGTGGCGATGCGAAAATCCGGTTTCAGAAGACAGACCGGAAGGTGCCAGTGGCCGCAGCGCCGCCGCTTTGGAAACTTATTTTGTCTTGATGGCTTTGCGGATTTCCGGGAGCAGGACAGCGGCCATGGCGTGGGCTCCCTTGTCGGTGAGGATCAGTTCGTTGACGAAATGCTCCGGGTCCCGCGGGACCTGCTCGTTGACTTCGACAAAGGGAATCTTGTGTTCATCGGCAAAGGCTTTTGCCGCTTCCTGGAAGCGGCGCATTTCCTGTTCGATCTGCTCGGGGTCCGGACGGTAGGCCTCGCGCCCGCCGGAGGACTTCGGCACTGGCATGCAGCAAAGGTTCGAAAGCTCTTCGGTCAGCAGATAGCTCAGCAGGCAGGGTTCGCCGGAGATGACCAGTTTGGCCCCGGCGGCTGCGGCGACATCGCGAAAGGTTTTCAGGGCGTCGAGATATTCGTTTTTAGGGTCGGCATCGGACAGCCGGAATGGCAGACGGACCGGCGGTGATGCTTGATAGGATGCCCGTGCTTTTTTGAACTGTTCCTGGAAGTAATCCTCCCGGCCCACGGTGTTTTCCATGAGCAAACTTTCGCTCCGGCGGTTGCGGGCGGCCTTCCAGCGGGCGAGTTGCGAAACGGCCAGAATGGAGTTTTTCCAGCCTGCGCGGGTCGATTTCAGTGCCGACAGGGAGTCGATGCGTTTTGGATCGTATTTGTATTCGAAGGGCTGGACGAGCACTTCACCCCCGCCGAAATTCACGATGAGGATGTCCGGCTTCAATTCCGGAACGTGGGCTGCGGCCCATTTGGCTCCCCAAAGGGAAAGGCCGTTGTGCGCACCGTGGGCGGTCATTTGGATGGTGGTGCCGGGAAAGTCTTTTTCCAGCAGGAGCTTCAACTGTCCCCACCAGGTGTCTGCGGCGTCCTGCAGCTGCCCGAGCGTTGCAGAGCCGCCGACGCACAGCACCCGGACGGCACCCGCGGGTTTGTCGCCGTCGGTCCACCCGAGGGTGCGCAGATTTCGGCGGTCCACCTCAAAACTCACTTTTTCCTTGAGTCCGGGGATGTGGTTGTAGAAATGGAGCGGATACGCCGGATTGGCCGGTGCCCGAAAGAAGGCCCAGAGCACCCCCTCGGTGAGCAGGAAAAGTCCGATACCCCAAAGGACGAGGCGCTTTGCGAGACGGGCGGGTGAGAAGGAGGTGGGTGAAGTGGTCACGCGGTGGTGAGGTGGATATAACGCCGTTGAGGCACGGCATGCGGCGTCTTATAGCACGATTCGGCCAAACGACAATCCGTTTCCCGTTCCGATCATGGCTGAGTCGTCAGGGTGCCAAGGAGTTCCAGCAGGACGGATTTGATTTTCGGTTCGGCGTCGATTTCCAGGTAGCTGGCCCGGCTGCGCCAGGTTTCATATCCGCCGAGCAGGTGCTGTTCAGGCGGCGGCAGGTAGCCGAACCAGCCGTTGGCCAGGGAAAGGGTGAAATAGGGATGCCTCGCGAGTTCCTTTTTGAGCGCCAGTCCGGTTTCGGAAAAGACTTCGTTGGAGATGGCGCCGATGCGCACATCCCCGATCCGGCAGGCGGCCACTCGCATGGTGATTTGATCCGGTCCGCGGTGCAACAGCAGTTGTTCGCGGGCATAGATGTCGCCGAGGTCCTTGAGCAGGGAAACGGGCACGCCTTCGGCACGTTTTTTGGCGGCTTCCAGTTCGGTGGGGGACGGTTTGCGGACTTTGAGGGTGAGTTCCCGCGCGGCGCACGCCAGCGGCACTTCGCTGCGGTAGGCCAACCCCTGGGCGGCAACGGCCACGGCGGCAGCGGTTTCCTCCCCCACCAGTTCGATGCGGGCGTAGTTTCCGGCAGGCGGCCGCGGGTCATCGCCCTTGAAACAAATGTTGTTCACATTGCCGCTGGTCCCGTTGGACATGATGCCGATAAATTCCGGTCCCGCCTTGAGCTTCTGCGCGAGCCTCCTGGCAAAGGCAGCGTAATAATCCGCCGAAATGTGGCCGGGGCCGACATCTCCCACGTAATGCAGGCCGTAGTTGGCAAGCAAGGCGAGTGGTTTTCCCTCCGTGGTCTGCACCGAGAGAAAGCAGATTTCCGGATCCACCGGGCCTGCGGGTTCCGTCAGGTTCGGATCGTTGTGGGCCGGGTTCATCTTGACCTGCTCATTGGGAATGCCGAGCGGATTTTCCGGCACGGTGCCGGGCCGCATGAACCAGCGGCGGCAGAAAACATGCTGGGGCACCGCGCAGCGGCCAAAGGCGAGTTGCGCCGGCTGGAGGTTCCCCGCCGCGGCCACGATGGCGGCAGCGATTTTTTCCGGCATCGCCTTGCGGTAGGCGGCATCTTCCTCGGTGGCGTAGCAGTCGGCCACGGCACCGGCGGAATGGGTGTGGGTGGCGCAGAGAAATACCGCGGCGGGGAGCATGCCCGTTTTTGCCTGGATGATCCGCTTGGCCTCGTCGAAGACTTCGCGGGGAATCACGCAACAGTCCACGACGCCAAAAGCGAGGCGCGATTTCCCGTCGTCCAGCACCAGCGCCCGGGTGTGCAGCGGGTCGTGCACCTCTTTGCTGACGACGGGGCGAAACCCGCCATTGATGGCTGTGCCCAGCGGCGGGGTGGTGTTGGAAATGGCGGCTCCGGCCTTGAGTGCGGCCGGCACGGGCGCTGCACAGAGCAGGGAGAAGAGAAAAAGGCAAATCTGTTTCATTCGTCAGGAGATATTTGTGATTGCCCCAGAGCATCCACAAAGTCAGCCGCTGGTCGATTCCCGCGAAACCGTGCCGACATCTCCGGTTACCGCATGCCACGGAGGCGGAAAGATGCCCTTGAGGACGGCACCAGAAAGGAAACGCTGCAGAAGCCCTCGCAGAGGCTGATGTCGCCTCGCCACGGCCGCCAAAGGGCGAGGTCGTTCGACTGCGCCAGAAAATGCTCCGCGTCGCTGCGCAGCGGCCAGGTCAGGATGACTTCCGTGCCCGATCTGCTCAAGACAAGCACCGGGGGGTCGATGCCCGGAATACCGGATGCCAGAGGCTGCAACGACTCCGGAATACCGTCGCAGTTGAGGTCGAGCAAACTGAAGGCGGCGTCCATGCCGGGTCAGGAGTTCAGGATGCGACGAATTCGCGATAATCTACCTGGCATTTTATTATCCTGCCAGTTCGGCATCGAGTTCGGTTCAGGGGGGGCACTGGTGATCATTTGGTTGGACGGACGGAACGGCGCGGAACGTGCGCTTGGCAGACAAAAAACCGGGACAGACAGGCGTTGATCCATCAATTTTCGTAATTCGTCCATTTTCTCGGTTGACACGTTGATTGGTTTTTCATTAAATTTCCCCCGAAATTGATCCACCACTCCTATGAAATTCCACCTGCTTCCACTCGCCCTGCTTGCCGCCACTGCTTTCCCCGCTTCCGCCGCACTCTTCTGGACCGTCGGCGCGAATGATAATGATTGGCCCATCAGTGGCACCGACGGCGGGATCGGCACGGATTTCGTCCAGGAAAACGGTGTCATCAATGCGCTTCCGGGCTCCGCCACCTCCGGCAATACGCCTCAGTCGAGTGACAACGACTACTATTTCGCGGGCAACTACTCCTCTGCACTGGCCGGGAATGTCGCTTCCTACGGGGCCTACACCCCGATCGGTAACGTGGCGACGGATGAGACGGGCTGGGAGCGGGCCTATGCCGGCGGCGACAACGACCTGCGCGTTCACTTCAATATTCCAAACAGCTACGGCCCGAACGATTTGGCTGTGATTACGTTCGATGCGTTGAATCTCCACAACGACGGCGGGCAGTCAGACCCCCGCTACGGCGTTGAAGTCTGGTTCAACGGCGTCAAGGTGCGTGCCGAGCAAGTCATCCGCCCGGCGGATCTGCATGTTGCCCAGTCCACTCTCGCCTTCACACTTGGCAGTGTGGGAGCCGTCACCGGTCCCGGTGCTGACAACATTGTTTCGCTCCGCGGCATCAACTATAATGGCTCGGGGGGTGGCAATTGGATGGGCTTTGACTACGTCAGCATGGACCTCACTGCCGTGCCGGAGCCGGGAAGCGCAGTGCTGCTGGGCGGGCTGCTGGCCGGCGCCGTACTGCTGCGCCGCCGCCGCTGCGCCTGAACCTGACAAACGGGCTTTCAATTCTTTGCCATGGGGCCGGTCGCACAGACCGGCCCCAATTTTTTTGGTGCGTCCCTTCCGCCCGCCGGAGAGGTTTGGTGCATGGCCCCGCTGGGCTTTGCGGCATGTTGCGACCATTTCATTTGAAAACGGCAGCAATGGGACACGCCACCCCTTGCAAGGTGAGCGGATGCTGCGGTTGTGAGGAGATGGCGAGCCAGGCCCGCCGCTCCCAACGTGGATGCATTTCCCTGCGGCTGTTTTTTGAAGGAAAATCATTGCGTTGGCCGGGGGGAATTCGGTAGAACCACCGACAGCATGAAATTTTGCATCCTCCCCCTGCTTCTTGCTGCGCCAGCTGCCCTCATTCTGACCGTTTCACCTGCCCGCCCTGCGGTGCTGTGGACCTGCGGAAAGGACGACAATGACTGGCCCGCCGGCAATGGCGGCGGTGCCAATGCCTCCTTCGTCCAGGAAAACGGGGTCATCAACCCGCTGCCCGGCTCTCCCAACAACCCGGAGACCAACGGGCAGTCGGACAATGACTATTATTTTGCCGGCAGCTACACGAGCATCATTGCCACCAACGGCAGCTACACGCCGATGGGCAATGTGGCGCTCAACGAGGAGTCGGCAGAACGGGCGTTTGCGGGGGGCGATCTCGCCCTGCGCTATCATTTCAATGTTCCGGCGGCGTATGGTCCCAATGCGCGCATCACCGTGACGTTTGATCCCCTCAACCTCGACACCAACGGTTCGGATCCTCGCTTCGGAGTGGAGGTTTACATCAATGGCCTGAAGGTGCGCAATGAGGAAATCATCCGGGCACCCCAGCTCAACACCAAGTTCACCTCCACGCCAATGAAACTCTCGGAGGTCGGCATCGTCGGCGGGGCGAGTGCGGACAACATCGTGACGCTCAAAGGCGTGAGCTACAACGGTGCCGGCGGCGGCAACTGGATGGGCGTGGATTACGTGCAGGTGGACATCGACAGCAGTCCGCTCATCGTCAATACCTTCACCACCAGCGACGCCCTGCTGCGCCCGGGGGAATCAGCCACCCTGACGTGGACGCTGGCCGAACCCGCGGCCACCGTGAGCATCAACCAGGGCATCGGGGATGTCACCGCAATGACCAGTGGAGGCACAGGCAGCATCGTGGTGACTCCCAGTGCGACCACCGTGTACACCTTGAGTGCCACCCATGCTGGGCAAACGCAAACGAAGACCGTGACGGTGGCCACTTCCAGCTGGAATGAAATTTTCGAGATGGGCGTGGACAACGCTTCTCATGCGGAATTCAGCCACGAAAGCGCCGCGGATGACGACTACTATTTCGCCGGTGACTACACTTCCGTGGGCGGGCCGGTGCAGGCGGCCGACGAGGTGCTCAATGACGATGCCAATACCGATACCGCCGCGGGGCGCACGGGGAATCCAGCCATCGGATTCGAGCGGGCGGTGACGGAATTCGATCCGCACACGAACATCTGGTTCATCCCGAATCCGGCACAGGTGGACCCAGCGGCCCGGCACCGCATCACCGTCGATGTCCTCGGCGTGGGCAGCGCGGGAGGCGGCACCCAGAGCCACAACCTGGAAATCCTGCTCAACGACAAACTGCTGCGCACGGAAAACAGCATCGCCGGGCCGCGGCTCATCCAGTTCGAAGTCACCGGCATCACCTCCGGCCTGGCTGCAGGACCGAACAAACTGACCGTGCGCCGCACCGGCGGCACCCTCGCAGGCTACGTCACCTTCGACTACATCATGATGGAACACCTGCCCGGCACACTGCCCACCATCAACGGTGTCACCAGCGATCCCATTCTGGGCACACGCACCGTGGCCTGGACCTCAGCTGTGGCGAAAACCTATCGTGTGCAGAAAAGCACCGACGCCGGAGCCACCTGGCAGGACCTGGCCGCCGGATTTCCCACCGGCGGCGCACCGTCCACCAGCCTGTTTTTCGAAGACCGCGTCACGCCGCACACCGATCCCGCACCCACCTACCGCATCCTCCAGGAGTGAACTCCCCCCTCACGAGCCCCCCCCCTCGGCAACTGACACGCCATGAAAACACTTTCCCTGCTTGCATTCCTCGCCGCTGCATTGCCTCTCCACGCCGTACCCGTCATCTCTGAATTCCTCGCCGACAATGACGGCGGCCTCAAGGACGAGGACGGCGAGGACGGGGATTGGATCGAAATTCACAATCCCGACGCCACTTCCGTGGACCTCCTGGGGTGGCGGCTGACCGATGACGCCACCAGACCATCCAAGTGGGTTTTCCCCTCGGTGGTGCTGCCGCCCAATGGACGGCTCATCGTGTGGGCCAGTGAAAAGGACCGCGATTCCGGACAACTGCACACCAATTTCCAACTGAACCCGGTCGGCGAATACCTGGCGCTCAT
Source organism: Verrucomicrobiales bacterium (assembly GCA_018003315.1). Classification (GTDB taxonomy): domain Bacteria; phylum Verrucomicrobiota; class Verrucomicrobiia; order Verrucomicrobiales; family V1-33; genus JAGNEJ01. Next base: position 57,078 of record JAGNEJ010000018.1, read on the forward strand.
CTCCCCGGGCGGTACGCCGTCGAGCGAATGGAATCCCTATCCATTTCAGAGCAAGAACCTCAGCTTCGGCAGCGGCATCGGCGGGGCCGTCACCACCACGGACTGCACTCCGACCACGTTCCTCGGCGGCACGCATTACAGTCGCGTCAAACTCAGCGGCATTGGCACGGCGGTGCAGGACGGCAGCTCGCTGAACTGCTTCGACGACACCATGAACCTGCCGGAACACCAGCAGTACCTGTGGTTCGACTACAGCAGCCGCCTGGGTGCCATCCCCGGCGGCCATCAAATCGCCGACGCCACTCTGGAATGGGCCGGCGAAGCAAAAATTTTTGCTGGAGTATCCGGTCTCGGCACGGTGCAGACCCCGGTGGGCATCTTCCTCCAGCCTGACGACGGAAACCGCGGCATACCCACCATCGCCACCGGCGCGGATGGCGATGACCTCGTGGACTTTTTTGCCTCCACCACGCCCGCGGCATCCATCACCATCCAGCAGGGGGAAACCCGCGGCTTCGCGTGGAATGTCACCGATCTGGTGCAGCACTGGCGCGCCAATCCGCTGGCCGCCAACTACGGGAAGTTTCTCATCCTCACCGGCGCCCAGCCCGCATGGGTGGCATGGGATCAAAACCGTCCCGGACCGAAACTCATCGTCCGCAGCGTGACCGGAACGCCCGTTTATGTGCAGGGTTTTATGACGCCCTCACCGAATGCGACGAACGGCAGCACCACCCCTGTCGGCCCTCTGGTGCGTGAATTGACAGAGAACCCGCCTGTTCCCGCTGCCGGAACCAACATGCCCATCACGGTGCGGGTCACTCCGTTTCAGGGCGGCGCGGTCACCGGCGTCTCCCTGCGCTACCGCCGCGCTTATGACGGGGAAGCCACCCTGGCCATGAATGACAGCGGCACCGCCGGGGATGCCACCGCAGGCGACGGCATCTGGAGCGCGCTCATTCCTTCCGCCGTGGTGCAGGCGGGACAAATGCTGCGCTGGCGCGTCATCGCCACGGATGCCGCAGGCTATTCCTTTACCATGCCGCCCTACCGCGACGGTGCCCTGGCATTCAACCTGCAGGATTCCCCGCAGTATTTCGGCACTGTGCCGCAAGTGCCGACCATCACCACGCCGTTTCAGGTCATTCACCGGTTCATCCAGAGTCCGTCCAGTGCCGACTCCGCCACCGGCACCTCCTGTTCCATTTTCATGAACGGGGAATTCTATGACAACTGCCGCATCAACCGCCACGGCCAGAGCACCAGCGGCAGCGCCTTCCTCAAGAAGAGCTATGACATCGACGGCAACCGCGGCTACCGCTTCAAATGGACCACGGACCCGCTGATGCCCCGGGCCAAGGACTTCAACCTCCTGACAATCTACGCGGACAAAACGAAAATCCGCCATGTCCTCGCCTACGAAATGAACCGGGTGGCCGGCGTTCATGCCCATGTTGCCTTCACCACGCACAACCGGCTCAACGGAGCCTTTGACGGCATTTATGATTTCATCGAGGACGGCGACGACGTCTATCTGGAGCGCACCGGACTCAACAAGGAAGGCGCCCTTTACAAATGTTATACCAGCATGGCCGATCCCAACACCGGCGCCAACACCGCCAGCGGCAATGCCAACGGCGTGGAGAAAAAGAACCGCAAACAGGAAAACAACCTCGACCTCTACCTGTTCCTGCAGGGCATGCACCTCTCCGATACCAATGCCCGGAAGGCCTTTCTCTTCGACAACCTCGATGTGCCGAAGATGATCAACATGATGGCCGCAAACACCGTCACCGCCAACGTGGACCTCCACGCCAAAAACTACTACCTGTATTGCGACAGCGGCAAAACCAACCTCTGGACGATCCTCCCGTGGGACCTCGACCTCAGCCAGGGCCGCCTGTGGACCAGCGCCAACAATTATTTCGACGACGGCATGTATCTGAACCCCGGCGGCACGATCAGCGGCACCGGCCAGAATCTCATCTCCAAACTCTACGGACTGCCCGAATTTGCCAACATGGCCAAGCGGCGCATTCGCTCGCTGCACGACCGCTTCTGGAAAGGCACCGCCCCCGTCGCCAACCCGCGCGATACCACGCGCTGGTATTCCAGGCGCGTCAACGAAATGGCCGGCCTGTTCGGAGCCAGTTGGACCGTCGGACAGACCGACACCGCCGGCATGGACGCCGCCCTCGACTACGCGCGCTTCCCTGCTGCGGCCTGGAAAAACCACACCGGCGTCACCGGCAACACCGCCGCTTCTATCTACGCTTCCTACAACATGTCCCAGGAACTCCAGCGCCTGGCAGACACCTACATTGTGCAGCGGTGGAATACCATCAACACCGACGGCAACGTCCCCGCCGCCAACAACCTGAATACGCTCCTGCCGCTCACCTTCAGCACCGTCGAGCACTCGCCCGCCAGCGGCAACCAGGACCATGAGTTCATCGCCATCACCAATCCCAACAGCGTCTCCATCGACCTCAGCGACTGGCAAATCACCGGCGGCGTCACCTTCACGTTTGAGCCGGGCACCATCGTCAACGGCACCGCCACAGCCGGTGCCAACGCCAACAAAATTTACGTCGCAGCCAGTCGCAACGGGTTCAAAACACGGACCGTTTCGCCCAAAGGCGGCGAAAGCCTCAATGTGACCGGCGGCTACCAGGGGCACCTCAGCAACCTCGGTGAAACGCTCAACCTGCTGGATGACACCGGCGTCCAGCGTGCCACCACAACCTGGACCGGCTCCCCCACGCCGCAGCAGGAACACCTCGCCATCACCGAAGTGATGTACAATCCCGCTGGCGGCGGCGGTCTCGCCGAATTCATCGAAGTGACCAACCTGAGCAGCACCGTGACGCTCGACATGACCAATGTGCGGTTCAACACCGGCGTGGAATTCAACTTCACCGGCAGCGCCATCACCAGTCTTGCGCCGGGGGCCCGGGCGATCATCGTGCGGGACGCCGCTGCCTTTGCGGCAGCCTACGGAAACGGGTTGCCTGTGGCCGGTGTGTTTGCCAACGGCACCGCCCTCAGCAACAATGGCGAGGAGATCAAACTCGAAGACCCGCAGGGAAATACCGTCAAACAATTCACCTATGACGACGACATTCCATGGCCAGCTGCCGACGGCACCGGTGCCAGCATGGTCCTGATGCGCCCGGAAACCAACCCCGACCCCGCCCTGCCGGAAA
>JAGNEJ010000019.1 GCA_018003315.1 Verrucomicrobiales bacterium
TCCAAGCTGTCGCACACCGCGAAAGGATGCCCAAGGCCTGGGGGAAACGGACGTTTCTGCCATCCCTCTCGGGGCACAGCGGCAAGGGACCACCAAGAACATGCGCCAGCCGGGCGCACCACCAAAAAAAGCGGCGGCATCACGCCGCCGCTTTTGTTCGAATTCGTTTCAGGTTTGCTTACCGTCCGCCGCCTCCGCCGCCGCGGCGTCCGCCACCCCCCGGAGGCGGTCCGCCCGGGCCGCCTCGTCCACCCCATTCCGGGCGGGGATTGGTGACCTGCTGCTGCTGTTCGGCGTTTAGGCCGCTGGTGGCGAGCCAGGCCTGGGCTTCCTGCTGGTTGGTGCGGAAGTAGCGCCGACCGGCTTCGATCAACGCCTCCGATTTGAGTTCGGTGTCCTGAATGGAATTCGCCCAGGCGATGCCCGAGACCGGGTCTTCGCGGGAAATGTTATCCACAATGGCCTTGGCGCCGGCATCGCGGGCCGGACCGGGCTGCATTTCCTTCACAAAGGTGCTGGCGGCTTCCGCTTCCGCACCGCGGTCTTTTTCCATCCACTGGTTGACGACCTCGCCGTAGGCTCTGGCCTGGGAGGCCCCCTGCAGGGAACCGGCAAATTCCAGTCCCTGTTTCACATCCTTGCGAGCCAGGGTTTCCGCAACGTTTCCAACGGCGTTCTTTGCGAAGTCCTCAGCGGCGTGTTGTTTGGCAAATGCCACTGCCTTTTCCGGATCGGACCGCAGCAACTGCTGGGCGACCGTGTCAAAGGCACTGGCTTTCATCCGCGGATCGGTCAGCGTGCCGAACCACTGTTCCGCCTTTTCCACGCCGGACATGCGGATCATCTCGCGGGCCAGCGATTCCGCGGCGCGGGAGCGCTCTCCGTCTTCCTTCAGCGCGGAGGCAAACTTCTGCGCGGCATCAAAGTCGGATTTCGCCAATCCGCTGACCAGCGAGGTGCTCATCCACTCTTTTTCCCGCGGGTCCCCCTCGAATTTGTCCAGCCAGGAAATGGCTCCCTGCGCATCCTTCGCCGCCCAGCCCTGCAGCACGGAGGCCTGGTTGAAGCCCCGTCCCCAGCGGTCGCCGCCTTCAGCCATTTCCTTCATGGCGGCCTGCGCGTCCACGCCTCCCCAGGCGAAAGCCAGCATCGGCATGTAGCGCATGTTTTCAAATCCGGACACATTCTCGCGCAGCGCACTCAAGACGGATGCGGCATTCTCCGGAGTCAGTTCCTCCATGAGCCTGGCAAAGAGCATCTGGCTCTTGACGGGATTCGTCTCGCGGACGGCTTCGCTGATCGCCTTCTTCATCATTTCCGGGGCGACCGGTCCGCTGCCGATGCCGTAGCGCTGGAGGAAGTCCAACACGCTGTCATCCTGGGAGACAAAACGGGCATTCACCGTACGGCCCTTTTGGGCGGCGCTGCTGTCAGTGCCCGCAGCATTGGCAGTGGTGGTGCGCTTGACTGGTTCATTATTTCCGGAACTGGCCGGGTCCTTCATTTTCATGCCTGCGTAAAAGGTGCCGGCAGCAATGCCAGCCCACAGCAGATTCAAAAGCAGTGCAGATTTTTTCATGGTTGGGTTGTTTGATGTTCGGGCCGCCGCTGAACGAACGACCGTCCTGTTTGGTTAGGCCTCCTTGATCCCGGATTTTTCGCTTTTTTCACCGGCGGGTTTCTCCGCCGGTTGTTCCGCGGGTTTCTCGGCCGGGAGCGCCTCCAGTTTCTTTTTCGCCTCCTCGGGCACATCCAGTTTGGTGGTGCAGACGTCCTTGATTTCCGTGGTCGAGGTGCGGTCGATCTTGCGCTCGGTGTCGCCAAATTTCATGATTCCTTCCACATGGATCTCCATTTTGGACAGGGTTCCTTCCTTGATCCAGAATTTGACGGATCCCTTGGTCTCCGTGGGAGCCGGGGGGCCTTCGCCACTGTCCGGGCGGCGGCGGCCGAAGGAAAGCATTTCCTTGATCGCAGCCTCGGTGAGGTCGCCGCTGAAAGCATCTCCGTCCTTTTTGAGTTCCTTGGATTTGTCGGCGAGATCCTCGGCCTGGGCGGCCGGAGTCTTGAAACTGCGGGCCATGCTGCCAAATCCTCCCCCGCCCCGGCGCCGGTCGCGTCCGCCTTGCTCGGCGGAATCTCCGCCGCTTTCCCGCGCGGCGCGAATTTCCTCGGAGGTTTTCCATCCGTCCTCCGTTTTGCTGAGTGCATTTCCATTCTTGATCAACGACTCGAACTTGCGCTCGCCGAAACTGCTGGAAACCCAGGAACAGCCATCCTTTTCCGTTTTGCCTTCCGTCGGTCCGGGTTTGAAGCGGCTGTCATCAGGCACCTTGGTGGTGGTGGTCCAACTGTAGTTGGGCGCCTCCGCCAGCTTTTTTGCGGCGGCTTTGACTTCATCCGCCGCGTTGTCCGCCGCCCAGAGGGGTGCGGTCAGCAGGGCCAGAGAAAGAACAATGGTTGGTTTCATGATGTGGTTGGGTTGGGTCATTATGGAAAGGCTTGCAGGCTTTCAGGAAGTCTGCTTCCGACGGCGGCCACACCGGACAAGGAAACTTATTCGTCTTTCGCCCGGAGGTCATTGCTGGCCTTCTCCAGCAACCGGCGCTCCTCCTCGGTCAAACTGCCCATGCCCTGGCTGGCGATCTTTTCGAGCACGGCATCGATCCGCTGCACCGCGGGGTGCTCCTCGGGCAGATCCGCCCGCGGTTTGAGTTTCGTTTCGAAGGGAACGGGCTGCGCACGGCCCTTCCAGCGCCCCTTTGGATGCAGCCTCTCCCGTCCTGCGGGCGCCAGGCGTTCCCGCAGCCAGTCAAAGCGTGCCCCCAGCCCGGACCAGCGCATCAGGGCATAGGTGAATCCGGCATTGGCCGCCAGGGCTAGCAAGCCCACGGTGTCCCGAACGTTCAGCAACTGCAGTGCTGCAATCAGAAAGAATGCCAGCGCCGCCCATTTGAGCTTGAACCACGACCAGAAAAAATGCGCATTCGGCTCCAGAAAGGCCACCGCCAGAAATAGACACAGGTGAATGGACGACGTGCTGAAGAGCACCGCCCGGTGCGCCCCATCCACGAGCCAGGCCGCCGTGTGCAGCGAGGGCGCAATGATGACCAGCCCGGTGTAGAGCAAAACCAGAAACCGCCGGCCGAGCTGCTCCTCCAGCACCCGCCCCATGAAAAAAAGCACCAGCATGTCGATGACAAAGAAAATCGACACCGGATGCACAAACGGATAGCTCAGCAACGTCCACAACCGCCCCTGCTCCAGCGACGACGGGCACTGAAAACCCGCCAGCGCATTCCATCGCGCCGTCGAAACCAGCGCCCCCAGGATGAAACACACCACGTGAACCACCGTGAGCACGGTGGTGAAATAAAACGGAACCCCCCGCAGGTAAAACAGCGGGCGGGTGGCGTGGGAGGAGAAGTGGAATGAGGGGCTGTACATGAATGCAGGGCGGCGCAGCGATGCACCCATAACACCCATCCCCCCGGCACTCAAGCACCCGCATCAAAAGCCCGCCCGAAACCGGTTTGACCGACAGCAGGCCAAACGCATCCCGAAACAAATTCCGCCCTGGCCGGGACGACGGCGGCCAACGCCAACAGCACGGAAATGGTGGCGGGTGCAAGAAGCGTCGTTGCGAGGGTGCCGAATCGCATGTTATGTGATCCCATGCGACGCGTCATTCTGCTGCTTTCCCTCCTCATGCTGACCCTGCCAAGCGCCTGCCGCCACGGGCGCGGTGCCAACGGCGGACCGGAGACCGCGCCCACCGGGCCTTCCGTTCTGACTGATTCCGCGGTGCAATCTGCTCTGCACGGCACCGTTTCCTTTGCGCACCACATCAAGCCGGTGCTGCAGTCCCGCTGCGTGGTCTGCCACGATGGAAAGACCATGCCGGGGCTCTTCGCCCTGACGAGCCGCGATGCAGCCTTTCGGCCAGGCACACGCGGAGCGCGCATCGTTCCGGGACATCCGGAAAAAAGCCTGCTTTTTCTCAACCCCAAGGGCACCCACGGCGCGGTCAAGGCCATGCCTCCGGTGGGAAATCGCCTGACTGCTGACGAATTGAACATTCTGGGCCGCTGGATCAAGCAGGGAGCCGAGTGGCCGTCCGGTGCTGCCGGGCGGCTGACGCCCGCACAATGACACCCGGCGCGTTTTCCCGGGGAATGTCGTGAACCCGTCCGAGGCTGGAAGGATTTTCCGATGATTGAGCCGCCAGTGCATCTCAAGGTTTTTGTCAGGGACCTGGACCTGAACATCCGGTTTTCCGGGGACGGGGACATCTGTCAGGCCATGTTCGAAGACTACATCCTGCATCAGGATGTCAGGAAACCGCCCATGCGGCGCGGGCACCACCCGCGGACGGTCGAGCAGATGCGGCAATGCCTGCGTTATGTCGATTTCTGCAACCGGCAGGTTCCGGAAACATTTGTTTCGGTGAATCCGCTGTTTCCCCTGACGCCGAATGCCTCGCGGTTTGTCTTCAGCCTGCCGCCGAACGTCCGTGGAAAACCCAACATTTCGGCCAGCGACGCCACGCTCCAGGCATTTCTGGAACAGGAACAGCTGGCTGCGAATGGAGGGGACTAAGCGGCGTCACCAGCCGCCGCCTCCGCCGCCCGGGCCGACGGAACCACTTGCGAAAGCCCGCCCTCGGTTTTGATTCCGACCCTTTCATGCCCGATCCCGCTTCCACTGCATCCAATCCGCCCTGGGAAACGCGCCGCCACAGCCCGCGTCCCGGACGGCTTCGCCGCCTCCTGAGCTGGGCTGTCGGCCTGGTTCTGCTGGGTTTGCTGGTTTTCGGGATCATGCCGAAACCGGTGGAGGTGGAAATAGCGGCGGCATTCCGCGGCCCGCTCACCGTCCACGTCATCGAGGAGGGAAAGACCCGGATTCGCAACCGGTTCGTCATTTCCGCTCCGGTGGCCGGACAGTTGCGGCGCGTCGCACTGAAAGCGGGAGATGCCGTGAAGGCCGGGGAAACGATCTTGGCGGTAGTGGAGCCGTCGGCCGCCCCCCTGCTGGACCCGCGGGCCAACGCCCAGGCGGAAGCCCGCGTAGCGGCAGCCACCGCCGGCAAACAGCGGGCGGAACAGACGCTGGAAATGGCCAAAACCGCCGCGGCATTTGCTAAAACCAACTGGGACCGCGTCAGCAAAACATCCGGCACGATCTCCATCTCCGCTTCCGAACGGGATGCCGCCCAGCGCGACGCCCTGATGCGTGACCGGGAAGTCCATGCTGGCGAATTTGCGCTGCAGGTGGCGAATTTCGAACTGGAACAGGCAAAGGTGATGCTGCGGCAATTCCATGGTGCGGAAAGCGCCGCCGGAGACGTGGTGGAAATGCGTTCACCGGTTTCCGGCCAGGTGTTGCGGGTGGTGCAGGAGAGCGCGGTGGCAGTGGCTCCGGGCAGTGCGATCCTGGAAGTGGGTGATCCCGCTGACATTGAAATCGAGGCGGAAATTCTTTCGCGGGATGCGGTGGCCATTCAGCCCGGTGCGGAAGTCAACGTGGAACAGTGGGGCGGAGAGCCCTTGAAAGCCCGAGTCCGCAGGGTCGAGCCAGCCGCATTCACCAAGATTTCCGCCCTGGGCGTGGAGGAACAGCGGGTCATTGTCCTGGCGGACCTGGTGCATCCGCCCGCCGCCGCACCAGTCATGGGTGACCGCTTCCGCGTTGAGGTGAAAGTCGCCGTCTGGCACCGCGATGACACCCTGCTGGCACCGGCCGGCGCGCTGTTTCGTGAGGGAAGCGAATGGAAAACCTATCGACTGACCGGCGGACGGGCGGTCAAGACCGCCGTGGAAACAGGGCGCACTGATGGACGGTTCACGGAAATCACCAATGGCCTGCAACCTGGAATGGAAGTCCTGCTCTATCCACCGGACACCGTCACCGATGGCACCCGCGTGAAAAAGCGCGGGTAACCGGCTGAGGATTCGGAGTCAGGCCGACGGGAAATGATAGCGGCCGTCTTTGACCCTGACAATCGGTGGAGACGTGGTTTTCTCGAACCGATCCCAGCCTTCCTTGAGGTTCTCCCAAAAGGCGCGCCAGGGGCTGGCGGATTCGCGGGAGAGGCGTTCTGCAGTCATGCGGAACGGGAAAATGTGCACGGCAAATGCCTCCTGACCTGCATTCAGGGCCGCCTCGACCAGAAGGTAGATTTCCTCAATGCCGACATTGGTCATGGCAAAGCAGCCGATGGAAACCTCCGCGCCATGCACCATCAGAAATGATCCCGTGCGCCCCAGCGCCTGATCGAAGGCATTGGGGTATCCCAGATTGAATGCCAGGTGGTATTTGCTGTTGGGATTGAGCTGCTTTGGCCCCACCGCATAAAACCCTTCCGGTGCCTGGCCGTCGCCTTCCCGCTGTTTTGGTCCCAGGGTTCCTTCGCCCCAGGTGGCGATTGGCCACGTTTTGAAATGCCGCCAGGTGCCAGGCTTCGGTTGCATCCACAGTTCCAGTTCCTTCGACTCCTTGAACACCCGCAGGTGCACGGGCTGACCGGGGGCGAGTTTCTTTTCTTTCAGCCGCTCCTTGAGCACGGGCATCACGCGGGTTCGGACTTCCTCCAGCAGCGGTGAAGTGGGAACCGCGGCCCGCAGCGCATCGGGATGCGGCGCACCCATCCCTGCGGCCAGACCGGAAAGCAGAAAGCTGCGCCGCGTGGTCTTCATGAAGTCACCCGGCGATGTAGTCGCTGATCGTGCGCAGGATGATGGCCACCGAACACGCACCGGCATCCGGGTGTCCGATCGAGGCTTCCCCCAGCGTTTTGGCCCGGCCTAACGTGGCGATGAGCGCACTGCTGGCGTCCCGCCCGGCCTCCGCAGCGGCGGCCACGGCGGCGGCGGCTTCCGGCAGCGCGAGTCCGGCGGCCTCCCGGGCCTTTTCCGCGGCGGGATGCAGTGCATCGACCATCGTCTTGTCACCGGGTTTGGCCTTGCCGCGGGTGCTCACCCCTTCGCAGGCGCTCTGCAGAAATGCGGCATACTCCGCGCTGCCGATTTCCGCTTTTCCGATCAGCGCTTTCGCTCCGCTCATGAACAGTGTGCCAAAAACCACCCCGCTGGCGCCGCCCATGCTGCTCATCATCGCCATGCCGGAAGTCTGGAAAATTTTGTCAGGTGTTGCCGCGGCATCCAGCCCGGCCAGTTTTTCCTTCACCGCAGTCATGCCGCGCTGCATGCCCAGCCCATGATCGCCATCGCCCAGGTTGCGGTCCGCTTCACTGAGCAGGGGTTCGGCGGCAATGATGGCGTCGGCCACGGCGAACATCATTTCCTTCACTTGGGCGGCGTTGAGCGAGGTCTTGGACATGGGGGGAGCTATGTTGGGAAATGGCGGCGCCTGCAAAGGAAAATTTCCAGCCCGGCCGCGGCTAACGCAATGCGGCGGCGATGGTGGTGACATTGTGCCGGAAGGCATTTTCAAAACGCGCGAACTCCCCGGTGCCATTGCCGTCGGCAACAAGTTCGCCTCCTTTTTTTGCACCGGATTCGGCGATGATTTCATCCAGTTGTTTCGCATTGACCCCCTGTTCGGGAAAAACCGCCTTGATGCGATGCTTTTTAATCCGGGTAATGGCGGAGGCCAGGTCGCCGGAAGTCGCCTTGGCCGTGGGGCTGAGCCCCTGCACGGCAATGAGCTTGAACCCGAATTCCTTCGCAAAATAAGTCATCGAAAGATGCGCGGTGGCGATTTTCCGGGAATCCTGAGGGACGGCGGCCAGTTCCTTTTTCGCCCAGTTTTTCAGGACGCGGAGGCGCTCGGCGTAGGCAGCGGCATTGCTGCGGTAGGCCGCGGCATTGGCCGGATCCTCCCTTGAGAAGGCTTCCGCGAGCACAGAGGCCGCCCGGCGGATGTTTTCCGTGCTGTTCCACCAGTGCGGGTCTGTGCCGGCACCGTGGTGGTGGTGCCCGTGCTCATGTCCGTCGTCCTCCGCATGGTCGTGGGCTTCCTCGGCCTCCAGCAGGATCGCCTGCTCCTCCGCTTCCGTCAGGTCGGGAATGGTTTTGCCAACTTCGATGATTTTCTGTTCCTTGCCGAGATTGTCCACGAGCTTGTCGAGGTAGGTTTCCATTCCTTTTCCGGATGCCAGAATGAGCCGCACGCCGCGGAGCAGCTTCACGTCCTCCGGCTTGGGCGAAAAGGCATGCGGGTCGCTGCCCGCCTTGAGCAGTGGCACCAGGGAAATGCGTTCGCCGCCCACCTGTTTCGCCAGATCATCCAGCGCAGGGTGCAGCGTGGCCACCGCCAAGTCCGCCCAGGCTGGAACGGCGGCAAGCAGCGTGCAGGCAAGCAAAATGAACCGATGCAGGGGAGTCATGCCGGAGAGTGTCCATGGGATCCGCCGACCGTGCAACGGAAGGATGCCACAGAATGCCAGTGGCGCGGGAGGCTAGTCTTTGAGCGACTTCATGCCGCTGGCGGCCGCGGCGTGCATTTCCTCGATCATGCTGTTGACCGGAATTCCGCGGATCCGATAGCCCTGGTCTTCGGTCAACAGGTCGTAGGACCGCGTTTCTCCACTGCGGGACTCCACCCGCACGACCTGCCGTCCCGCAACCGTCTGGCCAACGCGGAGGTTCTGCGCCCGGATGCCGTCGATCCGGTGCATGCCGCAGAGATCCACCGCTGCCCCGTCCGCGAAGGTGACCCGCAGGAAAACCGTCTGCCGATTTTCCAGATAGGAATGCTTTTGCAGAATGCGCGTCGGCTTTCCGGAAAAACCCGTCACGCAGTCCCCCGCTTCCAGTTGTTCAATGGGCCTGGATCCGGTCGGGGTGTCAATGAGGGTGTGCTCAGGAATGCACGCCAGCGCCAGCTTGACCCCGGCAAACGGAAGTGCGGCATTGATCAGCGGGCCGATCATGCTGCACCCGCACATTCCCGCACAGAACGCGAGGGCCGCAGCGATACGAAAGGGAATGTACATGTTCATGCTCTGGAGTCCGGCGCAGATGCCCCCGGAATGAATGGAAAGCCGCACTTATCCCGCACCCGGTGGAATCCAGCAATGGGAAAAACAACACAGAATCAGCATTCGAGGTGCGGCAAAAAACCGAACCAGCGAAAACCGGCCTGGAGATGCCCCCGCGGCCCAGCGACTCACCGCGTCCGTTGCACTGGGTCCTTGCGCCCGCTGCGTGCAGATGCGGCTTGCGCTTATGGTCGCTGGATGCGGATAAAGAGCTTCGGGCTGGCGGCGGGGATTCCGGCGATGTCGAGGCTGGTCTGGAAGCCGGGTTCGGCGGTGAGGATGTCCACCAATCCCCAGGTCTGGAGGTCGGTCGATTGCTGGACGAGGTAGGTTTCCCCGGCCTGGGAGGTCCAGACGAAGTGGAACGTCCGGCTGCCGTCACCCTCGACAGTCAGGGCTCCAGGGAACAATTCTGGAATGGCGCGAATGTTGAGGACATAGCGGCCAAAAGTGCTGCTGCTTATGCCGTTGATCTGCAGGTTGTAGGTGGCTCCGGCAGTGACACGGCACCGGATCAGACTGGTGATGGCACCATTAAAATTGTCATTGCTGGCCATCCGGGTTACGTTGCTGACAATGGCCGGATAGAGGGCGAGCACGGTGTCGAAGGTGCTGCCGATGGTGTCGAATGTGTATTCGCCGGATGAGGGTGCGGTCCATTCGAACCAGACCGAGGATTGACCAGTCTCGGCAGTTCCCGGCAGAGCGGGCGGTTCGCCACCTTCGAATGTTGCCCCGGCGCTGGTGCCCGTCGTGCTGGTAGCGCCGGATGACGGCAGCACGGTGGCATTTGCGAACTGGTCATTGGCCGGTGCGGCGAATTGTTCAAGGTGGAGGACGATCAGGCCGGTGGCACCGGACCTGCCGCCGACGTGAATCCGGTAGGTGGTGCCTGCCGAGGCTTGAAAGAGAAGCCGCGAGGTGGTGGCGTCGCCATCGTTGTCATTGGAGGCCACCAAGGTCAGGCCGTTGACGGCCGAGCCGATGCGGACGGCGAGGATGGTGTCGAGGTTGCTGCCGGCGGTGTCCACCTGAACCCAGCCGGTGCTGGGGGCGGTCCACTGCCACCAGAGCGAAGTGCCAAGGCTGGGACTGGGCTCACCGGTTTCCCGGGTGCCGAGGTAATTTGCTGCACTGGCTGTGGCGAGGCGGCCGGAGAGCGTCAGGGCATTGGCGAAATTGTCATTGATCGGCACGTCGGACAGGCCGCTCTGGCGGGCGAGTTCGGGCTCCAGGACGCCGAGCGCAGCACCGGTGTTGGCACCGACAAGGGAAAAGAATCGGGCGTTGGAGGCGTCGAAAGTGGTTAGCCGACCCTGGGCCGCCCAGAGGCTGAGGTAGGCTCCGCCGAACTGCTCGTTGTAGATGACTTCGATTTCGTAGGTGCCGGGGGTCAGATAAACGTGGCCAAAAACCTCTGCGCAGCAGCCGTTGGATTGGAAGCCATCCAGCAGCGTAGCGGGTTGGCCTTGCAGGGTGCCGGACACGCTCCAGCCGTGGGTGCCGCGGATGCGCACCCGCACGCCGTCGTCGGCCAGGGTGCAGAACGTGTATTCACCGGCGGCGCTGATTTGGAGCTGCGCCCGTGCGCCGAGGGCGAATTTTTCTTCATCCGCCGGGGTGTCGCCCGGAAACGGCGTCTTCGTCTCGCCGTGCGCCGTGGGGAGGCCGCCGTTCTGCGGATCGAAGAGATTGAGTGTCGCCAGGTTGGCGGGGGTTGCGTTGCCCGCAGGCAGGTTGAGGGCGGACGGCGTCCAGACGAGACCGGAATTTTCCTCGTCGAAATTGAGATATTTGGTGTCGGAACGATTGTCGATTGCCATGGCTGGAGTCTCCAGGCTGGGGGATGCGGCGGAAGTGCCGGTGATCCCGTCGCCCGGTGCGGCGATGTCCATGCCGTTTTCATCCAAAAACTCCACTTCCGCGACCTGCACGGCGTTGGCAGTCGTGGTATTGCGCAGCGTGGGGAAGGTCAGGCGGTAGGCCTGATACACCGTCGCGTTGGCGAACGACTGCACCGGTCCGGGAGTGAACCGCGTGGTGCTCAGGCCGGTGACGCCGGACGCGATGATCGACCATGGGCCGCTGGCCGCCGTGCCCTGGGTGCCTTCCAGTTTCCATGTCGCCGGGTCGCGCTCCGGCGCATCATTGGCGGTGGTGAACCGCAGCCCGCGCACCGGACGGGGCCGGTGCCAGTGGCGCTCGATTTCCTCGACGGCGACCGGCAGGCTGATGGCAGAGCCGTTGCGGAGCACGTCCACCTGCCAGCCTGTTCCCAGCACCACGCCATGACTGAGTGGAACCGGCTGCGAGGTCTGGGCGTCGCCGATGAGCCGGAAGGACGCATCAATGGCGGTTTTCGTGCCAGGCGCGGCGACGACTTCGGCCCGCGCATGGCCGGTGTGCTCAAAATAGAGAAACTCCAGCCCATAGACACCCGCGGGAAAATGGAAGGTGCGGAAACTGCCGGTGGACGGCGAGGGACCGGCGGATTCCACCGAGTCCAGGAAACTGCCATCCGGGTTGAAGACGCGGAGCCGGGCCCCGTCGTCGGTGTTGAAGCCCAGCGTGTAGTCGCCCGCCGTGAAAATTTGCAGGAAACTCCGTGCGCAGACCACGAAGTCGTCATCGTCTCCGTTGGCCAGTCCGCTCTGGGTCTGGTTGTTGCAGGCAAACGGCTCGCTGGCCGGAAAACTGCCCTCATCGTTCGCGTTGGTATCCGGATCGTAAAGATTGATGGTTTCGCGAGTGCCGGTGAGGACGGTGGCAGCGCCGGGGTTGTTCGCCCAAGCCTCGGCCGTGAAGAGCCCATTGCTGATCTGCCCGGCCCCGAAGATTTCCCGCACTTCCCACGCTGCGTCTGCACTCACCCCTGCTTCCACCGCACCAATGTCCACCGCGGGTTGGCTGGCGTTGGACGGCGCCCACATCTTTCGCGAAAAGCCCGCGCCGCGTTGGTCGGTGGTCAGCGCGGCCACTTCCCATGCCACTGGCACCGCGTTGATCGCCGGGCTCCCAGCCATCGGCTGCATCGTGAAAAGCGCCGCAGAGGACCCGCCGCGAAATCCCAGCGCCAGCAGCCCCGGATCCACTGGCGCGGCAGCGGTGCCGACGATGTTTCCCTGCGCATTGGGCCAGCCGGCCGGGAACTCTCCGGTGACGCTTTCGTTGCTCCCGATCAAATTCGCCCCAAAGGAAAACAGCGACCCTCCGGTTTTGTGAACATCCCGTCCGTCTGCTGCCAGATTCTGCGCGATGATCGTGTTCTGCAGCACCAACTGCCCGCCGAGCTGTGCCAGACCGCCGCCGCTGTTGCGGGCAATGGTGCAGTGCGTCAACTGCGAGGTAACGGCGCTTTCAATGTAGATCGCGCCGCGATAGCTGTTGAAGGTCGTATTCGAGGACACGGTGCATTGCTCCAGCGTGCAGAACATGCCGGCAAAATGCAGTGCGGAGCCCGGTGCGCCGGTGTTCTCGTAGAGCGAACAGCGGCGCAGGACCAGAGCGCCGCCGCTCACGACACGCAGGCCGCCGCCAAGCTCGGACGCGTCGTTGTGCGCAATCACACAATCTTCCATCGTGAGATTGCCGGCGCTGAGCAGACCGGCTCCCGTATTGCCCGGGGCCGGGGCGGATACCGCACGACCCCCGGTGACGGTCAGCCGCTTCATCGTCACCGTCGAGCCTGCGCCCACGTTGAAGACCCGGCGGGCGCTGTTGCCGCTGACCGTGACACCGGAGGAAATGTTCGAGGCGTCGATAGTGACGCGGCCGGTGAAGTCATTGACCGCCAGCTCCGCGCTGCTGAGAATGATCGTATCCGCCGGTTCGCCATTGAAGGTGGAGCCGAAACGAATGAAGTCCGGCCCAGCCATCACTGCCGCATCGGCGAGTCGCTGGCGCAATGTTCCTGCCCCGGAATCGGCCACGCTCGTCACCTGCAGGGCCGGACGCAGTGCCAGCGCATAATGGTGCCACGTCGCGCCCGGAACCGCAGGCGTGATGGTGACGACCCGCGTCGCCGCCGTGGCGGTGAAGGCGAAATCCACCCGGATGCCCTGGTCGTTGCCATACCCGCTCTGGTTCACCTGCAATGCCGCTCCCTCGCTGGCAAAGGTGACATTGCGCTCGGTCGGCGGGCTGTCGAATCCAACGCTCAGAAACGTCGCCACATACGGCTGTCCGAGCGTCAGTCCTGACAGGGTCACCGTCGCCGGATTTCCGCCGTAGATGAAATGCTTTGCCACCTCAGCGCTGCCGCCTGCACCCAACGTGCGGTTGTTGACATCATCGGAATAGGTGTTCACCACGCCATCGATGGAAAACTTCCCGGCCACCGCGGGATTGCCCCCGCCGATGCCGGTCACGGTTTTGCCCTCGATGGTCGCGTTCGTCGTCGAATTGAATCGATACGCCCAGGTGCTGGCGGCACCGATGCCCGCTTCGAGGTCGGCGTTCCAAGACGAGATGGAGAACTGCCCGGTCGGCGTGTAGAGCCTGAGAGCCAGAGCGTAATGGTGCCAGGTGGTGCCCGGATCCGCCGGCGTGAGGGTGATGGCGCGGGTCGTCGCGGTGGCGGTGAAGACATAATCCACGCGAATGCCCTGGTTGTTGCCGAACTGGCTCTGATTGACCATCAGGGAATCCGAGTCGCTGGCAAAGGTGACGTTGCGCACGGCTGGCGGATCATCCCACCCGACGCTCAGGAACGTCGCCACATACTTCCGTCCGCTGGTCAGGCCATGCAGCGTGACCGTGGCCGGATTGGCACCGTAGAGGAAATTGCGCCCGATCTCCGCGCTCCCACCGGAACCGCTGGTCAGGCTGTTGGTGTCACCGGTGATCACATTCAGTGCGTTCGGGGCCGTCAAGGCAAACGCGTTGGGCGCGGACGCGGCCAGGCCGCTGAGTGCCTGGACGGTCTTGCCGTTCACGGTGGTGTTGGTCGTCGAGTTGAAACGGTAGGCCCAAGTGGTCTCGAACGTGATGCCGGAAGTGGCGTCATCCGTCCACTGAGTGGCAGAGAATTGAGCGACCGCAGCGGGAGCGAAGAGGAAGCAGCCCAGGGCGGCAATCCCCCGGCAGAGCAGGGAGGCCCGGCCGGAGCGGCCACGAACAGAAGCAGAATGGGTAGGCATGGTGTGAACGGGTTGTCTCTGGCTCATGCCCCGTGCGAATGGCATTCCGGCAAAAAAATCCGGAAAATATCTCTCCCCCTACCGCACGACCGCACACCCGGGCACCGCGGCGCGGAAGGCCGCCACCCCCGCATCGGTCACCTGCGTGCCAGTGACCGACAACGACTTCAGCGATTTCAGCGCGTACAGCGGCACCAGTGCGGCGTCAGCGACGGGAAGGTGGCAGATCTCAAGATTTTCCAACCGAGACAACCCGGCGAGGTGACTGAGCCCGACCCCGGTCACCTTCGTATGGTTGACCACCAGGCTGCGCAGGCCCGGCACCGTGCGGGCCACCGCGGCACAACCGGCGTCATTGAACGTGGTCCGGTGGCAGATGAGGGCGTCCAGTTTGGAGGAGGCCGGCCAGCCGGAGAGGCCGGTCCCCGTCACCTGCTGGTTGGCGCTGAGCGTCAGCCGGCGCAGCGACGGCAGCGACGCGAGGCGGGCCAGCCCGGCATCGGTCAGACGCGGCGTGGCCACGATTTCCAGCCTGTCCACAGCGGTGAACGCTGCCAGAGCAGCAACCGTCTCGTCGGTCAGGTTGTCGGTATAACCAAAGCCAAGCGTGCGGATGCGGCCCGCCGCAGGCATCCGGCTCAGCGCCTCAGGCGTGATCTGAGTGCCCTCCACCATCAATTGCGTCAGCGCCAGTGAATCCAGGTGCGGCAGGGCTGCATCGGTCAAATCCCGCAGCCCCAGCAGTTCCAGCCGATGCAGCTTCGGGCAATGGCGCAGGAAGGTGAGCGATTCATCCGTGATCGTCGTATATCGGAGCAGCAGCCGCCGCAGGGTTGCCGAACCGTGCAACTCCCGCCAGTCCCCCGGTGTCGGCGGCGGCAGCTTCTTCTTGTTGAAGCCGTCCAGCTCCACCTCCTCAAGGGAAACCGCGCCTTTCGGCAGTTGCGCGCGGTAGTCGATCGCCACCCGTCCCTGGCCCAGCGGCCAGTAGATGAGCGTGCCTCCGTGGTCGAGAAACCATTCCGCCGAAGCCCGCTCCAGGTCCTTTTGTCCTGCCACGGCTGGCACTCCCGCTGGCGGTACCGAACGCGTCCGCCACAGCCACGCCCCCCACGCCAGCATCAGGAACACCGCCACCCACGCCCACCGACGCCGCAGCCAGCGCCACATCAAATGCACCACGCCTTCCGGATGGACGCGCACCTGTCCCGTCGCCAGCCAGCTTTCCAGTTCCTCCGCCAGTTCCTCCGCCGTGCCGTAGCGCTGCACCGGCTGTTTGCGCAGACACTTCATCACCACAGCAGCCAGATTCCGATCCACCATCGGCAACGGTGCCGGCTCCGTTTCCGTCACCTGCAGCAGCAGCGCGATCACGTCATCCCCGGCAAACACCTTCCGCCCTGACAACATTTCGTAAAGCACCGCGCCCAGCGCATAAATGTCCGCACCCGGCGTCAGGTCCCGTCCGCCGCCGGTGGCCTGTTCCGGCGCCATGTAGTGCGGCGTGCCGACAATCTGGCCGGTCAGCGTCAGGTGCGACGGTGCGTCCAGCCTGCGGGCCAGTCCGAAGTCCGTCACATGCGGCT
Source organism: Verrucomicrobiales bacterium (assembly GCA_018003315.1). GTDB lineage: Bacteria > Verrucomicrobiota > Verrucomicrobiia > Verrucomicrobiales > V1-33 > JAGNEJ01. The sequence continues at coordinate 15,729 of JAGNEJ010000019.1, forward strand.
CTCCCTCCTCGTCGAGCAGGATGTTTCCCGGCTTCAGATCACGGTGGAGAATTCCGTGACAGTGGGCGTGGTGGACCGCCCGTGCCACCTTCGCCAACAGCTGCACCGCCCGCCGGGTGTCTGCGTGGAACTCCGCCATGCGAAACTGTAGCGTCCCGCCCGCGACGAACTTCATGCTCAGAAAAGGCTGCCCCGCGTGAACACCAATTTCGTAAATTGGCACAATGTTCGCATGATCCAGCGCCGCCGTGGCCGCCGCCTCCGCCCGCAAACGATCCGCCTCCGCCGTGGTCGCCAGCTCCGGCCGGTCCCGCAGCATTTTCAATGCTACCGTGCGTCCAAGCGAAACCTGCCGGGCCCGGAAAACCACTCCGGATGCTCCGCGTGCGATTTCATCCAGCAGCACGTAATCGCCGAAATACCCCACCGTGTTCCCGCTCCGCAGCGGCACTTCCGCACCCGCTGCGGATTCCGCCGGTTCCAGAAACGCATCCTCCACCTGGTCCGCCGCCAGCATCCGTTCCACCCGTCCACGCAGGGTGGTGTCCTCCCCGCAGATCTCACCCAGATAGGCAGCCCGCTGGGCAGGGTCGCCGAGGTCTCGCGCTGCGAGGAAAATTTCCTTGAGCCGGGAAAAATCGATGGAGGTTGCTGGCATGAGGCGTGTCAGGGAGTCATGCCCCGTGGAGCACCAGTTCCGGCAACTCTGTTCAATTTCCGCCAATTTCCGTCTTCAGCCACGCCCGCGCAAACGCCCAATGCCGGTTCAGATCGCGTTCCGAAATCCCGGTCATTTCCGCGATTTCCGCCCACTTCAACCCGACAAAAAATCGCAAATTGACGATTTCTCCCGCCAGCGGATCCTGCGCCATCAGTTGATCCAGCGCTGCATCCACCGTCAGCACCGCCTCGTCACTTTCCGGCGCCGCTACTTCCACCACCACCTCCTCCAGCGGAACGGTTTTCTGCCCTCCGCCGCGTTTCAATCGCCGCTTGGAACGAATCCGGTTGAGCAGAATCCGCCGCATCGCCTGTGCCGCCGCTCCGAAAAAATGCCTCCGGTTTTCCCATCGCGGCCCGCCGTCCTGCGACACCCGCAGCCAGGCCTCGTGCACCAGCGCCGTGGCCGACAGCGTCTGCGCCGGCTCCGCCGCCATGATCCCCCGCGCCAACCGCCGCAATTCCTCATACACCACGGGCAGCAGTTCGGAGGAGGATGCAGCAGCGGTATCGTCTGGCGGCATGACCCGGTATTGTGCCAGTTCCTTGACTCGTGTCAAGAATCGCGCACATCCATGTCGGCGTGCATTCAAAACCGGAATAGTTTGTGCGATCAAAACCGGACGAAGTGCTATGCTGCGCAAGGCGCTTATTTTGAGAGAGATGGGCCGAGACGCAGGAGGACTTCCGGTTTGCGGGTCTTGTCGGGGTGGGAGCGCAGGATGGTGTAGCTGCCGTCGGGATGCTGGCAGCGCACGAGGCGGGTGGCGCGCGGAGCGTTGACGCGCAGGCGTTGTGTGCCCAGGGGCACGGTGCCGTCGTCGGCCACGCGCACGGTGGTGCGCAGACTCCACACGTATGGCCACCAGGGATCGCGCCGGAAGGGACGCAGGGCGCTGCGTTTCTGTCGGCGGGCCTGTTGCCATGCCTGTTGCGGCGTGCAGCCCAATTCACGGTGCTTTTCGGCTTCGTTGCGGTGGGTGCGCAGGTTCTCGATGAGGACGTTGGCCGCGGCGACACCGGTGATGTCGTCTGCGGCCAGCAGCGGGGGCAGGCGACTCTGCCAGAGTTGGTGCAGGCGTTCGACTTTTCCTTTGGCCTGGGGCGTGGGGGCGTAGAGCAGGGAGATGTCGTAGAATTTGAGTGCGGCGCCGAGCTGGGTGAGGGCGTCTGGCTGGTGGGTGAAGAAGATGCTGTGGTAGTCGGTATAGAGGGTCAGGGGCAGACCGTGCTTTTCGAACGCGCGGGGTAGAAAATCGAGATAGGCGAGGAGGGTTTCGGCCTCGTAGAGCCGCGCGCCGGTGATCAGGCGGGTGCAGTCGTCGAGCATGTCGAGGAGCGGATAGCGCTGCGGATCGCCGGGAAAGAAGGCGTGCGGGGTGGCGTCGAGCTGCCACAGCTCGCCGGTCTGCTGGCGCTGCCAGCGGCGCACGTCGACTTTTGGGCCGCGTGGCCGCGCGGGGCGCGCGATGCCCTCTGCCTGCGCCCACCGGCGGATGCTGGCGCGGTAGAGCGTGTGCGCGCAGCGGCGGTGCACTTCGCTGGCGATCAGTGCATAGGAGGCGGGCGGTTCGGTGCTCAGCAGGCGGCGGACCAGATCGGTGACGGGATCGGGCCACGGCGGGCGGCGGTTGCCGCCTGAGACAGGCGGGCTCCAGTGTTCCGCTTCGCCGCGGGCGCAGGCGGCCAGCCATGCGCTGTAGAGTTCGTAGAAGCGGCTGCGTCCGATGCCCAGCTGCCTGCAGCCTTCCGGCGCGCTGATGGAGCCGGCCCGCAAGAGCGCGAGCATGCGCTGGATGAAGGGCGCACCAAGACGGGATTTGAGCTGAGGACGGGTGGTTGTTGCTTTTGCGACTTTGGATTTGGCAGGCATACCCCCTGCTTTCCTCTCCTTTTCTCCCCGCCCCCCTCTTTTTCTCACCTAACATCCCCTCGGGGGCTCTGCCCCCGGACTCCCGGGATTTACCGCATGGGGGCAGTGCCGGCAGGAGCCGGTCCCGGGGGCTGCCGCCCCCGGAGACCTGCCGTATACTGGCCGCAGACAGCGCTCGGGTTGCATCCCTGCAGAGCCCTGTCCTCTGCTGCGGCAGGGCAGCTTCGCTGCCTGCCACAGCCCGGCCAGGACATTCGCACTCCTCCCTCAATTATTCCGGTTTTGATCGCACAAACCTGTCCGGTTTTGATCGCACAACGTCCGGTTTTGATCGCACGCCGACATGTCTCTTATTTCCGGCTCATCCCGAATTCGTGTGGAAAAAGATCTGCGAATCGGGTTTTTTTGAGGAGGTTGGAGGATGACTGCGAAAGACATCGAACAGATGCTGTATCTGGTGGAGCCTTGGCAGGTTACTTCTCTGGAGATGGACCATGCGGCCCGCATGGCGCGGCTGCGTGGGGGGGGGTGGCGACAACGCGGGTCGATCCCGCCACCGGCGAAGCGAATGTCGTAGCCGCTCCGTTCAGCCGGTGAACGCTGGCCTTCGAGCGACTGCCGCTGGCCACCAACCAGACCGCGCATACGCTGCCCCTGCCGCCTGCGCCGTGCTGGGTGCGACTTCCGCCCCGCAGTCCGCGGCCTGAACGCCGCCGCGACCGGTCACAGCGGGAAAAATTCAGGGATGGTGGGGCATCGAAGGCAAATGGAGGAGATATGCGAGGGACAGAAGCCCCTTGCGCCGAGGGATGTTTGATTTCGCCTGTGCGATGGAGCGGCACGCCGGAAAGAATTTACCGGGAGATGCGCACATGCGTCTTGCCAGTCGGCGGAGCGCTGACTAATACTCCCGCGAACTTTTTTAATCTTCTATGAACCACTCTGTCCGCAACAAACTGTTCGTGATGATGATCCTGGAGATCGCCATCTGGGGCGCATGGCTCCCCTTGATTTTCACCTATCTGCCCAGTCTGGGTTTCAACGTCGCCGAACAGGCATGGATTCTGAACGCCTTTGCGGTCAGTGCCATTGTGGCCATGTTTTTCAGCAATCAATTCGTGGACCGGATGTTTGCGGCGGAAAAATTCATGGCCTTCAGCCACCTGGTGGGCGGCGCGGCGATGATCGGGCTGTTTTTCATTACGGCACCGGATGTGCCGGCGTCCGAACTGACAGCGGCAGCAGCCGCAACCGGACCGGTCGGCAAATCGCCCATCTTCTGGAGTTTCTTCGGGCTGATGCTCGTGCACTGCCTCTTTTTTGTTCCCACCCTGTCGATCGCCAACACCATCGCCTTCACCCACCTCCAGGATGCGAAAAAGGAGTATGGTTTCGTCCGCATGGGCGGCACGCTGGGTTGGATTCTGGTCGCCTGGCCGTTCATTTTCATCCTGGTGGACTGGACCAAGATCAACAGCGGCAACCATGAGGGGACCGTCGCCTGGCTCGGGGCCATTTTTGATCCGAAAAATGCCCTGCCGCCCTCTTCCTACAAGGCCACCCTGCTGGTCAGTGGCATCATCTCCATCCTGCTGGCGGGCTTCAGCCTGACTCTCCCTCACACGCCGCCAAAACCGGCCCAGGGCAAATCCTTCGCCTGGCTTGAAGCGTTGAAGCTCCTCGCCAAGCCAGCCATTCTGGTGCTCTTCGTGGTGACCTTCCTGGACGCATTTGTCCACAATCTCTACTTTGCCTGGACCGGAACCTTTTTGGGCATTCCCGTGGAAAAAGGCGGCGTCGGCATCGCCGGCAACTGGGTCATGCCTGCCATGACCATCGGACAGGTCGCGGAGTTGCTGACCATGGCAATTCTGGGGCTCGTGCTCAAGAAGCTGGGCTGGCGCTGGACAATGATTCTGGGCATTCTGGGACACGCAGTGCGTTTTGGAGTGTATGCGACCATGGCTCATTCCCAGGCGGCCATCATCGGCGTGCAGATCCTGCATGGCATCTGTTATGCGTTCTTCTTCGCCACGCTTTACATTTTCATCGACGAACACCTGCCCAAAGACATCCGCACCAGCACGCAGGGATTGTTCAACATGCTCGTTTTTGGTCTTGGACCGCTGGCTTCCTACTACTGGGGGCCGTCGCTCAAGGCACAATTCACCAGCGGTTCGGGTGATGCGGCCACGGTGGCCTGGGACAAACTCTTCCTCATTCCATGCGGCGCAGCGCTGGCCGCCGCGGTGCTGCTGGCCATCGCCTTCCACCCGCCGAAAATCGAAGGCCCGGTGGGTGCCGCCGCTCCACCCCACTAGTTTTCCCCGGCTTTCCCCTATTCAAGAAATGAACCAGCCGCGCATCTGGTTCCTGGGGTTTTCCCTGTGGCTGGCAGGGACGCTCCAGGCGGACTACAGGAAAGAGGCCGGCCCGGTGCCCGAACCGCCGCGGGAATTTCGCGCCGCATGGATTGCCAGTGTTTTTAACCTCGACTGGCCGTCGTCCGCAGGGCTGCCTGCTGAAAAGCAGCAGGCGGAGTTGTGCGCTATTTTCGACCGTCTGCAGGCGCTTGGTCTCAACGCGGTGGTCCTGCAAGTGCGCCCGGCAGGTGACGCCGCCTATGTTTCCAAGCTGGAACCGTGGTCGGGATTTTTCAGCGGAAGCATGGGGAAATCGCCCGGCTACGACCCGCTGGCCTTTGCCCTAACGGAGGCGCACCGCCGCGGGCTGCAACTGCACGCCTGGCTCAATCCATTCCGCGCCCTGGTGGGAAAACACCCCGCCTCGGACGGTCACCTTACCCGTCAGCACCCGGACTGGGTGCGCACCTACGGAGATCTGCAATGGGTCGATCCCGGCGAACCGAAGGCGCGGCTTCACCTGCTGGCCGTGGTGGCCGATCTGCTGCGCCGCTATGACGTGGATGGCATCCACATCGACGATTATTTCTACCCCTACCCGGTCCGCGCGCCCGAAGGCGGATTACTGCCCTTTCCTGACGACACCACCTACGCCGCCTCCGGTTCCACCCTGTCCCGTGCGGACTGGCGGCGTCAGAACATCGACACCTTCATCCGGGATTTCTACGCAACGGCGAAGGCCGCCCGCCCCGCAGCCGCCGTCGGCATCAGCCCGTTTGGCATCTGGCGGCCGAATAATCCCGAAGGCATCGCAGCCAGCGTTGACTCGTTTGAACATCTGGCCGCGGACTCCCGCAAATGGTTTCGCGAGGGATGGTGCGACTATTTCACCCCGCAACTTTACTGGAGCATCGATCCTCCAAAACAAAGTTTTCGCGCCCTGCTTTCCTGGTGGCAGGCACAGAACGAAAAAAAACGCCACCTCTGGCCCGGCATTTCCACGGCCAGGATCGAAGCCAAGCCAGGCACCGGACGCCCTGCGGAGGAAATTCTCCGGCAGATCGACCTGAGCCGGACGGGCAGTCCGGCAGCCGGCCATTGCCACTGGCGCACCCAGTCCCTGATGCAGAACCGGGGCGGCATCGCAACCCAACTGCTCGCAGGCCCGTATGCAGAAAAGGCTCTGCCGCCAGCGTATCCCTGGCTGCCTGACAAACCCGGAGCCGTCCCTTCCGCCACCATCGCAGAGGATGGCGACGGCGTCATTGTGACTTGGAAACCCGGTGCGGGATTCCGCTGGGTTGCCGTGCAGGAACGCACGGACGGAAAATGGACCCTGACATCCATCGCTTGGGCCGCCAACGGAAAAACCAGATTGAAAGGGCGGGCGGAAGCGGTGGCGCTTCGTTTCACCGCTGCCAATGGCACATTGCTGCCCGGTGCATGCCTCTGGGTGCGGCGAGGTTAGCGCACCATTGGAAGCCAGCGTTCACCCAAGGCAGAAAGGTCATCTTCGGTTCCTGGCCTCCATGAACAATTTCCGTTTTCATCCCGCGGGGTCCCGTTATAATCCCCGCCAATCCTCATGCCACGATGAGTTGTGACCTCCAGAACATCACGCACAGCCTCCTGCAATCCTATCGGGAAGTCGGGGGCATCAACCACATCGACGGCACCAATCTGCCCTCGCAGAAAGCCATTGAAAATTTCTGCGGCGAACTGCTGCGGCTGGTTTTTCCCGGATTTCTGGATGAATCCGCCGTCAATCCCGACTCGCTGGAAGCGGAAACGGCGGAACGCGTTTTTCGGGTAATGACGATGCTGAAGGACGAAATCCGGCGCAGCCTCCGGTTTTGCGAAACGCCTCCGTCCGCCCTCCAGGAAGGCTCGCACCGCATTGCCTGTCAGTTTTTTCATGGACTGCCCGAAGTGCGCCGGCTGCTGCAAACCGATGTCGATGCCGCCTATGACGGGGACCCCGCCGCCCGGAGCGTCGAGGAAATCATTCTTTCCTATCCATGCATCGAAACCCTGGCCGTCCAACGCATGGCCCATGTGCTCTATCGGGAAAAGGTGCCGCTGCTGCCCCGCATGATGACCGAATGGGCGCACCGCCGCACAGGCATCGACATCCACCCTGGCGCCGAAATCGGAAGTCATTTTTTCATCGACCACGGCACCGGCGTCGTCATCGGCGAGACTTGCGTCATCGGCTGCCATGTAAAGCTCTACCACGGCGTAACTCTGGGCGCGAAAAGTTTCCAGAAGGATGCCGACGGAAATCCTGTCAAGGGAGTCAAGCGCCATCCGCGCGTGGAGGATTTCGTGACGATTTACGCCAACGCCACCATACTTGGCGGTGACACCCTCATTGGCAAAGGCAGCACCATCGGCGCCAACGTTTTTCTCATGGAAAGCGTGCCGGCGTATTCCACCGTGGGGCTCAAGGGGGACAACCACCGCATCGACATCAAGGCCGGCCCGGCATCCAAGACGCTGCGCGCATGAAAAAGCCGCAATCGACCCCACGGCATCTCCGTGCTCAAAGCCCAACCCGCCCTGCTGAAAAAAACGCGGTGCGGCGTCAACCGGACGCTGCCACCAACCGGCTGGATGATGCCCTGACAAATGCGGCGCGGCACTGGCTGCATTCCATGAAATGCGAACCCGTGGCGCAGCGGGTCCAGGTCTGCTGGAATGCGCGGCTGCAAACCACGGCTGGCACCGCCTGCGTGCATACCTCCCGCATCGAACTGAATCCGCGGCTTCAGGAGATCGGGGACCGGCAGATTCAGCGGACCCTGCGCCATGAAGTGGCCCACCTCGTCGCTCATTACCGGGCCGGGCGCCGCGCTGGAGGCATGCAGACCCACGGCCCCGAATGGAGAAAAGCCTGCGCCGAACTGGGCATAGGCGACGAACCGGCCTTTCACGACCTTCCCTTCCGCCGCCGTGAAGTGCTGCGGCGCTACGCCTACCAGTGTCCACACTGCGGGCTCATTGTGAAACGGGTGCAAAAATTCGGACGGTTCACCGCCTGCTACCAGTGCTGCAAGAAGCACAACGGAGGCGTTTACACGTTCAAGTTCCAGTTTGTGCGGGTCGAAATGCCTTCCGACTAGCAGGAGCCATTCCGCATGCCGCCGCCACCGGTCGAGCCCTTTCTCCGCCGCCTCCGTGCCGCCGCCGGTGAAGCTCCCCCCCGGCTGCGCCACCTCATCGGCGTCTCAGGAGGGCGCGATTCCATGGTGCTGCTCCATGCGCTGCACCGACTCGGATGGAAAAACCTGGTCGTCTGCCACCTCAACCACAAACTGCGCGGACGCACCGCGGACGCCGACGCCCGATTCGTCCTCCGTCAGGCAGTGACCCTGGGATTTCCCTGCGAAGTTGGAATCGCACATGTCCGCGAACTAGCCAAACGGCACAAACTTTCCATCGAGACCGCGGCCCGCAACGCACGGCATGATTTTTTCGCCTCCTGTGCCGCGAAATATCGCTGCTCCAGACTCCTGCTCGCCCACCATGCAGATGACCAGGCGGAAACCGTGCTCATGCATCTGTTTCGCGGTGCCGGGCTTCAGGGTCTCAGCGGCATGGCCTTCGCAGCCGTTGTCAAAATGGGTCAGGCCGGAAAAAAAATCTCCGTGCTCCGCCCGCTGCTGGACTTTTCCCGTGAGGCGATCACCGACTTCGCTGCTGCCGTTCGGGTATCCTCGCGGGAGGACGCTTCCAACAATTCCTGCAACCACCTGCGCAACCGGATCCGGCATCAATTGCTTCCGCTCCTAACAAAAACGTTCGGCCGCAATCTGCAGCCCGTCCTCCGGCGACTGGCGGAAATTTCCCGGGCCGACGACGCCTTTCTGCAGCAGTGCGCAGGCGCATTTCCACTCGGGCGGGAATTGTCTGTCAGGAAACTGCGTGAACAGCCCCTGGCCCTGCAGCGCCGCATCCTTCGCAACTGGCTGCTCGCCCGGCAGATTCCCGGCATCTGTTTTGAACAGATCGAGTCCATCCGTGAAGTCCTGCGCCCCGGCGGCCCGCCACGGGCTAATCTGCTGCATGGGCGGCAGGTGCGGCGGAGCGGCGGATGGATTCGCATCACCGATTGTCAGGAAATCCCACCCTGATCGCCGCTGGAGGTCATTCCCTGATCCTGCCAATGATGCAGCGAAAGCCGTAGAGGCCATCCCGCAAGTCAAACGGAAGCGCCCGGCGGCTGGCGGCGCGCAGCATTTTCTGTTCCCAGTCGTCCCAACTGCCGCCGCGGGTCACCCCCATGTTGGCCAGGGCAGGGTTTTCGCCACCATAGTTGTCCGCAACCCATTCCGCCACATTGCCGGCGAGGTCGAATAGTCCGAATGGATTTGGCTGGAAACTGCCCACCGGTGCCGTGTAGGCAAATCCGTCGTCGTATTTTCCACCGTCGGCATATTTGTAAACGCCCAGGGTCTTTTCCAGCTTGGCATCGCGGTCGCCCTTGAGGCGGGAGAGGTCGGAAAAATTTCCCGGCATCAGATCCTTTCCTTTGGGAGGCGGCCAGGATGCCACTCCCCACACGTAGTTTGCCCGGGCACTGGTGCCCCGTTCGGCCAGGGCGACGCTTTTGTTTTCTGGAAGTCCGGCCGCCAGGCTCCACTCTTCATCCGTCGGCAGGCGGTATTCGAGGTGCGCCGGCAGCAGCCCTTCGGCATGTTCCTTTTCGGAAAGCCACTTGCAGAATTGCACGCCCTCCTCCCGGCTCACTTTCGCGACCGGATGTTCGGGACCGGGCTCCCAACTGACGGTATGGCGTTCGCGCTTGGTGGCCGCGGTGAAGGCATCGTAGTCGCGGACGCGGGTTTCCCAGACACTGACAAGCACCGTGGGAAGCGTTGGCACCGGCACGAATTTCATCGTCAGGCTGTTCTCATAGGGTGCGCCCAGCGCTGCCTTGCGGCTCTTCACCAGCGCGGCATTCAGATTCAACTGTTGCCGGCTTTTGAGATCGCCCCGGATGACCAGATCCTCAAAGCCGGGTTTCCGCACCACATACTCCACAGGACCAGTGGGCTGGTGAAAAAGGGAAAAAGGCGTTTCACCAATCTGCCGGTCGCCCTGGAAAATGGCGGCTCCAGCAGGTTCGGAATGGATGACAAGATCCCCAAACTCCCGCCGCTGCAGCAAACAGTAGAAAACGACGTGATCCCGGACCTCCTCCGGCGGCGGATCCACTCCGGCCAGTTGCACGGCGTGCGGGCGGTAGTAATGCAGTTCCGGGTCCAGCATTTCCGCCTTCAGATCCAGATCCCGCAGCCGCTCACAAAAATTTTGCGCATTGGCCGGTGAAACCCTCACGGCATTGCCGTCCACTACGTCATCGGGAACGTAACCGACCACTTTCAAAAACTCATCATAGCCGACGGGCGTCACGGAAGCGTGCCATTCGCCATCGGGCTTGAACTGCATTCCCAGAGAATTCTGCCAGGATTCCCCCTTTTCCGGAAGGGCAGGGTGCATCTGGGTGACGCTTGGCGGATTCAGCCCCTCGGTGAGGTTCAGCTCCAGCGCCTGGTCCAGGTAGTGATCGAGATGCAACGCATAGCGGACGCTCCCAACCGGCAGATTATTTAATTCCAGCGGCGTCCGCCCCAGCACGTTTCCATGGTCCAGCACCTGCGCTCCGGGCGGCTGGCTGTCGATGCGGATGCGGGCCGACACCGGAGGTTTGTGCGGGGACTGCAAAGACGATGCGCGCGCCGCAGTCTGCGACACCAGGAAATTTCCCGGCGGCCAGGGCATCCTGCCATTGCGCGCCCAGACCACGCTGAAGGCGAGCACACCGCTGGCGGCGAGCAGCAGGCCCGCCCGCGGCAGCAGTGCCCGGTGATAGCGTCCGCGGCGCACGGCACGCAGGGCTTCCGCCAGGGATTTTCCGGAAGCAAACCGGCGCCTGGGATTGGGATCGCACGCCTTGCAAATGACTTCGTTGAGCATGTGCCGACGGTTCTTCTCCTCGGCAGGCCCGGGATCATCGGCCAATTCCGGGAAATGCAGCCGGTCCTTCCCGGTGCTGATTTCATACAGCACCATGCCCAGGCTGAAAATGTCGGCAGCAGGACTGCCCGGCCCCTCCGGCGGCACGAATCCTTCGGTGCCGACAAAGGTCCGCTGTCCGGTCTGGGCCACCAGTCCGATGTCCGCCAGTTTGGCGCGACCCTGACAAAAAATAATGTTGCTCGGCTTGATGTCGCGGTGGCTTAGTCCCGTTTCATGCAGATGCTGCAGCGCACCAGCCAGATGCATGCCGATCTCCAACACTTCCTCCAGCGGAAGCCGCTTTTTGGCTACCCGATCGGTGCCGAGCGTCCTCGGCTCGTAATCCACCGGATTGATCCTGGCACCGATCTCCCGGTCGTCACCGAGTTCCATGACGTAGTAGTAAAATCCCTCCTCCTCATTGCGCCCCACATGAAGGATGTCCACCAGTCCCGGGTGGTCGCGGGAAACGGGTTCAAATTTCAGAATGCCCTGGAATTCCCGTTCGAAGGTCCGATCCAGCTCGAAATCCTCGCGCCGCACGACTTTCACCGCCCGGAACACTCCGGTCACGGCACGGGCCAGCCACACTTCGCCGTAGGACCCCCGTCCAATGCAGCGCAGCACCTCATGATCCGGAATGCGCGGTTTTTTCGCGGCAGGCAGGAGGTGCGGCGGCTGATTGGTGGCAATGGGGTTCACAACGGATTGACTAGGACAGGCACTACGGCTTCACGCATCACCGGTTGCGAGCCTGCCCTGTGGACTTGCGCGGAGTGTATCACGCCCTGCCTTGAACGCCACCGCGAAACAAACTACGGTGATGCGGCGTGCGGGGTGTCCAGGCGAAAAGCGCCCCCAAAATGACCGCCGCGAGCCCCGCAGAAGCGGAAAAGACATCACCATGCCGGGCAAAAAATGTCGCGCCTGCTGAGGTGGGCACCGCCACCACCAGCGAAAGCTCGCCCGTTTCAAACCTGGGGAGGCGTCCCAGCACCTCGCCGGTGGCTGAAACAGCGGCGGTGACGCCGGTGTTGGCGGAGCGCACCATGGGCCGCCGCAATTCCACGGAACGGATGCGTGCGTTCCAAAAGTGCTGTTCGGAAGCGGCGCTCCTGCGGAACCACCCGTCGTTGGTTACATTGACGATCAGTTGAGGCCCGGGCCTGACAAATTTCCTCGTTAGGCGCGGGACCGTGTCCTCGAAACAAACTTGCGGAATGATGCCGACAGAACCGCCCGGCAGGAGCAGCGGATCGGTGCTGGAGCCGCGGTCAAAATCGTAGGGAATCAGCTCGCCGGCGATCGAATTGAGCAGCGGAATTTCCCGGCGCAGCGGCACATATTCGCCAAATGGAACCAGGTGGATCTTGCGGTAGATTTCCACCTCCCGTGCACCACTGCGCATGAGCACCAGGGCGTTGAATGCGCCCTCGTCCACCACATCGCATCCCAGCACCAGGGGGAAATCCCCCAGTTCAGCAAAGCGCTCCAGAAAATCGAGCGACTCGGGATCATAAAACTGAAAGGGCAGGGAGGATTCCGGCCAGACCACCAGGTCCGGTTTCGCAGCCTGGATGCCGGCCCGAGTTCGTTCGAACAATTTGTCGTAGTGGCTGCGGCGCAGGTTTAGAATCCGTTCCTGCTCTGCAGGTGCCAGGGTTGCCAGCACTTCGGACTGCACTGCCACCTCCCACTTTTCCTCTTGCGGGACGGCTGGCTGGAGGAGCAGCACATGGAGGTTCGTCGCCGGTAGTTGTTCGACGGACGCCTTTGCGAGGACGCCCCACGCCACCCATCCCGCAACCAGCGCCAAGGGAACCATAAGCCCGCGCAGGCTGCGGCGGCGAATCTGCACCCAGACCAGTCCGGCCGTTGCCATCGGCAGAAATGCCAGCCCGCTGACACCGATCCATTCCGCAGGCTGCATCAACAGCAGCGGAGACTGCAAAGCCACCCCCACCCCGTTCCAGCCAAAGCCCGTCATCAGCCAGCCCCTGACCCATTCCAGCCCGCACCAGCACAGCGCCGCGAGCAGGGAATTTCTGACACCCGGCTGCGGTGCCAGCACCGTGACAAAGGCACCCCAGACGGCTGAAAAAAGTGCCAGGTAGGCGCACATGGCCGGCCAGCCGCCCCATGTCACCTCGTGAACCCAGAACAGATTTGTCAGGAAAAAGGCGGCTCCGGCCACGTAACCGGAGCGGAACCCAAACCAGCCGCGGAGCAGCCAGCCGCCGTCCGGCCTGCGCTGCCAAAGCACCGCCAGCAGCGGCCACGGCCACACCCAAACCAGCGCCGTCCAGCCCAGCGGTGGAAAACACGCAGCCAGCAGCAGCCCGCTGAGCAGGCACAGCAGAAAATTAACCAGTCGAAACTTCACCGCCAGCCCTTGGCTCGAAAATGGTCGCGGCGCAATCAATTCCACGCCATCACCGCCGCCTTTCCCTCACAAAAATTCAGGCTTGCCGGGGTCTGTGCCTCGGCAAGCCTGATTCACGCAGGAAAAATGCGTCCAGCTTACTTGCCGCCGCCGCGCTGTTCCACGATCTGCTCCACGATGTTTTGCGGAACCGGATCGAAATGGCTGGGTTCCATGCTGTAGCTGGCCCGTCCGGAAGACAGCGTCCGCACCGTGGTGGAGTAGCCAAACATTTCCGCCAGCGGCACGTCGCACTTCACGGTCGCCAGCGTCTGCTTATTCTCAATGGCGGTAATGCGACCGCGGCGGCGGTTGAGGTCGCCCATGATGTCGCCCTGGTAGTCTTCGGGCGTGTCCACCTCCACTTTCATGATCGGTTCCAGCAACTGCGGCTTGGCTTTGCGGAAGGCGTCCTTCATCGCGAAAATGGCCGCCATGCGGAAGGCGTTTTCATTCGAGTCCACTTCATGGAACGTGCCGTCCAGCAGGTCCACATGCACGTCCACGACCGGATAGCCGGCAATGACACCATTGAGCGTTGCCTCCTTGATGCCGTCCATGCTGGGTTTGATGTATTCCTTGGGAATCGAGCCGCCCACCACCTTGTTTTCGATGGTCAGGCCCTTGCCGCGTTCGTTCGGGGCGATCTTGAGGATGACGTGGCCATACTGGCCGCGTCCGCCGGACTGCTTGACCAGTTTGCCCTCGCCGTCCGCGGGCATGGTGATGGTTTCACGGTAGGCGATCTGCGGTTTGCCGGCATCGGTTTCCACCTTGTGCTCGCGCAGCATCCGGTCGCGGATGATTTCCAGGTGGAGTTCGCCCATGCCGGAAATGATCGTCTGGCCGGTTTCCTCGTTGGTTTTGACCACAAAGGTTGGATCCTCTTCGGAAAGCCGCTGGAGGGACAGCGCCATCTTTTCCTGGTCACCCTTGGTCTTCGGCTCAATGGCCATGGAAATGACCGGCTCCGGAAACGACGGGGGTTCCAGCATGATTTCCAGCGCTTCGTTGCAGAGCGTGTCGCCGGTGCGCACATCCTTCAGGCCAATGATGGCCGCAATGTCCCCGGAATAGCAGGCGTCCACGTCCGTATGGACATTTGCCTGAATCTGAATGAGGCGGCCTACACGGTCCCGTTTGCGCGTCCGTGGATTGTAAATCGTGTCGCCCTTGGCCACGCTGCCGGAATACACGCGGAAAAATGCCAGTCGGCCAAATTTGTCCGACCACAGCTTGAACGCCAATGCGCAGAATTTTGCGTTGTCATTCGGTGCAACTTCCACCTTGTTGTCGTGGTCGTCAGGGTGCGTCCCCTCTGCCGGGCGAATGTCCAGCGGGCCGGGCAGATAGTCCATCACGGCATCCAGCAGATATTGCACGCCCTTGTTCTTGAACGCGGAGCCGCCGACAATCGGCACGAACTTCAAGCCAATCGTCGCACGGCGGATCGCCTCCTTCAAGTCCTTGGGACCGATGGGTTTTTCCTCGAGGAACATTTCGGCCAGAATGTCATCCACATTGGAAAGCTGCTCGACGAGATCCGCGTATGCCTGCTCCGCAATCGCCTTTTCCTTTTCATCCGTAATGTCCTCGACGACATACGTCGAACCGAGCCGGTCGTTGTCGGAATAAATGACGCGCTTCTTGTTGATGACATCGATCTGCCCCTTCAGCTTGTCTTCGGCACCGAGCGGCCAGAGAATCGGCCATGCATTGGCGCCCAGTTTGGTGCGGATATCGGTGCAGACCCGCCCAAAGTCAGCGCCCGTGCGGTCCATCTTGTTAACGAAGGCAATGCGGGGAACGTGGTATTTGTTCGCCTGACGCCAGACGGTTTCCGACTGCGGCTGAACACCGGCCACTCCGCAGAAGACGGAAATCGCGCCGTCGAGCACCCGCAGGGAGCGCTCCACTTCCGCCGTGAAATCCACGTGTCCCGGGGTGTCGATGATGTTTACCCGCTGCTTGATGCCAGGATACAGCTTCACCACTTCGGCTTCTTCGGGCTGCTTCCAGGAACAGGTTACCGCCGCGGAGGTAATGGTAATGCCGCGCTCCTGCTCCTGTTCCATCCAGTCAGTGGTGGCTGCGCCATCGTGCACCTCACCGATCTTGTGGATCATCCCCGTGTAAAACAGAATCCGCTCGGTCAGCGTCGTCTTGCCGGCGTCGATGTGGGCGCAAATGCCGATGTTGCGGGTCCGCTCCAGCGGAAATTCGCGTTTGGGAGAATTCAGGTTGGCTTCGCTCATGACGGGTTGGGGTGATGAATAATTCAGTTGCGTGTAGTGGTGAAAAAAACCGGCGGCTCAGAAAAGCCGCCGTACAGAGTCCTTTGACAAGACCGGCCGTTTTTGAAATCCAGGACAAACCGCCCGGTTTCTCATGCCTTGGGGAAAGGAGGGGCGCAAAATAACCACCGCCGCCCACGACGCAAGGGGAAAATGGCACAGCTCATTGCCTCGCGTTGCCTCATTCAAAAAGACACCGAAAAGGCCTACTGAGAGCGGGAAGGCGCTCGTGGATGCCTCAAGCAAGAATGACACCGAGGCGTGATGCCACCCACGATGAGCCAGAAGAGCAAAAAGGCCCTTCGGGAATTGGTGGGGAGTAATCATCCTAACCCCAATGCCGTTAAGTTTACCGATGTCAGGATTTTTTGGTGCGGATAATTTTGAGTTCGGGACGGCCGATGCTTTGGGTGCGGGTGAGCAGGCGGGGCCATTTGCTCACAGGGGCTCGTATCGCGCGCGGATAGGTGCGGGCGCGGCGCGGGGGCAGCAGCGCTTCGCGCATGAAGAGTGTTTGGACTTCGGCCACCAGCGCAGCCTGTTGTGCGGCGCTGAGAATTCCGTCCGCCACGGAGAGCACCAGCCACAGGGGCTCGACCAGAGCCAGCACCCGACGCAGGCTCACCCGCGGCACGCCGGTGCCGAGTTGCGCCGCGATCCCGCCACGCGTACGCGCCAAAAGCGCCGCGGCCAGAAACAGGGCGGCGAATTCCTGCGCCGCGCTGTCCACATGCTGCGCCCGCAAAAGCGTTCCGGTGCCCTGGAGGACACTCTTGCGTTCGCGGTAAAAGAGTTCGTGCTCCCAGCGCTGCGCATAGAGCGCGAGCAGGTCTTTGGCCGGTGCGGCGTCGGCATCGCCCAGGGTCGTCCACAGGCGCACCGTGCTGCGGGCACCGCCAGGACTCCGGACTTCTCCGCGGATCTCCCGCAGCGTCATCTGCGGCCACTGACCGACGCGGCACGCCTTTCTGCGGGACGGGCACGGTGAGCAGCGCGCTGCCGTCGCGCAGCACGCGCAGAACTTTCGCTTTGATGTTGGCGCGCACACGCACCAGCAGGTGGCTGCCTTTGCCGGCGAGCGCATTCTGCAGTTCATGGACCACTGCGGGCACGCCGTAGAGCCGGTCGAGCAGCACCAGCGCCTGCGCGGGAATGTGCGCAAAGAGCGTGCGTGCGAGCCAATGCCTGCAGCGCGTCGGGAAGAGTGGGTGCCAGACTGGCGCTGGCGGGCGGAGAATGCGGAGTGCGGGGAAGCATCCGCAGATTAAGTCACAACACTAACAAAAGCACAAGGACTATGATGCGGAATTCTCAGAAACCTGGCCGCTGCAAACTTAACGGCATTGGGATCAAACCAGCCGCCATCTCACCGGAGCGCTGCCGGCTGAAGCCGGCGGAGGTCATGCGCCTTGCCACCACGGCGCTGCGCCGGCCAGCATTCAAGGAAGCGATGGACTTTTTCGGCCATGTCAGCAACCGCAGGCTCCTCAAAAATCTGAAGGTGCCCCCCATGGACAGTTTCAATGGTGAGGTTGTTGACCAGGCGTCCCCAGCCGTAATCAGGTGGAAATTCGTATTTGTCCCCCGTGGCATCGCTGCGCAGCAGCAGAACCGGAGCTTCCAGCGATTCCGGAACATAGCGCTCCAGAGAGGCCACGTTGCGCTCCCGGACCTGAATCCGCCGCAGGTTTTCGTCCTTCGCCCAGACTCCTTCCCGCAACAGCCGCAAGGCGGCGGAGGTTTTTGATTCCGTGCGCAGACGCTGCCGCAATCCGCCGCCCAGGCGCGAGCCAAGTTGCAGCAGTTTTCCTGCCACGCCGGCATCACTCCGGGACCGCCAGTTGATCGCCACGCGCTCCAGCAGCCCGTACCGGCGCAGAGCGACGGCAGGATTCTCCGTATCGAACAGAACCACCGGCCCTAGTTCCTCTCCGGCGGCCTGCAGTTGCCGAGCCATTTCATAAACAACCACTCCGCCATAGCTGTATCCCCCCAGCAGATAGGGCCCCTGCGGCTGCACCGTGCGCAGCAGCGCAACATAGGTGGCAGCCGTTTCCTCGATGGTTTCCAGATCTTGGGGCACCTTTTCGTCGGTGAGCGCCGTGGCCTCGATGATGTAAACCGGCCGCGCCGCGCCCAGGCCAGGCAGCAGCACCGTGTAAAAATTCGCCCCGCCGTCTCCGCCATGAATCAAGAACAGCGGAGGCAGGCCGCTGCCAGGCTGCAGACAGGAAATGGGGGTTGGGAACGTTTCCCCGGCGGGCTTCGCATCCAAGAGGCGGGCCAGTTTGCCCAGGGTCGGAGCATGGAAGAGCCTGCCCAGCGGGAGGGCGGTCTGGAATTGCTCCCGGATGCGCAGCAGCAATTTCAATGCCATCAGGGAGGTGCCACCGAGACTGAAAAAGTCAGACTCCAGTCCCAGCGAATGCTCTGCAACGCCCAGTGCTTCGGCCCACAGCCTGACCAGCGTGCGTTCCGTTTCGGTCTTGGGTGGTGTCAGCGCTTTTGCAGTCCCAGCCGCACCGGCGATTTGCGGTTCCGGCAGGGCGCTGCGGTCGATTTTCCCGTTTGCGGTCACCGGCAGCACGGCCACCGGCATGATGAGCGACGGCACCATGTAGTCCGGCAGGTGCCCGGCAGCAAAACCGCGCAGGACCGCGGCATCCGCACCGGCGCCAGGTTTCCACTGCACGTAGGCCACCAGTCGTTTTTCTGCGGCATTGCTCCCGTGGGCGACCACGCATACCTGGGCCACTGACGGATGCTGCCCCAGTGCGGTCTCGACCTCCTGGAGTTCGATGCGGAATCCACGAATCTTGACCTGGGCATCCATGCGTCCGAGAAATTCCAGCGTGCCATCCGGCAGCCAGCGTGCGAGATCGCCCGTGCGGTAAAGCCTGGCGCCCGGCCGGGCGGAAAACCGGTCGGCGACAAACTTCTCATTTGTCATTGCGGGATTGTTCCAATATCCGCGGCTCAACCCATCCCCGCCGACATGAAGCTCCCCAGGCACGCCGACCGGACACAATTCTCCCTGAGCGTCCAGCACATGACAGGTGGAATGGGCAACGGGCCGACCAATCGGCAGCGAAGCCCTGCGCAGGTCGTCCCTGACAATGGTGTGGCACGCGGAAAACGTGGTGTTTTCCGTGGGGCCGTATCCGTTGATGAGCCGCAGGGCGGGAAACGCCTGCAATGCCTTCGCGGCATGGGCAATGGAGACAACATCCCCGCCCGTCAGCAGTTCCCTAACGCCGCGCAGAGCCTCCAGCCGTTCGTCCACCATCAACTGAAACAGCCCGGCGGTAAGCCAGAGTGAGGTGACACCGTTCCGCGCAATGGCCGCGCCAATGCCTTCCAGCGAGAGTTCCTCCGCAGGCAGCACCACCAGTCTGCCCCCGTTGAGCAGCGGCCCCCAGATTTCCAGTGTCGTGGCGTCAAATGTCAGGGCACCGGCCAGCAGCCAGACGCGGTGTTCATCCAGCGTGGCAAAGTTTGTATTGCGCACCAGCCGCACCACCGCCCGGTGCGGCACCGGCACGCCTTTGGGCTTGCCCGTGGAGCCTGACGTGTAGAGCACGTAGGCAAGATCGTCCGGGCGGTTGACGGAGGGCATGGCTTGGACCGGCGTGCCTACTTCCGCCCATTCCCCCGGCAGAATGGCGACCACGCCCTGCGGAACGAGGGGCTGCAGATCCTTTTCCGTTAGGCAAATGGCGGCTCCGCTGTCTTCCAGCATGAACCGGATGCGCTCGGCAGGATAGGCGGGGTCGATGGGAAGATAGGCACCGTCGGCCTTCAGAATTCCCAGCATGACCACGATGAGTTCCGGGCTGCGTCCCATGAGCACCGGCACCGGCAGATCGCGCCGCACGCCCCGGTTGCGCAAAAACTGCGCCAGCCTGCTGGAACGCGCTTCCAGCTCCGCATAAGTCAGGCGAACGTCACCGCATTCCACCGCGACCGCATCCGGACGCCGCGCCGCCTCTGCCATAAACAGTTCATGAATGCAGGACTCTGGATAGGGCGGACAGCCGGAGTCGTTGAACGCAACCGTGAGCTGCCGCTGCTGCGCCTCGGTGAGCAGCGGGCACGCCGCAACCGGCAGCTGCGGGCGGGAGATCACGGCATCCAGCACGACCTGATAGTGTTCCAGCCAGCGGGCGATGGTTTCCGGGGCGAAGAGGGATGCTTTGAAGGTGCATTGCAGCCCCATGCCGTCCGCGCGCTGGAAGGCGAAGAGCATCAGATCGGCCAAGGCCCGCCGCTTCAGACCCGGCAGCGGTGTCATCACCATGTCGCCCACCGTGGCGGCATCCGGCAGCGTTTCCAGGCTGAACACCGTCCTGACAAAATGCATCCGGTCATGGGCGGACAGACCAGGGAGCGCCTCCAGCAGTTCTCCCAGCGAAAATCCTTGATGGCTGACCGCATCCAGCATCCGGCGGCGCGTCGTTTCCAGCAGAGTCTCGATCGTTTCGTCCCGCCCAATCTGCGCCCTGACCGGGAGAAAATGCACGCAGTGCCCGCAGAGCGCCGCCTCGCCCGCCGCGGCCTGACCTGCCAATGGCACGCCCGTCACAAAATCCAGCGACGCACTCAGGCGGTGCATCAGGATTTCCCAAGCCGTGAGCAGCACATGGAAGGGCGTCAGGCCGCGTTCCCGACAGAAATCCTTCAGCCTTCCGGTCAATTCCCCCGGCAGTTCCACCTGCGTCCCGGCGGTGTCCCAGGAAGCCTCCGCACCCCCGCCACGATCCACGGGCAAAGCCAGCGGTGGCGGCACGGTCGCAAAACGCCCCAGCCAGTAATCGCGATCCGCCGCCATCTCCCCGGCGCTCCTGGCCGCCGCCTGTTCCGCAGCATAGGCGGCAAACGAAGCGGCGGGAGGAAGATGGCCGCTGCAAACGCCTGTGCACCGGGCGTAAACAGCGCGCAGTTCCTCCACCAGAACACCGAAGCTCCATCCATCGCAAACCAGATGGTGGGCGGTCAGAATCAGCCGGTGTTCGGACGCACCCAGCCGCAGCAGCACTGCCCGCAGCAGCGGACCGGCATCCAGGGCAAAGGGCCGCAAAAACTGCTCCGCTTCCGTGGCTTCCACCCGCTGTCGGCGTTGCTCGTCCGGCAAAGCCGAAAGATCGACAACGGGCATGGCCAGATCCACTTCTGAAACCCAGTGCATGGTCGCCCCGTCGGCAGAAAACCCCGCCCGCAGCGCTTCATGGCGGACCGTCAGTTCTTGCAGGGAACGTTTCAGCGCCTCCGGGTCGAGCGGCCCATCGAGCCGGATCGTCATGGACTCATGGCAGGCGGTGGACGCCTCACAGCTCACCTGCGCGGCGAGGAACATCTCCATTTGGGCCGGCGTGGTCGCCACCCGGCCTGACGTGGCTCTGGAAGCAGGCTGCGGCAAGGGCAGGGGCTCTTCCTGACCATCCGCTGTGGGCAGGAAACCTCCCGCCTGCAGGGAACCAAGGCTTTCATCAAATGCCGTCAGAATCCTCTCCAGATCCGCGTCGGTGTGGGCGATCGACAAAAACGAGGGACGTCCGCTCCAGATGTAAATGCCACGGCTGCGCATTTCGAGGAAAAATGGCTCGGTGTATTTGATGCCCGGAGCAAACGCCGGGTAGAACAGCGAGGAAAAGCGATCGAACCGCACCGGAACACCACGTGTCAGGGCAATCGCATTGAGCCGCTCCACCAGCGCTGCCGTGCGGGCATTCAGTTCTTCCTGCAAGGATGGACCCTTCTCCTTCAAGAACTGGAGCACCGCCCTGGTTGCCGCCAGCGCCAGGGGATGGCGGACAAACGTCCCTGCGAAAAAGGTGACCCCCACCTCCGGGCCGGAGGCGTCTCCAAACTGCCACCAGCCGCCGTCCAGCGCATCCATGAAACGCCGTTTTCCTGCCACCATGCCGATAGGCAGCCCGCCGCCCGCCACTTTTCCGTAGGTGGCGATGTCCGCCTGGATGCCGAACCACCCCTGCGCCCCCTGCGGATGGCAGCGAAAGCCAGTGACGATTTCATCGAAGATCAGCGCGGCTCCGCAAGCTGCGGTAATCTCGCGCAAGTCATGCAGAAACTGAGCCGGCTGATTTCCGGGATCGCGACTGCGCACCGGCTCCACCAGCACCGCGGCGATCTCATTGCCGTGCTCCCGGATGATTTCCAGGGACTCCTGCGTGCCGTATTCCAGCACCAGAATGTTCGCCCCCATTTCTTCGGGAATGCCCGGTGCTACCGGAGCGCTGCGCAACTGCCCGTCCTCCACCTGGGGGCGCATCAGCACTTCATCAAAGATGCCATGATAGTCTCCGGCAAACGTCACCACCCGATCCCGTCCGGTCACGGTCCGGCTCATGCGCAGCGCCGCCACCACCGCTTCGGATCCGGTATTGCAGAATCCCACCCTATCCATTCCGGAAAACTCCAGCATCAACTCCGCCACTTCCCCGGCCAGCGGACTTGTCGGCCCGTTTTCAAATCCCTCCTCCAACTGCCTGCGCACGGCATCCACCACAAAATCCGGCGAATGTCCCAGCAGCATCGGACCAAATCCCAGGGTGATGTCCAGCCATTCGTTGCCATCGATGTCCCACAGGCGCACGCCCTTGGATCGGTTGGTAACAATCGGATACACCGCCTCCTTCCACAGGTGGTTGAATCCGGAAACCGCCCGCGGATCCGCAAAATGGACGCGGTGCCGCTGCGTGTAGGCTTTGGATCCCGCGGTTTTTGCGGTGTACCCGGCAATGATTCCCTCCAGATGCCGCCGCTGCTGATCGGTCAGGGAGCCGTCCTTCGCCACCTGCAGCGGACGGAATGGCCCAAAAGCAGGAGGTCGCGCGGACGCCGCGTGGGCGGGGGCTTTGACGCTCCATCCACCGGATTTTTTCCCTGCACCAGATCCTAGCAAATCATTGCGCAGGGCGGCAATTTCCCGCTCCAGGTGCAGCAGCCTTCCGGCAACAGGAGCGGAGGATCCGCCTGAGCCCGTTACCGGCGACACCGGCACCGTCGCGGCGGCGGGAGCGGGAGCGGGCTGGAATTTGTCCGGCGGAAGCTGTGCGTCCAGGTATCTGGCCAGGGCATCGAGCGTGGCCAATTCCTCGGCAAGTTGGCGGAAGGTGATGCGCACCCCGAAATGTTTTTTCAGAAAAATGCCGGCCTGCGTCAGGAACAGTGAATCAAAGCCCAGATCGAAAAACGAGGCATTGCCGGGAGCGCCCGCGAGGTCGATACCGCTGGCCTGATGCAGCTTGGTGCGCAGCTCCTGCTGGAGGATTTCCAGCCGTGATCCAGGCAGGTTGGGGTGTGGTACCGTTTGCTCCACGGATGGCAGCAGGGATTCCTCATCCGCCGCGGGAGCAGCGGCCGCGGGGAGCAGCGAACTCTCCCCCACCCTGACCGTTCCTGGCGGAAGAACCGTCTGCCCGCAGAACCGCAGGCGCTGGAAAGGGTAGAGCGGCAGCCCCACCCGCTGGCGGCGCTCCCCGTCATGCAGGGATGCCCAGTCCACCCTTACCCCGGTCGTCCAAAGTCGTCCCAGAGTCTTCATCAGCTCGCGGAATTCACCGACTCCGGCGGCTTTTGCCGACGGCAGCAGGGAAAACACTCCGGCAGACGTTCCGGCGGCAGGATGCTGTTTTGCCAGTGGAGCCAGCGCCTGAGATGGCCCCACTTCCAGCAGGACACACGGTCCGGAGGAGCAAATTTCGGCCACTCCGTCGGCGAAACGCACCGTTTCACGCAAGTGCCTGACATAATATTCCGGGGAGACCGCATCTTCGTCAGAAATCCATTTTCCGGTGACATTGGAGACGTACGGCAGCTTCGGTGCGGAGAGCCTGACATCCTGGAATGCCATGCGGAATTCCGCCAAAGCGGGCTCCATCATGGCACTGTGAAAGGCATGGGAGGTCACCAGCTTCCTGGCCTGAACATCCAGTTTTGCCAGATGCCCAGCAAACGATTCAATCGCCTCCGTCGGTCCTGACACCACCGTGAGCACCGGACTGTTCACTGCGGCAATCTCCAGTCCTGCCGACAGCATGGCGGCCACTTCCGCAGCGCCCAGACGCACCGCCAGCATGCTCCCGGCAGGACAAGCGGCCATGATCCGGCCCCGCGCTGCGACCAGCCGCAAGGCGTCTTCCAGGCTCATGACTCCGGCCAGACAGGCCGCCACGTATTCGCCAATGCTGTGCCCCAGCATTGCGGACGGGCGAATCCCGCGGGATTCGAGCAGTTTTGCCAGGGCATACTCCACGGCAAACAGCGTCGGCTGGGCCACCTGAGTCCGCGCCAGCCTGCACTCCGCCTCTGCCGCGTCACCCGGTGCGCCTTCCAGCAGTTCAGCTAAGTCCAGGCCCATCAACGGTTGGAGCAAGCGGCAGCACCGTCCGAAAACTTCGGCAAACACCGGTTCGCTCCGCTTCAACTCCGCTCCCATGCGCAAATGCTGACTGCCCTGCCCCGGAAACAAAAATGCCACCGGCATGTCCTTGCTGCGTGCGTGCTGGATGCACACCTCCCTGGCATCCGCATCGCGCAGCCGGCCCGCGGTCTCTGCGGCGTCATCCGCCACCACGCTGAGTCGAAACGGGAGATGTGCGCGTCCCGTCTGCAGACTCCAGGCGGCGTCCGCCAGTGAAATGTCAGGCTGCGTTTCCAGCCAATCCGCCAGCAGCCCCTGCATTTCTGTCAGGGCGGGTTCTGATGCAGCAGAGAGAACCAGCACCTGTTCCTCCCTGCCCGGCGAAGATGCCGCAGGGGCGGGAGCCTCCTCCAGGACGCAGTGGGCATTGGTCCCCCCCACGCCAAATGAACTCACCCCGGCACGCCGCGGAGCGTCTCCCGCCTCCCATGGACGCGTCGTCGTGTTGACGAAAAACGGGCTGTTCTCCAGTCCAAGGGCAGGATTCGGACGGGTGAAATGCAGACTGGCGGGAATCACCCGGTGGTGCAATGACAGCGCGGTTTTGATCAGCCCGGTCACGCCGGCGGCGGCGTCCAGGTGGCCGATGTTGGTCTTCACACTGCCAATGGCACAGAAGCCATTGGCTTCCGCGCCCCCGGCTCGAAATGCCTGGGCAAGCCCGGCGATTTCAATGGGATCGCCAATCGGCGTCGCCGTTCCATGGCATTCGATGTAGCCGATGGATGCCGGTGCAATGTCCGCCAGGGCGTGGGCGAGGCTGATCACTTCCGCATGGCCATTGACGCTGGGGGCCATGAAACTCACCTTGTCCGAACCATCGTTGTTGAGCGCCGCTCCCTTGATGACGGCGTAAATCCGATCTCCGGCGCGCAGGGCATCCTCCAGCCGCTTTAGCGTCACGACGCCGACTCCGCAGCCGAACACCGTGCCCTGAGCGCGTTCATCAAAGGCGCGGCAGTGCCCGTCGGGTGAATGGATGCTGCCCTCCTGGTAGAGATAGCCGCGTTCCTGCGGAAACTTCACGCTGACTCCGCCGGCCAGGGCCACGTCGCACTGGAAGCTCTGCAGTCCCGCCACTGCCTGACAAACGCTGACCAGGCTGGTCGAGCAGGCAGTGTAGATGTTCAGGGCCGGACCGCGCAGGTTGAGCTTGTAGGCGACGCGGGTGGCCAGGTAGTCCTTTTCGTTCCCCATCATCACCGCTTCCGCTCCAGCCTGGGTGCGCAACTCCGCGTTGAATTCCACCTGGCTTTGAAAGTAGCTGTTGTTGCTCATCCCCGCGTAAACGCCAATGGAACCGCGGAAGGAGACGGGATCGACTCCGGCATCCTCCAAGGCGTGCCAGCATTCCTCCAGAAACAGGCGCTGCTGCGGGTCCGTGGCCTCGGCTTCCTTGGGGTTCATTCCGAAAAACGCCGCATCGAACCACTCGGGATCCTTCAGCAGGCCGCGGCGGGGCACGTAGTCCGGGTCATCTTTCGGCTCGGTGTCCGGAATTCGATCCCGCTCAATGGTGCTGACCGATTCAAGGCCTGCCACCAGGTTTTTCCAAAATTCCGCAACCGATTCGGCACCGGGAAAGCGTCCCGCCATGCCGGTGATGGCGATGCCTTCGGGAATAGGTTCGTTGGGTTCGTGCATGGGGGAATGACGAGGTTAGGGTCTGCGGCCGCTCCGGCCTCTGGTCAAGGCCGCCCGGGCGGCGGCGGCGCGTTCCCGGGCCTGTTCGCCCAGCGACTGTCCGTGGCCGGATGGTCCGCCCGGTGGCTGCAGAAACGCTGCCAGGCTGGAAATGGTGGGATGCTGGAAAATCTGAACGATCGAAATCTCCCGGCCCGTGACTTCACGGAGCTTCTTGTGAACACGGAGCAGCAGCAGGGACTGCGCGCCGAGATCAAAGAAATTGTCGTCCACGCCGAACTCCGCATGTCCGAAAGCCTGCGTCCACACTGCGGCGATTTGTTGCTGGAGCGGCGTCCGCGGGGCGGTCCGTGTTCCGGATGGACGGCGCGGGGAGGCCAACCGACTGGCGCTGTCTTCCGGCGTTTTGCATGCGGCCAGGAGTTCCTTCAAGGAAATGTCAGGCTGGCTGACCAGCCGTTGCATCAACCCCACCGCATCCGCCAGCAGCATCGCTGCCCAGTCCGGTTGACAGCAGGTTTCCTGATGCAGCAGGACGCATTCCCAGGAATCCGCATCCGGCGTCACCACCAATGTCAGTGGATAGTTAGTGTGGACCGGCCCGGAAAATTCGCTGATCTCGATGTCACTGCCCGAAGGCCGCGCGGCGGCATCGGTCCGATAGTTCTGGAAAACCACGAGGCTCTCAAAGAGCCGCAGGCTCCACGGGATTTCGCTCCAGTCATGCAGTTGCTCTACGCTGGCGTACTGGTGTTCAGTCAGGGTCAGCAGCTTCTCCTGCACCTGCTGCAAAAAGACCCCGCCGGAAACATCCGCATCCACGCCCAGCCGCACCGGCAGATTCGTGGAAAACGGACCGACGATTTCCTCGACGCCCGGAATCTCCGCCGCACGCCCGCTGAAGGCTGCTCCAATCACCACTTCCGGCGCTGCGGAAGCCCGGGCCAGCAGCAGCACCCATGCCGCCTGCACCAGCGCTGCCGGCGTGAAGCGTCGCTGTCGGCAGAACGCGCTGAAGGCGGCGGCGGTCCCGGCATCCAGCCGCACCTGGGACCGCGCCATGCGCCGTGCCCTGGCGGAGGCTGGCGACTGCATGGGCAGCGGCGTGGGACCGGTCACGCCGCGCAGTTCCGCCCGCCAAAAATGTTCCTCCTCCGTCCAATTGCGCTCGGCAAGCCACTCCACCTGCTGACGGAAGGACCGGATTTGCATCCGTTCCGGCGGTGCACCGTCCCGAATGGCGGCGTAGTGTTTGCCCGCCGCACCAAACACCACCGGCCATGACCAGCCGTCGAGCATCAGGTCCGGCACGCTCCAGCAAAACCGCCACCCACCAGCAGGCAATTTGGCGGCCATGAACCGGGGCAGCGGACCTTTTGTCAAATCATTGCCCCGCGCGGCGTCCGTTGTGGTCCATTCCACCCAGCGGGCCTCGGCCTCCTGCAGCGTCAGCGCACTCCAGTCCACCACCTCCCAATGGGCATCGTCACTTTCATGGATCACCTGAACCGGATGTGGCAGCCCGACTGCGTGGAAGGAGGCGCGCAACAGCGGATGCTGCCGGAACACCCGCTGCCAGGACTTTTGATAGGCTGCCAGGTCCAGATCACTGGCAATCCGGAACTGCCACTGGTCAAATCCGGCATTGGCCTTGGTGGCGGCGGCGGTGTGAAACAGCACCTGGCCGGGCGACAGCGCAAAAACATCCTCCACGCCGCCGGGCAGCCGGCCGAGCCGTGTCAGCGATGCCTGATCCAGCCGGGCGGCGGGAAACTCGGCCGGCGTGAGCACCGGCCCGCCTTCACTTCGGGCAAACAGGATGATTTCTCGCAAGGCCTGTGCAAAAGCCTCTGCAAGGCGCTGCACGGTTTCCTCACGGTGCAGATTTTTGCTGAACCTCCAGGCCGCGCAAAAGCATCCGTGCAGCACCCAACTGTCAATCTCCACGGCATACCGCCGCCCGGATGCAGGGCCATGCCACGGCTGGGTGGATTCCGGTGCAGGCAGGAACAGCTCCGACCCGTCGGTAATTTGATCCAACCGCCCAAGGTAGTTGAACAGAACATCCGCTGTCATTGCTCCGGAAAATTGGTAGCCGCAGTATTTCCAGACGCCATAGCCTGCACCATGCTGCGGCACCTGCCGCAGCGACTCCTTGGCGGCACCCAGTGCGTCGGCCAAGTCGCTGGACGGCAGGTCCAGTAGCAACGGATGGATCGCGGTAAACCAGCCGATGGTGTGGCTGAGGTCGAGACTGCCAAAGACATCCTCGCGGCCATGGCGCTCGACATGGAGGCACAGGTTCCTGCGGCCCGTGACCCTGACAAATGCCAGCGCCCATGCAGCCAGCAGCACCTCGGTGATCCGCATTTTGCAAATCCGCGGGACCGCCTGCAGCAACTCGGACGTTTCCTTCTCGCTCAGGGAAATTTCCGCCACGGCAACGCTCCCCTCCGTGTTGGCGCCAGCTTCCGCAACGTCCGGAGGCAACACAGGAGCGCCGTCCCAGCGTTCCTGAAGGGCGCTCCACCACGCAAGTTCCTCCCGGGCAGCGGGAAGCTCCAGCCACTGCGCAGGGCGGATGGCCGCCGCCAAATACGGGGCTGGCACAGCGGGCAATTGCACCGCCTGCTGCAGGGCCGCCTGCCGGCAGGCCGTTTCCAGATCGTGACGCAGAATGCTCCAGGAAACGCCATCGACCACCAGATGGTGCGCCGCCAGCAGCAGCCGACCCGGGCGGTCTTCGCCCAAATCCAGATAGACCACCTTGAGGACGGGACCCATTTGATAGTCGAACCCGCGGTGGGCACCATCCACGATTTCCCGCATGCGACTGCCCAGCGCTCCGTTTGCCAGGCCGGGATGCCGGTGCACTTCCAGAACATCGTCCACCGGCGACGCCGCCAGAAACTGGATCCAGCGGCCGCCGGCGTCGCGGCGGAAGCGCAGCCGAAACGCCTCATGGTGCTCTAACAGGGCCGCCACCGCTGCGCGCAGCGCCGCAGGATCCAGCCGCTCGCTCACCTGAAACAGAAACGCCTGGTTCCAGTGGCTGGAATCGCGGAGTTCCTGTTCAAAAAACCAGTGCTGAACCGGCAGCAGCGGGATGTCCGCAGGATCAACCGCCACCGCCACCGGCTGGGGAGCAGTGGAGGCTTGCGCTCCCGCAACCGCTGCCAATGCGGCCACCGTCGGATTTTCAAACAACTGCCTCGGAGTCACCTGCAGTCCTGCTTTTCTGGCCTGGGCGATCAAATGAATGCTGAGAATGGAGTCGCCCCCGAGTTCGAAAAAGTTGTCGTTCACTCCCACCCGGTTCACTTTCAGCACCGCGGCCCACACTGCCGCCAATGCTTCCTCAATGGCATTTCCAGGAGCCAGATAGGCATTCCCTAACGACTCCCGTTCCATCTGCGGCGCAGGAAGCGCTGCCCGGTCGAGTTTTCCGTTGTTGGTGATGGGAAAACGATCCAGAAAGACAAATGCAGCCGGCACCATGTAGTCCGGAAGCTTTTCCCTGAGATGGGACCGAAGCGCCTCCGTCGGCGGCACGCTTTGCGCACTGACCACGTAGGCGCAGAGCCTCTTTTCGCCCGGCGTGTCCTCGCGCGGAATCACCGCGGCCTCGCGCACCAGCGGATGGGAACACAGGACGCTCTCAATCTCGCCCAGCTCAATGCGGAACCCGCGGATCTTCACCTGCTGGTCGATGCGCCCGAGGTATTCGATGTCGCGTCCGGGCAGAAAGCGCGCCAGGTCGCCGGTGCGATAAAGTCGCCCGCTGGGATTTCCTGACAAATGGTCGGGAATGAACCGTCCGGCGGTCAGTTCCGGGCGCTGCCAGTAGCCGCGGGCCAGCCCGGCTCCGCCGACAAAGAGTTCCCCCGGCACGCCCATGGGCACTGGTCGCAGTGCGGCATCGAGAATGTAAACCTGGAGGTCGGGAATGGGGATGCCGATGACGCTGCCGCCCCTGAGATCCCTGCTGGAAAGCGGCCTCCAGGTGACGTGCACGGTGGTTTCGGTGATTCCATACATGTTCACCAACTGCGGATGCTGGTCGCCGTGGCGTTGAAACCACGGCTGGAGGCTCTGCATTTCCAGGGCTTCACCACCAAAGATCACCAGACGCAGTGCCAGCCCGGACTGCTCCGGCAGCGCCTCCTCCGCCGCCATTAGCTGCCGGAAGGCACTGGGTGTCTGGTTGAGAACCGTGACCTTTTCCGCCGCCAGCAGGTGCAGGAATTCCTCCGGCGACCGGCTGGCATGATAGGGCACCACCACGAGCCGGCCACCGTATAACAGTGCACCCCAGATTTCCCAGACGCTGAAGTCGAAGGCGGTGGAATGAAATAGCGTCCAGACATCCGATCCGTCGAAGCGGAACCACGGGTCCGTGGCGCTGAACAGCCGCGCCACGTTGTGGTGGGTGATGCAGCAGCCCTTGGGTTTTCCGGTCGAGCCGGAGGTGTAAAGCACATAGCAAAGCTGGTCCGGAGTCTGCGGCACAGCCTCCAGGGCGACACCCTCGGCCAGCGCGGGAATGTCCTCCATGCAGATGATTGCCGCGGTGCTGGCGGGAAGGCGTCCGGCCAGGTTCCGTTCGGTCAGGAACACCGGCGCCCCGGCATCCTCCATCATGAAGGCAAGCCGGTCCTGTGGATAGGCCAGGTCGATGGGCAGATAGGCGCCGCCAGCCTTCAGAATGCCCAGCAGGGCGATCACCAGTTCCGGGCGGCGCTCCAGACAAAGCCCCACCACGGTTTTACGCTTCACGCCATGCTGCCGCAGATGCACCGCCACGGCATCCGAGCGGCGGTCCAGCTCCGCATACGTCAGGGAAACGCCCTCACCGGCCAGAGCCACGGCGTGCGGCGTGCGGAGAACTTGCCGGGCGAACAACTCTGGCAGCGTCCCTTCCGTCGGCGGGCCGGCAGCCGGAGGGTTCCATTCCCGCACCAACTGATGCCGTTCTGCGTCGGTTAGCATTTCGAGATCCCGCAGACGGGCTTCGGGGCGCGAAACCATGCTGGCGCAGAGCATTTCCAAATGCCCGAGCATGCGCTCCATGGCATCAGCAGCAAATTGACGGTTGTCGTATTCCAGGCGCAGGGAGATCCGCTGTCCCCCGTGCACTGCCAGCACCAGCGGAAAGCCAGGCTTTTCATACAATCGAATGCGCCGACGCTGCCATGCGGGATGCTGCAGAGCCAGCGCTTCGCCGAGATCGAACCCGTCGAAATTGACCGCCGTTTGCAACAGCGGCTTGTCCCCGTCCACGCTGCTCCAGGCATGAATTTGCGGGAGCGGCGTGTGTTCATGCGGGCGCATTGCCACCCAGGACGCGCGCAGATCCTCCAAAAACGCCTGCAGTGGCTTGTCAGGATCCACCATCGCCCTGACCGGCAGGGTGTTGATGAAAAGGCCGGCGGCATCGTCCAACCCCGGAACGGTCGATTTCCGGCAAGCCCGCACCGCGCCAAAAACGACGTCGGTTTCACCGGTGCAGCGGCTGAGCACCAACGCCCAGGCCGCCTGAAACAGGGTGTTGAGCGTCACCCGGCAGCGTCCTGCCAAGCTGCGCAATCCCTCGGCCAAGGAAGACGGCAGGAAAATTTCCCGGTCCGCCTGGCGCGGCGCATCCTCACATTCGCCAACCCGGACCACCGGCAGTGGCGTAGGGGCCGAAAAGCCGCGCAGTTGCTCCTTCCACCAGGCTTCCGATGCGTGGAAATCAATGCGCTGCAGCGCGGCCACATGGTCGAAGAATCCGGCTTCCGCCGGTGACTCCGGCGCGCGCCCTTCGCACTGGGCAAACACCTCGTCCAACAGCAGGGGAAACGAGCGGCCATCCAGGAGAATGTGGTGGAACGTCCACACGATGCGGCAGCGTCCGGCTGCCAGACGGAACAATGCCACCCGCTGCGGGGGAGCGGTTTCCAGACAAAATCCTGACATCCGATCTGCGTGCAGCCAGGTTTCGAACGCGCGGCTCTCTGCGGCCTCATCCAGCGCACGGTGGTCGAGCACCGCAAATTTCGGTGAAGCCTGCGCCTCGATCACCTGTTCCAAACCGCCTTCCCAGGAAAAGCGGGTGCGCAATACGGGATGCCGCAGGGTGACCTGCCGCCACGCCGCCTCCAGTTGCGCCGCATCCAATTCCTCCGGCGACTCGATCACCAATTGCTCGATGTCGATCCCGGAATGGCGGTCTGACAGCCAGTGAAACAGCATTCCCTGCTGCAGCGGAGTCAGCGGATGGCGCGCATCCACTGCGATCGAATCGGGAGCGGTTCCCTTCATGCCGGGTCATCCTCCATGTTGATGACGATTTCATCGCGCCGGTCTCGCAGCGCCGGAAACGCGGCCCGCCAGTCGGCAACCAGCCGGGGATCCGCCTCCGCCCTGACCAGCGTCGGCTGCGCCCCGCCCTCGGCCAGGACTTTGCCCTGCGAATCCACAATCAGGCTGCGCCCGGAATAGCTGTTGGCAGGATCACTGCCCGTGCGGTTGATCCCGACCACATAGGCAAGGTTCTCAATCGCCCGGGCCCGCAGCAGCGTGGTCCAGTGGTCCATTCTTACCGACGGCCAATTGGCAATGACCACGAAAAAATCCGCATCCGCTTCCAAGGCGGCCCGGAATACTTCTGGAAAGCGCAGGTCATAACAAATCACCGGCGCGATGCGGAACCCGCCCCAGGAAAAAGCCCCGATTTCCCGCCCTGCCGGATAGTGCTCGGCTTCGCCCGCGAGCGTAAACGGGTGGAGTTTGCGATACCGGTGCAGGCAATTGCCGTCAGGGCCAAACGCAATCGCCTCATTGGCCGCCTGCTCCTTTTCCCTGCGCGCCACCCCGCCGATCAGACAGCACTGATACTGCCGCGCCAGGTCGGCCAGAAATTTTTCAGATTCCCGGGCAATGGAGTCGCCCGCTTTCCGCGGCTCCATGCTGAAACCCGTCGCAAACAACTCCGGCAACACCAGCAAACTTCCTGCCGCAATCCGAACCTGCGAAAGCAACGCACGAACCCGGGCAAAGTTCGTTTCCCGATCTTCCCATGCAATATCTGATTGAATGGCGATAATTTCCATTTCTAATCCAATTTTATGGTATAATTTCCGTAATTGCCATCGGTATTGCTTTTTGTCAAATTCCTTGCGTCTTCAAGTATTTTCAATCTTCAAATAATCAAAATTGTTAAAATTTCATCGAGATTCGTCAACAGAATCCAGAACTACCATAATTTATTCCAATCACCGTTGGTTTTCCAGAAATAAATTCACCAAACTGCACATGATTTTTGAGAATTTTCTTAAAAACTACTAGACTTGCATTTCGGAACCACTAAAGTCGAGAATATTTTCTAGAATCACAGCGATTACAGAAATGAATTTTTCCATTTGGCCTCAACTCCAGTTTCGTCGGATCGCATGGACGGCCGCGAGCGGCATGTTCCTGCTCGGTGCCGGTTCTGGAGAAGAAACTGCGGAGCGGGGTAGCTCAGTGGAAATTGAACCGTTGGTGGAACTGGTGGATGCGCCACCGGGCGGGACGGAACCGGCCGAGGAGGCGGCCAAAGCAGACCCAGCCCTGGTGCTGCCCCAGAGCCCTGACAACCCGGACGACGCGGGGACTGCAAGCGAACGTCCACCAGAGGCTTCTGCGCTGATTCCGCAGCCGATGCAACCCCTGCAGCCCATTCAGCCGGTGCAGGCGGAAAGTCCGATCGCCGCGGAAAACAGCGCCTCAGCCGCCCCCCCGCCGCCGATCATGTCGTCCCGGCGGCGCTTCCAGTTTTCGGCGGATGTCAGCGCCATCTACGACGACAACATCTTTTTCAGCTCCACCAATCCCACGAGCGATTTCATTTTTGTCGCCAGCCCGAAACTCTCGCTTGGCCTGGGCGATTTCCGGGCCCGTGAGGAAACCTACTGCATTCTCAATTACAATCCCGAGGCCATCTTCTTCACCGACAACCACGACGAAACGAGCCTCGATCACAACGCCAAGGTGGAAATCCAGTATGCGATCGCCCGGCTGGCAGTCGGCCTGGAGGCGGAATACCACCACCTCAGCGGCGCCACTCCGGACTTGGGAGACCGGGTGAACCGGGACGAGGCCAAAGCACGGCTGCGGCTCGCCTACGGCTGGGGTGCCTCCTGGGAGGCGGAAACCAATGTTCTCTGGACCGGAGTGAACTACGAGCCGGGAGCGCTTTCTGATTTCTCCGAATATGTCAACGAAACGTTCCTCCGCTACCAGCTCACTGCACGCACCAAAGCAGCACTGGGAGTTGCCATCGGAAGACTGGAGGTGGACGGCTACGGCGACCAGAGCTTTGAGCGGGCACTGCTGCAGGTCATCTCCGACGTGGGCTCCAAGCTCACCCTGAAGTTCAAAGGAGGCGTCGAATTCCGGCAGACCGAATACGCAGACTACTCCTCGCCGGTATTTTCCCTGGGGCTGGACTATCGGCTGCGGGAAACGACCACGCTTGGACTTAATGCCTACCGTGAAGTGCAGGCCTCCGGCGGCTCGCCCGGAGAAAACGTGATTCGCACCGGGCTGGTCGCCCGCCTGCGCCAGCGGCTGGGTCAGCGGTTCGTTGCCGGACTGGATGTCGGTTACGAACAACTGGGCTACCGCCAGGCCGGAAAGCCAAAGGAAAATGCCAAACCAACCGGGCGAAATGACGACTACTTCTACATCCGCCCTTCCCTGACATACGAGCTGCGCGAGGACCGCCGCCTGGAACTCTACTACCTCCACCGCGAAAACGACTCCTCGGAAAGCGATGCGTCGTTCGCTGGAAACCAGGCCGGACTCTCCTTCGGCATGGACTTCTGATCATGATCCCCGTCCCCGCTGCCATCATGAGCACAAACTTTCCCGTTTTGCCACGCCTGCTGGGCATCGCGGCGGCCTGCAGCCAACTGGCCTGCCTGGCAGAACTGCGGGCGCAGGCGAATGCCAGCGGCAACCGGATGGAAGTCCGCAGGGCCGCACCAGCAGAAGCAACCGCGACTCCAGCCGGACCGGAATCCGGGTCTGGAACGGACAACTACCGGCTGCGGGCCAATGATGAAATCAATGTGCAGGTTTTCCAGGAGCCCGACCTCAGCGGCAAAGTCCGCGTCCGCGAGGACGGCACCGTCAGGCTCCCGCTCATCAACGAAACCGTCCGGGTCGGCGGACTGAATGCCACGGAGGTGGAAAACCGCATCCGGGCGCTGCTGGCGAGGGATTATGTCAGGGACCCCCGGGTCACGGTGAATGTGAGCGAGCAGGCGAAAGTCAACATCAGCGTCCGCGGACAGGTGAACCACGCCGGCACCTATCCCTTTCCCAGCAACCGCCCCGTCACCCTGCTCCAGGCCGTCAGCGCGGCCGGCAGCGAAACCCGGCTCGGCAACGTGAAAAAAGTCAGACTCACCCGCGTGTCCGGCGGACGGGCCATTGTCCGCGAGTTCGACCTCCGCGACCCCTCCGCCGCCACCGTTTATCTGCGCGACGGCGATGTCATCGAAGTTCCGGAACGCAGTTTCTAGCCAATTTCCGCCGCATCCGCACCCTGCCCCCTCTCCCATTCCGCCCGTCCATGAATCCACCTCTTCCGCAGAACCAGATCATCCTGGTGGCCCCCCAGCAGGCGCTGGCGGCGCTTTCCAGCCCGCTGGCTGCGGCTGCCCCCCCCGATGCCGCCGGCGGTCCTCCCTCCATTGATTTTTCGGGGATGTGGAATGAACTCCGTCACCGCTGGCTGCTGGTGGTGCTGTGTGCCGTGCTGGGCACCGCCTGCGGGCTGGGCTATGCGCTGAAGGCTCCCAAAATTTTCGAAGCCAAGGCGACGATCGAGGTGGATCAGGAGCCGACGCAGGTGCTGGCTGGAACCTCGTTTGGTGCCACCGATGTGAAGGCCCTGGAAGTGCTCAAGACCATCGAACAAAAACTGGCGGGGGAAACGATGCTCCTTCGGATCATCCGCAGCAACGGACTCGACAAGGACGCCACCTTCGCTCCGCCGCGCAACGGGCCGTATCACGATGACGAACTGGTTTACCTCCTGGGGCGGCGGGTTTCCGTCACGCTGCAGCGCGGCACCCGGCTCATTGACATCCGCGTGGAAGACACCGATCCCGCCAGGGCCAAACGCATCGCCGATTCCTTCCTAGCCGAATGCACCACGATCGGGCAGGCAGCCAATGGCGAATCCGCCAAAGCCGTGCGGACCAGCCTGGAGAAACAGAAGGAAAAAATCCGCCAGCAGTTGGACCTCGCGCAGCGGGCCGTGGACGACTTCCGCAGCGCCAATCCCTCGGTGCCGCTGCAGGAAAACCAGACCGATCTCAAAACCAACCTCTACGAGGACCGCATCAAGACCCTTGGCCAGCAAATCAGCGTCGCCCGTGAGGAAGCGGTCAAGCTGGGCAACGGCATGGCCCAAATCCGCGCGGCCTCATCCGATTCCGCGGAGGCTCTGCTGCGCATTTCCGCCATCGCCAATGTGGAAGAAATCATGACTCTGCGGAAGCAGGTCAACGACAAAAAATTCCGCGTGGCCGAGTTGGAGGCCCGCTACCTGCCCAAGTGGCCGCCGCTGATCCGTGCGAAGCAGGAACTGGCTTCCGGTCAGGAAAACCTGCTCCGCGCGGCCCAAGCTGCGGCAGGAGTGGTGGATAACCGGCTCGCCCAGGCACAGGCCAACGCTGCGAAGCTGGAAAGCGACCTCGAACAGGCCAAGAAGGACTCGCTGGCTTATCAAAAAATAGCGGACTCGTTCAGCCTCCTGACCAATGACCTGAAAGTGCAGCAGGAACACTACCGGCATGTGCTCACCCGGATGAAGGAGGCCGAAGTCAGCCAGGAATTTGCCGGAAGCATTCTGCGGGCAGCCGGGGTGCCGCTGACACCCACCAGCCCCATCCGGCCCAACCGCCGCCTGATCGTCGCGGGAGCAGGTTTTGCCGGAGTCCTGCTCGGCATTGGCCTGGCCATGCTGCTGCGTCTGCTGGACCAGACGGTGCGCACCCTGTCCCAGGGGGAAAAGGATCTGGCGCTGCCGGGACTGGCTGCCATCCCGCTGGACCGGCAGGCGCAAGGTGTTCCGGACCCGGTGCACAGCGCCGGAGCGCGCCTGGAAACCGCGGAAGCCTTCCGCGCGCTGCGCACCTCCCTGTCTCTGCTGGGAAAGGGCGTGAATGCGCGCAGCTTTCTCTTCACCAGCGCCAGTCCGGACGAGGGCAAAAGCTATTGTGCGAAAAACTTTGCGGTGGCGCTGGCGCAGCAGGGCTACCGCACGCTGCTCATTGACGCCGACCTGCGCAACCCCGGCCAGGACGAAGCGCTGCTGGGACGGCGCAATGCCGCAGGACTCATCAGCCACCTCAAGGGTGCGGACACGGGCGAACAACGGGCCTGCAATCCGACGCGGGTTCCCAATCTGTTCCTCTTTTCCGCAGGCGAGGCCGGCGATGCCCACCCCGCGGAGTTGCTCTCTGGTCAGGCCTTCAGTGAACTGCTCAGCGACGCGATCAAATGGTTCCACAAAATCGTGATCGACACGCCTCCGGTCAACGCCGTCAGCGATGCCCTGCTGCTGGCCCGCGAGGTTGATTCCGTGGTGTTGGTCACCAGGGCGGACCGCACGGGAAAATCCGACGCCCGCCAGGCGATTGGCAAACTGAACATCGCCGGAAACCGTCCGGTTGGATTTGTCCTCAATGCAGCCCTCCGGTCGGCTCTGGTCGCCGGCTATACCGGCGGCTTTTCCTGCGCCCAGCCGCCCTTGTCCCGTCCCCTGCTCACCGTTTCGTCAGGATCTCCAGCATGAACCTTCCGCCTGCGTCTTCCAGTCAGCCATGAAGTCCGCCACGTTCGCCACGTCCCTGCCTGCCGTCGCCGCGCATCCCTCGCGCAACGAGCGCCGCGCCTTTGCCGAGCGCACCACCTATCTGGTGTTCCTCGGCGATTTTCTCGTGGTCATCGGCGTGCTCTTTTTTTCCTATTTCATGCGTTTTGAAACCAAGCTCGCACAGGTCGGAGCCTTCGACGAGCAGGTGACGCTGGAACGTTACCGCGGGCACATTGCCCTTGGCGCCGCACTCATGATGGTCCTGCTCGTCAATTTCCGCGTCTATAACATGCACCGCCTGCTCTCGTTTGCCCACGCTGCCAACGGAATCTCCAAGGCCGCCGTGTGGTGGGTGCTTTCCTTCATGGGCCTGTCGCTCATCCTGAAATTTTCACCTGGCATCAGCCGCCTCTACTGCGCCATCAGCGCCGCTCATCTGCTCATTTTCCTGCTCACCTGGCGCATGGTTTTCAGCCGCATCCTGGAGCGTGAATCCATCGCCCGCCGCCTCCGGGAACGGGTTGTCTTCGTAGGCTGGAATGCCGAGTGCGAAAAAATCGTCCGGCAGCTGGGCCGGGGCCACCGGCATCCGTGTGAGATCGTCGGCGCGGTGTCCCCGTCCGGCGGATTCGGGCTGCATTCACCAGGGGTCGGCGTGTCCACGCTGGGGGATGCGGGCCGCATCCGCGAAATTCTCGCGGCGGAGGAAATCGACGTCGTGATGGTCCCGGACCACACCCTTAGCCGGCAGGAACTGACCTCCCTGGCCATCCTCTGCGAGCGGGAAATCGTCGATTTCAAAATCGTGCCCAGCACCTTCCAAATTCTGCTCAGCGGCCTCCAGTTGGAATCCATCAACGGCGTGCCGGTGCTCGGCGTCTCCAGGCTCCCGCTGCATTCCATGTTCAACCAGGTGCTCAAGCGCGGCGTGGACCTCGTTGGTGCCACGGTTGGCCTGCTCATTTCCCTGCCGTTGGTCCTCATTTTCGGCCTGCTGGTGTGGCTGGAGAGCCGCGGACCCATTTTTTACCGCCAAGTCCGCATCGGGCGCAACGGCAAGGCGTTCCACATCTTCAAAATCCGTTCCATGCGCATGGACTCGGAAGCCGACGGCAAAGCCCGCTGGGCCAGGGAGGGAGACCCCCGGTGCCTGCGCGTGGGCGGCTTCATGCGCAAGTGGAACATCGACGAGGTGCCCCAGTTCTGGAACGTCCTGAAAGGGGAAATGAGCCTCGTCGGACCGCGTCCGGAACGACCGGAGTTGATCCACGATTTCCGCGAGAAAATTCCGCATTACAACGCCCGGCACAACATCAAGCCCGGCATCACCGGTTGGGCGCAAATCAATGGCCTGCGCGGGAATACCGACCTCGCCGAGCGCATCACCTGTGACTTGTATTACATCGAGAACTGGAATCTGCTCCTCGATTTTCAGATCATGGCGATGACGTTTCTCAAGCGCGACAACGCCTACTGAAGGCCACGCGGCGCTGCCCGACCACCGCTAAGACCGCGCCAATTTCCATCCGGCCCTCGGCTCGCGCCCAAGAAATTTTTCCGCTTCGGGCGCATTGGGGAACTTCATGGCTTTGGCGTCCCAATCCAGTTTTTTGCCGGCCCGGAAGGCCACATTGCCCAGATGGTTGGCCTCCGTCAGCAACCCGGCATAGCTGAACGGGCTGGCGGTGGGCGTGCCCTTCCGGATGGCCTGCAGCCATTCCTGGTGCTGGCCAGGGCTGTCCGGCACAAACGGTGCGGGCCGCTTGAAATCCTTGAAGTCCGCCTCCGGAAGCAGGACATGCCGAAAGTAGTCGGAAAGCAGCAGACCCTTTTCCCCAATGAACAGAACCCCGTCGCCCCATTGCGGGATTTTCTTCTCCTTCCAGATTTGCGGCTTGTCGGTGCCCTGGTGCCAGGTCACACGGCAGGGCGGAAGCTCCCCCCGCGGGCCATACTCGTAAACAGCGGTCATGCTCGCCGGGGCGATCTCCGGATGCGCAGGAGGTCCGTGAGCCTCGATGGATTTCGGTGCGTCGAGCTTGAGCGCCCAGAAAGGCAGGTCGTTCCAATGGCTGCCCAGGTCGCTCATGGTGCCGTTTCCGAAATCCCACCAGCGATACCACTTTGGCCCGGGAAAATACACGTCATGATAGGGTCGAAACGGCGCGGGACCAATCCACAGATCCCAGTCGAGGTGCGGCGGCGGAGTCATTTCCCCCTGCGGACGCTCCGTGGCCTGTACGATGTCTCCGTGGGCCCGGGCTTCCTCGGCACTCTGCCAGCCCCAGGCGCGGGACACCCAGACGTGGGCCTCCTTCACGGCACCGATGGCGCCGGATTGAATGAGTTCCACGACCCGGTGGTAATTTCCCCCGGCGTGAATCTGCGTGCCCATCTGCGTGGGCACTCCGGCTTTGGCCGCCGCTTCGGTGATGAGGCGCGCCTCGTGCACATTGTGCGTGAGCGGTTTTTCACAATAGACAGCCTTCTTTGCCAGGAGCGCGGGCAGCGTGGCAAACGCATGGGTATGCTCCGTGGTGCTGACGACCGCCCCGTCGTAGTCGGTCATGGTGGCGTAAAGTTCCCGGAAATCGGTGAACCGCCGCGCCTGGGGATGCCGCTTGCCCGCGGCTTCCAGCGCATGACGGTTGACGTCGCACAGGGCGGCGATCTCCACCTCCGGATCCTGACTGACGACGCCCAGGTTGGCCCCGCCCCGCCCCCCGCACCCGATGACCACTAGGCGCACTTTGCTGCCCGGAGCAGCACTGCGGCTGATGGCGGGAAATGCGAGCGCACCGGCGGTGGCGGCACCCTGAAGCAAAAAGCGGCGGCGGGAATGGCAGGCTTGTGGACGGCTCATGCCCCACGTTGTGACGCAGGAGCACCGCGACGCCACATCAATCCTCCACGCTCTTGCGGTCAGGCAGTGGTTTCCCGCCCGCTGGGCTTTTTGCGGATCAGCCGGATCAGGCAGCGCACCGGCCAGACCAGCCAGTCCGCGGCGAGCGCCACCATGCGCATGGGCCATCGAACCGCGTGGAAAGCAGGCCGCAGCGTCCGCTGCCAGGCCGGAGACTGCCCGTAGAGCAGCGACAGCCACAGAATGAGCGCCACTCCGATGAATTTCTGATAGGGTTCCACGTGGGGATGCTCCTCCAGTCCGAAGAGGCGCTGGCCATACACTTCGTAAATCAGGATGAAGCCCACATAACCGATGAGCAAATAGGCGGTGTGCTCCAGCACCGGAAACCGCTGCAGCAGGCGAATGCAGGCCTGCGCCAGAAACCGCAGCGTCAGAATGCCGATCAACACCCCGCAGTAAACCACCCACATTTCAGGCTTGAAGTCGGGCGGGTGCTTCGGCGCCATCGCCACCGCCGCCACCACGTTGTCCACACTCAGGCTCAGATCCAGAAATTGGATCGCCACCACGGTTGCGACAAACCCCTTCGCCGCGTGATGCACTCCGTGTTCCTCATCATCGACCGTCGTAAAGTGGTCGCACATGAGCCAGACCAGGTAGGCGGCACCAAACAACTTGACCCACTCGTTGTCGCTCAGCCAGGCCGCAATCACCAGTGCCACGCAGCGAAACAGATACGCCCCCAGCATCCCCAGCGTCAGCGCCCGCGATCGCTGCTTTTCCGGCAGGTGGGAGGCCATGGACGCAATGGCCAGGGCATTGTCCACCGAAAGCAGCCCCTCAATGAAAATGAGCGAGAGGATGACCGGAATGGCCTGGATGAATTCCTGGGAAGTCAGGCAAAACATGGAGATACGGGGAAATGCGCCTAGTGGTCCCGCCTGCACCGCAAGTCAAGCGCCCCGCAAGGCCGACTCTCCCCATTTTATCTGCGTTTGGCGTCGGCAGGCACTCACTGAATCTAGGGAAAATCTCGCTGAAACCTTAGGGATATTCCCTACGTTTTTTCTTGCTCTTGGGCAGTTCTTTCCGTATGCTGCGCTTGGAAATCCATCCGGACAAGCAGGACCGCTGGTCCCTTGGATTTCCAAATAACATCATAACGCAATCATAAACAGAACAGTCAACCCAACATCATCCCATGAAAACAATCCGAAAAACGCAGGGATTCACCCTGATTGAACTGCTGGTGGTGGTCTCCATCATCGCACTGCTCGCCGTAGGCGCCGTGCCCATGTATGGAAAGATCATGCTCGACGTCCGCGCCAAATCCTCGGTGCGCAACGCCTACCAGATCCACGTTGGCTTGGTGAACTACGCCACCGGCCACGACGGCAACTTCCCCAGCCAGACGGCCGACGGCCAGGACATCCAGACCGCGAATGATGCCTACCGCCAGCTCTTTGTGCAGGGGACGATTGATGACGAAAAGCTCTTTTTCGTTCCCAACAGCAAATGGCACGGCACCAAGACCGCACCGGATGGAAACATCGGCAATGCGCAGAACAACTTCCAAAATGCCCTGGAAACCGGCGAAAATCACTACGCCTACCAGTCGGGCTTGAACATGGAATCCTCGTATTCCCGCCTGCCGCTGGTATTTGACGGCGGCAAGGAAGGGGCACCCGGCACGTTCAGCCGCGAACCCAATGAAAAGGGCGGCGTCTGGAAGGGCAAGTATGCAGTGGTTGTCCGCGTCGGCGGTGGTGCCAAGGCGGTCGAACTCGACAACACCCTGATGGTGAAGGACAAGAAGGACGGCAAGGACATGGACATCTTCTCCGAAGAGTTCGGTTCCGTCCGCAACAACCTCCGCAACCCCATGTAACCTGCCACGGCAGCGTTTTCCTGCACAGGGACCCGGATGCCGGAAACGGCGTCCGGGTCTTTCCATTTCCCCGTCGCACCCGCGGTGGACTTCCCCTTGCAAGCACCGGGAAACTGCCGGATTTGTCGCACTTTTCGTCCCTCGCTCCCATGCCGTTCCACATCCCCACTGACGACGTCCGCATTGAAGAAATCCGCGCCCTGATCGCGCCGGACGTGCTCATGCAGCGCTACCGCCCGGACGACGCCAGCATCGCCTTCATCACCCGGTCCCGCGCTGAGATTGAAGCCATCCTGCGAGGGCAGGATCCGCGGTTGCTGTGCGTGGTGGGACCGTGCTCCATCCATGATGAAGCCGCGGCGCGGGAATATGGGGAGCTGCTTCGGCAGGAAGCGCAGCGCCACGCCGAGTCCCTGCTGGTGGTGATGCGGGTGTATTTTGAAAAACCCCGGACCACGGTGGGCTGGAAGGGCTTCATCAACGATCCCGGTCTGGATGAAAGCTACGATATCAACCGCGGCCTGGAACTGGCCCGCGCACTTCTGCTGGACCTCGCCAAAAGCGGCATTGCCGTCGGCACCGAGTTTCTCGACACTATTTCCCCCCAGTACATCGCCGATCTCGTCTCCTGGGGAGCCATTGGAGCCCGGACGACGGAAAGCCAGGTGCATCGCCAACTGGCCAGCGGGCTTTCGATGCCAGTCGGCTTCAAAAACGGCACCACCGGCACCCTCGACATCGCCATCGACGCCATCTGTGCGGCGCGGCATCCGCACCATTTCCTGAGTGTCACCAAGGAAGGCCGCTGTGCCATCGTGAAGACCCGCGGCAACGACACCTGTCACATCATTCTGCGCGGGGGCAAGGACGGCCCCAACTACTCGCCGGAGCACATTTCCAAGGTTACAGCCATGCTGGAGAAAGCCGGACTTCCGGCCACGATCATGGTGGACTGCTCGCACGGCAACAGCAGCAAGAACCACCGCAACCAGCCAGCGGTGGCCGAAGCGCTGGCCTCGCAGATTCGCGCAGGAAACCGGGCGATTACCGGGATCATGCTCGAAAGCAATTTCGTGGAAGGACGGCAGGATGCGGCCCCCGGCACGGGGCTGGTTTTCGGACAGAGCATCACCGATGCCTGCCTCGGCTGGGACGACACCGCGGCCACTCTGAAAATGCTGGCAGATGCCGCGCGCCACCGGTAGCGCCGCATGGGATCGGCATTCACCCCCGGGCGCTGCACGCCTTGATGGTGTTCTGCATGAGCATGGCGATGGTCATGGGGCCCACGCCTCCGGGCACCGGAGTGATGGCGCGACATTTCGGGGCCACGGTTTCGAAATCCACATCCCCCACGATGCGATACCCGCTTTTGGTGGCAGGGTCGGCGATGCGGTTGATGCCCACGTCCACCACCACCGCACCCTCTTTCACAAAATCCTGGGTCACAAACCTGGGCCGCCCGATCGCCGAGATCAGAATGTCCGCCTCACGGCAAACGGCGGCGAGATTCCGCGTGCGGGAATGCGCCACCGTCACGGTGGCATCCCCGCCCCGCCCCCGGGCCATCAACAGCAGCGCCAATGGCTTGCCGACGATCATGCTGCGACCGACAATAACCACGCTGGCCCCGGCAGTCTCAATGCCGTGCTCCATCAGCAGCCGGTTGAATGCGATGGCGCTCATGCCCACGCCGTGGATTTCCAACAGTTCGGCGGCGGACTTTGTTTCCTCACTGGAACCGATACCTGTACTGGGAGGAGCATCTACGGAGTAGGACGGCAGTAGGCCAGTCACGCCAAGCTGCAGCTCCAGCCGTTGGTAGCCACCGAGCACGGCGGACGGCGCGAGCTTCAAGTCCTCTGCGGCGCTGCGCAGC
>JAGNEJ010000131.1 GCA_018003315.1 Verrucomicrobiales bacterium
TGGCCAACTGCGAAATTCTCACGGCCCAAGCCACTCTGGAACCAGCCGAACCGCGCACAGGAACCGCCTGGCACAGCAGCGTTTGGCGTACGTGGACAGCTCCGGCAGCAGGGTTCTGGCTGTTGAAATTTGAAGGCGGTCTGGCGAATGCGGGGGTGGACGTGTGGCGGGGGAATGTGCTCAGCGGACTGACTTCCGCGCTGGTGGCCAGCGCCGACGGCGATGCGGCGGACGGCGGAGAAATGCTGCCGTCGGTGCGCGCCGTGGTCCAGGCTGCTGCGGGCGAGACCCTGCGGGTGCGGGTGCTTTCGAATGACGATCTGCCGGCGCGACTAACCATTCTCCCGGCGACGGCGGGCGACCTGTTTGCGCAGCCGGTGGAACTGGGCAGCGGCGAGACCTTCAGCCACACCCGACCCTTGACGGATTCCGTGACCCTGGAGCGCGGTGAACCGGCCATCGGCCAGAACGGCACGCAATGGCTGGCGTGGGACTGTCCCGCAACCGGCGTTTATGAATTGAGCAGCAGTGCGCCATGGCCGCAGGGCGGTGGTGTGTGGTGCTCCGGATTCACCCCGGTGGTGGGCATTGTCCGAGGAGCGGCGCTTGGTTCACTCACGCCGGTGCCGACGGTGCCGCTGGGCATTGTGGACGGCCCGCTGCGCTTCCGCGCCACCGCAGGGGAGCGCATCCGCATCCGGGCGGCGCTCTCCGGATT
Organism: Verrucomicrobiales bacterium; assembly: GCA_018003315.1. Lineage (GTDB taxonomy): Bacteria > Verrucomicrobiota > Verrucomicrobiia > Verrucomicrobiales > V1-33 > JAGNEJ01. The sequence goes on from JAGNEJ010000131.1 coordinate 719, forward strand.
TGGAGGATGTTACAGCAATTTCGCGGATGGAGCAGGCAACGGCGGTGTTGTCTTGCCGGAAAGTGTTCTCATCGGCCCCAGCCAGATTTCCCTTTCCCTGCGCCGCATCCAGCCGCAGCCGGCGAACGATGATTTTGCCCTAGCGGGAGACCTCGGAAGCAGTGCGGACGTTTCCATCAGCGGCGACAATACCGGCGCCACCAATGAGCCGGGAGAAATTGTCCCACCATACCACGCCGGTGATTCCGTGTGGCACCGCTGGACGGCGCCCGCCACGGGCCGCTACGAATTCCGTGTCACCAGCGAAGCGCTGCTGGAGGCCCGCGTCTATCGCGGCACGGTGATCGATGCGCTCGCGGAGGTGGCCTACGGACGCGGTTACACCGGCCAGACCCCTGTCGGCGATGTCCAGTTGCGCTTCGAAGTCGCGGCGGGTGTGGTGCATTATTTTCGCCTCGCGGGAAACGGCTACGGCCAGCAGGGTGTGTATGCGTTCCGCCTGCGCCGAATGACTCCTCCGGCCAATGACCTGCTGGCCTCCGCGACCGTGCTCGCCAGCAGCGTTCCAGTGAGCACCGCGGGCGACACCACCGATGCCACTGCGGAAGTGCCGCTGGAGTATTCTCCCTCCGGGGGCGATATCAGAGCGCGGACTTCTTCCATCTGGTGGCGCTGGACGGCTCCGGCTGATGGCGTCTATGAAATGCGCGCCCCGGCCTCGCTGGGGGTCTTGGATAATGGCGTGCGCCTGAGCTACACGTTCGACATCGCGTGGAACGCGGTGCGCTTCCAGGCCGTGGCCGGGCACGTCTATCATCTGCGGGTGGCGCATGACTGGAGCAACGAAGGTCCGGTGACACTCACCGTGGACCGCACGCCGGGTCACGAGCACAGCACTCCGGACCAGGCATTCGATGCCGGAGCCGACATGCGATTTTCCACGCCCCTGATTTCCGTGATGCCCGGTGCGATTTATTTTCCCGGCGGGCAGCGCACCGGAGCATTCTGGGTGCGCTGGACGGCACCCGCCAGCGGCTGGGTGAGCGTGGACAGTGCAGGTTCGGAACGGCAGGGCAGTCTGGCGGCGTATGAGGCGGCGGCAACCGGACGGCCGCTGGCCTACACATCCAATCTGCCGAGTCTGATGAACCGGGAGCGCGACTCCTGGACGCTGTCCGGCCTTTCGGGGAGGACTTCAGAAACCCGTGGGCTCTTGACGAATCGTTTTCTGCGCGATGCCACCCTGGTGCCGGATACGCGTCGCCTGCTGGCGCAAGTGACTGCTGGAACCACCTATCTTTTCAACGCCACGCCGCCGGAGAACGGACTCACTGGCATGAAAATCAACCTGCGTCCCGCCGGTGCACCGCCTGCCGTGCCTTCGGCGCAAGTGCGCACCGCCGCGGATGCCGGTGCTTATTCCACCACGGTGACCTTTTCGGTGACTTCACCCAATGGCCTGACTTTTGGGGAAGTGAGCCTGCCGCCGGGCACGGCTGCCTTTACCGATGCACACCGCATCAGCGGCGATGCCTTCGCAGGCGAGTATCGCGTAGCGCTGCCATTTCACGATTTCGACCCTGCGGCGGAAATGCCCCTGACATTCAATCTGGCCGATGCAGCGGGGGCCTGGGTGCCGCGCTCCACCGTCACGCCGACCACCGTGACCCAGCCAGGCGCGCTGCTGAATCCTGACAATGAGGGGCCGCGCCTCGACGGCATCGTGTCGTCGCCCGCCCGCATCGTGCTGGATGGTGCGGACGTGCCCGTCACGCTGGAACTTGGGATCACCGACGGCGGCGGCAGCGGGTTTGCCGAGGGGGAGATCCTGTTCTCACCGCTGAATGGTGTGGGCTACGGTGCGCAGGAAATGAACCAGGTGCGCTTCGGCCCGGCGCAGCGAGTGCGCGGCGACGCCTGCGCGGGTGTTTACGCGGTGTCGTTCACGCTGCCGGCGGCCTACAGCGGAGGCGCACTCGCCTGTCGCCTGCGCGATGCTGCGGGGAATCTGGCAGGGCAGTGGAATTACCATTCCGTTTTTGTGCTCACTGACTCCGACAGCATCAACACGCCAACATTCACTCCATCGCTCCCGCTGCCGCTGGTGCTCGAACAGCGCCAGCCATCGTTTTCAGCCCCCGTGCTGTTCCGTGAGGCCACAGCGGATGTTCTTCCCGTCACCGGCCAGGTGCGTCTGCGCGGCCGGCTCTCGCATCCGGCAGGCATCACCGGCGGCAGCGTGACCCTGGTGGACGAACATGGGGTGGTGGAAACCAGCATCGCCTTCACCGCCGCAGCGCGTGTCAGCGGCACAGCGATGGATGGTTTTTATGAAATTCTGGTGCCGACGCCACCGCACGGCTTCGGCGGTCCGCACTGGCTGGCCTGGCAAGCGTGGAATGCTGAGGGAGCCTTCGGCATTGAGCGGGAAATTGGCCCCGTGATTCTGCCGGACCGAACCACTGGTGATGCACGACGCCCGCGGCTCACGCGATTCCAGATCAGCCCCGCGGCGGTGAACCTGCTGGCCGGCCCCGCCACCGTCACCCTGAGTCTGGCCGCCAGCGACGACCAGCCCGGACTAACGATACGCGTGGGCATTTTGGACAGCGATGGACGCGAACTGGCCACCCGCACGCTCGCCTGCACCACGCCCGCCTTCGACTGTCCGGAAACGCTCACGCTTCCCCAGGTGCTCACCACCGGCCCCTCCGCCGCGGCCCGCGTGGTGGTGGAACTAACCGACGCCGCCGGACGCACCGAAATCTACGGCCAGCCGTGGAGCCCCGCCTGGCCGGACGCTGCCGCCGCGGTGCTCACCCTCGCCCCCACCGTGCCGGATGCCTTCACACGCTGGTCCGCCGCCTGGTCGGGGCTGGCTGGCTTGCCCGTGGACGCCGCGCGCAACACCGACGCCGATGCCTGGCCTGACATCATGGAATTTGCTTTTGGAACAGATCCGTCGGTGGCGGAGTCACGCGATCCGCTGGCGTCCCGGCTGCCGCAGTTCTCGGTCATGCCCATTTTGAGCTACCCCGAAGGCAACGCCATTCTTAGCCGCTGGAGGTTCACCCCCGCGCCGTGGTTCGCTCATGACACCGACCGCTTTCGCTGTGAGGGCTGGCAGATCACCGCAGAGGAAAGCGTGGACCTGCAAAACTGGCAGGCCCTTCCCCTGCCCGCGCGTCTGCAGCACTCCACCGCATTGGGAAATGACGCGGCGGTGCAGGTGGAATCGATCCACCCAATGATGCAAAGGCACCACTGGTTTCGTGCAGTCGTCCGCAGCCAGGCTGCGCCCGCTCCATAATGGGCAGGGTGCGGAGCGTGACACCGTGCTTCCAGCCGGTACGGAGCACGATTGAGCGCAGCCGTGATTGCCACTTGCGACGCATTCAAACCGTTCGCAGACCGATCAGCGAGTCGTTTTCCAGGGTGATTCCGCACCCGCGTTGCGCCAGTGCCTTGACGCGCATTGCGGTGGCCGCCAGACTCGCCGCAGCTTTCACCAAACCCATTTGTTTGCATCCAACCTCCAACTCCATCCTGACTCCATGAACATCCGCCGCCATTTGCTGCCATTTCTGATCGCGCTTCCCCTCGCCGTCCAGGCCCAGGAGGTGAAGGAACCCTTCAACGGAAAGGACCTTTCCAACTGGGACTACAAAGCCGCGGGAGACCGCAAGCCGCGCTGGGCCGTGGGCAAGGCGGGACTTTCCGCCTCGGACAAAAAGGTCCTGGAAGTCACTGAGGGTGCCGGCGGGGAGATGATCAACAACGTGACCGGCCACGGCCAAAGCCTGGATATTTTTTCCAAGAACAAGTTTGGCGACATCCATCTGGAGGTGGAACTCATGGTGCCGCAGGGGTCCAACAGCGGAATTTATGTGATGGGTGAATACGAAGTCCAGGTGCTCGACAGCTTCGGCAAGGCGGACAAGGAAATGACCCCGGGCGACATCGGAGCCATTTACAGTGCCGCGGTGCCGAAACTCAACGCCGCAAAAGCTCCCGGAGAGTGGCAGAAATTCGTCATCGATTTCCGTGCCCCGCGCTTCGATGCCGGCGGCAAAAAGACGGAAAACGCAAAATTTGTCAGGGTGGAACTCAACGGGAAAGTGCTGCATGAGAACGTGGAAATGAACGGCCCCACGCCCGGTGGCGTCACCGGCAAGGAAGCTCCGGAAGGGCCGGTCATGTTCCAGGGGGACCACGGGGCGGTTGCCTACCGCAATTTGAAGATCTCTGCGTTGAAATAGCGGGCAGCCAGGCTTGGGGAGCATGGCCCTGGAACTCCGTGAATTTTCCGGCGCAGCGCTGGAACCCCATTTGGATGCCCTCGGCGCATTGCGGATCGCCGTGTTCCGGGAATTTCCCTATCTTTACGAGGGAACGCTGGAGTATGAGCGCGCCTATCTGCACACCTACGCGGCCTGTCCGCGCAGCCTGGTGGTGCTGGCCATCGACGACGGCAGCGTGGTAGGTGCGACCACCTGCCTCCCGATGGCTGACGCGGAACCGGAATTCCAGTCGGCCTTCCGCAGCGCGGGCTACAACCTCGATGCGATCTGCTATTTTGGGGAAAGCATCCTGCTTCCCGCCTTCCGCGGGCAGGGCGTGGGCCGGGAATTTTTCCGACGCCGCGAATCCCATGCCGTGCGGCTGGGCGGCATCCGCCTGACGGCCTTTTGTGCGGTGAACCGTCCGGAGGACCATCCGCGGAGGCCGCCCGGCCATCGTCCGCTGGATGCCTTCTGGCGCGGCATGGGCTACGTCCGCCATCCGGAATTGCAGGCTGCCTTTGAGTGGAAGGAGAGCGGCGAAGATGCGGCCACTGCGAAAACCCTGACATTCTGGCTGAAGACATGGACCTGACCCTGGATGTCTGGACCTGCGATGTCGGCGCGGCTGCTTCCTCACCGGAAGCGTGGATGGAACACGTGGCCGGACGGGTGGAGGAATCCTGGCGCACCGGAGCGGAGCTGGTGCTTTTTCCGGAATTCTGCTGGATGGGGCTGGAGCCGTTTGCCGCGCAGACCGATGCGCTGCGCGGGCTGGCTGCCCTGTTCTGGGGCACCCTGTGGCCGGACCTGCACCAGCGGCTGACTGTTGCGGGAAAATGCGCGGTGCTGGGCTCGGTGCCGTGGGTGCATCCGACGACCGGGACGGTCCACAATCGCGTTCCCATTGTCTCTTCCGGCACGGTGCGGTTTCAGGACAAGCTGTGCCTGACGCCGTGGGAGAAGGCATTTGCCGGTGGCGACGCCATCCACTTGTGGGATTTCGGCCCGTGGAAACTTGGGGTCCTGGTGTGCCTGGACATTGAAATCCCGGAACACGCCGCGGCCCTGCGCGGCCAGGGCGTGGACTTGCTGCTGGTCCCCAGCGCCACAGAAAGCGTGCTGGGCACCGAACGCATCGCCCGCTGTGCTTCCGCCCGTGCGGTGGAATTGGGCTGCTTTGTGGCCGTGGCCCACCTGACCGGAAAGGCCTGCTCCGTGCTGGTCGATGAAAACATCGGGCGGGTTTCCTGTTATGCGCCGTCGCAATCGCCCTTCGCCGAGAGAACGCGAATCGACGAGGGCCCGCTCCATGAAACAGGTTTCCACTGCCGCCGGTTTTTGCTGGACCTGCAACTTCTCCGCAGGCTGCGTCGTCTCCGCGCGGAGACCAACCCAGCCCGATGCCGTCCCGACGTTCCGGCAGTCCGCGCCGGAACCGAAAGCGGAATCGGCCTGTCTCCTGACATCAATCACGGATGACCCGGTAGAAGCGCTTGCCAGGCGCAGGCAGCACGTCTTCCAGCACCGAAGTTGGGTTGGTTGGGTGTGCCGCGGCGTTTTCCAGCACGAATTCCCACGTGAGCAAGTCGCCAGAGCGCTGCAGCGAGTAGGTCTGCGTGGGGTTGGAAGGAAATTCGACGCCGAACTTTGCGGGGTTTCCGGAGAATCCCGCATTGGAAATGGCGAACGCCGGTGACTGCAGGGCGGTGACTCCCGGACGCTTATAGAGGTCGTAAACCTGCTCCGGAGTTAATTCCGCTCCGTAAATCTGCACATCGTCCAGGTCCCCCTGGAAGCCAAAGCCCGCTGCGGTGCGGGAACCCACGTAAAGCCCCGGCGCGGTGGGGCTGAGCGAATAGTCGCCAAAGCCGTTGCCGTCGAGCCTTTCCGCCACTTTCAGCCCGTTGACGTAGAGCCGGGAGCGTTTGGCAGTCGCATTGCCGAATCCATCCTCGTCAAAATGCGTCAGGACAATGTGCCAGGTCTCGCCGTCCGCGATGGCTGGCCCGTAGGTCATCTCATCAATGTTGTTGACCCGGTATTTCAAGGTCCCGTCGGCAGCCAGCAGCAGGCCGAACAGTTTTTCATAGGGTGCGGCAAAACTTTCGTGGCGCTCGAACAGGGTGCGGGTGGCTCCGGCGGCTTCCGGCTTCATCCACAGGGAAATGCTGTAGGTCGGAACGTGGGTGATGTTGGAGACAAAATAGTTTCCGGTGGTTCCGGTCTGCGCGGGCAGAAACCCAATGGCAGTGCCACCGCCCGCTCCCAGCAGGCTGGGTTTGGCGAATGCCAGGGGGTCACGAATCTGAAAGCCGGCATTGGCGTTGTTTCCAGAAGCATCCACAGCGCTGGTCCCCTCGGTTTCATCCAGTTTGTAGTGGGCCATGAGGAAAGAGCCGACACTGCGGCGGGCCCGGATGTCGCCCACCACATAATTCGGCTGCTGGGGGTCGTTGCTGACGATGGTCATCGATGCAGACTTGATGCCATTGGGCGCTGCGGGACTGAACTGGATGGAAAGCGGGGCGGAACTGCCTGCGGGAATGACCAGGGGCAGCGGCGTGGCGGCCGAAAAATCCGCCGCATGGGTGCCGGTAAAATTCAGCGCGCTGATGGTGAGGTCTCCCGCGATCAGGGCATTGCTCACGGTGAAGGTGCCAATGGTGGGGGCCCCAGTGAAGGTGACCACGGAACTGCTGGAGTTGACCACCATGGTC
>JAGNEJ010000132.1 GCA_018003315.1 Verrucomicrobiales bacterium
GGTTTCGCGGATGCTCCCTGATTTCGGAGAGGGGCTTCTGTCCGTCGAATTTGCAATGGATGGCTGGGGGGGGCATGATGCTGGGAGTTGGAGGTCGCTGGATGGGTCGGTGAAGTCCGAGTCGCGGAGACTGATGCAGGCCTCGTCCACAGCGGCTTCCACGATTCCCCGGATCTGATCGATGGTCGGGGATGTCTGTTGCCGGTGGAAAACGGAGAGCTTTTCTGCGAGCACCAGCCGCAGCCGCTTCGGGATGGCGCTGTGGATCTGCGCCAGCTCGCTCCGCACCGTCTCCCGTGACAGGAATGCGCCCTCCTGCTCCCCGATTTTTTGCGCACTGAGCTTCGTTTTTCGGTAGGCCTCGTTGGCGTCGAGGTATTGCTGCTGGGCGGTCCGCAAGAGGGTGTAGTCGTTTTTCTCCAAAGCCTGGCGGAGGATTTCGGCGCAGGCCCGCAGGTTCAGCTCGGCCAGGGCGACGGAATCCTGGTAGTGGAAGCCCCGCTTGTCCTTGAGGAAGCCGAGAGACAGCTCGACCTGCCCAGACGGCTTGGGCCCGGCCGCCGAAGTGGGCGCGGCTACAGGGCCCCCAGGAGGCACTTCCCCACGTCGGACCCGCTCCGCGGCGGCAATGATCTTGGCGGAAACACGATTCGTATAAATCTGCGGCCACCAGTCGCACATCTGCTCCGGCATGCCGAGAGGAGGCGGCAGATTTTTCGCCACCCCATCCGTGCGCCAGCGCGAAAGTTGCTTTTCGCTGACGCTGTAAAATGCTGCCCACTCCGCCCGGGATGGCTCCCGCCCAGCCTCCGCCGGTGCAGCCGGAGCCGATTGGCCCGGGGCCAGGGACGTTTCCATCGGCGCGGCGGTGGCTTCGTCCAGCACCCGCTGCTCCTGAGCCGTAGGCGTGCCGCCCTGTTCGATCTTCTTCAGGATGTTCACGAGGATGGCTTTTCTGATCCGGGCCTTTTCCTCGGGCGAGAATGCGATCTGGTTGGGTTCTGTGCTCACTGGGTGAAGGAGACCATGCTCTCGTGATTCCCATCGGCGGCCAGGGCCTGGAATTCGTCGATCCATGCCCGGTGGAATTTGAGCAGGGCTTCGCTGCAAAGGATGGTGACCTGTTCGATGCAGTTGCTGGAGCGGAGGTTGGCGCTGCTTTCGATGACCAAGGGGCGCCCGGGGTAGTCCAGCAGGATGACCTTGGTATGGACTCGGCCGATGGCGACCCGGCAGTTTGCCTTCGGCACGAGCAGCGTTTCAACCGCGCGGAAGATGTCTTTGTTGGTCGAACGGAAGTAATAGGAGAGCAGGAGCGTCAGCTCCGGTGCCGAGGCGTGATTGGCCAGCTTCAGCAGAGTCTGGACGTTCCGTTCCGAAATCGAGAGGGTCGTGATGTCGATGCGCTCCGGACATCCATGCTTCTCCGCAATCCGGTCGAGCAAATCCCCAAACACGAAGTCCCCTGGGATGATCGCGTGAATCGACGTCACTTCATCGGACGGGAGGAAAGGGAGCAAACCGTCCGTATTGCCGGCCCGAATGCACCGGCGAGCTACGCCACGGTCCTTTCGCTTGAGATTCTCCTTTACCCGCTGGACGTGAACTCGCTGGCCAATGGGGAAACACCGTCGGCGCACGAATTCCTCCGTGTCCCCGAGGCGCCCAACTGCGCTTGCGATGTCGACATCCATACCGCCTCGGGCCCGTGTCAAAGGACAAAAGGCCAAAAACTTTTCGCGTTTCTCTCGCGCAAAATGCAGGCGGGTCGGGAACTTCCTCCGGGCAGCGGCTAGTAAAAAGATTCCTTACCCGCCCATCCCCCGCCGGCAGCGACCACCACCCCCATTTTCCGACGTTGCACACCTTTTTGGCCCCACTGGCTGCATTTTCGGGACAAATATCAAAACTGTACAACCTCCCAAATCGTCTGAAGGGTGCGAAAGGTCCGCATCCCCATTGGAAATCAATTACTTGCAGGAGCATCCCATCGCACACCTTTCAGACCTTGGCCCACCATCGAGGCTTCCGAGCACGGCGAGGCACGCTTTTTTCGTCGGCATTGGGCCGAAAAGGTAGGACCTTGCGCACGTTGCGCACCCTTCGAAAATCAAAGAGCACGAGAATCGAGCACGAGTGACCGGAGAGATACCAGCAAATCAAAGCGCCCTAATCACGAACGAACTCTGCCGGGCACTGTCCCGACCACCGAACATGTAGCGGCCCCCACCCACTTGGAACATCATCCCCAGTGCCTTGCGGATCCGGTAACCAAAGCTCGATGCTGCTCCCTTGTCCATGTATGTCTTGGCAACCTCCAGCCGCTCCACGTCATTCTTCGGGGGGCGGCGGCTCTTCTGTGTGCCGATCACCTGCTGGAACTCACCCAACACTTCCTCTTCCGCCTCATATTGCGGCCAGCTCTTCTTTTGATCCAGCTCCCTGGTCACGTCCTCCACGGTCCCCAATACATCCAAGAATGCCCCCACTGTTCTGGCCACACCAGCGAGCTGCGCCAGCGTGATCGTAGCCGTGCTCATCTTGCTGCCCACCAAGAACTCGTTGATCGCAGCCACCACCACCCGCACACGGTCCTTGTCATCATTGCTCCCAGCGTCAGGCAAATGCGCGACCTGTGTGGGATCCGAAAAACTCGCCGCTTGGACAATCGGCGGAATCAGCCGGGACCATGCCTCGAAACTCGCTACCGGCTTCCCTGCAGTCCATCTGGCTTTGATCCCTTTCGGGTCATGAAAATTCCGCACCATTGCCCACAAGCAAGCCAGTAGTTCCATCCGGATCTCATCCCGGCTCACCCACTCATCAGTGATCTCGTCAGCGTCCGCGGGCAACGTCCTCTCGTTGCTTGTCTGGCTAGCAAACAGATCGACAATCAATGTGCGGCGCCCCAGATCCTCACTCAGCTTGACCTGGTTGCCTGTCAAGAAAGTTGCGGCCCGCAAAGGCACCGTAAACCGGCTGCGCGTCCCCATGATGCGACCGTCCCACCGCGCAGAAGTCAGCCAGGCATTGAGTAGATTATTCTTGATCCTGCCTGATACGTCGTCAAAAAACAGGAACGGCTCGAACTGCTGTGCCGCACTATCCAGCTCCTTTTTGAAATCCTCATTCTTCTCCCACAGGGTGGCAGTCCCGGCCCGCCCATATACCAGGAGCAGAATCATTTTCACCAGCATCGACTTCCCACTGCCCGGAATGTTGGAATTGTAGAAAAACATCGGCACCCTCGCCCCGCGTGGAATCATGGCCCCACAAAACACGCTGAGCGCGGCCGCCGTATGCACCGCCAGGCTGCGGCCCTCATCCCCCCAGGGAAAATACCGGTGCAACCCCTTCCACCGCACCACCGCTTTTTCTGCGTCCATGTCTTCCAGGTAGTCAAGTCCCCCCCGAACCGTAAAGATTTCGCTTTCGGCATCATAGCCCTGGGGCAGCAACTCCACCCTGCCTGTCTTCCGACGCCACACCGGCAGCTTCACCATATGGACCCCCAACAGCCGCGGCAGCTTAGCCCGGAAATGGTCGGAGAGCAAAATCAGCTTGGCCTTTTGCGGGCTCATGGATTGGTACTTCCGCTGGTGCTGCTTGTCGTAGGCCCACGGATGCAGCCAATCTTCGCACCAGCTCACGAACCGCTCCGCAGTCATGATTTCCATCTGCCCCGTCCCCTCGTTGATCGTCACCAGTTCCTTGTCCAACAGGTAAAGCCCAGCCCCCCGCAGGTTGTCCCCCATGCCAATCGCAATGTCCCGTATCTGCGCTCCCAGGTAAATGTCCGGCACCGTGTCCCCCAAGCCCTCCGGCAACGGCACCCCGGCTGCCTCCATCATCGGCCGCAACCGATCCACCACTGCCCGCGGCACATCCTTCAACGTCGCTGCAATCCTACCCGCATCCGCCGGCGCCACCACTGCCGCCGGCCTGGCATCGCTCGCCTCCATTGCCTCCACAGAGGTTGTTTCCGGGCTTTTTATCTCCTCCTTCTTTTTCTTGGACATTCACTCGGCAAGTTGAGGTTCCAGCACAGTCCTCCTGTGCTGTTGGCAAATCGGCTGCACTCCAGCTCCAGCTTCGTGATTGCGCGGGTTGAAGTACAACAAGCGCTGCTCTCGTGGGGACTGGTAGCGCACGTAGTTCCCGACCTTGTCCGCCGTCCCCTCGCGCAAAAATCCCGGCAGCCGCGTCAGCCTGACGGCCGAAAAGACACGCCGATCCGCGCCGCATTTGGTCAAAAACGGCCGCACCACATCTCGCAATTGATCCCACGCCCGCTTGTTCACCGCATCCACCCGCAGCAGCGCATGCACCGATTTCCCACCGCTAGTGTAGAGCGCCACAATCGGCAGCGGCAATTGCACCAGAAAATTCAGCCACAACGGCTCGATCCCCTTTTCGTCACTCTCCACCACCATGTAACGCCACGCAGTCACGTTGACTCCGCTCCGCCTCGTCCATTTCCGCTCACCCCGGCAGGCTTCCGGACGCCACCCCCCGGTCACCGGCTGCGCCAGGAACCACACACCCTCCCTCCACGACCTTCCCATCGGCCTCTTGCCTTCCTGCATCCATTCATTTTTCTTCGCTGGTTTTGTTCCCAGCCGCCACCAGCCTTGCCCGGGCACATAACAAAACTCCCCTTGGCTGGTGAATCTCGTAAATGCCAATATCTTCTCTCCCGGCTCGTAAAGTCCGTCGAGAAATGCCTCCACCGGCAGACCGACAGGATCCACGAGGGACCGCTCGGCAAGATAGCGCCAATCCACCCGCAGATCTGGCCGCTGCAGCCGCAACAATGCCTCCCGGTCAAACTCCAGCGCCCGTCCATCACTGCCCGGCTCCCGCTCCACAGCAGCGATGCTATATTCCTCCTGCTTTCGCGGCTGGCCGATGTTGCCACCTTGCCTCCAGATCAAGTAGCCAGGCGTCTTGTCATCCGGCGCCCGTTCCGCACTCGCCAGCTTGTGCGCGATCTCCCGCTCATTCCATGGCGGCTGGCAGCGGCCATTCCACTCCCCGAACAACGCCCTGGCTTGGCTCACGTCCAGCCCGAACCCCTTCAGTACGGCACACGCCGCCCGAAATGCGGCATCGTGCCCTCCTTGGCCCGAAATGCTGGGCGGGCATTTCAGCAGCAACCAATCTCTGGCCTGCTCCACGATGTCCCCACATCGCGGGCAAATCTGCCGCTTGTTGGGGTCCACAAAGCCAACCCCATTGCATCCAGTGCATGTCGGGCGGCCGCCCATCAGACATCTCCTCCCTTCTTCTTCCGCCCCTTCTTCACCGGCGCTTCCTTAACGTTATGCACCTCCACCGGTGCCACAGCCTTGGCCCATCTCTTCGGCTCGGGAATTTCCATCACCACCTGCTGCATCAGCTCATGGTAATCCAGCCCCACCAGCTCTGCGATCCGCTCGCAGGCCCTCACATGGCGCTCTCCAAGGTCTTGCACCTGGTAGAATTGCAGTTGCTGTTGCAGCCGCGGCCGCACTTGGCCTCCACGCTCACGGAATGACGCATCCGAAAGATCGATCTTCCGCCTCGGGTTGTCCGGCGTCGGAATGACATCATCGATCCGCATCTCGACGAAATTCTCCGGCTTCGCCGCCATCCCGGGGGGCCCCCCGCTTGGTTCGTTTTTCATGGTGTGCTCCTTTTCTCGTTTGCCCTGCCCTCATTTTCCTCTCCGGATTTCGCTCGGTGGTGCTGCTGCCCGCAGGACGTAGAAGTCCCATTTCTTTTCCGCTCCGCGCCGCATGGCCGACGTCGTCAGCCCCCTGGCGGTCAGGTATTTTTTCAACGTTGCCCCAAAGCTAGGATGCCCGATCCCCTCCACACAGTCCCCCGCCTCCAGCGCCGCAGCCAGGCGCGCCACCGCGGTGCGACCGCCAACCGGCAACTCCCGCCGCACCACGCGGAAACCGGAAACCATCCGCGCCGTGTCTCCACTCTCCGGCCAATCCCTCAGCGCCTTGCCCGCCGCAGCCTCGCACGCGGCACGCAGTTCCCCCGCGGTCACCCCCAGCGTGTCCGCAATCCCCCTCCAGCTCATCTTGCTGTCCCACATCGAGGCAGCCTTCTTGATTTGTTCTTTCGTGATCATGTTCGTTTTTCGTTTTCGTTTTTTGGTTAGTGCTGCTCGGCCTTGCGGCCCCATAAGATTTCCCGCTCCATCGGTGTGGCGTAGGCAATGCCCACCGCCCGGAAAAGTTCCGCCTCCCCCGCCAGATCCACCACACGCCCCCCAGGCTGGATCAGCCCCCGATACGGATCCCAATGCAGCCCCCGCCCCTTCGCCTGCGTGGCAATCTCGATGTTCAGAGCAGCCGGCCCCGTCCGGCACACCATCAGGCTCCACCAGTTCTCTGGCCTTCCCACAAAGAGATCCACCGGCATTCCCGTCCCCGCATGCACCGCATGCCGGTTCCTCTCGCCCCAGCTGCTCACACTCCCATCCACCTTCCGCCGCTTCCCCATCCAGCCCTCTCTCACCAGGGCATCGATGGCCCAGAAGCATTCGGTGCGCGGTTCCGTCGCGCCGTAGAGATCCACCGGCACGTCGTGATACTGCGGCATCAGCAAAATCTCCACGTCCCCCACCAGCGGCTTGCGTCGGCGCACACTGCCCACCACGGCACTCTGCACGCAGAACGGCTCCAGCCGCTCCTGCAGTTCATGCGCCACTTCCTCCGCCAGTGCCAGCGGCCAGCGTTTTTTGTCCGGGTCCGCACTCATGGCTTGCCCTCCCTGGTGGTCTGGCGGATCTCCACGCTCCCCTGGACTCTCATCCGCAGCCCGGGCATCTCGAATCCCTGCATCACGGACCGGCCGCAATTCCGGCAGAATGCCCCGACCACCGCATGCCCTCGCAGGCCGCAGTCCACCAGCTCGAAAATCAGCCCGCTGCGCACCGTGTTAGTCTTCATTCTCCCCTCCTGCCTTTTTCAGCTTTCAGCGTTTCAGCTTTCAGCATTTTCCTTTTTCCCTTCCTCGGGTCCACCCCTCCACGCATGCCGGCAAAGACCGCCTTGCCGCCAGTGGCCTGCTGGTAGCACTCCAGTTCCTTGCGCTTGCGGGCACTCATGGCCGCCCGCGTCTCCCCCAGCATCGCCGCCAGCGCCGCACCCGTCAGGTCATTGACCGCGCCCCGGCTGTATATCGACGCCACCGACACAAAACGCCTGAAGCAATAACCCCAATCCGCCGGCCCTAATGTCCATTGGAAATACGACACCACGCTCCGCCCCGGCGCCGCATCCCAGGACGCCTTCAGTGTCGCGTTCGGCACCACCTTCAGCACCCGTCCCTGCGCATCGTAGATCCGGATCGCCCCCTTCACCACCGGCAGGGGCGCACCCTCCTCATCCCGCACCATCAGCCCCTCCCCAGCCGCACCCTCCCACACCACGAAAGGCTCCAGCCCGCTGGGTGCAGCCCCCTTCAGCGGCGGGCATGTCCCCCGCCGGCATTCCGCCCCAGGCTTCACCGCCTCCCATCCACCGCCCGCCGGCACACTCACATGCTTCTTCTCCCGCTGCCAGCGCTGCTCCGGCAGGTCCGGGATCAATTGCCGAAAAAACGCCGCAATCACCGCCCCCCCAAAACGCAACCGCAACCGCGAAAAGGCAGCACCATGCTCCTGCAGCCTGTCCATCAC
>JAGNEJ010000020.1 GCA_018003315.1 Verrucomicrobiales bacterium
GTCGAGGATGGGGCTGAACAGGATCAGGGCATCGGGCTTGCAGGAAATCGAGAGATCATCCGCCTGGTCATCGAATCCGTTGAGCATGGCCGCTGCGCAGATGATGTGCGCCCCGCCGGAGCCTCCGATCCCGATGACCTTTGAGGGATCGATGGACAGCACTTCGGCGTTCGCCCGCACCCAGCGGACCGCGGAGCGCGCATCGGCCATTGCCTCGAGGGGGGTGGTTTGATGCCGGGAGCTGACGCGGTAGTCAAAGAGAATGCCCACCGCCCCACGTTGCGCCAGATGCAGTGCATGGGGCGCAAACTGACTGATGAGCCCGCCATCCCAGCTTCCGCTGAAAAAAAACAGCGCCACCGGTCTTGGTTGCCGGGCCGACCGGGCGGATTCTGCATAAACGTAAGCGTGCAGGGAAGTCCCATCCACGGTCTTATAGGTGAAGCGTTCGGCCCCTTCCAGGAGCACCCGGTTGCGATCAATGACCCCGGAAGCGGTTCCGGGGGGCTGATCTGAGGTGAAGGGAGGGGTCTGGAGTTCCATGAAGAGCGCGGCTCGGACGCGGGGGCGTCGGGGATGCTTCACTATTCATGCGATGACTGGTCCGCAAGGGCTAAATCCGGAGTGCTGGCTGCCTGTGCCGGGTGCATGCTGTCCAGTTTCCAGGCCCGGACGGTTTCCGTGAAGCCTTTCAGATTGAGACCGGGAAGCTGCCTGGTCTGAGCGGTTTCCGGGAGCCGGTCTTTGGTGGATTCATCGATGAGCACCTCCATCTGGCTCGCAGCGCTGCAAAGGCGGGATGCGAGGTTCACCCGTTCCCCCAGCACCGTGTAGTTGAGCCGGTTGACGCTGCCCATGCAACCGGCAACGGCTGGGCCGGTGGCCAGCCCGATGCCGACGGAAAGGCTGTGCTGCGCCGAGGCGTTGAGCCGCCTGCGCTCTGCGATCATTTCCAGAGCGCAGCGCGCCGCATTCTGCGCATCATCCCCGTAACTGGCGGGTGCGCCGAAAACGGCCATGATCATGTCGCCAACGAACTTGTCCACCACGCCATGGTTCTGGTGCACCACCGTGGTCATGGCGGTCATGTGTTCATTGAGCAGGGCAATGACTTCCCCAGGCGGCATGCCTTCGGTTAGGGCGGTGAACCCGCGGATGTCACAAAACAGCACGCTGACCTCGCGGACTTCGCCGCCGAGGGTGACTTCGCCCCGCATGAGTGCCTGGGCCACCGCCTTGTCCGTTACCTGGGCCAGCACGGTCACATATTTCCGGTTCAGGGACAGTCCCTTGGCCATCTCGTTGAAGGATTCCCCGAGTTCACCGATTTCATCCCGCGTGATGACGGGAACCTGGACATCGAAATTTCCATCGCGGATTTCATTGGTGCCCCGCACCAGATCGTGGATCGGGCCGGTCAGGCCGCGGGAGAGCAGCAGAATGATCAGGAGGGATCCGGCGAGGGAAAATGCGGCGGCGGCGGCGATCCATCCTCCGATTTCATTTTCCTCCCGCTGCGCCTCCGCGAGCGAAAACACACTCACCTGGCAGGCCACTCCGAATGGGGAATTCGGATTGAGTTCCGAAAAAATGACCCGGTGAGGCACTCCGCCCAAGGAGCAGTCGAATTGTCCTTCCACATTCGGATCACCGCCCGTTTCCGTGGCCAGCCGCTTTTCGAGCCATCGGGCATCGGATTCCGGAATCGACTCGCTGTAGAGTTTTCCTGCGATCCAGAGTCCGTTTTCCAGTCTGCTGAACTCCGACCCGGAACTCAGCGCGGACATGGCGACCTCCTCCTGATTTACAAACGCCACCGCCACCACGACTGCGCCGAGCGGCAGGGAGTCATCCGTGCGTGACGCGCGGATGGGTGTCACGACAAATTCACCGATCTGCGGTACACCCGATTCCGCTTCGCTCAGCACCGCATATCCGATCTGCTGTCGGCCGAGCCGGCCTGTTTTTCGGGCTGCGGCAAGACTGCGCAGTTGCTCCTCGCTCATCTGCCGCAGGGTCTTGCGTCCCCTGCCTGGCGTTTCGGCGTCACGGGCACCCACCAGTCGGCCTTTGTTATCCAACAGGAGCACCACCGGGCGGTCGATTTGCCAGCGGCGGCCCCAGTCGCGGCTGTTGTCCTGCAGTCTTCTTGCGGGTGGCAGAGCGGGCGGCAGCGGTGGAGGAGGACGTTCCGGAAGACGCAGATCGGGAACTTTCACCGCAGCCTGTTCCAACTGGCGCAGCTGCCGGAGCATTTCCTGCTGCACTGCCGCGTAACTCCGCTGCAGGTCTCCCTTGAGCAGGGCGGAGACGACGGTGGAATTTTCCGCGGCGGCATCACACATTTCCGCAAGCTTTTCGAGCCTCGCCTGCTGGCGGCTGGCATAGTATTCCACCTGGGAGCGGAACTGGTCCGCAAAGAGGCGGCGATACGATTTTTCCACTCTGTGCCGGGTGATCAGCAGCGTACTGATGCCCGATGCGGCCACCACCAGCGACATCGCAAGTATCAGTTTGCTGCGAAATCGCAGCCGGAAACGCCCCCGCTTCATTTTGAGGCAAGCGGAACATCCGATTCAGCGGAATTCAACGAACAAATCGGCCATTTCCACTGCTGCGATTTGCTGCTACCGGTGCAGATGGTGATCCGCCGCTACTTTGACTGCAACGCCACCACTCCGCTTTCCGAACCGGCGCGTGCCGCGTGGCTGGAGACGGCGAACCAGCACTGGCACAACCCCGGCGGGCTTTACCGCCAGGGCGCTGCTGCCAAAGCACTGCTGGAGGAATGCCGGGAGGAGGTTGGCGCCAGGCTGGGCTGCGAGGCATCCAGGATTGTCTTCACCGCCGGCGCCACCGAGTCCAACAATGCCGTTTGCGCCTGGGCGGCGAGGCGGTTTCCTGACAGAAAGGCGCTCGTCTCCCCCATCGAGCATCCCAGTGTGCGCGAGTCGGCGAAATGGCATTTTCGAAATCGCTTGGACGTGGCGCCGTGCAGTCCGGCTGGGGTGGTGGAAGTTCCCGCTGTCCGGCAGATGCTCGGCGCGGACCGGCCTCCGGCACTGGTGTCCATGATGGCGGCCAGCAATGAATCGGGCGTTCTGCTGCCGTGGGAGGAAATCAACCTGCTGTGCCGGGAGCAGGGAATCCTGTTTCACTGTGATGCCACGCAATGGATCGGGAAACGGCCCGCTGCCGGACTGGGCGCCTGCGATTTTGTCACCGGCAGCGCCCACAAGTTTGGGGGGCCGAAGGGAGTGGGCTTTTTGAAAATTCCCGAAGACTGCCAACTGCAGGAGCAGCACGGAGGGCGTCAGGAACATGGCCACCGTGCGGGGACGGAAAACCTGGCCGGAATCAAGGCCATGATGGCGGCCTGGACTGAGCGCGAAGCGGCCATGGAAACGTGCGATGCGTGCGGCAGGGATGCGTTCGAACTCCAGTTGCTGGACAGTCCTCTCGGCGCGCGGATGGTAGGCAGGGAGGCGGCCAGGCTTTGGAATACAAGCCTGCTAGTCATGCCGGATTTTCCCAATGTGCGGTGGGTGGCGCGCCTGTCCGATCTCGGTTTCGCCGTTTCCACCGGTGCGGCCTGCAGCACCGGAGAAGCCACCTCTGCCATGCTGCAGGCCATGGGATTTGGCACCGCGGAAATGAAGCGCGTGCTGCGCGTGAGCGGCTGGTGGAGCCATCAACGCAGCGACTGGCTGGATCTGGCCGAAGCCATCCTGACAACTTGGCGCGAATTTCAGTCCGGTGCCACCGTTCGGAAAAAAATCCAGCTTTGACTCGCGCCGCATCCGTGACAGCGCCACTGGCGGCTCTGGAGCGGAGCTGTCAGGTCTGAGACGAAAGTTCATTTCTTCTGTGGAAAAATCAGAAAATAAGGGTATTGGCATGTTCCGCCATGAGCGATGTCTTAACAAAAGCGACGGTGCTGGTTCTGAACCGAAACTGGCAGGCCATCAACGTCAAGACGCCCCAGGACGCGTTTGGAATGCTGGCGACCGACACCGCCACGGGTCTGGATATCTCTGATGACGGCACCATGGTGCCGGTGCGGTGGAGTGACTGGGTGCTGCTTCCTGTCCGCGACAGTGACAATGCGGTCAAGACCGTGCGGGGGGCGATTCGCGTTCCGACGGTGATGGTGCTGTCGAATTTCGCGAAAGTGCCGAAAAAGCGCCCGAAATTCGGCAGTCGGGGCATTTGGGAGCGCGACGGGGGAGTATGCCAGTACACCGGCAGGAAACTTGCGCCAGGGGAGGGAAACATCGATCATGTGGTGCCACGGTCCCGCGGCGGCAAATCCACCTGGGAAAACTGCGTGCTGGCCCACAAGGACGTGAATTCGCGGAAGGCCAACCGCCTGCCTGAAGAGGCCGGGCTGAAGCTGCTGCGCAAGCCGGCCGTGCCACGGGAGGTTCCCGTGTCCGTGCTCATCAAAAACCAGCACCGCATCAAGGACTGGGAACTGTTCCTCACCGAATAGCCCGCCGCGCGGGGTGCGCAATCGGCACCGGGCCAGACCGCCCGCTCTCGATTTTGGCAGGAAGTACCGGCGCTACGAAAGAACGGAAGCAGCGATTTCTTGACCAAACCGGCAACCACCCGGAAAGTCAGCCCATGTCTTCCGCTGGAATCAACTCCGCCAAGCTGCCGCTTCCGGTTCCCCCGACGATTCGCCGCTTTCGCACGCCGAGGAAAAACATCCCGCAGACCAAGGCGGAACGCGATGCGGTGCTGGCTTACGTGCGCGGCTACATTGAGCGGGTGAACCCCGTGCCCCCCCTGCCATTCGAGGAACTTCGCGTGCATGCCGAGCGCATCATCGCGGAAATGGGACTGGATCCGATTTACCGTGATTACACCGGGGTGATCTTCAGCAACGAGGTGTGGCGGGAAACGCTGGCGACCATTCCCTATGAGCGGCGGTTGTTGCTGATGCCCAAGTGCCTGCGCGTGGAGAGCAAATGTCCGGCCCCGTTCGATGAATTCGGGCTGCTCTGCAAGCAGTGCGGGCTGTGCACCATCCAGGATTTTCAGAATGAGGCCGAGCGCCTTGGCTATGCGGTGCTGGTGGCGGAGGGCAGTGCCATTGTCATGAGTCTGATTCAAACGGGCAAGATCGAGGCCATCGTCGGCATTTCGTGCCTGCCAGTGCTGGAGCGGACGTTTCCCTATGTGGAAGCCGCAGCCATCCCGGCGGTGGCGGTGCCGCTGCTTCAGGATGACTGCATCGACACCACCGTGGACATCGACTGGGTCTGGGATTACATCCACCTAACCAGCGAGGACCGGACGCGCCGGCTCAATCTGAATGCCCTGCACGAGGAGGTGCGCGGATGGTTCGACCTGGAAAACATCAACCGCCTGATGGGGCCCGCCAACGGCCATGCCGAGGAATTGGGGCGCATGTGGCTGGCCCGGGCGGGGAAACGATGGCGGCCGTTCCTAACCGTGGCCTGCAGCCAGGCGCTGCGCAGCGATGCCGAAGCGCCGCTGACCGATGAACTCCGGAAACTGGCGCTGGCCGTAGAATGCTTCCACAAGGCTTCCCTGATTCATGATGACATTGAGGATGACGATTCCGAACGCTACGGTGAACCCACCCTGCATGCTGAACAGGGGGTGGCGGTGGCGTTGAATGTGGGGGACCTGCTCATTGGGGAAGGCTACCGGCTGATCGCGGAGGCCAATGTCCCCGCCCACGCCAAGGCGGAAATGCTGCGCATTGCCGCGGAAGGCCAGCGGTGCCTCTGCCGCGGGCAGGGCATGGAACTGGAATGGCTGCAGCACCGGCGTCCGCTCAGTCCCGGACAGGTGCTGGAAATTTTCAAACAGAAAACAGCCCCGGCCTTTTCCGTGGCGCTGCTCATGGGGGCAGCGCTGGCGGGACGCTTGGATGAAACGGAGGAAGTGCTCATGGCCTACAGCGAGGCGCTCGGCATTGCCTATCAAATCCGTGACGATCTGGACGACCGCGCCGCCGACACCACGGCACAATGTGCCGCCGTGCGGCCAAACATCATCGAAGCGACGGCGCGGGAGCGCTTCCGCGGGGATCTTGCGGAAGCGGCGGAGCACTGCCTCATGCTGATGGAGCGCTACAAGGAGCAGGCCGTTCGCAGCCTGCAGGAGGTGGAAAACCCCAATCTCAAGGGCCTGCTGCGCCGCGTGGTGGGGAGGATTTTCAACGAACTGGAAATCAAGGGCTGGTGCCGGGAGTTCGAGGTGAAAAACCAGCCTGCCGAACCGGAGGCGGCGGTGCTTTCCACACCCGTGCCGGATTCCGCTTCCGATACCGTGCTCGCAGGCGCGGTGTAGCCCGGACACACCTGCGGCAGCAGGGATAATGCCCCGGCTGGGATGGGATCGGGGGTGGAACGTGCATCAGGCATTTCCCTACCGCGAATAGGAAATATTCGTACGGCGAAATCAGCCAAAATCCTATTTACAGAAATGATGTTAGCGGAAAACGATGCGACCGTTTTCGAAATCCAAACTCCCAGGGAGGTCCACCATGAAAGCACTGATGATTGCGGCAGGGTTGGCGGTTTTTGCGGGGATGACAGGGCAATCCGCCCATGCTGAGGATCCGGTCATCCGATCAGTCAGCCTGCGGCCATTTCACATCGAACTCATGCACAGCGGCGATGCCGGGGCGCTGCACGGTCTTGAGTTTTCGACGGACTGCAACACCTGGTCACTGCTGGGGCCCACCACGGAAATCTCGCCAGGACGATTCCGGTTTGCTGATCCGTCGGTGATTCGTCAGGACCGGGGTTTTCACCGGATCCAGAGCGGTTTGGACCCGGCGCTTTTTGGATGGCAGAATGCCTATCCAGTAACCTACATCGACGGAATGAGTCCGGACCATGACCCGGTTTTCATCTGGGCTCCGCTGCCGGGTGGGGCGCTGAGCTACCGGTTTGAACTGTTTGCGGCGCTGCCGGACGGCGATGGTGGCTACGCGCCGTCTGGATTGCCGCTGGTCAGCAAGGCCGGTCTGCTCGTGCCGGGCTGTGAATTTTCAGGGGGAGATGCCTTGCTGATGCCGGGGGGAATGTTTGCGTGGCGCGTTGTTGCCGTGACGCCTGCCCGGCTGGTGCCAGGGCGCTTCGTCATCATTCCTGGCATGGAAGCGGATGCCATCGCCGAGGATCCGCTGCTGCCCGCGGCGCTAAGGGGCGGGCGTGGAGCGGGGGATTGCGAGGGAGCCGCGCCCAACTGGCCGCAGGTGTTGGAGATGGTGAAGAAAATAGCGGAGAAGAAGGAGGAAGTCCGAAAAGCACTGAACGAAAACAGCCTGGTGGAGGAAAAAAAACTCCTCGAGCAACTGCTGCTGATGCTGCGGGATCATGAAGCGCTCAAGGAAGCCCTGACATCGCTGCTGAACGGCGATTCCACGAAACTCTCCGATCCCGATACGCTGCTCAAGGCCCTGTGTTACTTGGACAGCATGCTGGAGTTCGTGCAGAACTTTGACAAAAACATGACCGAAAAGCGGCGCAAGGCGCTGAAGAAGTTTGCGGAGAAGGTCAAAAAGCACAAGGAGGACCTGGAAAAGGCGCAGGATCGTCAGGCGCTGGTGGACGCCATTCTCCAGGATCTTTCCAACTTTCTCAGTCCTTCCGGCGAGGATGGCTCGGCGGTCATTGAGTATTTGAAGGAGGCGATCACGGACAAGCTCAAGGAGAAACTGGAGGAGGTGCTGGCCAAGAAACTGGGGGCAAAGGCTGCCGGAGCCCTGGTCTCCATCATCAGCGATCTGGTGAACATGGCGGACCTGCTCCTGAAATTGAATGAATTGGAGGATCTCTGCCGCGAGTACAACCGGCTGCTTCTCAAGGCAATTGCCTGTGACGATGGCAGCCGCAGTGGGAGGGGAAGGAAGTATCACGGATCCGTGGATGAAAAAAAACTCAACTGCAATGTCACCCTGAGCTACCACAAGCGGTGTTTTGTCAGGGATGCCAACGGAGGCCCCAACGACGGCCACTGGGAGGACAGTCCGGTTCGGTTTTCAGATGGGACCAGTTCGGTTACCAAAAGATACTCTCAGATTAGTAACGGCCCCGGGTCGCGCATGGGCACATCGGCCTATGAACTGCACATGGAGTTGCATGCGGATGACATGGGCTGTCCCCCGGGGAGGGGACCGTGCCTTCTTTATCTGCTGATTGAGGAACGCTGTCCGCATGATCCGTCTCTGGATCGGGACATCGCCCTCTTTGCCGGAGTGATTAAATGTTGAGTTTTTCATGGGGGACTGGGATGATTTCCAGGAATCCTCACCATGAAAACCTCCGATTGCATCCTCAACGTTCTAACAGGGTGCATCGCCCTGGCATTCATCCTGCCGCAGCAGGCCCCGGCCTCCACGATGCCGGAGCAGCCGATGGGATTTGTCACGCCTCTGGAAGGGGATGGCTATGGCGGGGAGGTCGCGGTGGCCGGAGACTATGCGATTGTGGGGAACCGGCAGAAATGTCAGGACACGGGCTCGGATTTCCGCACGGTGGAGATCCTGGTGCGCAATGCGGTGGATGGCCGGTGGGACAAATGGCGGACCCTGACACCCCTGCCTGGACGCTTCCGTTATTTCGGCTGGTCGGTGGCGATGGATGGCGACATTGCGGTGGTCGGTGCTCCGGATTTCCTGAATGCAGACGCGGAGGGGGCCGATGCTGGTTCTGGCGGGGTGTTTGTCTATGGGCGCAACCAGGGCGGTGCCAACAACTGGGGACTGGTCCGTTCGCTCACGGGGTTTGGCCCGACGTTTGGCAGCCGCGTCAGCCTCTCCGGCAACGCTTTGGCCGTCGGTGAACCCCGCTTTTTCGACGAAGGGCGGATCCACCTGCACTCGCAGCATCAGGGCGGGGCGAATCTTTGGGGCAGGGTGAAGTCGCTGTCCCCCTCGACACCCGCGGACCCCATCATCAAGGGAAATGCCTTCCACCCGTTCGGTTCGGTATTCGATCTTTCATCCGGACGCCTCGCCATCGGCAGCTCCGATGACTTCAGGCCGGAAACCAATGAGGTGGAAATCCACCATGCCAATGCCGGCGGCATTTTCAACTGGGGGCTGGAGCATACGATCCCAGCACCCGCTGGAGCGAGCGACTTCGGCTGGTCGGTGGCCCTGGAGGGCAGCCGGCTTGCCGCCGCCTACAAGCAGGATGGCTCCCCTGTGGTCGGACTCTATTCCGGTGCCAGCTTCAGTGCGTTTACGGTGCTTTCAGGAGCCGGTTTTCAAGTATTCGGTCCGGTGGCCATGGGCGGTGACATGCTGGCAGTGCGGATGATGGAGGCGACCGGACGGGTGGCGGTATCCACTTTTCGCTGGCCGGAAGCGGGAGGTTTCTCCCCGCAGGCGACCCGGGTTTCCGGCTATAGCCTGACACGGAAATCTGAAGGACTCGGCGTCAGCGCGGATTCGGTGCTCTTTGGCCTGGATGACCCCGTGTCGCAGTCCACAGCCACCGGGGCCGGCTGTGTGCGGGCCATGGAGCGCACTGCCGGGGGAGCGGATGCCTGGGGATTGTGGATCGCCGCCAAGCCGGATCTGCCGGGGGGCGGCGGCTTCGGCAAGGCCATGGCGCTGCGGCAGACTTCCCATGGCGATCTGCTCGTGGTGGGAAATCCGGACTTTCCCGCAGGCGGCACCGCACGCGGACTGGTTTCGGTTTTCCGGCGCAGCGGCGACCAGTGGACGCTGGCCAGCCGGCTTTCTCCACCGCCGGGCAGCACGCCGGGGCCCATGGACAATGCGCGCTTTGGCGAAGCCGTGGCCGTCGATTCGCTGGGAAACATCCTCGTTGGCGCACCGGGTGAAAACGCCAATGATGGCGCCGCCTACCGATTTGAACCCATTCCCCAAAATCCCGCTTACCAACAGGAAGGGCTGGCGTATGCCAGTCCGCTGCGCTTGACACGGGGCGTTTCCGGGCTGGCGGGAAAATGTGGCGCTTCCGTGGCCATGGAGTCCTGGGTGATGCTCGTTGGCGAACCGAACACGGGCGGCGGCGTCGTGTCCGAATGGCGCAGTGTCGGAGGCGGCTGGGGGTTTGCCCTGCTCACCCGCACGGATCCGGATGGCAACCCGGCCAATGATGGTTTCGGCACGGCGATGGCGCTGGACGGACAGTCCCTCGTCGTCACTGCCATGGGCGATGAAACCAACGGTGCCGCCTATTATTTTGAGCATAACTCCGCCCCCCCGGTCTGGCTGCAAAAGCAAAAAATCCAACCGAGCGATACCACCACCGGATTTTTCGGCAAATCCGTTGTCCTGAGGGACAACCGGCTGGTCATCGGCGTGTTTCCCTACGCGCTGTTTCTCATTGGGCCAGGAAATGCGTTCTATTTCAACCGCAGCGGCAGCACCTGGACCCAGAAGGCATTTCTGCGCACCCCAGGGTTGGAAAACGGCGACGCCCACGGCTGGGCCTCCGCCATCGGCAAGGATTTCATGCTCGTCGGGGTGCCCGGTGACGATGGCTCCGGCAATGCTGCATCCAACTCTGGAGCCGCCTTCCTCTATAACACCTACGGGGGCGGATCTGCAGCCAGTGCGTTTCTGCACGAAATCCGACCGGGAATCATCGATGAACAGTCCGGCATGGCCGTCGCTGCGGACTGGATCCACTTTGCGGTTTCCTCACCCGGCTCGAATCTGGTTGGAAGCGGAGCCGGTCGGGTGTACTGCTACCGGCTCGGCGAATACGAGCGCTGGGCCGCCAACTTCCCGCTCGGCAGCCTTTCCCGTCCGCAGGACGATGCCGACCAGGACGGCCAGAACAACCTCGTGGAATTCGCCTTTGAATCGGATCCCGCGAGGGGCGGCAGCCTTGGCCGCTTGGATTTCGGAATCCATCCAGATGGGGGAGCAAACTATCTTTTCGCCACCTACCATCGTCCGCTGGGCTACCTCACGGACGATCTGGGCGTGAGTCTGGTCGGCGGCCGCCGTGCGGATCCCGCCTCAAGCAGCGATGTTCAGATCATTTCGGATCTTGGCGCAATCCTCACGGGCCGCTTGCGCAGCAGCACCTCCGCATGGCCCCGAGGCTTCATGTGCCTGCGTCTGACCTATCCAAACCGCTGAGTCTTTTTGCGACTCCCCCGCCGGATGGGGGGATAAACCCTTGTCCATGCGCCGCGGAAAGGCACCGGTAGAGGTCTCCAAACCCGGTCTGCGTCCTCCGGTAAAAAGCAGTTGCCGCACCAATGCCTACCGCCTAGTTTCCGCGCTCCAATTTCGGGGCGGAACTCCGTTGCGTTCTGATTTTTCCCGATTTCATCCCATCCCATTTTCCGATTCTCCTGCCGCCATGCTCGAAACGATGCGCAAACACCACTACGTGATGATGCTGATCATCACGACAGCAGTGATTCTTTCCATGTCCATCTGGGGGGTTTGGGACCAGGGACAAAACCAGCAGGGCGGACTGACGATTTTCGGGAAAACATACAACGAGCAGGACATGAAAGCGGCCTCCGCCGTTTATGGCACCGCCGCCATGCTTGGGACCAATTCCCAGTTCGGCATGGCCATGCCGGGCAATGATCCCGCCGGAAAGCTCTTCGGCCTGTTGCGGTTCAGTCAGAGCCGGATGCGCAGCATGCAGGACAGCGGTCCGGGCGCTGCAGACGTGCTGGCAAGCCTGATCGTCATCCGCGAGGAGGCAAAAAAACTGGGGATCGCAGTGGAAGACGCCGACCTGCAAAAAGGCGTCGAAAGCCTCGCACGCTTCCAGACCAACGGACAATTCAACCGCAAGGAGTATGACAAATTTTTTGAGGGGGCATCGGACCGCGGTGCTGCGGAGGCCAATTTGTTCCAGATGCTCAAGGACGCGCTGCTGCTCGAGAAACTCCAGCAACTGGTCGGAGGAAGCCTGGACGCCACCGACTACCAAGTCAACCTGGCCTACAATCAGATGCACATGAAAACCACGGCGCAGGTCATGGTATTTCCGCGCAAGGAGCATGAAGCGATCAAGGCCACCGAGGAGGATGCAAAAAATTTCTACGAGGCGAACAAGGGGAAAGCCGTCGCAGAATTGGATCCGGAAATGAAGTCGGAATCCGCGAGGGATGTGAACTATGTGAAGTTGTCCCTCGCCGTGCGTGATGAAAAGCCGGACGAGCCGGAGGAGGACATTTCCAAGCTCCCCGCCGACCAGCAGGAGGCCAAGAAAAAGGAATTGGAAGCGAAACGCACCGCCCGGGCGCAGGAGAAGGAGGCGAAGAAGAAGGAATGGGATGCCCACGACCGAAAAATCAAGCTGACCGCCAAGGCCCTGGGCGATGCGCTGGTCGAAGGCAAAAAGTTGGCGGAGGCGGTGGCCTCGATCCAAGGGCAGGCCGACTACGCCGCGTGTGAAGTTAAGACCGTTGCGGGCTTGGTGAAGGGGTCGCCACCGGACGAGCTGAAGGATTTGAAGAATAGCCAGATGGATTCCAGCGTGGTGGATGTCATGTTCGAGGAGGACAAAGACGTGGCCTCGCATGACAAAGGCTATGTGCTTTTCGAGGTCACCAAGAAGGCGGACCCAGTGCTGCTGACTTTGGAACAGGCGCAGGGGAAATTGATCGAGAAGCTCACCAAGGAAAAAATCGGCGCCGCCCTGCAGGAGAAGGCCAGCACTGCGCGCAGCAAGATTCAGGAAGGACTGGCGGCAAAGAAACCGTTTGCCGACGCAGCCAAGGACGCCGGCGTGACCGCGGTTGAATGGGTGTTTCCCCAGAAAACGCCCCCCAAGGACCCCCCGCCGTGGAAAATGGCCGTCGAACAGCAGTCCGCTGAGCTGACTCCGGGCAGCCTGGGAGCGTCCGCTGTGCCATCCGGCGACGATCTGGTGCTCGTTTACCTGGACAAGAGGGAACTGCCGGATGATCCCAAAATGAAGGCCGACAAGGAACTGCTGAAGGTCAACCGCGGCATGCGCAGCAGTCCGTTTCAGCCATCGCCGCTGTTTACCACCTGGTTTCAGCAGCGCATGGAGGAAGCGATTCCGGCCTACACGAATGCTGAGGGCTGAAGCTGGGAAAGCCGGGCATGAGCAAGCAACCGGAAGCATTGGCCAGGCTCTTTGACGAGGCCAATGGCGACCTTGCCGTGGGGGATCTGGATGCCGCCGCGGAAAAATTCGGCCAGTGTGTGGCGCTGGATCCGCAGTTTTTCGATGCCTGGCATGCGCTCGGCATGGTCCGGATGCGCTCTGGTGACTTGAGAGGGGCACTGGGTGCCGCACTCATGGCCACGGATCTGCAGCCCAATGATCTGCTGGCCTGGACCGCACTCTCGCAAATTCAGGTGAAACTGGGCAACATTGCCGACGCGGAGACGGCCAAAGCCAATGCCCGCATTCTTTCCCTGGGCGGGAAAGTGAAGCGGGAACCGTGATCGTGCGCACCGGTGCGCAAGGGCCGGAAAATCACGCCAACGCCTTACCACTTCTCCAAGGGCTGCACCGCTGCAGCAGGAGCACTCGCGGCGGGCGAGAACTGCACGGCAATGTCGAAACGGACGGGAGGTGTTGGGACATGGAGGGCGAGTTTTTGGATTCCCTTGTTGGCGGCCTGCCCAGGAACCTTTGGACTGGCCGGAAATGGTTCGGCAGGCAGGATTTGAAACGAAGCTTCCTTCGGGCTGAGCAGGGTGGCGGTGATCGATTTCCCGCCCTGCGACAGCATCAAGGATTTGCCGTCTCGGGATGGTGTTGCTTCAGCCTTGGTGTGCAGAAACCACCAGACGGGTCCGGCCTCGCATTCGATTTCATCCTGCACCAGCAGCGCGCCGTCAGGAAAAATGCGCAGGCCCCGGCGGGCTTTTTTGACGCGCTGGCCGTAGCTGGGAGCAAGGTCTGCGATGGCAAAGAGTTTTTCGCGCGCAAAACTGGAACGAAGGATGCGCGAGATGGGGTTGAGTTCCTGGTCGAGTCCGGCACCTGGCGCGACCACCAGGGTGTTGTGTCCTTCGGCGCGGTTGCGGTAAAACTTCCAGCGTCCGGTGCGGGTGTCGAAATAGCCGGGCAGGTTGTAATCGTCACTGCCCAAATCGACCGCCCAGCGCTGCCCCGACATTTCAAACACGAAGGTTCCGACATCCATTTGCGCATGGTTGAAATGCGGACTGCCAGCCTTGAGGGCGGCCCAGGTCGCCTGCGGGTCCGACCAACTGCTGCGCAGTGAAACCATCTCCACATCCCTGAACACGGCGCCGAGCGGCAAGGGTGGGGGAGTGCCAGACGGCGTCTCCGGCAGCCAGAGAAACTGGATGGCGTCGGGCCGCTCCTCCCTGACAGAAAATGCGGTGAAGGCGGGATTTTTGAACTGGCGACCCAGCCAGCCCATGGCCCAGTTCCGTCCGACGCCTCCTTCATGTGAGTCCGCGAAATTGAAAATCCTCCCGCTGGGGCCCACACCGTGAATGGGAAACCTTGCGGTAGCCTCAAATCCGGGAGCTTTTGTCAGGCCCAGATCCGTGCCCAACGCAGACTGGAGGGCGGCGATCATGAGGATGTTGAAGCCGGTGCCATAGCTCCAGTAGGCAACCCCTTCCCGGTAGCCGCCATCCGGGGAATACTCCTTCATGGCTCTGGGGATGCTGGCCAGCGCGGCGGCCAGGATCGGGCGTGTCTGCTCCGGTGCTTCATCGGCCAGTGCCAGTGCCCCCAGGGTCATGCCGCCGTTGCAGACCTGGTTCCAGTTGTGCGTTGCCGCGGGCCAGCCGCGTTCCGGCCGGGCGTAGGCCTTTGTTCCCTCGGCCAGACCTTTTGTCAGGATCGCATTTCGCAGCAATTGCCGTTGTTCCCCGCTCCAGGCGTCGAACATCCAGTCGTATCCGATGGCGAAGGCTGCGGTCATTTCCGCGGTGTCGAGGAAATGCTTCGGATTCCAGTTGGGAAACTGAGCCGCAGCGGAAAGCTCCACCCACGCCCGCTCCGGCCATTTGCGGTCGCCTTCGATCTGCCAGAGCAGGCCGCAGGTGCTCACGCGTTCCAGAACCCTGCGGGAAACGGCCAGCAGCCGCTTTCCGTCGGGAATTTCGTAGCGGCTGGGTGCGGCCCGGAGCACATTGTTTCCGTTGTGGACAATCGCCTGCCGCCAGCGTTTGGCGACCGGTTCATTTTCCGAGCGCTTGCGCAGCGCTTCGAATTCCGGCTTGGTGGACAACAGTCTGGGGTGTTCCGGACGCAGGTGATTCCACGGAATCTCCTCGGCGACAAGTCCGGCGGAGACGGCCAGGAAAAGCATGGCCGCAGTGATGGACAAATTCATGACACCCGAACCATGCTGTGCGCACGGAAAGGTGGTATCGCTCATTTGCGGAGGGGAGAAGAGCAATTTCCTGCGACTTCCCGCTGGCAACTCCGGGCGATGCGTTTTAGAGACAACCCATCCTCCGCAGTGCGATGAACCTCCCGAACAAACTCACCCTTGGCCGACTGGCGTTGACCGTGCTCTTTGTGGCCGTCACCTCCAGTCCCCTGGGCTGGGGGCGTGGGTGGGCATTCACCGCGGGCCTGCTGATCTTCGGCGTTGCTTCGCTGACCGACTATTTGGATGGCTACCTGGCGCGGAAGCACAATCTCATCACGGCTTTTGGCAAATTGATGGACCCACTGGCTGACAAGGTGCTTCTGTGTGCGGCGTTTGTGCTGCTGACGGAGACGCCCGGTCCCGAGGGGGCTGGTCATTTGTTTCCAGGATGGGTGACGGTGACGGTGCTGGCGCGGGAGTTTCTGGTCACCGGGTTGCGGCTGGTGGCTTCCGCGCAGGGCAGCGTGCTGGCTGCGGACAAACTGGGAAAACACAAGACCATCTGGCAGATCATCACCGCGCTGTATTTTCTGCTATTCCTATCCACTGGCGAGCCCGCACTTTCCTGGCTGCGTCCGGTTTTTGATGTGCGTTTGCTCGGTCCGGGCGGTCTGGGAATGGTTCTGATTGCAGTGACCCTGTTGACCACGGTCGTTTCCGGGTGGGCCTATTTCTGGAAAAACCGCGCCTTGGCCTTCCGGGAAATGTGACCGTCTGGGCGTCGGACGGGCGTCGGTTTTCTTCCGCTCGCGCCCCGGAAATTTCACTCTAGAATTGCGAACATGATCGGGATCGACCTGGGAACGACAAACAGCCTGGTGGCCGTGCTGCGGGATGGGCAGCCCGTGGTGCTGGAAAACGAATTGGGCGAAACCCTAACGCCATCCGCCGTGGCCATTGCCGGGGACGGTGCGCTGCTGGTGGGACGGGCGGCCAAGGATCGCCTGGTTTCCAATCCGCTTGCCGGGCAGGCGTTCTTCAAGCGGGACATGGGAACAGAAATCCTGCATGCGTTTGGCGGCAGGGAATGGTCGCCCATCGAGCTGTCCGCTGTGATTCTCAAGGAAATGAAGCGCATTGCCGAAGTGCGGCTCGGGCAGCCGGTGGATCGGGCCGTGATCACTGTTCCCGCTTATTTTCATGACCTGCAGCGCCAGGCCACCTTGGAAGCGGCACAAATCGCCGGCTTGAAAGTGGAGCGCCTGCTCAATGAGCCGACGGCCGCAGCGCTGGCTTACGGATTTCAAAAGCCGGGCGATGATTCCACCCTGCTGGTTTTTGATCTCGGAGGAGGCACCTTTGATGTGACGCTGCTGGAAGTGTTTGACGGCGTGGTGGAGGTCAAGGCGTCCGCCGGGGTGAGCCGTCTGGGCGGTGAGGACTATACCGATGCACTGGCGATGTGGATAGCCCGGCATCATGGATGGAATCCTGAAGAGGCGCAGCGGGGGCGCTGGCGGCATCAGGTGGAATTGCTCAAACGAAGGCTGACGACAGAGGCGACGGGGAGCCTGCTGCTGGGAAATCGTGAAATTCAAGTTGGCCGTGAGGAGTTCCGTTCTGCGACGGTTGATCTGACGGCCCGGCTTTGGCCGGTGGTGCGCCGGTGCCTGCGCGATGCCGGGGTGACGCCAAAGCACATTTCTGCAGTCCTGCTGGTGGGCGGGGCCAGTCGCATGCCCCTGGTGTGCGACGGGATCCGTGAACTGTTGGATGTGGAACCGCGCCGCGAACTGGACCCTGACCGCGTCGTGGCGCTGGGGGCTGCTGTGCAGCAGGCCTTGTGCGTGGGCCACGAAGCCGTGGGCGATCTGGTCCTCACGGATGTGTGTCCGCACACGCTGGGCCTCATGGTCTGCAAGGAGTTTGCCCCAGGGCATCACGAAACCGGCTATTTCGAACCGCTGATTGACCGCAATACGGCCGTACCGGTCAGTCGCAGCAAGCTCATGAGCACCCTGCACCCCCAGCAGGAGGAGCTGCGAATCCAGATCTTTCAGGGGGAGAGCCGCATGGTGGCGGAAAACCAGAAGATTGGGGAGGTGCTGCTGAAAGGTCTGCGCCACAAGCCCGGCCAAAAAATGCCCGGCACGGTGGATGTGCGGTTTACCTATGACATGAACGGACTGCTGGAAGTGGAAGTCACCATCCTGAGTTCGGGAAGGAAGGTGGCCAAAGTATTCCAGCAGCGACCCGGAACCATGACCGAGGATGAAATCGCAGAGGCCATCGCGCGGTTGGCGCCGATCAAAACCCACCCGCGGGACAATTTGCAGAACCGCTCCAGGCTGGAGCGGGCCAACCGGCTTTATGCGGAACTGATCGGGGATCTGCGACACAGCCTCAGTGAGCTGATCGACCGGTTTGAAGCGGCGCTCACTGCACAGGATCGCGACAGGATCAGCCAGTCTGGTGAGGAGCTCGACAGCTTTATGGCACCGTTTTTCACCGCGGAGGAAGAGGGACGTGAATAGCAGTGGAAGTGCAGGCCATGGATCCGCTGCCTGAGGATGCGTGGGAGTTGCTGGGGTTGGATCCAGATGCGGCACGGGAGCGCGACGTAAAGCGCGCCTATGCCCGCTTGATCAAAATTCACCGGCCCGACGCTGATCCTGACAATTTTCGCAGGGTGCATGAAGCCTACCGGGAGGCGCTCGCATGGCTGAAGGAGTGCGAGGCGGAAGGGGATGCGTCGGAGATTTTTTCAGACGAGATTGCGTTTGAATACGAAAATCCGGCGCGGCCTGAGGATTTGCCAGCGGAGACCGCCTGCGAGGATGCCCAACCGCTGGAAAGCCAGCGGGACCGGCGGTCACCCGGTGTGCCGCCGGCATTGCCCGCTTCATTTGCCTCTGCTCGCAATGCGCTGGCGGATGCCTTGGAGAATCCTGACAAAACAGATCTTGCCGGGCCGTTTGCCGCATTCCGACAGGCGTCCCTGGCGGGTGCAGACCTGACCTGCCAATGGGTGGACGCCCTGGAGGGCTGGGCGGAGATGCATTTCGTGGATCTGGCCCGGCAGCTCTCATCGGACGATGTGCTGCGGCTCATCGATGCGTGCCGGGGGGATTTGCCGCGGTCGGTCATGGACTTCTGGCACAGTCAGGCGGATTACCGGCGCCTGGTTGCCCTTGCGAAGCTGCTGCTCGCCCGCGTTCCCCCGCCAGACCACCCCGTGGCTGTGTTTTGCATGGCACAACTTGCCGGGTTGCTTGCTTTTTCCCATGCCAATGGGGCGGAAAAGCTAGCCGACAAAGCCTACCCGCATCTCCCACCCGGCAGCAGGGAATGGGTGATGGAACGGCTGGATCGACGTCTGGCGGCGGGGAAGCATTTCCGCGGACTGGATCCGCGGCAGGCGCGATTCTGGGAGCACCGACTGTTCGATGCTGGGGATGAAACGTTCGACTGGAGCACCCCCAGCGCCCAGGCAGCCCTGTCCTATCTGACGATGAACCGCCGTTCCGACTGGTCGGGCCTTCCGATGATTCGCAGCGTGGTGCCGGAGTTGATCTTTTCGGATCTGGAGCGCCGACTGCGTCGGCGCGGGGCGAGTGCCCCCGGTGGGCAACGGGTTCGTCCGATCCCATCGAAAAAATCGCGCTGGATATGGTCTGTGCTCGCCGTGCTGATTCTTTTGGCGAATTTCTTGGTGGATGGGCTAAGACGAAAGCCGGGGCAACATGGTTCGGATTCGTCTGCGCCGGATCTTCCAGCGGCACCCGCGATGTCTGAGGAATCGCGCCGGCGCGCGCAGGATTCTGCATTTGGAGAGCGGCGGAAAGATCCGTTGGAATTGCTGGTTTCGATGCCGAATGCCACCGAGGAGGAGCGCGCCGCAACCGTGCTGCGGCTGCGTGAGGCGAATGTGGGTGCAGCCCGATGGGTGGAGGCCACACTGGGAACACCTCATGCAGCGCAGATGGCGGAGCTTGCTGTCAAAGGGGGAGTGGCTGCGGAAACTGACGCGCTGGCCGTGCTCATGATTCTGCTGTATGATGAAACGCTGCCCATTGCAGTGCGTCAAACGACGCCGCAGATCTTCGCCGGGCACTACCCTGTTCATTTTTCGGCGATGGTATTCGCCCCGTTTCTTGCCGATGCGAACCACCCCCTGCATGAAGCCTGCCGGGAAGCAGCGAGGATTGCCATCGGGAAAATTCCCAAAGACCTCAGTCATGCGAAGAAATGGAAGCTGATGCTCGATCTGCTGCCGGCAACTACGCACAAATAACATATTCCTTTCTCCGTCCGATGCGACGGTCAGAGTCTGGCGAGCATCCGCTTCAGTTCGCCCGCCTCCCACTGGGCTGGTACGGTTGGGGCATCGAGGTAGCCGTAATTGAGGATGGAGCCCAGGCGGGCAAAGAGCAGGCGGGACACTTTCCCCAACGGCCCCATGCCCATGACGGACAGTGGTGGCCGGTCCGGCAGAGTGAAAAGCCGAGCCAGCGTCACCAGATCCTCCGGACCGGCCAGATGGGTGGCGATTTTTACCGCATCGGTTCCATGAGCTATGGCATTGGCGATGAGGTCTTCCAGAAAACTCAGCTCCGGCGTGCCGCCAAAATCATGAAACGATGCCAGCAGGATCGACGATGCACCGGTTGCGGCGGCGGTCAATTCCCCCATCTCACCAAAGGAGCGGACCTCCACATCAACGATGGCGGCATGACCCAGAAAACCGGAAAGCAGGGCCTGCCGTTCGGCGGTGGAGATCTGGTTTTGACCGCCTTCCAGCGGATGCCGCGCCGTCACCAGCACGGGGGCCGCGGCGGGCAGCATCTCGCGAAGCGCCTCCGCCTGCTGTTGGAGACAGTCCAGCCGGAGTTCAATGACATCCGCTTGGTCTGGCCGGACCCGCCGCAGTGTTTCCAGCGCGGAAGCCGGTTGGGAGATGCTCCCAACCACCGAAACCTGTTCGAGAAGACTTGATTTTTTTGTCATGCTGCTGAGTGTCGGGGCCTGCTTGGTTTCATCCGCAACCGGATGAATCCCCACCGCATCACCCCTTAACATTTTCCGGCCATTTCCTGCCATCATGCTCGGCCGAAAGCAAGAATTCTACCTCAAGCTCAATGAAATCCTGGACTGCCTGCTCTTGGTGGTGTCGGGCATCTCCGCCCATTGGCTGCGCCAGGCCATCGGCCCCTCGTTGGGACTGCCTTCCATCCCCAACTTGGGGGAGCAGGCCGGCGGTCGCGGCGGTCCGGCATTTTATTGGGTGATCGCACTGGTCTCCGTGGCCTCGCCGCTTATTCTGGAGCTGCTGGGCTACTACAAGCATCCGCTGCAGAAGTCTCCGCTGCGCAGTGTCCAGCAATTGCTTTTCGCCGCAGTTTGGGTCGCATTCATCATTTCGGGAATTTCCATTTTCGGAAAAATCGACGTGCATGCCCGATCCTTTCTCCCGTTCTTTGGGATCATCGGCGCGGTCCTTCTGTTGGCGAAGGAGGAGGCCATGCGCAGGCACCTCCGCCGCCGTGCGCGGCTTGGGGAAAAGCTGGAACGGGTGCTCCTCGTCGGTCCGCCGCAGGATGTGGAAAAATTTCTTCAGGAAATGCCCCGGGAGTTTCCCATGGAGGCGGAGATTGTCGCACGCATTGACATCACCAGCCAGCCCGTGGAGGAACTCGTCATCGCACTGCGGGACAAAAACATCGAACGTGTGTTCATCGCTGCGTCGCATGTCGAGTTCAAACTGGTGGAGGAGGCGATTTGTGCCTGCGAGGTGCAGGGCGTGGAAGCCTGGCTCTGGACTGGGTTCATTCAGACATCCATTGCCAAACCGACGGTCGATTCGGTTGGCCAGCGGCCCATGATTGTGTTTCGCAGCACGCCCGATCTCGACTGGGCGCTGGTTGTGAAAGGGGTGATGGACAAAGTGGGGGCATCCGTGGCCATCGTGCTCATGCTGGTGCCCTGGCTGATCATCTGGCTGGGCATCAAAATCAGCTCGCCGGGAGCCCCTGCCATTTTCAAGCAGAAACGCAGTGGACGACATGGCAAGCCGTTCACCATGTACAAATTCCGTACCATGGTTCCTGACGCCGAGCGCAAGCGCGACGAATTGCTCCGGCAAAACCAGATGAGCGGGCCGGTGTTCAAGGTGGAGCGTGATCCCCGCATCTTTCCGTTCGGAGCCCTCCTGCGCAATACCAGCCTCGACGAAACACCTCAATTTTTGAACGTGCTGCGCGGGGAAATGAGCCTGGTGGGACCGCGTCCGTTGCCCTACTACGAGGCGGTCCAGGTGGTCGAACCCAGGCAGCGGAGGCGCTTCAGCGTCAAACCCGGATTGACCTGCCTCTGGCAGATCAGCGGGCGAAACGACATTACGGATTTTGACCAATGGGCGCATCTCGATCTCCAATACATCGATCAATGGTCGCTCTGGCTCGACCTTAAAATTCTGATCAAAACCATTCCTGCGGTCGTTTTCAGCAAGGGTGCCCGGTGAGCTGCCAGCCAGCGCCGGAATCATCGCTCCATCCAAGCTGCGGCAGCACAGGACCACGGCGTCCGTTTTTTGAATCACGGCGCAGCACGATTGCGGAGAAAATGGCAGTGCTCAGCGCTTCCCATCGGGCGAAACCATGCTACGGTGCTGCCCCGCGCCGCCATGTCCGCCCTGCAAACGTTCCGCCATTACCGCATTTCCCAGGATCCGAAAGGCGGAGCCGTGGAAGCGTGGCGCAGCGGCACGGAAATCGTGTGCCTAGCCGTGGATACGCCGCGTCAGGTGTTTGTGGAACTGCACGTCGCCATCGCGGAACCTGCCCGGCTTTTGGATTTCAAACAATTCCAGCAACTGGCCACCCAGGCAGGACAAATCCGCCACCGCCACGTGCTGGCAGTGCTCGACAGTGGGGAGGATGAGGGTGCCAGCTACTACGTCACCGAATTTGTGGACGGGGAGCGGCTGGACACCTACCTGGCCCGGTGCAATCCGCTGCCGGTCTGGCTGTCGCTGCAAATCCTCGGGCAGATCGCCGAGGGAGCGCAGGCGCTGGCGGCCCATCCCAGACTGCTCGCCGGTGCCGATATTTTTAATTCGAGCATGCAACTGCTGGGAGAATCGCCTGCCGACCTCCTGGTCAAGGTGTGCGACCTGGGCCTGGCGCTGGTGCCCCAACAGGAGATGCTCCAGCCAGGCGTGGCGCAGCGCAGGGTGTTTCATGATCTGGGCTGCTTGCTCTTCTACATGCTGACCGGCAACATGAAGGAAGGGCCGCTGGGTCTGGCGGAAGCAGGCAGGCTCGCCCCGGAACTGGCGTTTCTGCTCAGCGCCCTCACCGACGTGGCCCACCGGCACCATCCGGCCTCGTGGGATCAGCTCCGCGGACTCATCGACCGCTGTCGCAGAGACCTGCCGCCGGAACATGCCGCGCTGCCGGAGAAACTTGCCCCATCCCTGCGTCCCCGGCTTCCCCTCCAGGCGCACTTCCTGCAGCCGAGCGCCCTGGCGGATTATCTCAGCGAGGACTACCAGGTGGACGGAACGGCCTTTGACGCCACGCACCCATACCGGCACCAGGCCATCAATCGCGCCACCAAGGCCGCCGCGGTCATTCAAGTGCTGCCTCCGGCGCGGCTCATCCCAAATGAATTCGCCCGCAACCTGCGCCAGGCCCTGCAGCGCATCAATTCCCTGGACCATCCGCACCTGCTGCGCGTCATGGCCTACTGGGAAAGCGAAAACCCGGAATTTTTCATCGAAGAAGCGGCCGGCAAACTGACGCTCGCCCAGGTGGTGCGGATGAAAGGCGGGCTCAACCACTTGGAGGCCGCCATCATTCTGGAGCATTTGCTGGAGGCCGGACGCGAGGCGGAAGCCTGCGGCTTGGTCCCTGTCATCCGCGCCCCCGCGCAGATTTTTTTCCATTTTCTGGCCACCAGCGGCGAGCCGAAAACCCCCACGGAAACAAGTTTGGCCGCATTGCCGTTGGAGGAATGGCCGGCATTTCGCGTCCGGATCCGCGCCCATGTGACCACGCTGAATGTCGCGCAGCCCGAACGCTTCAATGCGGAGCGACTGCTTCCCGCCATGCATGCCGGTGCGGAATCCGGCCCCGCCTCGCGGCATTCCGCAATGCCGTCACCGCCCACCGTCCGCGATTTCGCCCTGCTGGCCAGTTTCATGACGCAGGGAACCGACACGCCGGAAAAGGCACGTCACCTGATTTTCGACCACCTCGGCAACCGCAAGTCCGCCGCCCAGGGCGAACCACGGGAATTTGTGGAAAATCTGGCCATGGTGCCCGGACGGGCGTCGGCCAAAACCCCGGCAGCCGGAAAGAGCGGTTCCACGGGGCGAAAGAAAAAGCAGGCTCCCGTCCGCGAGTTGGCATCTCCCCCAGAGGAGAATGTTGGTACGGACCTGCCGAGCAGCGCACCGGCTCCCTCCCCGCCGACTGCCTTGCTGGGCAGCGCAGCCATGCCGCTGCCGGAACGCTCCCCTGGCCAGCCTGCACCGGGATTTGCCGAAGTGCTCTTTGGCGCAAAACTTTCGCCGGACGAGGAGGACGAGCCCCCCGCACACCCGTTCGGACTGTTCGGAACCTTGCCTGAGGACGTCGATCCACTGCCCAACCAGCCCAACTTTCTCGACGGCCTCCCGCAGCAGGAGCCGCTGGATCCCGACTTCGGCGACTTTGACGACTCCCACCGCGGCAAAGGCCGCACCTTCCTCTTGGTGCTGCTGGTCATCCTTATCGCAGCCGTCGTCGCGGGTATCCTGGCGCATTTCACCGGAATGGCTTTCTGGCTTCGCAATTAACCTCGGAGGATGCCGAACGAAGTTGGGGGGTGGCATGGTTTGCTTGAGGCATCAAACCGAGTCAAAAGGATGTGAATAACCCGCACCTCTAGAGGAATCTCCGATAACGGGCAACTTGACCGGACGGTTTATCACCTTTCTTAACCAAAGCCGTAGGCATGCTTTGGGGGTTTCCCCTAAGAAGTCAGTTCCTGGCAAAGACACTGGAGGATGTCGAAGTAACATTTCTATAATCAATTTATGATGAAGTATTTGGAAATTTTCGTTTCACCAAAAAATGCGCGACTTTAACAGCGTCTCAATTCCGAAATCCTGCCAGTTTGCCTGTAATGGATCCCAAATTGCGGCTCCCAAAGGGGAAATTTTCATGTTTGGGCAGGAGATGTGAATAACTTGTGAACAATGACGGCGGAGAGAACCGATGCCACCTCTGCCCATTGGACCGTCATCCGGATGGCGGCCGGGAAATCCAGCACATGGACATGCCTGTTTGCAACGGGAAGGGCTCTGATTTTGGGCGACTGGTTGGTGCACCATTTTTGTGCTCCGTCCCACGCTGCGGCTGGAACCAACGCACTGGAAAGCGGCTTGCTGGACAAGGGGGGCGGCTTAGGACGAACGATCGCCAGCGGCACCAGAACGGCGCAGATGCAGCACCTGAAACCGCTGGCCGAGATGGGCAGGGTGGGTGAGGGTTTGGAATTGTCGCAGCCATTGCGCGATGGCAGGTGCCGGGGGGCGCGCAGGCATGGCTCTGAGCCGGGGCGCGGCCAGCGTTGTCAGGAATTTTCCCTGGGAAACAGGAAGGGCCGCGTGCCAGCCAAGAACCGCGGCCATTTCCGCAACCTGGGTCCAGTTGACGTGGGTGGTCAGGTCGGTTTCGCCAACTGCGGTTAGCACTTCCGCTGCCTGTCGGTGATTCCGGTAGCCGCGCAGCGTTCCATCGGGACGCTCCGCGGCATAATACTCACTGCCGGGGAGTCCGTAATCCACAATGAACAGATGGCCGGAGCGGATGGCTGCGCTGAGGCCCTGCAGCCAGGTCCCAATGCCGGGGCAAACTTCGGTGCGGTATCCGTCGGGGAGTGCTGGCAGCCGCTGGGCGAGTTCCTGAACGTGCGGGCAGGAGATGGGACGTTTGCACCAGGAAAATGCCCCCTCGCTATCTAAGGTGACGGCCAGTTCCACCCATGCGGCATTCTGGCGTAGGAGCCGGTGAACTGGAAAGGCATCCAGCAGTTCGTTGCAGAAAAAAATGGCCAGATCCGATCTCACGGAAGACCAACCGTGATGCCAAATGGCAGGGCGGGAGCTACCGGCCAGAGTCTGCCGCTGCTGCACCGCCATTTCCGCAAGGGGTTCCACCAAATGAATGGACGCCGCGGCCAGGCAGTCCGGATGCCGTTGGTGGAGCGCCCGGAGGACATCCCCCATGAGTACGCCGTCGCCCGCTCCCTGCTCGATCAAATCAAAGCCTGCTGGAGCGCCCAGACGCTGCCAACTCAGAAAAACCTGCTCCGCCAGCAGGTCTCCAAAACAGGAGCCGACCGTGACGCTGGTGATGAAATCGCCCGCTTTGCCCGTGCGAACCGAGCGGTAATAACCGCCCTCGCCATAAAGCGCCAATTCCATGAACCGCGCGAAGGAAATGGGACCGGCGCGGCGGATTTCCCCGGCGATGCCTGCGGCCGCCGGATTCATTCCCGGGCCGTCGCAGCCTCC
Source organism: Verrucomicrobiales bacterium (assembly GCA_018003315.1). Lineage (GTDB taxonomy): Bacteria > Verrucomicrobiota > Verrucomicrobiia > Verrucomicrobiales > V1-33 > JAGNEJ01. The sequence continues at coordinate 25,835 of JAGNEJ010000020.1, forward strand.
TCGGGTGATTCGGAGGAGGGAGCCACCGGCGCGAGCCTGACCTGCACCACCCGCCGCCCATCGGTTTTCGTCACCGTTGCCTCGTAGCCGTGCCCTTCCAACTCCACCTGCTCGCCTTCCGCCGGCAGACGCCCTAACAGCGAGGTGATGTAGCCGCCGAGGGTGCTCACGTTGGATTTTTCGAGTTCCAGATCGGTCAGTTCCGCGAGTTCATACAACGGCAGTTTGCCATCGACCAGAAACTCTCCATCATCAAATTTCTGAAATCGATCCTCCTCGGTATCGAATTCGTCCTGGATTTCCCCGACCAGTTCCTCCAGCACGTCGTCGAGCGTCAGCATGCCGGTCAGCACCCCGTTCTCATCCACCACCAGGGCCATGTGGGCGTGCTTGCCGAGGAACTCCTTGAGCACTTCATCCAGCGGCTGGATTTCCGGGACAAACAGGGCCGGCCGGGCGATCTTCAAAATGTCAGGGCGCGGGTCGTTGATGATGCACAGGATGTCCTTGATATGCACGATGCCGGGAACGTTGTCCAGACTGCCCTCCCGGATCGGAAAGCGGGTGTGCTTGGAATCCAGGGCGACCTTGAGATTGGAGGCAAAGTCGCGGACGACATCCAGATAAACGATTTCGGTGCGGGGAGTCATGATGTCCCGGGCCAGACGATCGTTCAGTTCCAGGGCATTGATGGAGATGTCGCGTTCCGTGGCCGTCACGTGCTTGGAACGCCCGCTTTCCTCCACCAGCATCTGCAATTCCTCCGCACTGTGGACAATTTCATGCTCCCCCACAGGATCAATGCCGAAGAGCCATTTGAGCAGCCGGTTGGCAGCGCCGTTGAAGACCCAGATGACTCCCTTGAAAACGCGCTGGAAGAGCATGAGCGGGCGGGCGACCAGCAGCGTGGTGCCCAGGGAACGGCGGATGGCCAGCGACTTGGGCATCAGCTCCCCAATCACGACGTGGAAGGCGGTGATGATGCTGAAGGCAATGGCAAATGCCGTCCAACTGATGACGTCCGGAGAGATTCCGGGATTGATCCAGAAGAACAGGGGCTCGATGAGCTTGCTGAGGTATTTCTCCCCGAACATCGAAAGCAGCACGCTGGCCATGGTGATGCCGAGCTGGGTGGCCGAAAGGTAAACATCGAGGTGTTCCACGATGTTTTTGGCCAGCCGCGCCCTGCGTCCGCCACCGCTCAGCAGTTCTTCGATCTGGGTGGAGCGCACCTTGACGATGGCAAACTCCGCCGCCACAAAGAAGCCGTTGATGAGCACCAGCAGCACAATCAGGGCGATCTGCCAAAGAGCCTGGCCTGCAGGGGGCAGCGATTCCGCTGGAGGCTCAGTGGAGGCCAGCAGCAGGGTGACTGGGAGAGTATTCATCTCGGAATCGCAGCCCCGTCCGGGCACTGCGGGAAAAAACCGTCCGATGGCGCACCGCGGGTCATAACTTTTCGTAAACTCCTTCGTCGCGCTTTTCCAATATGGTAAAACCCGCGGCCTTGGCATCCGACACGGACAGCGGCTTGTTGATGCGCGGAACATTTACGCGACTGACCCGTTTGCGCACCGGACGTTTGCAGAGCGGGCAGACTTCCAGCGGAGGCCGGTCCACCGGACGCTGCAGTTCGAAACCCCTGGAGCAGATGCGGCAGGCGTGCTCTGGGTCTTCGGTGATGTATTCGTAAATGGGCATCAGAAAATGCGTTTCCGGATCACAGTAACGGGAAATGGCCCCGCGAAAAGAAAAAATCCAGCGATCATGAAAGACCCATTGCCGCTTGCGGCCGACAGTGGGTGCGCCTTGACTGGGGCAGACGTTTCTCCATGAATGCAGCCGCTCCAGATTCCGAACCTGCCGGACGGAAATCCGCCATGCCGCAGCAGCCGTGTTCCCTGCTCTATGTCACCGGGGCGCGGCTGGGCGGGTCCGGGCTGGATGTCTCTTCGCTGGAAGGAGCGAGGGCTTCGTTCCGCGCTGGTTTTCTGGGTCGAGTGGTGGCCTATGCCAACCAGCAGCAGGAAATCCCAAATCGTCTGGTGCGCAGCCTGGCGCTGCACCCGGTGCGCCTGCTCTCCGGCCTGGGCAGTGCGTCCTATTACGGCGCGAAAAAGAAGTATGCCGACTGGATCGGAGCACGGGAACTGCGCCGGGGGGCATTCGATTTTTTCCACGGGTGGAGCGGCGACAGTCTGCGGAGTCTGGTGGCTGCCTGTCAGCTTGGGATCCCGTCGGTGATCGACATTCCCACCTGGCATCGCAACAAGGGGCGGCGAAAACGCTTTTTCACCCTCGCAGAACGTCAGGATGCGGCCAGAACCGGATGGCAGGCATGGAAGGAGCATCTGCCGCCGAGCCGCCAGCGCATTCTGCTGGAATACGAACTGGCAACCCTGCTGTTCATGCCGTCGGCCCGGGCGGCGGAAAGTTTTCTCAATTCCGGAATCCCGGCGCACAAACTCCATTTTGTGGGCCGGGGGGTGGATTTGGAACAATTCCAGCCCGGCACCCCGCCGCCGCTTTTCCGGCTGGTTTTCGTGGGCGCACTGATTGAACGCAAGGGCATCCACCATCTGCTGCGCGTCTGGAAAAAGCTGGCCCTCAAAGATGCGGAGCTGGTGCTGGTGGGCACACCCCATGCGGAAATCAAGCCGGTGCTGGACGAATGCGGCGGACCCACGGTGAAGGTGACGGGGTTTGTCAGGGACGTGCAGGACCAGCTGCGGCAGGCCAGTGCGTTTGTTTTTCCCAGTGAAATGGAAGGGGCGGCCAAAGCCACGTTTGAAGCGGCCGCCTGCGGTCTGGCACAGATCACGACGCGCGAGAGCGGCGATGCGGTGGTGGACGGGGTCAATGGCCGCATCATCCCGCCCAATGACCCGGATGCGCTGGCCGAGGCCATCCTGGAATTCCACCGCCATCCGGAACGGCTCGCAGCAATGGGCCAGGCCGGGCGCGAACGCATGGCTCGGGAGTTCACCTGGGATCATTTCCGCACCCGGGTGCGCGAAGGTTACGCCCGGGCCATGGCGGCGCGGCACGGTTCCTGAGAAGATTTGTCAGGAAACCGCCGGTTCCCTTTTTTCCTCCGCGGGAGGTTCCGGCAGGAAAAAGGCGGCGATCACTCCCAGCACCACCATGGCGGTGCCGACATATCCGGCGGCCTGCGCCACGTGCAGCGGCTTCACCGCCTCGACGGATCCAGCCAGCATGGGTGCGACAAAACTGAGCGTCACCACGGACATGAAGGTTCCGATCATCCGTCCGCCGACGTTGGTGGCAAAGCTTCCGCCGGTTCCGCGGAGGTGCAGTGGAAACACTTTTGGCAGGTATTCCCCGAAGAAACTGAACTGGGCAACGGTGACCAGCCCGCAAAGAGCGTAGAACAGCAGAAAGGTTTCGCCCCCGGTGTTGAAGAAGTGGAAATAGGTGAGCGGGATGATGACCAGGGCGGGAAACTGAAAACAACGCAGCATCCTGATGCGCGCCATGCCGACGATCAGCAGCAATGCCAGGATGATCCGCCCTGCAAGTCCGCCCATTTCCTGGTGGAGCTGCACACTGTCGCGCTTGACCTTTACCTTCTCATTGATGGGCTGCTGTTTGACAAAATTCGCCTTGATCTGGTCCACCAGAGCCTTGCGTCCGGGATCGCCAGGGGGCAGGGCGTTGAGCTGGCCGTTCAGCGCTTCCGCCTCCTTCCGCAGCGGGACCAGGGCGGCCGCTTCGGACTTCATTTCCGGAAGCCCCGGAGTCACCCGCGCCACGGTGACCTGCAGGGTGCCGAAAGCAATGCCATAGGCGCAGGCGGAGAGGATGGCGGTGACGATGGTGACGCGCCGCAGCTCCGGCGCAAACAGCGCCTTGAAACTCGGACGCTTCATGGCGCCCTGCAGTTTGCGTTCCTTCCAGACCCGGCTCTCCGGAACAAAGGGCAGCAGCAGGGCGATGGGGATGGCCGGAAGCATGCCGGTCATGAGCAGGTAGCGCCATTTTCCAGGATCGGCAGCCCCCAGACCCAAGGGCAGCCCCAGATGCCCCAGTGACTTTGCATTGGCATCCAGCCAGACGCTGATCAGCGTCACCAGGACCCCGCCCAACGAGGCAAATGCCTGCGTGATGCCCAGCCATTTTTCGCGCTGCCGACGGTCGCTGAAGACTTCCGCCAGCCAGGTGACGGCGGCGACAAACTCCACACAGACGCCGATGAACGTCGTGCAGCGGAAAAAGAGGAATTGTTCCAGCGTGGTGGCATAGGCGGCGCAAAACGGGCTGAGCGAATAGACGAAAATGCTCGCCGCCATGATGCGCTTGCGTCCGAAACGGTCCACCAGCCAGCCGCCGAGCAGTCCGAAAACACCGCCGCACAGTGCGCTGATCCAGAGCAGTCGGCCCACCCATTCGGTGACGATGGGGTTGTTTTGCGGCAACTTCAGCAGCTCCGCGATGGCCGGGGCGACCACCAGCGGCGTCATCAGCAGCTCATAGGTGTCGAAGAGAAACCCGATCGAGGCAATGATGATGATGAGCCACTGGGTGGTGGAAAATTTGGATTCGGATGTCAGGCTGCTCATGATCGGAATTTCAAGGATTGCGCGATGCTCCAAGCATCGCGCCGCACGGCAACCCAAAATTTGCTACGCAGTCGGGTCAGTTGCTCCCATTTTCCGCACCCCCTGACATCCTCTTGGAAACCGGGTGCCGCGCTGCCAAATCCGCACCCCGGCGAGCGCTCGTTCGCCGCATTCCCCAGCCCATTTCCGGTGAAACATTGTGTTTGCAGTCGAGGAGCCCCTGCGCTTCCCATCCGGCACCATGGAAACACGCAGCATCGGCATCATCATGAATGGCGTCACCGGACGCATGGGCACCAACCAGCACCTGGTCCGCAGCATCGCCGCCATTATCAAACAGGGCGGCGTAACAACGCCCGGTCTCACCCTCATGCCCAAACCCATTCTGTGCGGGCGCAATGAAGCCAAGCTCCGCGAGGCCGCGGCCCTGGCGGGACTGCCGGACCTGCCGGTCTGCACGGATCTGGATGCCGTGCTGGGCGATCCGGATTTCCCGGTGTTCTTCGATGCTTCGCTGACCCAGCTTCGACCGGATTTTGTCCGCAGGGCCATTGCCGCGGGAAAAGCCGTCTATTGCGAAAAACCCATCGCCTCTTCCCACGCTGAAGCGCTGGCCCTTGCCAAGGAGGCAGAGGCGGCCGGAATCAAAAACGGCGCCGTGCAGGACAAGCTCTGGCTGCCCGGGTTTTTGAAATACCTCGCGCTGCGCGACAGCGGCTTTTTCGGGCGCATCCTCAGCGTTCGCGGTGAATTCGGCTATTGGGTCTTCACCGGAGAGGAACCCACCCAGCCGGCCCAGCGGCCCTCATGGAACTACCGGGCCGAGGACGGCGGCGGCATCATTCTCGACATGTTTTGCCACTGGCGCTATCTCATCGACAATCTCTTTGGGCCGATCACCTCCGTCTGCGCCCGTGCCGCAACCCACATTGCCACCAGAATCGGCGAGGACGGGAAATCGTATGCCTGCACCGCGGACGACGCCGCCTATGCCACGTTTGAAACGGCCAATGGAATTCTGTGCCAGCTGAACAGCTCTTGGTGCGTCCGCGTGCGGCGTGACGACCTGGCCACCTTCCAGGTGGACGGCACCCATGGCTCCGCCGTCGTAGGCCTGCGCAACTGCTGGGCGCAGAGTCTGGCAGACACGCCCCGCCCGGTTTGGAATCCCGACATCGATCAGCCGATTCCCTTCTTTGAAAACTGGACCGAAGTTCCCGGCGGCCCCTACGACAATGCCTTCAAAATTCAGTGGGAACACTTCCTGCGCCATGTCGCACTGGACGAACCCTTTCCCTGGTCCCTGCGGGAAAGCGCGAAGGGAGTCGAACTCGCAGAAGCTGGCCTCGCCTCCTCCCGGGAGCGACGCTGGGTTGACCTCGCATAGAGCCCCTCGAAGAGCATTCTGATCATCGCAGCATAGATTTCCATGAAATGAAGTTAGGTTTAGAAGCATAAAATTTCTTGGCATCCTGATTTCATAGATCATCAACACTGCGAAAACTCCAAATATTGTGTCGCAATAGCATTGACGACACAATTTGTTGGGCATAGAATCGCGGGCAATTGATCCGTAAACGATGCGTTGTCCGAAGTGCCACAGTTTGGAAAACAAGGTGATTGATTCCCGGATGTCCCGCGATGGGGCTTCCATCCGGCGGCGGCGGGAATGTCTGGAATGCGCGCATCGGTTCACTACCTACGAGTATTTGGAGGAGGCGGATTTTCTGGTGGTCAAGCGCAACGGGGCACGGGAACAATTCAGCCGGGAAAAACTGCTGAGGGGAATCATCCGGGCCTGTGAGAAACGACCGGTGCCGCGGGACACCATGGAGCAGGCGGTGGATGAAATCATTGCCGACATCCAGAAGCAGAGCCCCAAGGAGGTGCCGACGAAATGGATTGGGCTGAAGGTGATGGAAAAATTGCAGCACATCGACCCCGTCGCCTACGTGAGGTTTGCGTCCGTGTACCGGCAGTTTCAGGATGTCGGGGAATTCATCGAGGAGATCCAGCATTTGGAAAAGCGGACACCGCGATCCGGCCTGCAGCCGGAACTTTTCGGGCAATAACTTTTTCGCATCCCAACTCGGCCGACCAGCCGTCAAACCAGCAAAACCGCACCGCTCCTCACTGCCAACACCATGATCGCCCTGCCATCCCAACTGCCGCTGCTCCGGGTCGGAGAGCATGATTTCGTGGAGTATCAAGGCGACTGGATCGCCGCAAGCATCCGTTCCGCTGCGATGCGTGCGGGGCATCCCGACTGGTGGATCGCCGAGGACATCGCCCGCGGCGTTGTCGCCTTTCTGGAGCACCGCTATCCGAGGGCGGTCATCACGCTGGAGGAACTTGAGGGAAAGATCCGTGGCATTCTGGAACGCATCGGATTCAATGACATCGCCGCCGCCGTCAGGGTGGAGCCGCCGCAGTTCTCCCTCAATCTTTCAGACCTGGCCCGCGAGGCTGCCGGTGCGGAACTTTTTTTCTTCCAGATGCTCGACCGCAAAATCTCCCATCTCTTTGCGTTGGGAGTGCGCCGCCTGGCGGTTGGCGGGACTCGGGCCGCCGTAAAATACCTGCGCTCTGCGAAGAACTGGTCGGAAGCGTGCCGCCTGCTTGAGGATGAAATTGTCTGTTTCCTTCGCCGTCGGCTGTCGGATGACAACCGTTCCGCCTGCGAATGGAAGCTGGAAGCCGCCTGAAGCGCAGGCGCAACGCCAGGCAGACGGAGGCCGGCAAATCTGCCATCATCCAAAACGAAAACGCCCGGAAGGCGGCAACTTCCGGGCGGCTTCGGGCGATGGCTGTGCGTGGCTTACGGTCCGCTAAAGGAATCCGGCGGGCCGACGGGCTCAATTCCCTGTCCGCCAGACGGGGCTGTGCCGAGCGAGGGAGCGGGCCGGGGACGCGGACTGTCTGAGTGGTAATGGTGGGTCTGCGGATACGTTTGGTAAACCGTGTCCCCGCAGGATGCCAGAACCAGGGCGGCGCAGGTTCCGCCGAACAGGCCAATGATTCGTTTCATGGAGATCTCCCGGATGAAGGTGATGCCGTGATGCGGACAAACTGCGCTCTCAGCGGCTGAAGGAATCAGGCTGCCCGACCGGAGCGATGGCATGGTTGTCCGGCGGGGTGTATTTCTTTTTCGGTGCCGGTTTCGGCGCGACCGGCTTCGGGGCCGGCGGAGGCGGAGGTGGCGCCTGCTGGCAGGACACGACCAGAAACGAAACGGCTGCGAGCATTGCTGCGGTGAATTTCATGACGATGGATGGATGTTAGGTTTGGATGAATTTGTCAGAGTCTGCCGGCGAATCACTTGGGTTCACGCGGCGGGGTGGTGGAGCCGTTGGGATCGACCGGATTGTTCGTGGGCTTGTTGTAGGGAGCGCGGCCTTCCTCGCCGCGGACACCGGCGATGACTGCCCAGGAACCCATGTATTTGGCCCGCTTCACGATCATGTAAACATTGGCGGTGCCGGTGTAGTTCGGGCGGAAGCGCACCGCAGCGCGGCTGAAGTCGCGGCGGTCGTCGGAGAGCAGGTTGCCAACTTCATCGTAAACGACGAGGTCGAGGTCCTGAATGTCGGAATCCCGACCGGCGACGAAGACGTAATCCACGCCCTTGCTGACCTGGACCTCGAACCAGACAATCTGGCCTGCGGTTGCCGTGTTCGAGCGGACGGGACGGAAGCTGTAGCCCGGGTGGTAGGGAGTCATTTTCCAGGCGTCGTCCTCCGCATTGTAGGGAGTGGCGGATGAAACCTGCGGCAGCAGCAAGGCGGCGGCTGCGGAGAGGATGGTGATGAGTTTGGTTTTCATGGTTCGTGGTGGTGTGGATTTGTTCGAATGGGATTCTACTGTTTACCTTACCGCCAGGAACACGGTTTGTTACGGGCAGCAGTGGATTATTTTACTTTTTCTGCAGACTGCCGACAAAGGTTTCGGTGAGTTTGACCAATTCCAGGACCTGATCCCTGGGAATCCACCCGTCCGGCTTGGAATCGTCAAGCCCGACGTTGATGATCTTGCCAATGGTTTCCATGAGGCGATCCATTTCCTTCACGTTGGGACGATCGCGGATTTCGGCGGGCAGTTTCGCAAGGTTCTCCCGCAGGCTGGCAACCAGGCGCGGTTCGCGCAAAAAATTCGACAACGGTCCGGAGTAGTTTTTTTCATCTGCAACCACTTTGGCGGCGAAACGAATGCCCTGCAGCCAGCCGCCGCTCATGAGGATCGGACCGCGGTCCCGGTTGCTGTCCCGCTCGATTTCCTTGAGCACATCGTCCTGCAGGCGGCTCAATTCCGAAAACACCTTCAACCATTCCCCTTTGGTGGCCGCTTTCCGAGCGCTTTCCGCCCGGTTCAGCTTTTCCTCCGCAACATTGAGCTTTCTGGCCAGCACTTCAATGTCATCAGCGCACTGACCCAGCTTTTCAGAATCCTTTGCCTGAATGGCCAGCACCCCGTCCGCAATGCGCACCCCAAGCACCAGCGGCACATCCACCACGGTGTCGGCAAAGGCATCCGGATCAATGTCGAACTGGCATTCCTCAAACTGCGTTTTCCAATTCGGGCGCTTCTCCCGCAGCATGGAATCCAGCGCCAGCATTTTGTCGAGCGGCGAGGGCGGGGGCATTTTGGCCCGCTGGGCCTTGGCCATCAGATCCTTCATGCTGGGGGCTCCGCCGCTGTCCTGAGCGCGGATAACAGGACTGGCCAGCAGGATGGCAATGGCGAGAAGGGAGCGGACAGGATTCTGCAGGGGCATTTGCGTCAGGGGCTGGTGGTTGGGGGATGGTCCTGGAACTTTGAATTTGTCTATAAGTCGCCAGGCGGTATTTTGACACGAAAATCTGCATCCCATGAAAAATCAAGCTTTCACCCGCTGGTTCCTGATTTTGTCCGCCGTGGCACCCCTGGCCGGCTGCGCACCGCAAAACGAGGGCGGCACCGTGGACATGTCCATCATGATGAAGGCCAAGGAAGACATGGACCAAGTGAAAGCCGGTTTTCAGGAAATGAGGGGAGAGTTGGCAAAGCTCGGCAGCCGGCTGGAGACCATCGAATCCGCCGTCAAGGAAAGCCGGACCACTGCCGCACCTGACAACCATTCGCAAATCACGGCCCTGCTCAAAGAACTCCAGGGCATCAAGACAGCCCTTGGCGAACAAAGCGAGCAGTTGGGAAAACTTTCCTCGTCGGCGGTTGCTGTCGCCGACTCTCCCGCCACTCCCGCCGGATCCAATCCTGCGGGGGAGAAACCAGCGCCGCCGACCACCACCACCACCGCCGCGCCGCAAAATCCCACCGGTCCGTCCGCGACGGAAAAAGTCAGCGTGGACATGTCAACGCCCGGCAATAAACCAGCCGCCGACAAACCCGCGTCCGAAGCGAATCCCGGTCCGCTTCCCTTCAACGAAAAGGTCAAGGTGGACCTGACCAAATGAAGTTCCTTTCCCGGTTGGTTTGAGGGAGGCGAAATTTTGCTCATTCGACCCAAAAACCAGTTGCCACGGCGGAGCAGTGTTCTACTCTGCCGCACTTCCGGAACGATTTCGGAATGCGGTTGGAGCGGTAGTTCAGTCGGTTAGAACGCCGGCCTGTCACGCCGGAGGTCGCGGGTTCGAGCCCCGTCCGCTCCGCCAGTTTTATCCGGATCACCCGGATCCAGACTGGCTGCTGGTCACGCCGCAGGATCCAGTGCCGGGCACGCAAACAGGCAGGGTTGCGGCTGCGGTCAGACATGTTTAAACGTGCGGATGCTTCGACGTATTCTCCTGCACGCCATTTTCTGCCTGCTGCCTGGGACCATTGCTTTCGGCCAGCAGCCGGCGGAAGAGACGGGAGTGCCAGCTCCGGCGGAAAATCCGGCGGCATCCAAGACGCAAGGGCCGGACGCTTCGCCGCACATCGTGGATGCGGCAAACGAAGCGGAACTGCGCAGGCATCTGAAGCAAACCATCCTGGTCAAAGGCGTGGTTGACCGGCTGGAAATCACCGCGTCTTCAAAAAACGGACGCCTGTTTTTCAAGGGAGCTGAGAAATCCGCCTGTCTCTATTTCAAAAAGAAAGTGCAGGAGGAACACCCGGAGTGGAAACCGGGCGAACTGAAGGGAAAAGAAATTTATGCCGTTGGGAAGCTCACGCTCTACAACAATCTCCTCACGATAACCATCACCTCGCCGCAACACATCGCGGACAGTCCGGACAGCCTCAAAGCCGCGGTCGCCGCCGGCGGGGAGTCCAAGGGCGATACCCCCCCTCCTCCGCCGGAGACGGGCCCGCCGGTGAAACGTCAGGAAGCCACCGTGCTCCAGGCCCTGCTCACCTGGACCAAGGGGGAACCGAAACTGGAGGTGACCCAGCAGCAGGCGGTCTGGAAAAAAAAGGCAACTTCAAAGTCGCCCGTGCTGGTGGTGGGGAAACATTCCAAGCTGCCGGACGCGGCGGGACTCGCGCTGGAACTCATCAAGGCCAAATACAAGGAGCTGCCCGGCGGCAAAACCCTGACCATCCAATCGCCCGGCACAAGCCTGCCTTCCGCCGCGGCGACGGCACTGCTGGTCGAGTCCACCCTGCAGGATGTGGCAATTCCGAGCAGCCTCGTGGTGCTCGGCGAATTGTCGCCCAATGGCGCTTTCGACAAGGCGACGGACACGCTGCTTTACCTCAATGAAACCAGTCTCGCTGCCGGTTCAATCATCCTTGCTCCGCTGGCGGTCGAACCCCTGCTCGTGGACCTCGCGGTGGATGGTGCCTGGAAATCCCTGTGTGCCTGGCAGATTCTGGGGGCGGAACGGTTGGATGGTGCGGTAAAATCAGCCCGCCAGTTGACAGAGCCTGTGTTCCGCCGGCAACTGGACAATTTTGCCGAAGTGCAGGCCCGCGTCGCCAAGGAGGGGATCTCGGCTCTCAAACAGCCAGCGATCAAAAATGCCCTTCTCGCATTCGTTCAATCCTGTCCGGAACACCTCACGGCCAAGCTCTTTCTCACCGCCAGCACCAGCCGGCTTCCCGAGCAGTATTCCCCGGACGGAGCACGGCTGCGGCTGCGCCAGTTCATCACCCGTGTCCTCGAAGAAACCAAATCGCTCCCGTCGGACCGCGGAGACCGGCGGAAAAAACTCCGGGAGCTGACCGACGCCTACAAGCTCGTCCGTCAGAAATGCCCGCCTACCATGAAACCCAACCCGGCCAGTGTCGATGAATTCATCAAGGCCGCAGAGGAAAAATTTCGTCTGGATGACACCGACAAGTCCGACCGTGCAAAATCACAGATGAAAAAGGCCGAATCCGCCTACGACAAGGCCTACGAAACGATGCGCCAGGAGTTCGATGTCGGCGAACGAAAGAAATAGCCCTGCACCGGCACCGTCATTCCCTGACATTTTACGGAAACCTTCCACCATTCCAATCCGCATGCGATCCACCTTCACCCTGCTCCTGCTGGCCTCCGGCTGCTGGCCGGTTGTACCTCCCGCCGCGGCATCGGAAAACGAAGCCAAGCCGATCCAGCGGATTGCCTTTGGCTCGTGTGCCAACCAGTCAAAGCCCCAGCCGATCTGGGACGTGGTGGTGGAGCAAAAACCGGATATCTTCGTCTTTCTCGGCGACAACATTTATGCGGACACCGCCGACATGAAGTTGATGAAGGAAAAATATGCCAGGCTCGGGGCGAAACCGGGCTACCAGCAGTTGCTCAAGCAATGTCCGGTGCTGGCAACCTGGGACGACCACGACTTCGGCGTCAACGACGGCGGCGCTTGGTATCCCAAAAAGGAGGAGTCCCAGCGGATCCTGCTGGACTTTTTCAACGTCCCGCAAGATTCCCCGCGCCGCCAGCGCCCGGGAATTTACGATGCCACGATCTTGGGTCCCGCAGGGAAACGCGTGCAGATCATTCTCCTGGACACGCGGTATTTCCGAAGCCGGGCGACGGTGGATGTCCGCAGTGAAGCGGAGAAGCGCAAACAGAATCTGGTCGGCTGGTATGTGCCAAACCACGATCCAGCAGCGACCATGCTGGGGCCCGAACAATGGAAATGGCTGGAGGCCCGACTAAGGGAACCTGCGGACCTGCGCTTCATCGCCTCCAGTTCCCAGGTGGTTGCCGATGAAAAAGGCATGGAATCGTGGGGAAATTTTCCTGCGGAACGCACGCGGCTTTACCAGTTGATCAAATCCACCGCTGCCCAGCATGTGCTCTTCCTGTCCGGGGATGTGCATTTTGCCGAGATTTCAAAGACTGACGAAGGCCCCTATCCGCTTTATGATTTCACCTCCAGCGGATTGACGAACGTCAATCCGTCCTGGGCCGCGGCTGTGAATACCCACAGGGTGACCCCGGGTGCCTACGCCAAGCCGAACGCCGGCTTCATTGACATCGACTGGGACAAAGCGCCGCCGCAGCTCACGCTTCGGGTGGCGGGCCTGAACCAGGAATCCGGATTTTCCAAAGTCATCCGGTTGTCCGAACTCGAAGCAGCACACGAGGGAACAAAGCCCTGAATTTCCTGGCGAAAGACAGTTGTTGTCCCATGAACCCTGAACGATGGGAGGCCGCATGATTTCACGGTGCTTCATGCTCATTTTCCTGCTGCTGGCTGGGCCGGTGCTGGGACATCCGATCTTTCAGAATCCAGCCTGGATTGAATACACCGAACACGAAATCACCCTGACTGCACATGTTTCGGTCACGGAGATCTGCACCGTGGCAGGCATCCCCATCGACAACTCCGGAACCGTCGAACGCGCGCTGGTTGAGGAAGCCGCGGAAAAGCATGGCGGCTATTTTCTGAGTCATTTCACCGTCAGCGCGGACGGCCAGGAACTGAAACCGGAGATCAAGCGCATCAAGCATCCGGTGTCGTGGGATGCGGAAATCACCGCCACCGATGCAGGATCAGCCGGAAGCGTGTTGGAAGGAAGCGCCCGGGATCGCCCGGACCGCATTCATTTTGTCTTTGAGGTGCGTTTTCCCTGTGCAGCCCCGCCGCAACGCATCCAACTGCGGCAGAACATGATGACGGAGTTCACCTATACTCCAGGAACCAGGTTCAATTTCAGCTACATGGTGCGCTTTGCGAAGGCCGGTGATCCCCCGCTGGATTTCGCCCTCCTCGCCGCCGATTCCGTTTACGATTATGCCACGGTGTTCCACCAAGGAGGGGGCGCTGGAAGCGGGGAAAGCACCCAGACCGGGTGGAAGCGCTTCAAGGAGTTTTTCCACCACGGCGTCCACCATGTCCTGACCGGGTATGACCACCTGCTGTTTGCCTCCGCACTGGTGCTGGCGCTGCGCAGCTTCTGGGAAGTCTTCAAGATCATCGGCATTTTCACCATCGCCCACTCCATCACCATCACCCTGGCCGCCTACAATCTGCTGCGGCTTCCGGACTGGTTTCCCGTGGAACCCATCATCGCAGGCAGCATTGTGTTCGTGGCCGTGGAAAACCTGATTTTCCCCTCCCACGGTTCCAGCCGCAGCCGCATGGTCATCACCTTCCTCTTCGGACTGGTGCACGGCATGGGACTGGCCCAGGCATTTGTGGAAAATCTGCAGGGTTTTTCCAGCGGTGTCATCGCCCTGGTTGTACTGGCGTTCTGTCTGGGAGTGGAGGCCGGACACCTGATGATCGTGGCCCCGCTCAGCGGTGTCATGACCGCAGGGCGGACGAAGTGGGGCGGTCTGTTTTCCGCCGCTGCCCTGCGCTATGGCTCCATCCTCATCGCCCTTGGAGGCACGTATTATTTCCTCAATGCCATCCATGCGCTGCCGGAAAACTGGGGGCCGGACACGCTGTTTCATGCCGCGGGGCTGTAACGCAACACCCGCCGGAGCGGCATTCGCTCCGACGGGCGGGGGGGGGCAACGATGCGGGGATTTCGGCGTCAGGGTTCCAGTCACTTGATGAGCCGGAAATTGAACGGATAGCGCAGCAGTTTGCCATTCCCGGCCTTGAGCATTCCGTAAATGACCATTGCCAGCATCACGAGGCTGACCAGGGACAGCAGCGCGCTGATGATGATGGCGAAGGTGACTCCCAGCAGGCCTGCCACAATGTTGATAGGAATCATGCAGAGCACCATCGTGATTCCAAAATTGAGCGCTTCCTTGCCATGGGCATCCACGGCCGGACTGGCCTTGCGTTTCCAGAGCCAGATGATGAGAGCGAATGGGTGCGCCAGCATGGAAAAGGTGCGGTCCTGGTCGGCAGGAAGGCTGCCCTGCCCAAATGCCGGGGCTGGTTCCAGCTTTAAAATGCCTGGGAGCAGATCGGAATTCGTGCCAGGGTCCGAATTGGGTTCTTGGTTCATGGTGTGGATTTGGTTTGGGTTCGCAATGACGAATGACGGGAATGGGCCTCAGATTGTGTGTGGCGGCAGGATCAATCGCACCCTGCCACCAGGTGATTACCGGCAGGCTTGGTTTTTGTTACTGAAGGAAGCGATGCACCCTGCCCGTGGCGGTGGGCTCCAGCAGGGTTGTGCGACGGCTCTTTTCCACCGCTGCGCAGAACCAAGCCCAGAGCGAGGAGCCCGCCGACCATCCCGGCGAACACCAAAAAATGCCGTCTCCTCCGTCGCGAACTCTGATGCCTCGCAGGATAGTCAAGACGATGAAGAATGGTTTTCGGGTGCATGGTTGAGTGAACGTCACAATGATGCACCATTGCCTCCCAATCGGGTATCAGCCGTTGGACCGATGCCATCGGGCGAGTACGGCCATCCAAATTCAGACCAAAGTCGGAGAACCAGACACGCGGTGGCGCTGGAAAAATAATCTCATGGTGGGTCCGGCAAATAAACATATCATGCGCCCATGAAGTCCATTTTCCTCGTTTCACTGCTGCTTGCCGCTGTTCCGGAGGCATCTGCTAGGCCGGAGGCGGCGCAGTGGGACGGGCTGCGCTTTTTCAAACCTCCGCAGCCCCTGCCCGCCGGAGCGATGGCGAGCGACTGGCCGCGGTTTCTGGGGCCGGATCACCAGCCAGTGTCGAAAGAGACCAAACTGCTCGCCGCACTGCCCGAAGGAGGACCGGAAAAAGTCTGGGAATGCCGCATCGGTGCGGGCTACGCCTCGCCGGTGATTGTCGGTGACCGCCTCGTGTATTTCCATCGGCTGGGGGGAAAGGAACAAGTGCTGTGCCTGCATCCGGAAACAGGCTGCCGCTATTGGAGCCACGAGTATGCCTGTGACTACCGCGACCGCTACGGCTACGCCAATGGTCCTCGCAGCAGCGCGGTGGTGGCGGGCGGACAGGTGTTCACCTACGGCGTGTCCAGCTGGCTGCACGCCCTGGATCTGGAAACCGGCTCGGTGCAGTGGAAGCACAACTGCGCGGAGGAATTTGGAGTGCCTCAGTATTTTTTTGGCACGGGTTCGTCGCCTCTGGTGGTTGGCGATCGTGTGATCCTGAACCTAGGAGGTTCGGAGAACCGCTCCGTGGCTGCCTTCGACCGGAAATCCGGCGAACTGCTGTGGACTGCCCGCCATGAATGGAGCCAGAGCTATGCCTCCCCCATTGCGATGGAGCTGCGGGGTCGTCCGCGGGTGCTGGTTTTTGCCGGCGGGGAGGCGGCGGATGCGGGGGACTCCACCGGCGGGCTGCTGAGCCTGAATCCGGAGGACGGGAAATGTGAGGATGCCTATTTTTGGCGGGCCCGGCGCTATACTTCCGTCAATGCCTCCACCCCCGTGCCTTGCGGGCCGAACCGGGTTTTCATTTCCCAGGCCTACGTGGATCGGGACTCGGCCTGCAATGGCGGAGTCCTGCTCGAAATGGAGGAGGATCGCAAATGGCATCCGGTGTGGAAGGCGCCGGACTTCGGCTGCCACTGGATGACTCCGGTATACCACGCGGGCCACCTCTATGCCTTCAGCGGGGAAAAGGAACACCAGTGCGATCTGGTTTGTTTTGATGCGGCGGATGGGAGACAGAAATGGCGGGAACGACCAGCATGGAAATCGCCGCTGGGGGAGGGGCGGGAAATTGAAATTGGCTTCAAGCGCGGCAGCCTGCTGCGGGTGGACGGGCGGTTTCTCTGCCTAGGGGAGTGGGGCACGCTAGCGTGGCTGGACCTGACGCCGTCAGGGGCGAAAATCCTGAGCCGGACGCAGCTTTTCCTTGCGCAGCAGACGTGGACGCTGCCCACGGTGTGCCGGGGGTTGCTTTACGTTTGCCAGCATGAAATCGACGAACTGACCGGTGGCGGGCCGCGGCTCATTTGCTATGATTTTCGAGGGCATGAGAACCCCTGACTGCACAGTGCTTCCAGTGGTGATTTCGCTGGTGCTGAGCGGCTGCGGAGACTCCGGGCCGCCCCAGGAGCCGCGCCGCTTTGTGTATCCCCTGCCGCCACCGCGCGTGGCCACCCACCTTCCGGAGGGTCTGGGGGAATGGTTGAAATTGCTGGACGAAATGCGCCGGCAGATCGCAGACCTGGAGGGGAAGGTGTCCGAACACCTCGCCCTCCACCGCGCCACGCCGTTTGATGCATTTCTCCAGCTTGATCCCGCCGGCCTGCCGAAGGACCAGTTGAGTTATCTCTGGCATTTTGCCGACAAGGGCTACTTCACCGTGGAGAGGGAAATCATCGTGCGCATTCTGGAGGAGCGCCACCGCAACGCCACCCAACCGTCCGCCGCCGGGAACATCGCTGACCGCGCCAGGAACCTGGCCCTGGAGTATGAACAGCGGCTCAACGACTTGCAGGCCGCCAGCGAATTGTATGAAAAAACCAAACAGGGCGACTTCCACGTCCCTGCGACACTGAACGACGAACAACTGGACGTGCTGCGCGACATGGTTCGGGAAAAACTGGCCGCCGTCCGGACCGAAGTGGCGCGCCTGGATGCCCGCATTGCCGAACTGCAGGGGAGGCCACCTTCGGCGGACGATGACCCCGTCACCACCGCGAAACCATCCGAGCAAGCAACATCTGCTGCCCCGCAAGAAGCGGGCCGCCAGAATCTCCCCGAAAACCCGGTCGCCAGTCCGCCCGGTCCTCCATTGAAAAATCAACCGGACCTGTGACAGGCGCTGCATGACTCCCAGGAAAAAGGGGGCACCGCGCCGTGATGAAGGCGTTGGGGCACAAAGCCCTGACTGGTGCCAGCATTTACCGATAGCGCAGGGTGGGCGCGGCAGCGGAGACGATGATGCGTTTGATGCCCCCGCGCAGGTCCGCCACGTTAAAATTGATGAGCAAACCGACCTCGTAGCCAGTCAGCCGCAGGTAGTTGCGCATGCGGGCCTTGTCCGGCTCGCGCAGCCCGTCAATGCAGCTGACATCCACCACCACTTCGTTTTCGACGAGAAAATCCAGCCGGCACACTCCCTCCACCCAGCGTTCCTTGTAGCAAACGTCCACCTTGTGGTCGCGGGCGAAGAGGACTTCCCGCATGCGCAGTTCGTGGGCCAGACATTCCTTGTAGGCGTCCGCATTGAGCCCCGGCCCAAGGTGGCGATGCACTTCCATGCAGGCTCCGACGATGATGTGTGGAAGTTCCTGGCGGTCCAAGTTCATGATGGCAGCAAGGGGCGGGTTGACGCCGCTCGCGGAAGGATGTTTACCAGAAACCTCCAGCGGAGACAAGAGCCATGCGTTGCCCCCGGCGATTCCGGAATGATGGTCGTGCAAACGCCGGGAATTACTTCAATTCGGCACGGACGCGGATGAAGAGCCGCTGTTCCCCGGACGCCGGCTGGTTGCTGCGCCACAGCAGGGTCGCCCGGCCGTCCACCGGGCCAGTGGTGCTGAGGAGGCTGGCGGTGTCGGCTTGCCAGACTCCGAGGGTGCTGCTGGTTTCGACCTTCAGCGACACATCGTCGGCACCGATTCGGCAGGGAAACTGAATGGTTAGGAAATCATCAATGCTTTGGCCAATGAGCACGGGCTGCACGCCGCCGGAGGTGGAAAATCCATCCGGAAGATCCGGTTCGGTTCCCAGGGCGTATTCCATGAGATTGTTCAAGCCGTCGTGGTCCTCGTCCCCGGAATCAGCGGCGATGGAGTGGTCGGCTTTCCATGCGGGAAAGGTGATGGCATCCGACGTGCCGGGGTTTCCGCCACTGGCGGCACTGGAACGCCAGTTGGCCGGGAGCGCCGGGTCGGGGTTGGTCTCCGGACGGATCAGAACGAGGCTGGAGCCCTCGCCATCCGGCGCGGCGGGCCAGGAGCCATCATCATGATAGGAAAACGACCGGATGACGACCCCGGCGGCATCACGCAGGGTGAGGGTTTCGCCGGTGTTGTTCAGGCTTCCGGAGAATTCACCAAAGGCGGTGACGCCGGGATGGTGCATGGCCAGAGCGGCGGCATTTTTTGCCAGGACCATGCGAGTTCCGGGGGCCAGCACCGAGCCGGGGAGATTGGGGAACCGGTATTCGATGCCCTCGGAGAAATAACATTCGCGCAGGTCGATGGAGAGGGTGCCGGTGTTCTGGAGTTCGATGAATTCGAAGTCGCCATCGTCGAAATAGCCGGCATCGCTTTCGGCAGGGGTTGGCGGTGCGGGGTGGTACATGATTTCTGAAATCGCGAGATTGGCGGAGGCGGCTTCCTCCATGTCCACGAGGTATTCCACGTCGTTGAGCGCCGACCAGTCCCCGGCCGCGGTGCGGGACCGGGCCTGGACCCTGACAATGCCAGGGCCGCTGAGCCGGATGGGCTGAGGATAGACCGATCTTTCCGTGCGCATTTTCAAATCGAAACTCAGATCGGTGCTGCCGGCGCTGCTTTGGTGGATTTCCACGGCCAGGGTGTTGGTGCCCGCATGGATGAAGGACGGGGAGACGGTGAACGGGTAAAACGTCGTCTCGCCGGTTCCGCCGACCGCCGCTGTGGCCGGAGTCAGATGGCCGATAACAGCCGGAGCCGCGGGGAGGTTCGTGTCGCGGATGGCTTCCACGCCGTTGATGTAAACGACAAAGGCGTCGTCACGAAGGATTTCAAAAACGAGGCGGTCGATGTTGGTGTCGTTGATCTGGAAGGTGGTGCGGAAATAGCTGGTGATATAGCGGTTGGTGTCGGACGCCACATAGCCTGGCGTGGCGTTGTCCTCGATCCGCGTGGTTTCATCATTTTCACCATAACCGAACTGTCCGCGGGAAGGCCCCTTCCAGGTGGAATCATCAAATCCCGGCTGCCGCCAGGCAGTTCCCTGGTTGGTGCCATTGTCGAGATAGCGCCAGGCCGTGCCGGTGGAGCCAGAGGTGACGATTAGGTTGGTGTAGTTGGTGCCGCCCTGGAACTGAACCGACGCTGGGTTCAGCGCTCCGCCTGTTTCGCGGGGGTCCGTTCCATTGATGGTGTAGTAGATGGGTCCCCCGCCGTTGGTCAGGGCGATGTCAGTGGTTGAGGAGACGGAGCCGCCGTGAATGTTGTAGGACGGCGTCGCCACCAGGGGAAAGAGGCCGTCGCCCTGCAGTTGGGCGAGGACCGTGCTGTGGCGGTTGGAGAGCCAACTGCGCAGGGCATTGCGTGCGGCACGCCAGTCGTTGGCATTGCGTGCCGGTGAAATCTGCGCATCCCCCCAGCGGGCGCTTTCCGCCATGATGGCGCTTTCCACCTGTGCGGCACGGGCATCCAGCCGCTCCAGGCATTTTGTCAGGGAAAGGGCGCCGCCATTGAAAAAATGACGGTAAACCCGGTCCCCCCAGCGTGTCTTGTATTCCAGCGCTCCGGACTTGTCCGCCGCAGCTGCGCTGCCCATGAGGTCCTGGTGGGTGAACTGCGGATTGCTCTTGGAAAAGTTGTTCCACGCTCCAGTGACGGGATCGCCGTGAGGGCCTGTGCGGTCGCCGGCACCGCGGTCCATGCTGTGTTCGGCATCGTGCTGGATCTGGATGAACCCGTGACCGCCGCGACGGTCGCGGACTACGTAAAAGTTGTTGGGGGTTTCACTGCCATTGAGCGGTGAATCCGCGTTGCCGGTGAAAAAGACCACCATCATGTAGTCGATGAGATTGTCAGGATCGAGCAGGACGGGGTCGGTTGGGGAGGGGACGCCCGCTGCGGTCTGCCCCAGCATGCGCCGGTAATTTGCCAGGGTGGGTGCAGCGTAGAAGGCGCGGCTTTGATTCCAGAGGTTTTGCCAGGCGGCGAGGTCGCCCGCGGTGGGATTGACCGTGTAGCCTGCGGAGGTTTCGACTTTGATCACGTCGTAGTCATCCTTGGTGCCTCCCATGTAGCTGGACGCCCAGGCGGCCTCCGGACGCTCCTCGATTTGATAGAGTCCCCAGTAGGTGCCGTTGAGGTAGAGATGGACAAAGCGTCCGCGGGCGCCGGGGCTTCTGAGGGCGAGTTGGGCGTCGCGGCTGAACTGTTCGCGCAGGAAGACATTTCCGGCATCCCCGTGGAAGCTCCAGGAATAGTTCTGCGCGGTCTGGATATCGAACTTGTCGAACTCGGTTGCCGCGGTGTTGTCCCACGGGAATAGCGGGTAATTCAATTTCCCCGCGCCATAGTCGCCGCGGAAGAGAATGCGGAAGGCATGTTTTGGATTCGAGGAGGAGCGGGAATAACCACCGCGGATGCGCAGGCCGCAGTTTTCCTGAAAGCCGCCGGAGGGGTTCTGGGTGTCGTTGAGCATTTCGATGGAGGCCTCCCGCTCCCAGGCGAATCCATCCTCCCCGGCATGGGTGTAGATGCCCGTGGAAGCGTTGAACAGACTGGAGACCGGCAGCGACACGCAGATGCTGGGGATGGCGGCCAGCGCCTCCTTGACCTTGCCAGCGCCGCCGATGGAGGGATCGGAATGGTTTACGATGTTCTGGTCCATTCCGTAGTTGAGCACCTGGCCGTTGACCGGGCCGACTGGCCATCCTGCCGGTGGCGCGCCGTAGGGGTTGGACTGCTGTCGGATCACGTCATCGGGAAAAAGATAGGTGTTGGTATCCACGTTGGTGGGATCAAAATTTTCCTTGAAGGCTGCGGCGCGGATCACCGTGGTGGCAGAAATGGGGATGATCGCTTCCGGCGGTGTTTCTGCATTGGGTGCAGGAACGGCGGTGCCGGTTGTAGCGGTGGGCTTGGAACCGTCCGTGGTATAGCGGATGGTGGCTCCGGGCGTGGCGCAGGTGATGGTCAGGGTGAACGGTGCGGAATAGAGGCCGCGGGCATGGCTGAATTCCGTGTCTGCCACGAATCCCAGGGTGCCCGGAGTGGAATTGGCGGTGGAGGGCGTGGGTGATTTGAAGAACAGCGGACCGCCGGACTGGAGCTTGCCACCGCTCAGCTCCGGCTGCAGCAGGAAGCTGCCATCCGCTGCCGTGATGTTGAATCCCTGCACCGCCAGCACGTTGGCACCGGCCACCAGCGCGCTTCTGGCTGCGGTGGCGTTGAAGGTTTCCGGATTCACCGAGGCGAAAACGGATCGGGTGGCCGTGGCGGTGGACTGCCAGTCCGGCACCGCCGGGGCGTTGTTCCGGGCGATTTCCACTCCGTTGATCCAGGCCACGAAACCATCGTTGTAGCGCAAGCTGAGTGACAGCAGGTCCAGGTCGGCGGGATTTGCCAGGGTGAACGGAATCCGGACGAACGCGGTTGGCCGAATGTTCTGCATGGCTGACTGGAGGTTGGTGGCAACGAGAGTCCCCCCCCCGCCACCTTCCGGCGTCGTGAGCGCCTGCAAGCCTCCGTTGGCAGTGTCACCGATCAGTTTGAACGCGGCACTCCACGCGGCAAAGGAGCCGGGTGCGGCATACAGCTCCACTTCGTCGCCGCCGCCGTTTTCAAAATAGACAAACTCGATGGCATGCAGGCCGGCCGAAACGTTTACGCTGGCGAGGCTGTCGGAGGGGCCTCGCAGCAGGTCGGCGACCACCGTATTTTCCTGTGCGTCGAGGAAGTCACCGTCGCCATTGAGGTCAACGCGCAGGCGTCCGCCGTCATCCGAGCTGAATCCGAAGGTATAATAACCAGCCGTCGGAATGTTGATGACGCCGGTGGCCCGCAGACAGTGGGTTTCTCCGGGCAGGGCGAAGGTGAGGTTGCCTGGGTAGTGGTGGTCCCCGCCGTCGCCGAGGAAATTCACGAATGGTCGGACTTGGGTGTCGTAGGCGACTGCGGATGTTCCGTTGAGCAGCGCGTCGGCGGTGGCCAGATTGGTGATGTCCGTGCTGCTGTCCGCCTCCTTCACTAGCAGACCCGGCGTCAGAATGCCGAATCCATACCCGCTGGCACCGGGCGTCCAGGCAGCGTCGTTGAAGGTCCGGTCCACCCAGACTGCCTGCGCCGGACTCCCCGCGGAGGGAACCAGAAACCGCCCGGACGCGCCGGTTTGCAGCAGCGACAGGCTGTTAAAGGGCAAGCCAAAAGAGACATCCTCCGTCTGCGGGGGATAGGCGGGTCCGAAATCCTGCGCCACCGTCACGCCATCCGGACGCACCAGCGCCAGGTATTCACCTCCGGAGGCCAGCGAGAAATTTGTGTGCAGTTCCGCCGCCGGGTTTGCGCGGTTTTTCCCAGAGGCAAAGACCAGGCGAAATTCACCCGGCTGCAGCGTCACCGCGGGCAGCCGCCATTTGGTGAGGTCGCTGCTGGAATCCGTCAGGTACCAGCCGTCCAGATTGACGGGAGTGGCGGCGGGGTTGCAGAGTTCAATCCAGTCGGAGGAATCCGCATCGGCATCGGCGATCGACTCCTTGTTGTCCGCCATGAATTCGGAAATGACGGGTTCGGACCGGAGGTTAGGAGTAATGGACCACAGCATGGCTGCGGCAGCGGCAGGGAGGAGAGTGCTTCGCATGACAATGGGGGAGGGGAGAAAACGGGGAAATTTACCGGCGATGCCCCGGTCGCGTCCAGTCTTGATTTTCCGCAAGGAAATTCACCTTGCCTTAATGGCGGAATTTTTGCAGGCTTCGTCAGGCCGTGCAGGCGAGCACGCCACGCCGTCTGCAGAATTCTTCCGTTCCCATGCGCCTGTCTGTCGCCACCGATTTTGCCCTCACGCGCCTCCATGGCGGTACGCAGAATGCCGCCAGCAGCGCGGCAGTAATTTTGAAGGGCGGCCTTGATGAAGTGCGTTTGAGCGACTCCGACGGCCTCCCCTCCGGAACGAAGGACATCACCGTCCTAACGGTGCCGACTGCCGGTACCCAGCCGGACTTCCAACCGTTTGCGTCCGGCACCTTTGCGCAGAGCATCCGCGCGGACGATGGCGTCATCCAGATGGGGAAGGTGCTTCTCCATGATTCCGCGGTGGCGCATCGATT
This sequence comes from Verrucomicrobiales bacterium, assembly GCA_018003315.1. Taxonomy (GTDB): domain Bacteria; phylum Verrucomicrobiota; class Verrucomicrobiia; order Verrucomicrobiales; family V1-33; genus JAGNEJ01. The sequence goes on from JAGNEJ010000020.1 coordinate 49,641, forward strand.
TTTCCGTCCTGCTGGTCGCCGGTCCCTGACGTTTACACCAGACCAGAACCTCAACCAAAACCTCAACCAGAACCGTCAGCCAAACCCATGAACACCCGAACACCACACGCAGCCCTTCCGCTGCTCGCCCTGCTCTGTGGAGTCTCCACCGCTTCTGCGCTCAACATCGCCAGCCCCCTTTACGGAGGCAGCGGCATCTGCGGGTGCAACGATCCCGCCACCATCACCGCGCTGGGCACTCCGCGCACCAACTCTGGAACCACCGCCAACATCAACGACGGAGTGCTCACCACCCGCGTGGACACCTGGGGCATTGGAAATCCCAGCATCCTCAGCTACGCGGGCATCCGCTGGCCGTTTCTCCGTGCCGATTCGGTAAAAACACTAACCTTCACGATGGCCTGCTTCAATGACGGCGGCTGGTTTGGCCTTGCCGGTCTCCCCAATCCCGCCGCGCCTGGTAGCGCGCTCACGTCCGGCCTGCTGCTGGAGCCCATCGTGCAGGTCACCGCCGACGGCGGCGTCACCTGGACTGCCGTGGACGCCACCACCACCTATTTGCTTCCGTTTATCAGCGCATCGGATCCTGCCGGTGGAGCGGACGGAGCCTTCATGGGCGGAAGTCCCAACCCCAGAACGGTTCCGTTCACCATTACGTTAGTAACCCCCGTTTCCGGCATCAATGGCATCCGCATCATCGGCCAAAATGGCGGGGCCTCCGATGGCAACGGCTTCCTCGGCATCTTCGAACTGGCCGTGGAGGCCGGCCCCGTGGTGGACACCGACGGCGACGGCATGGAGGATTCCTGGGAAAGCGCCCACGGTCTGAGCGTCGGCCTGAACGATGCCGCAGGCGACGCCGAGACCCCGCCCGATGGGCTGACCAACATCAACGAATTCCTCGCCAACGTGGACCCGCAGGATCCCGACAGCGACAACGACGGTCTGCTCGACGGTCCGGAAGTCCTCACGCACCAGACCAACCCCAGTGACACCGACACCGACGACGACGGCCTCACCGACGGTGCGGAGGTCAATACCCACGGCACCAATCCGAGGCTGGTGGATACCGACAGCGACGGCCTCAGCGACAACGCTGAAATCAACACTCACGGCACGCTGCCCGCCAACCGTGACTCGGACGGCGACGGTTTCAGCGACGGCCAGGAACTCCTCACCTTCAGCACCGACCCGCTGCTGCCCGGCAGCCGCATTGCCAATATCGCTCGCGCCGGCAGCGGCCTCACCGGGGTGAACAACGCCATTGATGCTGACAACGGCACGTTGGTGGCCCATTCCGGCACCGTCACCGGCTCCACCGGCAGCAACAGTTTCAATATCAACGACGGCAATTTTGCCACCCGTGTGGACACCTATCAAACCACCGCCAGCAACGTCATGAGCTACGTCGGCATCCGCTGGGCCGCACCCTGGCCGCAGCCGGTCTCGCGGCTCGAGCTGACGCTGGCCACGTTCGTTGACGGCGGATGGTTCGGCCCGAACAACGCCGGTCCCGGTGCGGGCAATCCGCTCGTCAATCCCACTCACCTGCTGCTGCCCTCCATTCAGGTGGCCACCAATCCCGCCGGCACCAACTGGACCACCATCGCTGGAACTTTCACTTCCAATTACATTGCCCAAATGACCGGTCATCAGGTCGGCGGCGGCAGCATGCCCAATCCCAGCAGCCGCAAAACGGTTTTCACTCTGGACTCCCCAGTGTCCGGGATCACCGCCATACGGCTCATCGGACGCGAGGGTGGCACTGCCAGCGGCGGCTTCCTCGGCGTTTTTGAACTCACCATCCAGGACACCACCACCTCCAACGATCTCGACCAGGACGGACTGAGCAACGCGGACGAAACCAGCATCCACTTCACCGACCCCGAGGACGACGACAGCGATCACGACGGCCTCAAGGACGGTGAGGAAGTGCTCACCTATCTGACCAGCCCGCTGAATCCCGACCACGACGGCGACCAATTCCGCGACGGACTGGAAGTTTCCCTAGCTGCAAATCCAGCCAGCGCCCTCTCGTTTCCCGCCAACCTCGCCCTCATCGGCACGCCGATCATCGGCTTGAATGACGCCGTCGATTCCGACTCCGGCATCGCCTACTTCCAGGCCGGCGTGCCTGAGAACATGAACGACAACGATCCCGCCACCCGCGTGGATACCTTCAACGGGGCCGGACTCACCAACTTCAGCTTTGCGGGCATCCTCTGGCCCGCTCCGCAGACGGTGGGCACGGTCACCTTCACCTTCGCCACTTTTTTCGATGGTGGATGGTTCGGCACCAACGGCCTGGACCCCGGCGCAGGAGGCGCGCTGAACACTGCCGTCCACCTCACGGAAGAACCCACCGTTCAGATCACCACCGATGGCGGAGCCACCTGGACCACCGTACCCCACACTTCCAACTACCTCACGGCCCTCGACGGCCACAACATCGGCGGCGGAGCTTTTCCCAATCCCACGAGCCGGACGGCCACCTTCACCCTCACCACTCCCGCCGTGGCCGTGAACGGCGTCCGAGTCATCGGACACGAAGGCGGTACGGCCAGCGGCGGCTTCCTCGGCTGCTTCGAACTGGCCGTCACTCATGGCACCGGCGCGGCAGGCGACAATGACAACGACGGGTTTCCCGATGTCTGGGAAGTCGCACAGTTCGGGTTTGTCCATGCACGGCATCCGCGTGATGACAGCGACCGCGATGGCTCCGACTTCCTGCTGGAATACGGACTCGGCATGAACCGAACCATGTCTGATCAGCCGCCCGCGGGCCAGGTGGAAGCCGGTTATCTCACCATGACCATCACCAAAGTCCCCGGCATTGCCTATGATGTCCTCGTCGGCTCCGATCTTGCCGGCTGGAGCAACGTGGACACCACCGTGCTCATCGACAATGCCACCACGCTCAAGGTCCGGGACAATGTCCCCTTTGCCGCCGGCCCGCGGCGCTTTCTCAAGACCAGCGTCCGTCCGGGTCCCTGACAGACGGGGATTCCCTCCTGACTCCCCGGTGCGGCGTTGCGCTGGCAAACGCCGCAGCCTCGCTGTGATGTTTACCGCGCGCTTGGCTGGGCTGCCGCCGGACGCCTGGTCCTGCGGAATGGGTTGAGCGAGGGCAGGGAGCGGTTGTAATTGCGCATCCAGAGCAGGCCGATGCCGAGCAGGGCAAAGGCCAGGATAACCACCCAGGCGCTGACCGCAGGAGGCAGGACGCTGCGTTCTCCAGCCTTGAGCGCCAGCGTATAGCTGAAGAACAGGATGACGAAGAGGGTGACGGCAGTGGCAATGCCCCCCAGGACGCCGCGGCGGGAAGAGACCACGGCCAGCGGTGCTCCAATCAGCACCATGATCAGGCAGCGGAAGGGCAGCGAGAAGCGGGACTGCAGGGTCGCCTCATATTTGGCGAGTTTTTCAGGGGCGAGCCCCTCATTGGTTTTCAGATAGGATGCCAGTTCCTGAACGCTGAGGAATTCCGGATTGATCTTGCCGCTCAGAATGCTCCACGGCGTCTCCGTCCAGTGCTCCTCCACCGACAACCGGTCAAAGCCCGGAATTTCCGGCTTCTCTGAATGGATGACCGCCGGATCCACTACATGGGCATCGTAAAACCGCCATTCCCGATGCTGCGGCACCCACGCCGCCTTGCGGCCGTACCAGGCCTTGATCAGATTGCCCTTGCCGTCATCCTGCACGACGATGCTCAGACCGATATCCGCTTCCGCCGCCATGCTGTTCGACATGCGGGCGTGGTACCAGAAGCGGTTTTCCTCCCGGTTGCGGTAAAAAACATTGTAGGTGGAATTCTGCTCCCGGCGGCGGCGGAGTTCGGATTTGTCAGCATTGCGCAGCATGGCATCCTTGACGTTCTGGGCTGCGGGCGCCCATTCATAATTCATGGCCAGGATGATGAGGCTGCTCCACAGGCCGACGACAATGAGGGGCAGCAGCACCCGGACCAGGCTGCGCCCGGAGCCGAGCATGGAGATGATTTCGTTGAACCGCGACATGCGGCTCAAGGTGAACAGGGTGGCCAGGAGCACGGCCACGTCCGTGATCATGACCAGGATCTGGGGCAGTTGCGTCAGGTAAAATGCGCCCACCTGGCTGGGGCCAAATCCGGCTTTGAGGAAATCGTTGGCGTTGTCCAGCAGGTCCATGGTGATCATGATCCCAATGATTCCCAGCAGGCAGAGCAGGAACGGCGGCAGGAAATGGCGCACCACGTATTTGTCCATGAGGCTGCTTCGCTGGTAGAGCAGAAACAGGATCGGCAGGCTCAGAATGGCCGCGGCAATGAGCCCCAGTTTGATGTAGTAGGCCTCGGGAACAGGCTGTTCTCCCATGCTGCTGCTCAGTGAGGCGTCCAGACGGTAATGCAGGTCAGACACCAGCCAGAGGCTGAGCAGCGCCAGAGTAGCCAATGTCAGGGGAAGCGCCAACTGGAGGCCGCGGAGCCGGAGGAGCGCCTGCACAAAAGCCGGCAGCAGGAGGAGGGCTCCGAGTTTCCAGTGTTCCAGAAAAAAATCGTAAACGAACTGGTGCTGGGTGTGCCCGTCCAGTGCCATCCGGTATTGCTGCTGCAGGCCCGCGGGCGTGTCGCTGATGAGCGAGGCGTAATGCATCCGGGTGAGGACGCAGAGGGTGACCACTCCCGCCAGAGCCGCAGCACTGGTGAGCCAGGGCACGCGGCGAATCCAGTCCAGTCCCAGCAGGAACAGGGAGCGCAGCCGCTGTTTCCAGTCGGGAGCCAGAGGGGAACGGGTCGGGGCTTGATAGGCCATGTGGTGAAGCGTGCCGGCCACGGTTGCGCAGGCGGCAGCGGTTTTGCTACTCGCCTCCGCACATCCGGTCAAGTGCTCTCCGGGGATCGCGAACGTCGGCCATCCGGCATCAGGATGCCGTTTGCTTGAGTACGGTGCGGATTCTTTCCGCGGCGGCGTCGAGATCGGATGCCTTGGCCCCGTTGTCCTGGCGGGCGAAGTTCATGTCGCCGATTTCATCGATGGGCGTGAGGTGGATGTGCAGGTGGGGCACTTCCAGACCGGCCACCATGAGTCCGACCTTGGTGCAGGGAAAGGCCTGCTGGATGGCTTTGGCGACGGTTTGTGCGGTTTGAAAGAGATGGGCGGTGAGGTGCGGCGGGGCGTCCACCCAGTGGTCGATCTCCTGACGCGGGACCACCAGGGTGTGGCCGGGGCGGATCGGAGCGATGGTGAGGAAGGCGACGCAGAGGTCGTCCTGATGGACAAAACGTCCGGGGATTTCCCCGTTGATGATTTTGGTGAAAAGCGTGGCCATGCCGGCAACGAAAGCAGCAACTGCGGCGCATGACAAGCGGCAGAAGCCCGTTGCAGCGCGGCACATGGCGGCTATGTCTTGCAGGATGAACCTTTCCTCGGAACAACAGGCAATCGTTAGAAAATGGGCGGCAGAGGGCGCCACCCTCAATGACATCCAGAACAAACTGCGCGAAGAACTGGACATTTCCATGACCTACATGGAAACCCGGCTGCTGCTCATCGACCTGGATGCCGCCCTTCAGGATACCGAGGAAGAGGCAGCGGAACGCAAAGCGGAGGAATCGCAGGATGATGCCCAGGAGGCGTTTTCGGAGCATGCGCTGGAACCGGAGGAGCCCGGAAACCTGGGAGCAGGAAAGGTTAAGGTCACTCTCGATGAGCTGACCATTCCGGGCACCGTGGCCAGCGGAAACGTGACATTCAGCGACGGGAAGTCGCTGAAATGGTATCTGGATCAAATGGGCCGCCTTGGGTTGCAGGGCGGCGATTCCAGCTACCAGCCGCCGAAGGACGACGTTCCGGCATTCCAGCGGCAACTGCAGGCATTGCTGAGCCGATTCTGACTTTTGCCCAGGGACAGCGGTCAGAAGGCATGGTGCGATCCCGGATGCCATGAAGGAAGAAACCAAACCCGCCATCCGCCGGGAAATCCAGCAGGCTCTGCGCAAGTCCGCACCCGCGAGCCGCGCTGCATGGTCCTCGCGGATCGTGGACCATCTTTCCGATCTGCCCCGGTTTCTGGAAAGCCGAACCGTGCTCCTGTTTGCGCCGCTGCCATCGGAGCCGAACCTGCTTCCCTTGCTGGAAGCGCCGGAATTTTCCGGACGGCGGTGGGTTTTTCCCAGGATCTCCGGACAGGATCTCCGGCTGCATCTGGTGGAGCGAACCGGCGAGTTATCGCCGGGCACCGGAAACATTCTCGAACCGACGCCGGGGAGCAGAGCCGTGTCCGCCGCGGAAATTGATTTCGCACTGGTCCCCGGCCTGGCATTTGATCCCGCCGCCGGAATGCGTCTGGGGCGCGGCGGCGGCTATTATGACCGGCTGCTGGCAAAACCAGGATTCCGCGCCTTTGCGCTGGGCGTTTGTTTTTCGCTGCAGTTGCGCGCTGGACTGCCGTGCGAGGCGCATGATGTTCCCGTTCACGCCATCCTAACTGAACTGGGGGTTGCCTGAAGCGCTGCTCAGATTTCCAAGGACCCGGGCTGCCAGTCTGGAAAGACTTTGGCCATGTCTGCATCCGGACGCAGTCGGCGCAGCACGGCGGTCAGCGCATGGTGTGTGTGGTGGCGCACCGGAAGGTTGCCGTCGGCATCCAGCGAATGCTCTTTCAGTCCGCCCTTCGGCCAGTCGGCGAGGACTTTTCCGCCCTTGGTGCCGCCGCCCAGCACCAGCATGACCCCGCCTTTGCCGTGGTCGGTGCCAATGCTGAAATTCTGCGCCACCCGGCGGCCAAATTCGGACACCGCCACGACGGAAACTCGGGCCATGTCTTTGCCCAGATCTTTGTGAAACGCGGCCAGGCCGGATGCCAGCCGGGGCATCAGGGTTCCTGTCAGGGTGAGCTGGGTGAAATGGGAATCCCACCCGCCCAGCTCGATGGTGGCCGCCCGGACGCCCACCCGCGCCCGAATCAGCCGGGCCAGCAGCCGGAGGCCGCGGGAAAAGTCATCCTGCCCATACTCGGCGTCATTGGCCGGTGCATCTGCTGCCTTGCGCAGGGAATCGATGCGCTGCAGCGCCTGCAGCGTCTGCGCGGCGGCGGCGCCGAGCACCCCGCCGGTGCGTTGATAGAGAGTGTCAAGTTGGCCGCGCATTGCAGGATCCTTTTCCGGAAAGGCAAACTCCTCCACCGAACGCAGTGCGGTGGCCGGAGCGCCCCGCAGCGAATCGGACACCGCCGGGCCGATGCTGACCGCCGTGAGCGGTCCGTCCTCCGTGTTCCGGGTGTGGTGCAGAAAGCGGCCCAGCCATCCGCCGCCCTGGCGGCCTCCAAAATGCAGCATGTCCTCCGCTTCGAAATGCGACAGACTGCTGTCTGGAGTGCCGGTCTGGTGGACGACGGCGAGTTCTCCATCGCGGTAGAGCGGCAGCAGCGGAGCGAGATCGGGATGCAATCCGAAAAAACCGTCCAGCCGCAGCGCGTCGGATTTTTTCACGGCGATGGCAGGCCGGGCTTGATGATAGGCGTCGTCCTCGACCGGAGGGATCAGATGCAGTCCGTCGGCACCCCCGCGCAGGAAAACGCTGACGATGACCGGAGCATCCGTGGGTGTGGCCGAAAAGACGGCCTGCAGGCTGGAAGTGACGGGGAGGTCCATGGCTGCGGTGAAACGGTTAGTAACATTGAAATCCCGGAGCGGCCAGAGCCAGGGCCGCCGGGTTGGCGACGACGGCGGCGGCGGCGCTTTCCTCCGCCGTGGGGCGGCGTCCAAAAAGATGGGCCAGCAGCCCGTCCACGCCTCCGGCGCAGGCGGTTAGTTTTTCGGGTTCCAGTTTGGAACAGGTGATGGCCTGGCCAGCCAGGCGGGTGGCAAATTCCCAGCGGTAGAGCAGGGTGGAAAGCCACGCCGCGCCCTCGGGCGGCGGACCTTCCGGAGTTGGATAGTGGAACGGCGCCTGGCCCATGATGCGCAGCGAGCGCTTGATGCCCGGGCCACACTGGGTCGATGCCCCTGTGGCGCGCAGTGCGGAGACCACGAAGTGGAATGGACGCTTGATGCGGGTGCTGCGTTGGGAAAGAAATTCCGGCGTGGCAAAGAGTCTTCGCAGTGTGGTGCGGATGTCGCCGTGGCTGGAAACAAATGCCGAGGCCACCGCCTGCACCGCCGGGACGGGCGGATCATCCGCAATAAAATGGCGACACAGCTTCCCGGCCAGAAATGTCGCGGTGGACGGGTGCCGGGCGACCAGGTCCAGCAGGGCATCCAGTTCCCCGGCTCCGGAACTGGGGATGCGCGTGCCCAATACGGTTTTTTCACCGGCATCGTGGGCCTTGGGATCAAAGTAGGCCTGGCCAATGGCGGCATTGCCCGCAGGACTGCCCGCATCGAAGATCGCCCCAGGACGCATCAGCCGACCCAGCGCTTCGCCCATCCTGGCGGAGAATTTTACGCTCCATCCCGTCAGGCAGCGGGCGGCCTCCCTGACATCATTCTGGGTGTAGCCGCCGTGGACACCCAGGGTGTGCAGTTCGAGCAGTTCGCGGGCGTAGTTTTCATTCGGTTTGTCTGCGGGTTTGCGCTTTTTGTTCTGCCGTCCGTCCAGGTAAACGAGCATGGCCGGACTCAGTGCGGAGGCGCGCAGCAGGTCGCGGAAGTTCCCCAGGGCATGCTTGCGGATCACCTCGCGGTCATCCACCGTCTTGACCCAGCGGCATTCCAGTTTCGAGGAGTCGATGTTGAAATGGTCCGACCAGAACCCGCACATCACCTCATGCAGTTGACGGCGGGAATACACGGCGCGCAGCACCGCATTGCGGGTCAGTTCATCGTCCAACTGGGCCGGCTTGTATTCGAACAGTTCGCCCATTGGCACGTTCATCGCCTCCAGCACAGACAGCGCCGCGCTGACTTCGCGGTCTTCGATCCGCGCAGGGTTCAACTGTTCTTCGATGAACGCCGCCACCGCCGCCGCCGGCGTTTCGCCAAGGGAGCGGACTCGGCCGTATTCCCCCGGTGCCACGCCCCAGGTGAGGCGGTTCAGGGCGTGGGTGACCAGGTCCGGCACGGTTTCCTGCGGCACGGCAAACGGTGCCAACGCCGGAGCCTTCGGGCCAAAGCGCAGGAATGTTCCTGCCAGATCCTTCACGCCGTCGCAGGCGGTCAGCGCCAGCATTCCGCTTCCGCTGGCCAGTTGCAGAAAGACCCGGCGGGATTGCGGTGACGAATTCATGGCGAAGGGGGTCTCCTGTTAAGCGGCGACGTTTGACTGGCCGGAGCCATCCATGGTCTGCGCCGGCACGGGAGGAGGGAGCGTGCCGGGAACCGGAGTCGGGTTGCGGAAAACGGCCATCACCGCGGAACCCAGCCCATAGAGCAGGGAAAGCGGCAGCACCAGCACCCATCCCGCAATGGGCAGCAGGAACGACAGGGAGAGCACCGTGGCGCTGCGGAGCAGTGCCGACCATCCGGGATCGCCTCCCTGGGAAAAGCGCCGCGCCATGCGCAGGACCAGTCCGGACGCCCCGCACAGGGCAGCCACTCCCGCACAACTGCCGACGAACATGGCCGCGGGCGGTCCAATCTTTGGAACCCTGGAAAACACCGCGACCAGAACGACCGCGCCAACCGCGCAGGCAGCACCCAGCAGGATCGCCAGGAAGGCGGACCCGGGC
>JAGNEJ010000021.1 GCA_018003315.1 Verrucomicrobiales bacterium
CTCTTCCTTCCTCCAGACTCAGCCTCGCGACTGACGCCCTTGGATTTCAGCTAGCACTTCCCCTTGCCGGGTGTGCGACGGACTTGAACCGTCAAGTGAATGCGCCCTGCCGGGCGCACTAAAAAAAGAGCCACCCGCGTGGGTGGCTCTTTGTAAAATCAACGAGGCTGATTTAGCGACGCCGACGGAGGAACCCAAGACCCAAAAGCCCAAGCAGTGCGATGCTTGAGGGTTCAGGGACCGGAACCAAGCCAATGGTTCCGCCGCTAGTCTGTCCTGGGGTTACGATGCCACGCAATACATCATCTGCGTCATTGAGGCGCGATGATGTCATTGCCATCGTCAAACTTCCACCAAGAGTTGGATCGTTAAAGGGTGCGACCCAGTCAGGGGCACCGTTGGTCGAATCGTTATTGGAAAGGATTGCCCACGCGCTAGGGTTAAGCGAGGCAGAATCCGTTACAAATACATACAGACGCTCGTTCTGTGGGAGATAAGCTCCGCTGATCCCTTCCGCCTTGAAAGTAAACTTGCCGGTAGGCAATACAGTGGAGGGTGCTGTTCCACCACTTAGGCCGGAAGTTCCTGAACCAGCGTCCGGGTTGTCGGAACCAAGGAATTTCACCAAAGTGCGAATGTCTGCGAAATCATTGCCGGTTAGCCTGGCATAAGTGGCGGCGTATGCTGGATCACCTACGTTATCTTGCGGCCCCGGAATAAAAGCAACTCGCACGATGGAGTTTGCAGGCAAATTAAATCCAGCTCCACCACTGTTATTGGCCGAGATGGTAACAGCCGCCTGTGAATGATTGGAAAAAAGCAGCCCAGCAGCACAAACAGGCAGAAGATATTTATTCATAATGATTGGAGGAATGGAATAGTAATCGGAGAGCAATGAATCGCAGTGAGTTACGGACCGACAACAACGCTTGGAATGGTTGTTACTTTTGCAGGACCGGCATTTGGTTTGATAACCAAACCTGTTCCGTTAGGAACGGCAACCAAATTGGGGTTTGGGATTGTATTGGCAGGGGGGTCGGTGAATGCGCTCCCAACATCCGTTCCACTTGCATCCACAATGGCGTTCACATCATCGCCATAGTAATAGATTCCGGTGTTGGTGAAAACGCCCCCATTAATACCGAACAATTTAATTTCCTCCTCGTAGGGAGCCAGCCCGGCAGACTGCAACCCGAAGTTCCCAAGCGGCGATTTCTCAATTCCTGTCAGGGTTCCCGGTGAGGTTACTGAAGTCAGGCCCACCAAGGGGTTGACTTGGCCGAAGAGATTGAACACTCCAGGGTTCAAAACCACTTGGGTGGGGGTGGTCTTGACATAGGAAACATCCCCACCGCCAAAGGTGAAGACTCGCGTTCCACCAGCGGTAACCACCATCCCTTGTCCGGGCAGAACAACTTCGCCATCACGGTTGGTGGACTGATCGTCTGCAACAATCTGCCCGCCTGCAACCGAAGCGGAATCGTAATAAAAGTCTTTGGAGGTGCCATTCGCATACATCAGCGTTACGGTGTCCTCGAATTCGACCATGCCATCGGAGTCCGTGCCGTCAACGGTGCCCGCACCGCCCTTGAAAATAGAACCCAAGGTGTTGTGGCGACGCACGAGGTATTTGAGAGGATTCGGCCCGGCGACAAATCCGGCGGGCACCTTCGCCACCAAAGAATCGGCAGCGTTGGACACGACATTCAGGATCATTCCGGCATGGGCGGCAGTCCCGTCGTCAAGGATTTCAACGTGGTGGCTGTAGGGGTCAGGGGCAGTACTGGTGTTGAACTGATTTATTCCCCATCCTGCGCCGGTTTGGTTCACGGTAAGATCGGTGCCGGAGACGGATGAACTAGTGGCCTGGCCTTGAAAATCCGTTTTTTGAACAAATCCGCAAACCCAGATGGATTTGCTGGCCGGGACATTGAATTTGTAGAATCCGATGGTGGGCGTGGTCGAAGTCTGCGCGGCGGCATTGGTGCCTAACGCTGCGAGGGCGGCCGCGGCAAGGCTGAGTGGAAGGAAGGAGGAATAACGCATGGGATGGCTGAGTTGAGGATTGGAATTAATTGCGTTTTAGAAATTTTTGGCCGTGATGACAAGAATAAAATCCATTTCTGCGCGAAATCTTTCCCGGGATGCGGAAATCTGGAGGGAAATTACTCGCAGTGATCTGCGGGCGCAAGGGATTCCAGGGGATTTTTTTGCGTGATTTCGAATGGGCGGTGATTCCGCCGCCGAGTCGCATTCCACGCCCGAGCATCCACCTGGATTGCGCGGGATTGTGCCGGTGCTGGAGGATGCCGCCGGATCAAAACGTCCGGCAGGCATGGTCACGCGTGGCGGCGGGGAAAACCTGTGTGGCCGGTGAGGGAGCAACGGAGAACCATTATTCCCCCGAGCGTTCGAATTCGATGATCCGCCCGAGGGCTTCGTAGAATTCGGTCAGCATTTCTGCGGGCACCATGATGGTGTCGCGGCGACCGCGCACATCTTCGGTAATTTTGAGCACCCGTCCGCGGTTGTTTTCCTTCAGGTCCAGGAAGAATATCTTCCGGTCGCTGACCAGTTTTTCCGTAGCCAGCGGAGGCTGGCTCTGCCGGTGGGGCCGGTCGTCATAGGATCGTTCCTTTTCCCCTCCGCCATAATGACGTTCGCTGTAGCGGTCGGTGTAGGGTCTGTCATAGTCCATCGGTTCTCGTCCTTTCTTTCCTTCAGTCCTCCCTTGTTTTCGTTCGGATCTGGCTTGGTTGTGGTTTGTTTTTGCTTCTGCGGTGGCGTTCCTGACTGCCACAAACGCCAGAGGATCATAGTGGTAATGCTTGGTTTGTCCACCGGGGAAATTTCGCCTTAACGCCGCGAAACGATCCCAGGCAATCTAGGGCTTTTCCCTAGCTTCTGCGTCCTGACGGGAGTCTGCCTGCCGCTGCTTCCAAGCTCCAAGAGCTGCATCATAGCAGTCTTCGAGATTGTGCATCTGTGCCTGGAGGCCGAAATTGGCCCTGACACTGGACGCGGCACCCTGCGCGAGGCTGGTGTAAAGTTCCGGGGAGGAAAACAGGCGCCGCAGAGCCGCGGCCAGTTCCTCGGGATTTTTCTCTGCGACCAGGAGTCCGTCGGTGCCATCGGTGACGGCCTCTGGAATGCCGCCGTGGCGGGTGGCAACGACCGGCAGGCCGGTGGCCATGGCTTCGAGCATGGAGTTGGGGATGCCTTCCTGGTCGGCGGTCTCCGTGAGTTCGCTGGGGTGGAGGAAAACGTGGGAATCGGCGTAGGCGGCGATGAGTTCCTGCTGGCTGAGCCAGCCGCGCACCTCCACGTTGTTTTTCAATCCGAGACGGTCGCGGGCGGCCAGAAAGGCATCTTTGACGGGGCCGCTGCCGCAGACCACAAATTTGAGTGCCGGGAACTGCGGCACGACCCTGGCCAGTGCTTCCAGCGTGGTGAAGAGCCCTTTTTTTGGAATGAGCCGGCTTGCCTGGACCAGCCGCCAGGCACCGCTGGCAGGAGGCGTGCGCCTGACCACGGAGAAGTGATCCAACGGAATGGGCGTCCGGTTCAGCCGCAATTTTTCCGGCGGACAGCCAAGCTGGCCGATGGCAGCGAGCAGCGACTGGCTGCGCGCCAGAATCAATTCCGACTTTTCGAAAACCGATTGCAATTGCGCCACGTATCCCGGGTCGTCGGTAAACTTCGACACATCCACGCCGTGGAAGGAAACCAGAAATGGACCGCCCCAGTGCTGCAGCATGTCCAGGTATTTGACTGCTTTGTGGCCGTAGTAAACGTGGACGAGGTCGATGCGGTGCTCGTGCAGTCGCGCCGGGAGGTCATAAGGAAAGTGCGGACCCGGGGGCCGTTTGTTGATTTCCCGCGGCGGTGGCCACTGGCGCACGAGGTGCTTGTACCAGAAGCGCAGCAGAAAATTCCCGCGCGGTCTGGGGCGGCGAAGACGGGCGAGTTCGATCACTGGCTCGAAGGGAAACTGCTCCCGATTTTGCACGGCCTCGGTGAAGACGAGATTCTCAAAACGCTGCACATGCACCAACTGCCGGTAAATGCTCTGCATTTCCGGTTTGAGGAACGTCCCGCACAGGCTGGCGAGGCGCGGTCGGGCAAAGGGTTCGGCAGCCTCCGGCATCCCTGCGCATTGCGGTGTGCATGGCCCCTGCGCAACCAAAAATTTTTTCCCATGTGCCCCGCACGGGCTAGACTCCGGCATGTCAACAACCCGCGCTGTCGAAGCCGAGGAGGAACCGCCGAAGTGGTCCCGCGGCTGTTTGGGGCTGGCCCAGAGCGTGCCCGGTTCCGTGGGATTCTGGGAAGCCGGGGCGAGCTTTGCCGATGGAAAAACCTGGCGGATCCGCTGGAACCGCCGTGCGGAAACCGCTCAGATTCTCGACGCCGCGACCGGTGACCTGCTCGGGTGGATGGAGGCGGCTGGCAAGAACGCACGGCGGTTCAAACTGGCCGGTGGCGACGTATTGCCCGTGACGCTGGTCAAACGCTGGTTCACCTGGCGTGCCGCCACCGACGGTCAGGAAAAACCGGTGGTTTTTTCCTTCGATGGCCGGCAGCGCGCCTTCGAACCGAAACGGCTGCGGATCACCCACCGCGATTTCATGTCCGAGGTGAAGCTGGAGTGTGAACCGGGCTTGGAAGTCGCCGCGGTCATGCTGGGTTTTCTGCTCTTCAATGCCGCCAACTGCCGCCGCGGGGAGAAATAATTTCCGTGGTTTCCACCCGGAAAATTTGCGTCATATTTCGGAATGCCCGCCGAGCCATGATGCGGGGCGCTCCTAGACTTTCCGAACGGGAACCAGTTCCGCGCAAGGCGGTTCCGCCACCTCATTCCATCCCCCTGCCATGATCAATCTGACACGCCTCTGGACGGGCCAAGCCCAGCCTGCCGACTACCTCCGCTATGGTGAAGGCGACCAGGCACCGAAATCCTCCGCCGCCCGTCGGCCCATCGTCGTGTGGAACATCACCCGGACCTGCAATCTGCGCTGCGTCCACTGCTATTCGGACTCGGACCGCCGCAACTATCCCGGAGAACTAACCTGGGATGAAAACATCCGCGTCCTCGACGACCTGGCGCAGTTTCAGATTCCCGGACTGTTGTTTTCCGGCGGTGAACCGATGGTGCATCCCCGGTTTTTTGAGTTGGCAAAGGAAGCCCGCAGCCGGGGTCTGCGGCTCACCCTTTCCACCAACGGCACGCTCATCAACCCCGCCAATGCCGAACGCCTCAAGGAACTGGACTTTGCCTACGTGGGCATTTCCCTCGACGGCATCGGGGCGGTGCACGATGCCTTCCGCCGCACGGAAGGCTCCTTTGAGCGGGCCGTCGCCGCCTTCCGCAACTGCAAGGCGGCCGGACAAAAAACCGGACTGCGCTTCACCCTGACAAAACACAACGTCGCCAACCTCGAACCGGTGCTCGACTTCATCGAACAAGAGGACATTTCCCGGGTCTGTTTCTACCATTTGGTCCCCAGCGGACGCGGCGGCGAACTGCAGTTGCTCACTCCCCAGGAAGCCAGAAACACGGTGGATATGCTGCTGGACCGCGTTGGCAAATGGGCCGCCGCAGGCCGCCCGCGGGAAGTGCTCACCGTGACCCAGCCGGCGGACGGCGTTTACCTCCTGCTGCGCCAGCAGCGGGAACATCCCGAACTCGCACCGGAGACCCACCGCCTGCTTTCCTGGAACAGCGGTTCCAATGCCGGTTCGGGAATGGGGCTCGGCAACATCGACAGCCAGGGAGAAGTCCATGCCGACCAGTTTTCCCAGTCCTGGAGCTTGGGAAATGTCCGGAAACGTCCCTTCAGCGAAATCTGGCAGGATACCTCCTCCCATGAACGGCTGGCCGTCCTCCGCGGCCAGGGCGGCGCCATCAAGGGGCGCTGCGGCAGTTGCCGGTTTCTGGATCTCTGCGGCGGCGGCTTCCGCCAGCGGGCAGCCACCCTGACCGGCGATCCACTGGGCTCCGACCCGTGCTGTCCGCTCACGGATGAGGAAATCTTCGACCAGGCAATTTGCGCGGCCTGAGGGCGGCAGCACTGAGGTTTGACGGGCGTCCCATTCCCCGGCAGACTGGTCCCATGACCACGCCCCGGCAAGCTTCCCTCAGCCTGATTCAGAACTACTACGACACCTTCAATTCCGGGGACCGGAACGCATTCTTGGAACTGCTCGCGGAGGGTGTCGTCCATGACATCAACCAGGGAGGCCTGGAAATCGGACGGGAGGCATTCGAACATTTTCTCCAGCGCATGGACCGCAGCTATGCGGAACAGGTGGAGGAACTCCAGGTGTTTGCCAGCGAGGACGGCTCCCGGGGTGCGGCCGAATTCTACATTTCCGGCCAATACCGGCACACCGACGAAGGACTCCCCCCAGCCACCGGCCAAGTCTATCGCCTGCGGGTCGGCGCCTTTTTCGACATTCGGGACGGGAAAATTTCCCGCGTCACCAACTACTACAACCTGCAAAGCTGGCTGCAGCAGATCGGAGAGTGATGCCCTGGCCCCATCTGGCCTGCAGCGAGGCATCCGTCATGATCTTCGGCAGGTAAAAACCATGCGGGACGCCCACTTAAAGGCGTCCCGCTGGCAGGTTCGAGAAAGCAATGGCTGAGCAGGCCGCCGTGGTTTCGTCAATTTCTGCGACGGCGGAGGAGGAATCCACACCCCAGCAGGAGCAGCACTCCGGAGGAGGGTTCGGGAACCAGATTCAAGCCAGCGAGGGACCCCAAAGTAGCCGCACCATCGGCCATGAGCAGTTCATAATTGGTTGGCGTCCCTGCCACATATTCGGCGCCGAAAATTTCAAAATAGGCTCCGCCACCCTTTTCGAAAAACAGGCTTTCGATCGGGTAGCTGCCTGCGGTGAGGCTGATCTCTCCGATCGTCCGGCTGTTGCCCGTAAGCGCATCGGTCCACAAAGTGTCTCCTGCCGGGTTGGCGGTGCCATTGACGTCCGAGACGATGGCCAAGCCCGTGACATTTTCGACGATGGACCACCCGGAAACTCCGGCAATGCGCAGGTAACCTCCGTCATCGCCCTGGAATCCGAACCGATACGTGCCCGTGGCGGGAATCACCAGCGTTCCGGTGGCAAGCAAACCAAAATCATTATCATCCGCTGCGGTGTTGTTGGGGAAGGCAATGTCACCGCCGATGCTGCCCGGGCCACCGAATCCAGGATCATTGTAGTTGATGGAAGCAACGTTGTTGGCGGAAGCTCCCGGATTGTTGAGCAGATCGGCTCGGGCATCGGAAATATTGTTCACCGCAGTGCCACCGGGGAGGGAAGTCGTCACCGTCCAACCGGTGGAAGTGATGCCGGGGCGGTGGACGGCGGCCGTGCTGGGATCACCGACGAGCGAAAAGGGACCGCCATCCTTGGAAACGGCAAGTTCCTGCCAGGCACCGCCACCGCCTTCGAAGCCCACGAATTCCAACTGATAATTCCCCGGGCTCAGGCTCAAGGTGCCCGAGGTATTGGAGTCGCCCGTTCCACCGGCAAAATACATCGTTTGCGGATTGAGCGGATCCACGCCGCCGCCGCCGGAAACGCTGCCCCAGTTTTGCCCGAGGACCCGCAGGGCAAAGCCATCGTCGCCACGCACCCGGAAGGTGTAGTTGCCGGCGGCGGGAACTTGAATGGTGCCTTTGGCCACCAGGGCAATGCGGTCGTCCGCAGCGCCGGTATTGGTAAGGAACGGCAGGTCACCCATGAATGAGCCGGAGTTGTTGCTCGTTTCCGGATCGCTGAAGTTGATGCGTGAAACCGATCCGGTTACCGACGTGGTGACCGAGGGATTCCCCGGGCGCAGCGCGCTGACGGCGGCGTCGATGTGGTTCATGTTCAGGCCGTTGTTGGTCTGGACCTCCGTCACCGAAAACGTGCCGACTCCACCCCAGTTTCCCGGCAGATTGTTTGGCAGGTAACCTTGGGCGGCAGGCAGGGAAAGCGGACTCCCGCCGGAGGCGAGGTACTGCACCTGGTTCGGACGCAGCGGAGCGTTATAGGCGGCCACATCATCCACCGTGCCCAGCAGGCCGCCGTTGATGGAACTGCCCACAACGACCTCGCCCGCGGCGTTGTTCAGCAACCCAGAGTTGCTGCTCGCCACGATGTATCCATTTTGATAGAGAAACTGCGCGTTGGCAGGGGCCCCGGCTCCAAACGTCGCCGGTGTCAACTGCGTCCATGCATAGTGGTTCCACGTCCCGGTGCTTACGGCTAGGGCTGAGGTGGTGTCATTGCCCCAGTGACCCATGTGAATTTTGTCGCCTCGAAATCCGTCGTGCAGCACCGTATTCGGACCCATCTGGCCGAAAACCATGTTATCTCCGGTCACCGAGTCCAGATTGACCCAAGCGCTTGCGGTGTAGGCGTTGTTGTGGAATCCGACGGTGCCACCGTTAAATCCGGTTTTGAAAAATTCTCCCGTGTTGTCATTCGCAGAACCGTCCGCGCTCAGCTTGAGTCCGCCACCCGGAGTGCTGCTGCCGGGAGCGCCAGCCACGTATTCATCGCCTCCGAAGTTCAACGGAGTGCCGGTCCCTCCGAGCGAACCGGTATTGTTCAGGGTTCCGCCCTCGAAATTGTAATAAAGGGTCGGCGTCTGAGCGCCGGAATGCTGCATCAGCAGCCAGAGGGCGGAGGTGGCGACTGCGGAGGCCACTCGGATTTTCGGAATCGATTTCATGATGGCAATGGGAATGCGGGGAATGTTTTTTTGCAACGTGCAGGGGCTATTTGCCATGTTCTGCGGCCTCACGTCAACCTGGTTTGCGTGAATGCCTTGTTTGCGTGGACAAACCACTCAAACCGACGGCGGAACCGGCAGTGCGGCGGGCTGGTGGCGCATTTTCCCATCGAGCAGGCAGGAGACGCTGAGGTCGCCCATGACATTGATGGCGGTGCGGCAGCGGTCGAGGAACCAGTCCACGGTGAGCAGCAGCGGGATGTAGTCGATCGGGAGTTTCACCGCGCTGAAGACAGCCATCATGGTGACCAGCCCGGCTTCCGGAATGCCGGCCGCTCCCACGCTGGCCACCACCGCCATGACGACCACCACCGCCTGCTGCCCGAGGCCGAGCTGCATGCCCAGCGCCTGGGCAATGAACAGCGCGGCCATGGCTTCGTAGAGCGCGGTGCCGTCGTTGTTGAGGTTTCCGCCCACCATGGCGCCCAGCCGGGCGGATTCCTCGCGCAGGCCCATTTTTTCGGTGGCGCAGCGATAGGTCACCGGCAGCGTGGCGGTGGAGCTGGCGGTGGAAAAGGCCACGGCCAGGGCCTCGCTGGAATGTTTCAGCAGATGTCCCGGTCTGATCCACGACCCCAGCCTGACCCGGACCAGGTAAAACGCCGCCTGCAATGCCAGAGCAGCGATGACCGCCACGACGAATTTTCCGAAGCTGGCGAAGGCTCCGAATCCCTCGTTTCCGACCACCGCGGCCACGACGCAAAACACCGCGGGCGGCACGGCGTAAAACAGCCCGTGCAGCAGCACCAGAATGGTCTGAAACACCACGTCGATGCCGCCTTCCAATGAATGCACCATGGCGGTGGACTCTGCGCGCCGCTTCACCGCCCGCAATCCGAGTCCCAGCGCAACCGCCAGAACCACCAGCGCCAGCACATCATTTTCCACCAGCGGCGCCCCGACGCTACGGGGGATGAACTTTTTGATCAAATCCTCGACCACGTCGAATTCGCGTTTCGATTCGATGAAGGCGTGCTGCTTCTGGGTGGGCGGGGGCAGGCCAGCCCCGGCTCCCGGCTGCAGGGTGTTGCTGACCAGCAGGCCGATGCCGATGGCCACCAGGGTGTTGCTCGCCAGCAGCCAGCCCAGTTTCAGTCCGCTGCGGCCATTGATCTGGGCGCGCACCAGGGCGAGAATGACGGCGCAGAAAATGAGCGGAGTCGCCAGCAGCCGGAGGGCGGCCAGCACCAAGTCGCTGAACAGTTTCAACCCGCCGGTTTTCCCCGGAAACAGCCAGCCCGCCAGCAGCCCCAGGGCCAGGGCGGCCAGAATCCAGACTGCCAGGGGAATTTTGCGGTTTGCGGCGGACATGGGCGGCACCTTTCGCAGGAAGCGTGCAGGTTTGGCAAGCAGCTTTGAGGAATTTCGGCTTTCCCGGCAGGGAATCCGCGCCATGTTCCGAGCACACCCCATCCAGCCTTTCAACATCATGTTCGGAGACATTCGCAACACCCACGGAGAGAAGCTCGACCACCGGCTCCATCCCGCTGCACAGCCGCAGCAGGCGGACCACCTGGTGATCATTGGCCACGGAGTGACTGCCAATCTGGACCGGCCCTTTGTCGCCGCGCTGGCGGAGGGACTCGCCGCCGCAGGCTGGAACGCACTGCGGTTTTCCTTTTCCGGAAATGGCGCCAGCGAAGGGCGCTTCCAGGACTCCTGCATCTCCAAGGAAGTGGCCGACCTGGGCTGTGTCATCGATGCCGCCCAGGCGGCGGGATTTTCCGTGAGCTATGCCGGCCACAGCATGGGCGGCGCGGTGGGCGTCATTCGCACCGCGGAAGACCCGCGCATCCGGCGATTGCTGGGGCTGGCCCCCATGGTGGAAACCCGGCGCTTTGCAGAAACGGAATTCGGCTCGACGGAGCCGGACCGCGGGTTCATGTGGGACGAGGAAACCTGCCCGCTTTCCAGCACCTTCATGAACGACCTGCGCGCCATCGGCAGCACGCTTCCGCACGCGGCACGCATCACCGTTCCGGTCTGTCTCATCCACGGTGCCGACGACGACCTGGTCCCGGTGGAGGAAAGCCGCGCCCTGGCCGCAGCGATTCCCGGTGAGACCAGTCTGGTGGAAATCCCGCAGTGCAGCCACGTCTTCAGCGGCGAGGCCAGCACCAGCGCCATGGTGCAGGCCGCGGTGGACTGGCTGAACCGTACCCCTATTTGCTAGGGACACTCCCCGTGCTTCCGCAAGGGCGGCGGTCTTTTCGCTCGCGGCCGAAGGGATGCACGCCGACGGGTTCATGCGACTCCGCCAATCCATGATCCGCCCGCTCCTCGCTTTGCTCGTTCTGTCGGCCTGGCTCCTGCCGGTCCGGGCCGCAGAACAACCGAACATCGTTTTTGTCCTCGCAGACGACATGGGGCCGGGCGACACCGGCTGTTCCGGCGGCACCCTGGCAAAAACACCGCATCTGGAACGGCTCGCCGCGCAGGGGATCACGTTCACCCAGTACTATTCCGCCTCCCCGATCTGTTCGCCGTCGCGCTGCGGAATCCTAACCGGTCAGCATCCCGCGCGATGGCGCATCACCAGCTTTTTGCAGTCGCGCGACGGAAACCGCCGGTGCGAACAGGCGGACTTTCTCGATCCCGCCGCACCCAGCCTGCCACGGGTGCTCCAGGGCGCAGGTTATGCCACGGCGCACATCGGCAAATGGCATCTGGGCGGCGGGCGCGATGTAGCGGCTCCGCCGAAATTTGCCGCCTACGGGTACGACCTGGGGCTGGGCACCTACGAAAGCCCGGAACCCGCGGCGGCACTGGGACTCAAAACCACGCCGTGGGGGCCGGATGCCAAACGCGAACCCGGCCAGGTGCCGCGCCACCAGCGGACGCGGTGGATGGTGGATCAGGCACTGGCTTTCCTGACAAAAAATCGCGGCCGCCCGTGCTTTATCAACCTTTGGCTCGACGACACCCACACCCCCTGGGTGCCCGCGGATGCCGTCCAGGGCGACGGAAGCCGCCGGGAGAATCTTGTCAGGGTCGTCGAGGAAATGGACCGCCAGATCGGCCGGCTCATGGACGGCGTGCCGGACGACACCCTGCTCATTTTCGCCAGCGACAACGGCCCCCTGCCGACCTTCAAGCGCCAGCGCACCAGTGGACTGCGCGGCAGCAAGCTCAGCCTGTATGAAGGCGGCATCCGGCTGCCATTCCTCGCCCGCTGGCCGGGGCGCATCCCCGCCGGGAAAGTGGACGCCGCCACGGTGCTGCACGCCACCGACCTGCTGCCGACCCTGGCAGCTGTCGCCGGTGCCGCCCTGCCAAAAGATAGTGCTCCCGACGGCGTGGACCGCTCGGCGGCTCTCCGGGGAACGCCGCAGCCGGACCGCCCCGTCCTGTTCTGGGAATACGGGCGCAACGCCACCGCATTCAAATTTCCCGCCCCGCCCGACCGCAGTCCGAACCTGGCGATGCGCGACGGCCCGTGGAAATTGCTGGTCAATGCCGATGGCACCGGTGCGGAACTTTACCACCTGGCGCACGATCCCAACGAAGCCAGCAACCTCGCCGCCGCCAGGCCGGAAGTCGCTGCGCGGATGAAATCCGCACTCCTGGACTGGCGCAGCCGGCTGCCGAAACCGGCCCAGAATCCATAACGGCACCTTTGGCACTTCCTGACAAATCACCCGGCCGCTCCCATGCGTTTTGGAAAATTTCTGCTGCTCCTGCTGGCCTGCGGTTTGACCGGGTCGCCGGCCTCTGCCCGCCCCAATGTGCTGCTGATTCTGGTGGACGATCTCCGGCCCGCCCTGGGAGCCTATGGGGACAAGGCGGCGGTGACCCCAAACATGGACCGGCTGGCGGCCCGCGGACTGCGGTGCGACCTGGCCTACTGCAACATTTCGGTGTGCGCCCCGTCGCGTTTCACGCTGATGACCGGCTGCCGCCCCACCACGCTGGGAATCTACGGGTTCCACAGCGACTTCCGCCGCACCTTTCCCAGCGCCGTCACCCTGCCGCAGCATTTCAAAAACCACGGCTACCAGGCCGAGGCCATCGGCAAGGCCTATCATTTCGGCCACGGTTGTCAGGATGACGCCCCCTCCTGGAGCACGCCCACCCGGCGTGATCTGGTCATCGAATACCTCTTGCCGGAAAGCACTGGCGGCAGGCTCACCCGTGAGGAAGCCCTTTTTTCCAATGCCCGAGTGGATCCCAAAGACCAGCCGCTCCCGCGCGGCGCGGCCTGGGAGGCTCCGGAAGGCGGCGACGATGCCCATGCCGACGGACGCACCGCGGCGGCGGCGGTCCGGCGGCTTCAGGCCGCAAAGACAAACCCCGGCCAGCCGTTTTTCCTGGTGGTGGGATTTGCCCGCCCCCACCTGCCGTTTTCCGCGCCCAAAAAATACTGGAACCTTCACGACCCCGCCCGGCTTCCCATGCCGGCCTTCGAACAAGCCCCGGAGGGCGCTCCTCCATTTGCGCTGAAACGCGGCGGGGAAATCGAAAACTATTCCCCCATCCCGGCCGGGAAAAGCGCCGTCCCCTATCCAGACTCCCTCAAGCGCCAGCTCATCCACGGCTATTATGCCTCCACCAGCTACGTCGATGCCCAGATCGGCAGAGTCATCGCCGCCCTGGATGAAACCGGTCTGGCGGACAACACCATCGTTATCCTCTGGGGCGACCACGGATTTCTGCTCGGCGAAATGAACAGTTGGACCAAGCACTGCAACTACGAACTGGCCAACCACATCCCGCTGCTCATCATCGCCCCCGGCGTCACCACGCCCGGCTCCTCGACCCGCCAACTGGTTGAAACCGTGGACCTCTACCCCACCCTGGCGGCACTGGCCGGACTCCCGGCCCCGCCCGGACCCCAGCCGCAAGACGGACTCAGCCTGGTGCCGGTGCTGAAAAATCCTGACATTCGCATCCGGGACCATGCCTTCCACTGCTTCCCGCGGCCCCAGGGCAACCGCCTCGGCCGCGCCATCCGCACCGAACACCACCGGCTCGTCGAATGGCTGGAAATCGGAGGACGCAGGGAGGATGCCGTGCTGGAACTTTACGACTATGCCGACGGACCAGTGGAAAAACGCAACCTCGCCGCGGAAAAACCGGAACTGGTCCAAAAACTGCGCGCCCTGCTCGACCGTCACCCGCCCCCCCGCCGACCCGGCGGCAATGCGCGTTGATGGTGCGTGCGGCGAGTGATCCACCGATGCGACCCCGGCGTCGAAATCCTGACACCGTGAGACTTGCAGGTTGGCAGTGCGTGGCCGTCGGCAGGATGGCGCACACCCCGCTGCGGGAGAGAATCCACCGCTTGCAGGGGAGGCGGGGCCGCTGCATGTAGTGGCGTTGTCCTGTTTGCCATGATTTGTCTCATCCAATCCGCCACCGTCCTCCAGCCTTCCGGATCCAGTGAACACACGGACGTGCTGCTGACGGACGGCAGGGTGGCGCAGGTGGGGACGGGACTGGCGGTGCCGGACGGGGCGACGGTCATGGATGGGCGGGGCAAAGTGCTGCTGCCGGGGCTTTTTGACTCCCATGCACATGTCAGGGAACCGGGGCGGGAGGATTGCGAGACGGTCGCCACGGGCATGGCTGCGGCGCTCAACGGAGGCATCACCGGAATGGTGTGCATGCCGGACACGCATCCGCCCATCGACAACGGCGGGATGGTGCAAAGCGTGCTGGATGCGGCGTCGAAAGCGCCGCGGCGCGTGGATTTTTTTGTGGCCGGCTGCCTGACGCGCCAGCGCCTCGGAGAGGAGCTGGCGGAACTGGGCGACATGCAGGCCAGGGGAGCGGTGATGGTGACGGATGATCCCGACGCGGTGAGCGGCGCACAAATCATGCGCCGGGCATTGCAGTATGCGCGGGATTTGGGCCTGCTGGTGGCGGCGCACTGCGACATTCGCGAGCTGAGCGGACCGGGCAGCATGAATGACGGACGCATTTCCTACCGGTTGGGACTGCCCGGCATGCCGGCGTGCAGCGAGGAAATCTGCCTGGCGCGCGACATCCGACTGGCCCAGTCGGTGCGCACCCGCATCCACATCCAGCTAGTGACCACCGCCCGCGGGGTGGAAACAGTGGCCCGCTACAAACGCGAGGGCATGCCGGTGACGGCGGGAGTGGCGCCGCACCATCTGGTTTTTTGTGATGAAGATGTGGGGGATTACGACACCAACTTCAAAGTGAAGCCGCCGCTGCGCACCCGCCAGGACCGCGATGCGCTGCGCCAGGCGGTGCGCGAGGGAGTCATCGATCTCATTGCCACGGATCATTCGCCGCACACGGAATTTGAAAAGGAGCGCGAGTTTGCCACGGCTCCGTTTGGCATGACCGGACTGGACACCGCGCTGCCGTTGCTACATGACCGCCTGCTATTGGAAAACCTGCTGGACTGGCCAACCCTGGTGGAGCGGTTTTCCCGGGCACCGCGGCGGCTCATCGGTCAGAAGCCCGCGGAAATCGAATGCGGGCAGCGCGCCAACTGTGTGCTGTTTGATCCAGCCGGCTCCACCCGTGTGACCGCAGACTGGATTGAGTCCAACAGCCTCAACACGCCGCTGCTCGGGCAGACACTGCGGGGGCGGGTGGAGGCGGTATTTCTCGACCGCGACTGTTTTCAACCCGCCACGGCATGACGTATTCGGAAAAACTGCAGCGCCGCATCACCGCCACCGGAAGCTGCCTGTGCGTGGGACTGGATCCGCGTCCGGAATTCATTTCCGGATCCGTCAGGGATTTTTTGCAGCGGGTGGTGGAGGAAACCGCTCCGTTTGCCGCCGCCTTCAAGCCGAACAGCGCGTATTTTGAGGCATCCGGGTGGGAAGGCGTCCGCTTGCTTGAGGAAATCCGCGCGCTCATCCCGGCGGAAATTCCCGTGGTTCTGGATGCCAAGCGCAGCGACATCGGCGAAACCCAGCGCTATTATGCCAAGGCGGCCTTCGAAGTGCTTGCCGCCGATGCGGTGACGCTCAATCCCTATCTTGGCTTTGATACCATCGAGCCGTTTCTGGGCTATGCCGGGCGGGCGCTGTATCTGCTGGCGGTGACTTCCAATGCAGGCGCGGCCGACATCGAACTCGGAATCCTGGCCGAAGGCTGCTGCGTCTTCGAACGGGTCCTGAAAATGGCCGTCCGCGCGGCGGGAGCGGCAACGGAGGTGGGATTTGTCATCGGACTAACCAATGCAGCGGGCCCGGTGCTGGAAAAGGTTCCGGATGTGCCGCTGCTGATTCCCGGCTTTGGCGCCCAGGGCGGAGATCCGGGGGCACTGTCGGCTCAGAATCGCTCTGCGCCCCTGCTGATCAATGCCTCGCGCTCCATTCTCTATGCCCGTCCGGAACAATCCTTTGCGGAAAAGGCACGGCAGGCCGCCGCGGAGATCGCCGCGGCCCTCGCACTGCGGTGAGGCGGGCAGCCACGAATGGGGAATCGACAAGGACGCTGCGATTGTCCTACAAGTCGGGCATGACTGCCAAACTCTTTGCCGCCGTGTGGCTGGCCGCAGCACTTGCCGCGGCCGCCGATTCCCAGGAGCTTCCCAACCAGGCTGCCCGATCGCCGCTGCCGCAAGGAGCAGGATTCGCCGCAGCGTTCAAGGCGGATGCCGGAATCGCCAAATCCCCGGAGGTGGTCTTCGCCGACGATTTCGAAGGGGCGACGCTGGGTGCCGGATGGGACGAAACCTCCAATCCCAATGGAAACGTGCTTTCCCTGACCGAAGCCGGAGCCCCGCAGCTCGGCAAACAATGCGTGAGGGTGGACGCCCACCTGGGCAAGGATACCGGCGGCGGTTTCACCAAATGGTTCGCGCCGCACAACACCATCTTCATCCGCTTTTACACCAAATTTCACCCCGCCTGCGACTACGTGCACCACTTTGTCACCCTGCGGGCCAATCGCGGCCTGCGCGGCGGCGACAAATGGAGCGGATTTGGCGGGGCCGGCAACAAACCCGCGGGCGATGAACGTTTTTCCACCGCGATTGAAGCGTGGGGGAACTGGGGGAAATTCCCACCTCCGGGCCGGTGGAATTTTTACAGCTACTGGCACGAGATGAAAAAGTCCCCGGACGGGAAGTATTGGGGCAATGCCTTTTCCGTGCCGGAGGCTCCGGTCATCAAGCGGGGCGAGTGGATTTGCGTGGAATTCATGCTCAAGCACAACACCCCGGGCAAGCCCGACGGCGAACAGGCCTTCTGGATCGACGGCCAGCGGCTCGGCCACTGGACGGGGATCAACTGGCGGAAAACCGAAGGACTCAAGGCCAATGCCCTAACTTTGGAAAGCTACGTCACCGACCGCTGGACCAAAAACCCGGTGAACACGGTCTATTATGACAACCTGGTCATTGCCGGAAAATACATCGGTCCCAGCGGGAAATGAGCCGGACCGGACGGCATGGGAACCCGAACAAAACGGGCGGCAGTCTCCACGGCAAATCGTTCCTGACGAACGAACGAACTACCCCGCAAGGATTCGAACCTTGACAAAGAGAACCAAAATCTCTTGTGCTACCGTTACACCACGGGGCAATGCACGAAGGCGGGCATTATCCATGCACCCCATGCCGCGAGTTGCAAGTGCCAGGTGATGGAATTTTTCACCGGTGCGGCAAAGGAGGCTTGCGCGGCCGCATGGGGCGGTGATTGGGTCCGACCATGCACTGGAAATTCATCGTGGTGGGGCGTCCGGCGCTCGACTATGCGCGGCGCGGGGTGGCGGAATACCTGCCGCGGCTGCAGCGCCATGTGCGCGCGGAGGTGGAGTATTTGAAGGACGGCCCGGCAGAACAGGTGGCCCGGCGCCTGGCGCGGGCTGCGGAGGGCTGCCGCCGGGTGGTGCTGGATGAACGGGGCGACCTGCTGACAACGGAACAGTTCCGCAGCGTGGTGGACAAATGGGAATTGTCAGGAACCAAAACGGTCGCCCTGCACATCGGCGGGGCCGACGGGCATTCCGGCGGGGTGCGCCAAAGCGCCGATCTGGTGCTGGCGCTGGGAAAATTTACCCTGCAGCATGAACTGGCCCTGGTGGTGGCCCTGGAGCAGGTGTACCGCATCTACACCCTGAAAAAAGGGGAACCCTACCACCGCTGAGCAGCGGCCGCGGCACGTCCGCAGCCGTCAAACCGCCAGCGGTCCGCCTTCGCAGAGTTTTTTGTTTCCGAAGCTGGCGGTGTGATGTCCCATGGCGTGGGCGATGGCCAGCCAGAGGCGGTTGTGGGCCACGTTGTCGAACTGCAGCGCCCGGCCCATCTTCCACCCCAGTCCACCGCCAAGGAGCAGGAAAGGAATGTTGTCGTGCGAATGGCTGTTGCCCTTGCCCAGTTCGTTCGTCCAGACGATGGTGGTGTGGTCCAGCAGGGTGCCGCTGCCGCCCGGTTCAGGGGTGGCGTCCAGCTTCTGGGCAAGCCGGGCCAGTTCCCCGGCGAACCACTGGTTGATCTGAACGAGCTTTTCCTGCGAGTCCTTGTTGAGGTCGGGATCGTGGGAAAGCGCATGGTGATTTTCCTTGATGCCCAGCCACTGCATGCGCGCCTGGCCGACGGAGGCGGTGTATTGCAGCGAGGCGACGCGGGTGAGGTCGTTGGCCAGCGCACTGGCGAGGAGGTCGATCTGCATGGCGGAGGCTTTGGGCATGTCGTCGTTGCCGTCGCCGACTCCGGCCTCCTGCACGGGCGGCGGCTGGCGCAGCTTTTCCTCGTGCCGGTTCTGCAGGTCCCGCTCCATTTCCCGGACAAATGTCAGGTTTTTGTCGAGCAGGACCTTTTCCTCCGCGCTGGCAGAGGCCGCCACCCGGTTCAGATCAGCGGCGATTTCATCCAGCACGCTGGCGACGTTTTCGCGGTCCTTGAGGGAGCCGTAGAGCTGTTCGAACATTTGATAGGGATCGCTGACCGGCGCGAGCGGCTGGTTCGGGCCGCCGTAAACCCAGCGGGTCCAGGGGTCGGCGCGGTTGGGCACGGCGACGCCGAATTCCACCGATCCGAACCGGGTGGCGGTCTCCGGTTTCGACTGGAGGAAATTGCGCAGCTCCTGGTCGATCGAACGTCCGCTGGCCCAGCCGGCGGGGGTTTCCCCGCCGCCCTGGATGTTGCCGGGGAACAATTCAATGGCGGTGAGCAGGCAGCTCATGCCGCGCATGTGTCCGTCTCCGTCCCCGCGGACTTTGTTGGAGATGCCTTTGAGGGTGAGCATCCGGTTCCAGTACGGCTTGAGCGGTTCGAGAATGCGCTTGCCGCCGAAATCCGTCCCTGGTGCGTCCGGCCAGAAGTCGGGCTGCACGGTGCCGTTGGGTGAAAACAGGAAAATGATGCGCTGGACCGGCGCACCATTGTCCACAGCCCGCAGCCGGTGCAGCGGCGGCAGGAATGGCAGGGCAGCGGCGGAAAGCCCGAGGCGGTGGAGGAAGGTGCGGCGGTTCATGGCGGTTGCGTGGCGGGAGGCGGACTGGTGGTGGCTGCCGAGGTGGCCGGTGCGGGGACTTTCCCCAGCACCGCGGCCACTGTGATGTCCACGATGAGCTTTTGAAGATTGCAGTTGCTGGCGGAGAAGGATTCCTCCAGCCGCTCGAGCGTCTCCGGACCGCAGACGGAGGGCGGCTGCTTCACGAGATGCTGGAAAAGCTGGCGGACGAACCCGCGGCGCGCCGTGCGGTTTTCCGCGGCGTGCAGCGCCAAATCCCGCGGCCCTCTGAGTTTCACGGTTTCGCCATCCACCGTGAGGTAGTCGGACACCGGGTCCACCGCCTTGTGATTGTCGGTGGTGCGCCAGCGTCCGGTGGCGTCGAAGTTTTCCAGACTGAAGCCGAGTGGGTTGATCATGACATGACACCCCATGCAGGCGGTTTTGCCCGTGAGCTGGGTGACCTTCTCCCGCATGGTCAGCGACGGGTCGAACCGGTCGTCCATGAATTCAATGGCCATGGGCGGCGGCTTGAGGAAGCGGCCCATGATGCTGCGCGTCAGGAACACGCCCCGATGAATGGGCGAAGTGGATTTATGATAGGAAAGCGAGGTCAGGACCAGCGGGTGCGTCAGGACTCCGGCGCGCTGCGCGGGATCAAAGGAGACCTTCACAAACCCATCCGTCTCCGGCACCGCCACGCCGTAGTATTTGGCGAGCCGTGGATTGAGAAACAGATAGTCCGCCAGAAGCAACTGGCGGTAGTCCGCTGTTTCGCTCCAGACCACATGGTCAATGAACAATTCCAGCGAGCGGCGCATGTCGCAGACCAGCTGGGCATCGAACCCTGGAAAGGCGGTTTTGTCCTTGTCGAGGTGGTCCGTCTCGTTCATCCCCAGCCAGTCGGCGAAGAAGCCGGCGATTTTGGTCCGGGTGCGCGGATCCTTGAGCATCCGCTCCGCCTGCCGACGCACCTGGTCCGGCGAGAGGGTTTCCCCGCGCCCAGCCGCATTCAGAAGGTCTGCGTCCGGAATGGAATCCCAGAGCGTCAGGGCGAGCCGGGCGCTGATTTTGAATGGATCGTCCTGCGCACCGAGTTCCGGATACAAAAACCGCGGTGACTTGAAGATGGCAACCAGTGAGCGCTTGACGGCCAGTTCGACAGGAACTCCGTCGGCGAATGGCTTGTCGACGTAGAGAACGCGCAGGTCCCCAGTGAGCGGGCGGCGGAAGGCGCGTTCCGCCACGGCAGCCAGCATGACCTTGCATTTTTCCGCACGGTCGGGCGCCTTGTCATCCGCACCGGAAAGTCGGCGCAGCCGGGCCAGCACCTGCGCACCGAGTTCCAGGGCGGCCTTGGTCGTGGCTTCATGCCAGTCTTTGGAAACGGAGACGCCCCGTTCAAAGCCGGAACTGGCATCATCCGCCGGAAAATTCACCGTCACGGTTGTCACCGGACGGCTGGATTCCGGGGAAAGCCAGGGGGCGGCCAGCACCTCCCATTCACCGCCTGGAGGCTTCCATTCCAGCCGGACGGACCCTAGCTTGTCCTTGTATTTGAAATAGTCGAACCGGATGGGATAGCTGCGGCCGCCCAGCAGAAAGACACGGGCGGTGACTTCCCGGACATCCGTTCCGGAACTGACCCAGGCATCAATGGTGGGCGGCGTTCCTTTTTCGCCGCTGTCGTCGCGGTGGTTGCCGGCTCCGCGCTGCAGATCGGTGTTCAGATAGAGCCGCGCCCCGTTTGGAGTGCGCACCCGGAAGTCATGCCAGCCGGTGTTCTGCGGAAGCAGGGAACCATCCCAGGAAATCGAAAACTGATCCGCGGCAATGCCCTCCGCCGGACCGGCCTCGCCGAAATCAAAAACCAGCGACCGGTCCACGCGCTGCAGCCCCTTGCGCGCCTTTTTATTCATGCCGTCCGACTGGAAATAATCGCCATGCAGCCCGGTCGCAGCCCCGCGGGGCTGGGGCGGCTGCAGGCTGGCGATGACATCGGCGGCGGATTCCTGAAACTGCCGGTTGGTTAGTCGCGCTGCAGCCCGCTTTTCCGGAAACATCCGAGCCCGCGCGGTGGTCGAGTAAAATTCGTTGTAAATCCACTCCGCCACCTGGGCGGATCCTTTGGCATCCAGCGTTTCCTCCTCATCCTCCGGCATTGACCGGTCGATGTACTTCGCCAGTGCGGCGAGAGATTTTTCCCCGTAAATGGGTTCATCATGCTTTCCGGCCACGCCCTGGCCGCGGTCTCCGTGGCACTTGGCGCACATGTCCTGGTAAATCGTTGCGCCGGGGTGCTGCGCGGAAACGTCGGCGGCCACGGACACCGCGGCAACCGCCAAAAAGGCGCCGGGCACGGAAGCAGCCGGGAAGAAGGTGGAAAATGGCAATCGCATGGACCCCGCTGCCTATGCACAGGAATCCCCGCCCTTCACGTCCGCATCCACGCCCTACGGAAATGCGGTGTGGGAGGGGTGATTTGGCGGCGTGGCAAACCAGCAACGCAACCGGCGCTGCCGCTGGCGGCGGAAATCCGCCATTTCGGACGCCGGCCCCTCTGTTTGGAAAACGCGGGACTGGCACACCGGACCGTTTCAGCCACAATGGGTGCCTGCCTGCATGAATGCCACCGCGCCCACCTCCGCCGCCTGCGATCCTCCACCGGACTCCGGATTTCCGTGCCTCGAAGCCTGCGGCAATCCGAGGGCGGGAAGGCACTCCCGCGGCTGCAGCCGGAGGAAATTTGCGGCGCTGCTGCTGGGTGCGTCCGCCATGACCGGCCAGGCCCAGACGGCCAAAACGGACGCTGCCGGGAAGGCCCTCCGATTTCGCATTGGTGCGGGCTTTGGCAACGCCAGTGCCGCGGATATTTCCGCCGTGCTCCAATCGGCGGGGGAGGCGCTCTGGCGGCACTGCCCGAAGACACGCTGGGAAGTCCCTGGCTTTTACGTTTTCCACACTCAGGATGCTCCCGTCACCCTTTACGAGCACCATGCCGACGGGAGCATCGCCATCGGCCTCTCCGCCCAGGGCACCTATTGGTCGCAGTTCGCCTTCCAATTCGCCCATGAATTCTGCCATGCCCTGGCCGGACACTCCAACCACTGGCAGGATCAAAAGGACTGGATTCGCAAGCCGAAGGCCAACCACTGGCTGGAGGAGAGTCTCTGCGAAGTGGCATCCCTCTTCGCCCTGCGCGCCATGGCTGAAACCTGGAAAGTGCGCCCGCCCTATCAAAACTGGCGGGACTACGCCGGAGCGCTGGCCGGGTATGCCCGGGACCGCCTGGAGACCACGGGGAAATCGCTGCCGGAAGGATTCCGCTTTTTGGAATGGATGCGCGAAAACGAGCCGGCGATGCGCCGGAACGCCACCATGCGGGAGAAAAACAACATCGTGGCGCGGGAGCTGCTGCCGCTGGTGGAGCGCACGCCCTCCGTCTGGGAGGCGGTCACCTTCCTGCAGCATGGAAAACGGGAGCCTGACATGTCCCTGGAGGCCAAACTGCGGGACTGGAATGCCTGCGTGCCGCGGGAACTGAGCGGAGCGGTGCGCGCCATCGGCGGTGCCTTTGGCCTGTGGCTGGGGTGATTCCGCCCGTTGCCTTTTGCTCCCGCCTGCCGGACGGGTGTCGGTTCCGCAAAACCAGAAGATCCGTCATGCCAGAAGAAATCCAAATTGTGCCGCTGCCCCGCCATGCCTCGGGAGTCCGCCGTTTCCTCAACGTGGGCGGCGGCATCTATCGGGACGATCCCCACTGGGTCGCTCCGCTGTGGATGGACATGAAAAAAGTATTCAGCGCCGGCAATCCCCTGTTCCAGCACGCGGAAATGCAGCTTTGGGTGGCGGTGCGCGGCGGCAAGGATGTCGGGCGCATCGCGGGGATTGTGGATGCCGAGCACAACCGGGTGCAGCGGGATTGCGCCGCCTTCTTTGGTTTTTTTGAATCACAGAACGATCCTGCCATTGCACGCAAACTGGTTGCCTGCGTTGAGAATTGGGCGCGGCACAAGGGCCTGCAGCGCATTCTTGGCCCCATGAATCCGACCGCCAACGACGAATGCGGCGTGCTCATCGACGGGTTCAACGCGCCGCCAGTGCTCATGATGACATACAATCCGCCTTGGTACGGGCCGCTTTTGGAACATGCCGGCCTGCGCAAGGCCAAAGACCTCCTGGCCTATGTCCTGGACATCGGACGGGGACCCAGGGAGCGCTTGGAAAAACTGGCCGCACGCGCCAAAAGCCGGCATCCGGATTTGATCCTGCGCCCGATCACCAAAAAAAATCTGGCCGCAGACCTGGGCAAAATCAAAACCATCTACAACGCCGCCTGGGAGAAGAACTGGGGCTTTGTTCCCATGAGCGACGGGGAGATCGACTTCATGGCCGCGCGCCTCAAGCCGCTGCTGTCGATCGAACTTTCCTGGCTCCTGGAAATCGCCGGCGAACCGGCGGGGTTTCTCCTGATCCTTCCGGACTTCAATGTCGCCTTCAAACCCCTGCGGGGCCGCCTGCTGCATGGAGGCCTGTTCAAGGCGCTGCCTTATCTGCTGAACTGGAAACGGCCCGAAATGATCCGCGTCCTGACGCTGGGAGTCATCGAAAAATTCCGCGGTGCCGGACTGGAATCGGTCCTGCTGGCTGAAGGTTTGCGCGCCGCAGCCGATGCCGGTTTTACCAGGGCAGAGGCCTCCTGGGTGCTGGAGGACAACCTGATGATGAACCGCATCATGGAAGTATTCGGCGGAACGGTTTACAAAACCTACCGCATCTATGACAAACCGCTGGAAACGACCGGGTGAAGCTGCCGCGGGGCCAGCGGGATCCAGGTTTTCAAGGTGCGCCGTTTTTCCCCGCCCCGCTCACTCCGCCACGCCCCAGCCGCTCAGCGCTTTTTGCAGGGCGGCGGTGCGAATCCACTGGTCCTTGCTGCGATGGTCGGTCATCCGGTCGAATGCAATGAGCTGGTTTCTGCCCTCGCGCACCACCACGATTCCGCTGGGTGCGCTATTCTCAATGGCCTCCCACGCAACTTCGGCGAATTCCGCGGCCA
This sequence comes from Verrucomicrobiales bacterium, assembly GCA_018003315.1. Lineage (GTDB taxonomy): Bacteria > Verrucomicrobiota > Verrucomicrobiia > Verrucomicrobiales > V1-33 > JAGNEJ01. The sequence goes on from JAGNEJ010000021.1 coordinate 24,230, forward strand.
GAATGGCATCCGCAGGCGCCGGCCTGCCGCCCCGCTGCAGGTGGCCCAGCACGCTGGGGCGCACCTCCACTTCCACATCCGCGTCGGGATCGGAGGGAACTCCAAAGTATTCCTGCAGTTTCTTGGCGAATTCATGGCCCGGATTTTCCGTTGCGGCTGGTTCAAACCGGACCCCTTCCGCGATGAGCACGATGGTGTGGGTGCGTCCGCGCTTCATGGAATGTTCAATCTCACGGGCGATGCTGAGCACGCGCTCGTCCGTCATTTTTCCATCCTCCGGAACGATGGCATACTCGGCTCCGGATGCGATGGCCGCGCGCTGCGTGAGTTCGCCGCTCTCGCGGCCCATGGTTTCCAAAACCATGATCCGCTGGTGGCTGCGGGCGGTGTCCTTGAAATGATTCACCGCCCAGACCACCGTTGCCACGGCACTCTGCACCCCCAGGGCCATTTCGGTGACCTGCAGGTCATTGTCGATCGTCGAGGGAACGCCCACCACCTTCAGCCCGCCTTCCCTGCAAAGCGCCTCCGCCCCGGCCAGCGAGCCGTCGCCGCCGCACACGATCAAGTTGCGGACTCCCAACTGGTGCAGCATTGCCACGACCTGCTGGCGCAGCTCGGGCTTTTTCTTGAATTCGCGGCAGCGGGCGCTGCGCAGCTGAATGCCCCCTTGCACGACAATGCCGCTCACGCTCTGGTTGGTCATCAGGATCAAATCCTGCGTGGGATCGAGCAGGCCGAGAGTGCCGCGCTGTGCCAGGATTTTCTCCTTCATTTCAACGATGCTCACCTCGCCGGATGCCAGCCTCCTCGCCGCGCGGACCAGGCCCTTGTAGCCGTCCCGGACGCCCAGCACGTCGCGGTGGTAACGGTTGCTGCCGAGCCGGACCAGGGAACGAAGCAGGGCATTCATTCCGGGGGCATCGCCGCCGCTGAAAACGACCGCCGTGAGATTATCGGGGAGATTGGACATACAACGATTTCCCCCGTAATGGGAAATCGGCGGCATTCAACGCGGAAATGGGAAAGTTTCTGCGCGGCGAATCAAAACGACCAGAACAGCGGAATGCAGAGGGAGCCGACAATCCAGAGCAGGAAATCCAGCGGCAGGCCCGCACGGATGAAGTCGGTGAACCGGTAGCCGCCGGCCCCGTAAACCATCATGTGGGTCTGGTAGCCGGTGGGAATCGCAAAGCCAATGCTGGCCCCCATCATCACCGCCACCACAAACGGACGGGGGTCCACCTGCAGGCTGTGGCCAAGCTGGATCACCAGCGGCGTGAGCAGCGCGGCCACGGCATTGTTGCTGAGCAGTTCGGTGAAGATGATGGAAAAAAGCAGCACGGCGGAGAGCACCAGCTTCAAATCCCATCCACCGATGACTTTGAGCAGCCCGGTGACCAGCGTCTTGGCGGCACCCGTCCGCTCCATGGCGAGGCCCAGCGCCAGTGCGCCAAAGATCATGACCACGATCCGCCACTCAATGGAATCATAGGCTTCCTCTGGGCGCAGACAGCCACCCAGCGTGACCAGCAGCGCCCCAGTCAGTGCCACCCACTGGAACGCGGGGGGACTCCAGGAATCCGGTAGCGACCCGCCCAGGATGATGATCAGCATGGCAAGCAGCGCGACCCAGGCCCGACCCGTGCGGTTCTCGGTCATTTTGGGGGCGGTCAGGTTGATGAAATCCCGCTCGTTGAACAGTTCCCGCACCCGCTCCGGCGTCCCCTCCAGCAGCAGGGTGTCGCCAAACTGCAGGCGCACGTTCTCAAAGTTGTCGCGCAGGTTTTCCCCCTGCCGGTGCACTGCCAGAATCAGCACGCCGTATTGCTGACGAAAGTTGGATTCGCGCAGGGTATGGCCGACGAAACGGCTGTGCGGGCCGATCATTCCCTCCATGAGCGCGGCCTGTTCCGTGCGGGCATAGGTCAGGCCCAGTTCGCTTTTCGCCGCCATTTCCACGCCGTTGATGGCGTCGATGCCCACCACTCCGGAAAGATGGGTCTTGAGAATGATCCGGTCGCCGGGCTCAAAGCAGATCTCATTCAGCGGACGGTCGATCCGGGTGCCGCTGCGGCGAACTTCGATGACGCGCATTTTTCGATTTTTTGCCAGCGGAGTTTCGGTGATGGTTTTTCCCGCCAGGGGCGAATCCGTGCTGATGATGGCTGCGGTCAAAAATTCCCGCCCATCCTCCTCGCTCAGCAGGGCGGCCAAGCTCACCCGGTCCGGCAGCAGTTTTCTCCCCAGCAGCACCAGATAACCCACGGTCACGGCGGAAAAGATCAACCCGATGGGGGTGATCTCAAAAAGGGTGAACGGAGGCAGTCCCCGGTGAATCACCTGGCCGTTGCGGGTGATGTCCTCGACCACCTTGCCGTTGACGATCAGGTTGGTGGACGTGCCGATCATGGTGCAGAGGCCGCCGGCGATGGCGAAATACGACAGCGGCATGAGGAAGCGGGACGGCGGGGTCTGCCGGTTGCGGCACAGCCGCATGATGACCGGCAGGAACATGATGACCACCGTGGTGTTGTTCATGAACGCCGAGGTAACGATGACCAGAACGGCCATGAAGACGAGGGTGCGCCGGTGGCCGGCACCGACCATCCGATCGAAGTGCTCCCCCACCCAGGAAACGACTCCGGTGCGGTCCATGGCCATGCCGATGATGAACATGAAAATGACCGTCAGCACCCCGTCGTTGGCAAAGATGCGCCCCAGGATGCGCAGTTGTTCGTCCTTTTCGGCAGCCCACAGCACCGGATGTCCGCCTACTGGCACCACCAGCAGCACCAGCAGCGCACCGGCGGCCACGATGTCCACCGGAATGCGCTCCCAGATGAAAAGCCCCACGGTCACCAGGACCAGGCAGCAGACAAACAATTGGTCAACGGGCATGGAAGGAACAGGTGCGCTGCCCGTGCCGGTCAACGTGCGGAGGAAGCCCGTGGGACATGGCAGCAGGGGTTGGGGATTTCACACCCACCGGTGGAGGTTTCGCACCGCACTGGCATCGCAGGCGGGCAGCAGGGAGAGCATGAGTTTGAGCGCGGAAAGGTAGTCGCGCAGATCCAGGATGGAGGCATGGGAGTGAATGTATCTGGTCGGCACTCCCAGAACCACGACGGGCACTCCCTGTTCGGTCAACTGAATGCTGCGGGCGTCGGTCCCGCCGGATTTGCGCACGGCGACCTGGTGGGGAATGCGGGATTTTTCCGCCACCTTGAGGACAAATTCCACCAGCCGCCGGTGCATGATGGCCGTTGGATCCAGCAGCCGGACCTGCACGCCCTTGCCCAGCGCTCCCTGGGCCTCGCTGGCATCCATGCCCGGGGTGTCATCCGCCGGAGTTCCTTCGAGGACGAAGGCAACGTCCGGTTTCACCGCTGCCGCCGCGGTCATTGCCCCGCGGCAGCCCACCTCCTCCTGCACGGTACCCACCGCGGCCAGCGTGCAGGGGAGCTTTCGCTTGTTGAGTTCCTGCACGCACTGAATCATCACCCCGCAGCCCACGCGGTTGTCGAAGGCTTTGGCGACAAACAGATTCGGATTGGCCTTGGCGGTGAATTCCGAAAAGGGAACCACCGGATCCCCGGGGCGGATGCCAAACCCCTTCACAGCTTCCTCCTGGCTGCCCGCCCCGACATCGACCAGCAGGTTTTCCAGTGGCACCAGCTTGTCCCGCTGGCTTTCCGGCATGAAATGCGGCGGCGTCGAGGCAATGACGCCGGGAATCTCCCGCCCGGATTTTGTCAGGATGCGCACCCGCTGCGCGGGAAGATTCTGCGGCGGCCAGCCTCCCAGGGCAACCAGCCGCAAAAAGCCCGCCCTGGTGATGCTTTGAACGGCAAAGCCAACCTCGTCGAAGTGGGCGGTGACCATGACCGTGGGACCGCCGTCCGGGCCGTGGCGGGTGCAAATGGTGCTGCCCATGCGGTCAAAACTCAGTTCGCCGCAGCCGCTGACCTCCCGGCAGAAAATGGCGCGCACCGCGGCCTCCGATCCGGGGGCACCGTGGGCTTCGGTCAGCGCTTTGAGCAGGGGAATCGCGGATTTTTTCATCGATCGTCAGGAGTCAGGGTCACCCATAGGGAATCCCGGTGGAAATCAATCAGCAAAACACCGGCGGAATTCACGGCTGCCGGGCAGGGAGCGTTTCGCCGAAATCGCCAAACCCGCACTGCCGGAGTGTGGTGCGGGCGATCTTCAGAGCGCCGTCCGTCCGGCGCTGCCGCAGCATGTTTTGTTTCTTTTCCGCCCACGAGCCGGTGCGGATCAATTCCGCCACCAGCCGCCCCATGGCGGCTTCCTCTTCCAGATGCCAGCCGCAGCCGAGGCGCTGCAGCAGGTCGGCATTTCCCTCCTCCTGTCCGGGAATCACATAATTGACCACCAACGGCGTGCCCGCAGCCAGGCATTCATGCACGGTGGCGCCGCCGCCCTTGCTGATGACCAGATCATGCCCGGCAAGCAGCTTCGGAATCTCCCCGCACCAGCCCAGCAATGTCAGGCTCCGCAGGGGGAAGCGGGCAGTGGTTTTCCTGACAAGAGCGCCGAGCCGCCGTTCATGACGCCCGGTCACGACCGTCAGGTGGCAGTCGCCGGGAAGATCGCGCAAAAGCCCCTCCAGCGTGGCCGCCACCTTTTTTCCCGCCGCCGTGGCGAAATACAGGACACGCTGGCCAGCGGAGGCCGCTTCCAAGCTGCGCGGAGCCTGACGGACAAAATCGGGAGAGACGGCAAATCCCGACACTTCCACGCGTTGCTCCGGAATGCCGCATTCCCGAAGTTTCAGCGCGCTGAAGTCATCGGTCACGAAATAGCGGTCGCAGGGAGCCTTCAGCCACACGGTGTTCACGGTGATGCTGTCGGTGATGACGACTCCGTGGAACCGCGGCGGCGCAATGCCATGGTGCCCGTGCGCCAGCAACGGCGGATACATGGGAAAGGTGGAAATGACCGCCGCCGGACGCAGCCGCGCCAGGTGCAGGCTGAGCCGCCGGTGCAGCCCCCCCAACCAGTCCAGTCCCAGGTGGGCCGGCTGCATCCGGTCGGCATAGTTGTAGAGCAGCCGCCAGCCCGCCGGGTAATGCGTGGTTAGGAAAACATAGCCCCATTTCAGAAATGCCCCAAGGTGCGGAGCCCCTTCGGAAAACAGGTCGATCACCTGCGGTCGGGCTCTGCCGTTGCTGACTGCCTCCAGGGCTGCAGCCACGCCGCGGGCTGCCGCATTGTGCCCGTCGCCAAAGCCAGCGGTGCAGATGAGAATGTTGCCTTCGCACGTCACTTCTGGCATGGATGTCCCTTGATGTTTGCTTAACCTGTCCTAATTAATCTCAATTTCACCCAATGAATCAGGACCGCACCCGCAATCGCTCACTCTGGGCGTCCTTGTGCGCCACAGGGACGCTGGGGGTGGCTGTGCTGGTGTTCATGGCCGCGAACTATTCACACAGACCCGGAAGCGGCGAGGAGAAAAATTTCCGTACGGAAGCACTTCCGCTGCATGCGGGATTCACCCTGGCGCAACCGGACGCTGGAATGCATCCGGTACTGCCTCCTGCCGGACGCACGCCAGTCACCCTGAACCCACCCGGCACTACCAAACCGGACGGTGCCCGCGTACACCGGCAGTCCGGTCCGCCGGAAATCACGGTCGCGAAATCCGGCTCCGCACCGGCCATTGACCGCCGAGCCTCGAAACCCTCGTGGAAATTCCTAACCAGGGACGTGCGCCGGCAGATCGACTCTGCAGTCATCTCTCCGCGGCGCTGGAAGGTCATGGTGCTCCACAGCAGCGCAACCGCCGGCGGCGGGGCTGCCGTTCTGGACTACTACCACCGCCACGTCAAAGGCCTGGCCCGCGGACTCGCCTATCATTTCGTCATCGGCAACGGACAGGGCGGCGGCAATGGCGAGGTGGAAGTCGGGGCGCGCTGGACCGGACAGTCCGCCGGGGAGCACCTGCGCGGCGAGGCGCAGAACGAAGTCTCCATCGGCATCTGTCTCATCGGAAACTTTGAGAAGTCCCCCCCATCCCGGCAGCAGCAGGAAGCCTTGGATGAACTGGTGGATTACCTGCAGGCCAAACTCGGAAAAATCCCCGTCACCACGCACCACCGCGTCGCCTCCGGACCGACCCATTGCCCCGGAAAGCATTTCCCCTCCGCGCTGTTCGTGGAGCCGTAAGCCCGGTCGCTACCTGCGGAAAATTTCCGCAATTCCGCTGTAACGGACCGCAGGGATTCCGGTAATCTCCCATCAGCCGCCGGACACTTTCGGCGGCAGGCATCCAACCCACTGTTGACTGACATGAGCACCGAACTTCACCTCCTGGTCCCCGCCGCCCAGCTTCCCGAAGAAGCCGCGGAAAGCCCCCGGTTTTCCGGCAACTCCAACGCCCGGGAGCTGCTCCGCTGGCTGACCGGACACTTGCAGAATCCGGCGATCGCCTTTCGCATCACCCCGGAAGGCACAGAATTTTCCGGAGGTCCCGTTGCTCTGGAACACATCCGCCTGCTCTGGGTGCCGGGGGAAACGGACACCCCCTGGATTTCCACCACCGGGGCTTCGCTGGATCTGGAACTGGACGACCTGTTCGAAACCGGAATGCCCCGCTACCAGGGCCAGGAAACACCGGTGGAAGATCAGATTCGGGATCTGTTAGCCAAAGTGAAAGGGGCTGCTGCGCCAGTGCTCTCCGGATTCCGCGGCGATCCGATGCCTCTGCTCGAATGGATTCCGGACGATGACGGCGGCGGCGCCGGGCATGCCATTTTTCATGGGTTCTGGCTCGCCGACCCGGCGGACCTGGCACAACTGCCCGGGTGGTCAGAACATGCCGGAGACGGACTCATCTTCGAGGAGGCCGACGTCGAAGGCCGCGGACTGCGGGAAATGACCGCGGCGGTGCTGATGCTGGGAGTGGTTTTCGGCGGGCAGCCGCTCGGTGCAGCCGACCACGCCCCCGCTCCCAAAACCGAACAGAAAGTCACGCTGGTTTCCAAACTGCGCAGCCTGTTCAGCCGGGATGACACCGCCGCCAAGCCCGCCCCCGCAAAACAGCCTGCCGCCACGGTCAAAGCCGCCGCTGCCAAACCCGCCCCGGTCAAAGCCACGGCCAAGGCCAAAAAATCGACGCCCGCCAAACAGTCGCCTGCCAGCATCAACAAGGATTTGCTCGCCCAGTCCTGCTCGGAAAATGTCAGGGTGGTGGTGGACCTTTCCAAACAGCGCGCCTACCTGCTGGTGGACGGCCAGATCGCCCTCGACACGCCGGTTTCCAGCGGCGCTCCGGGCCGGTCCACACCGCGCGGCACCTTCACCATCACCGAAAAAGTCCGCACCGGAAAAAGGTCCACGCTCTACCACTGTCCGCTGCCCTATTGGATGCGCCTGGGCGAAAGCGCCGTGGGCATGCACATCGGCGAACTGCCGGGATACGCAGCCTCCCACGGCTGCGTCCGCCTCCCGTCCGACATCGCCCCAATCGTCTTCGACCACACCTACAAGGGCACCTCGGTGTCGGTCCTGGAATCCTGGTCCCCCACCCCCGCTCCCGCTGCCGGCATGATTGCATCCAAGTAACCGCCGCGCCCTGCCCTGCCCGACAGCACGGCCCCGGACCACGGGGCCGTTGCGGTTGCATCCGAAAATTTCGCAGCCAATGCGGCGAAAGCGCGTTGCCGAATGCGCACTTTCAGTCATGGTGCCAACCCATGAAACGCCGCTGGAAAATCGCCGGAATCAACTTTGATCACTTCCACATGGGGGACCTGCTGCGCATGGTGCAGGAGCATCCGGATGCGGAAATCGCGGGTATTTCCGACCTGCATCCGGAACGCATGGAGGAGGCACAGCGCAACTTTGGTCTGGGCGCGGACCAGGTCTTCACCGACTACCGGACCTGCATGGAGCGCACCCGGCCCGACCTGGTCATCCTCTGCCCCGCGGCGGCGCGCCATGCGGAATGGACGGAAAAAGTGGCTCCATTCGGCGTGCCCATTCTGATGGAAAAGCCATTTGCCGCCTCTCTGGCGGAGGCGGACCGCATGATCGCGGCCATGCAGGCCACCGGCCAGCCGCTGGCCATCAACTGGCCGCTGTGCTGGTATCCAAGCCACGCCACGGCGTTTCGTCTGGCACGGGAGGGAGCCATCGGCCAGATCACTGAAGTGCATTCTTACGGCGGCAACCGCGGACCGCTGTGGCATGGGGCGGACAAAATCGAGCTGGAACCCACTCCGGAACGCAAAGCGGCAAGCTGGTTCTACAAGAAAAGCGAGGGCGGTGGGTCGCTGCTCGACTACCTGGGCTACGGTGCCACGCTGGGAACGTGGTTTTTGAACAATGCGCGTCCGGAGGAAGTCACCGGCGTTTTCGACACCACCAGCGGGCTGGAAGTCGATGAACACAGCATCACCGTGGCTCGCTATGGATTTGGCATGTCGAAATTTGAAACCCGCTGGGGAACATTTACGGATCCCTGGACGCACCAGCCGCAGCCGAAGTGCGGATTCGTCCTCAAGGGCACCGAAGGAACGCTCAGCAGCTATGACGGGGAGCCGCAACTGTTTCTCCAGACCCGCAGCCACCCGGAGGGCGCTCCGGTCCAGGCGGACACGCTGCAGGCACCCCATCAAAATCCGATCCAGTATTTTCTGCATTGCCTGGAAACCGGCACTCCGGTCGAAGGTCCGCTGTCTCCGGAGGTCAGCCGCATCGGCCAGCAGATCGTGGACACCGCTTACCGCAGCGCCCAGGAAAAACGCACCCTGCCCCTGTGCCAGTAGGCCGGTGGGTTGCCATGTCTGCCAAATGTCAGGGAGAGCCCTGGCCGCGGCAAATCATGGCACCGCCCCGTTCCAGGGCCTCCCGCGCTTCCCCTTTGCGTTTTCGGGAAACCTGCGGCACAGAACGGCCTCTATGGGAGCACAATGGAAGCAAAAATGGCGCGAGCTGCATGCCAACAAAAAAGGCCAGCTCGTGGGAAAACTGGTGAAGGAAATCCAGGTCGCCGCGCAATTGGGCGGGGGCGATCCTGACCTCAATGCCCGGCTGGCAGCGGCTCTGGAGAAGGCCCGCAAGAATTCGGTGACTCGGGACACCATCGAACGGGCAATCAAGGTTGGCACCGGGGAAATCTCCGGCAAGGGAACGCTGGAGACGATCCTCTACGAAGGATTCGCCCCACACCGGGTGCCGGTGATTGTCGAATGCCTGACCGACAACCGCAACCGCACCGCCTCCGAAATCAAGGTCTTGTTCAAAGCCGGCTCGTTTGGCTCGCCCGGCAGCGTTGCCTATCTTTTCGATCACATCGGGATCATCGAGGCCACCCACCCGCAGCCGGGGCGCGACCTGGAAGTGGATGCCATTGAAGCCGGAGCCAGCGAAGTGAGCCCTCTGGAAGCGGATGAGATCCCGCCGGGCGAAGCCGGCGCCCGCTTCATCACCGAACCGAAGGGACTGAGTGCGGCATCGAAATGGCTGGCCCAGGCGGGCTGGAAACTCCTCTCCAGTGCACTTTGTTATGATGCAAAAACCCACCCCCCACTCACGGAAGCGCAGGCCGAGGAGGTGGGCCGATTCCTGCATGCGCTGGATGGACACGATGATGTCCACGCCGTTTTCGCCGCGGTGCGCTGACCCTTACCGACCGCTTTCCCATGTCCTCCGCTGCTTCCTCCCGGTTTTCCATCCACACCATCACCAACAAGCCGTGGAGTGGTGCGGAATGCGTCCGGCGCTATGCCGGGGCGGGCATTGGAGGCATCACATTCTGGCGGCATGATTTTCAACAGACACCCGCAGCGGAACTGGGCCGCCTGGCGCGCGAGGAAGGGCTCACCGTAACCGGCCTGGCACGGGGCGGTTTTTTCCCCGCCCTGGACTTGGCCGGGCGGCAGGCCGCCATCGAAGACAACCTCCACGCCATTGATGAGGCGCGGGAATGCGGAGCCCCCGTGCTGGTGCTGGTCTGCGGTGCCGTGCCCGGACTTCCCCTCGCGGATGCCCGCCAACAGATCGCCACCGGCATCCATGCGGTGCTGTCCCATGCCCGCGCCGCTGGCGTCCGATTGGCGATCGAACCGCTCCATCCGATGTATGCAGACAGTCGCAGCGCGATCGTGACCGTCGGTCAGGCCAACGAGGTGTGCGACTGGCTGGGATCCCCGCCTGAAGTCGGCATTGCCGTGGACGTCTATCACACCTGGTGGGATGCCAGCCTGGAAAGCGAGATTCAGCGTGCCGGGCAGGCAGGTCGGCTGTTCAGCTTTCACGTTTGTGACTGGAAAACACCCACCACGGACCTGCTCAACGACCGCGGACTCATGGGCGAAGGCTGCATTCCCATCCGCCGCCTGCGCCGCACCATGGAATCCGCCGGATTCAGCGGATTTTCCGAAGTGGAAATATTTTCCACCCGCTACTGGGAAATGGACCAGGCAACCTATCTGGAAAAAATCGTCACTGCCTGTCACGAGCATTGCTGACCCTGACCCGCCCCCGTTTCCGTCCATCCGCCGTCTGCCGCCCGGCCACGGGTGAGGCGGGCAAACCGGAGTCGAAATCGCGAAAGCCACCGTCCGTCAGGACCAGTGCTTCGGTCAGTCCCCGATGCCGGACGGAGGATTCCATGCCGCTTCCCGTGGCAAAAGGCAGTCCGGACTGGACATTTGGGGCCGTTCCGCCCAAGATGCACCGATGAAACTCCTCCCCCTTGTGTTGCTTTGTGCCTCTGCGGCGGCAGCCGCGGCAGAGCCTCCGCCTGTCGCCGACTTTTTGCTGCCGGACGTCAACCCGGACAGCGACCGCCTCAAGGCGACCTCCGCCCCGCTTTCACCGCGAAACTACCTCAACCAGGTCAGTGCCTTCTACTTTGCCCACGAGGGGTGAGGCTACTGCCAGACGCAGTTTGCGATCTTAACCAGCATCTTCCTCGAACTCAAGGGCACCACGGTCCTGCCGGTGGACATCATCGGCGTCCATGAAATCGGCTACGGCACCAACGCGGGAATGTTTCTCGGAAAACCGGTGTCGTGGGTGCGCGACGAACCGGGGCAATACATCGAAAGCAACTGGCAGGCCACCTACCGCGATGTGGTTATCCTGGGGCCGCAGAATGGCAAGCTGGGCGTTTTCAACCTCACCACCTACGACCTGCGTCTCGAAGTCAACCGGACGGCCCTGAAAGACCTGCTCGTCGCGGCCGCGACTCCGGAGGACACGGACCACGACGGAATCCCCGACTACTGGGAGCAGCAGCATTTCGGCAGTCTCGCCGGCGACGGCAACAGCCCCGGCACCGGGGGCATCAAGACGCTGCTCCACTACGCGCTGGCCAACCGGAAACCGGAACAGATGTTGCCGGAAGGACTGCCAATGATCACCCCCCGCCCGGATGGCGGCATTTCCGTATTTTTCCAGCGCCGCAGGGGAACTGCGTTTGGGCTCACGGTGGTTCCCGAATTCTCGAATGCACTGGATGCCTGGACGGGCGTCCCCTCCGGCTGGGAACAGGTTGGCGTGCGAACGCTGTATGACGGTTCCGGCGGTGAGGCGGTCGAATGGCGACTGCCCGCGCCTGGAGGTCCGCGCCAGGTGCGGCTCAAGGTGGACCTGCCCGCGCCCTGATGTGCGCTCCATTTTTGTTCCGGGGCCCGGCGCCGCAGCGTCAGGCGGTGCCAAAATTCACCTGGAGCACGCGGATTCCGGAAGTGGTGGTCAGGGTGCGATCATCCGCCATGGCCGGCAGCATCACATGATCTCCCGGCCGCAGCGGCACCGAGGCGAGGTGTCCGGATCCATTGATGACCACCACCATGGCAAATTCGCCGGGCTTTCCGATGGTGCGAGAGCCTGCTGGTGGAATCGACAGCGAGGCAACGCGAAAAAACGGACATTCGACGAGCATCTCCCCCTGCGGAATTCCGAATGCCGGGGCTGCATCTGTGAAGTCGATGCACTGGAGTGATTCGGAGATGTGCAGCGGACGCGGCTTCCCGTCCAGCCCCAGCCGGTTCCAGTCAAACACGCGATAGGTGGTGTCACTGTTCTGCTGGATCTCAAAAATCACCAGTCCGCCGCCGATCGCATGCAGGCGCCCGCTGGGAATGAAAATGAAATCACCGGATCGAGGGTGCAGCCGCGGCACCAGTTCCGCTGCTGTGCCGTTTTCCAGGGCCGCACCAAATGCCTCTGCGGTCACCCCTGGTTTGACGCCGGCAAACAGCACGGCGCCAGCAGCAGCCTCGGCCACATACCACATTTCCGTCTTGGGTTCTCCTCCCAAGGCTGAGGCAATGCCGACTGGCGGATGCACCTGGAGCGACAAGTCCTCCCGGGCATCCAGAATTTTCAACAGCAGCGGAAACCGATCCGACTCTGGAGCCGTGGCTCCAAAAATGCTTTCGCGATGTGCGGTCCACAAATCATGCAGGCTCATTCCGTGGAACGGTCCGCCATCGACCACGCTCTGGGCCTCGGGGCGGTCCACGATCTCCCATGATTCGCCATAGGGCCGACCGTCTGCGGGCAATGGACGGTCAAAAAGCCGTTCCAGCGCCCTCCCCCCCCAGACTCGCGGCTGGAAGATGGGGCGGAAGCGCAGCGGAGTCATGAACGTCAGTGGCGCTGCAGTCGGCGGTCAAGCGACGGCCTTGCGGGATTTCACATAGTCCACGATCTGTTGATCGTCCTCCCCCGCATTCCACACCACCTGGAGAAAGTCTGCGGGTGGAATGTCGAATTTGGTCAGAAATGCGCGGTCGCCACCGCATCCGTACATGATGTCGTGGGGCATTTCTCCGCGCAGTTTGGCCCGCGCCTTGGCGATGATTCTGGGCAGCCAGGGAACGCCGGCGAGCGCCTCGGGTTTCGGGGGAAATTGCTCCCGGTGGATTTCCAACCGGCTGGGTTTCCCCCCCTGCACCTGCAAAAAATAGCTGCGCCGGACCGCGGCGACGAGCAGTGCCGTGGAAGCAGACATGTCAGGTCCGTGGTCCTCCACGAAATCAAACAACTCGTGCGGCTTGCACCCAATGCCGCGGAGGAAGCTGAGATCCTCCTCGGAATACCAAGAGTTGAAGTTGGTGTTGCCCCGCTGGTATTGCTCGCGGCAGCGGTTGAACAGGTCGAGGAAGCGCTCGTTCCAGGAATAATCAATCATGGCGTGAATCACGGAGGAGGACCATCAAACCTGCGGAGGCACGGGCGGAGGGGTGGCCTTCTGCAATGCCTGGGGACCGTCCCCCTGCAGGAGATTGACCACGATGGCTGCGCCGAATGCCGCGACAGAGGAGCCGATGAGGCAGGAGAAGATGATGGAAAAATGCGCCTTCTGCAGCAGGGCGATCGCCAGCGCCACAGCCGGATTGAAGGCCTGTCCAAACGCAGCAGCCATGGCCAAAACCGTGAGTCCGATCGCCGCACCGTAAAATGGATTCCCCTCCAGCTTTTTCGTGGTGGCCACGTTGAGCATCACATAAGCCAGGGCAAACGTTCCCAGAACTTCCGCGGTCAGATTCTGGAAGAACTGCTTGCCGGTCATGTCAAATTCCGGAGCTTTGATGTGCCAGACCAGGCCGATGATGACCGCCAACACCGCTGCGGCAAACTGGGCGGCGATGTATTGGAGCGCCTCCGGCAGCTTGATTCGTCCGCGAAAAAAAACCGCCGCGGTCACGGCCGGGTTGTAGTGACCGCCGGAGATGTGGCCGCCGGCGTAAACCATGACCATCAGCACGACGCCGATGGCAAGGGCATTGCCGGAAAGAGCCGCGGTGAGCGCCAGAAAGAAGGTTCCGATGAATTCGACGATGAGATTTCGCATGAAGACAGGCTGGTGTGTGGTGTGGCGCAAATCCTAAAGTCAAAGCGGATGCGTTCAAGGGGAAAGGGGGAATTGTCACCCAAGGCAGCCTTCCGATCCCAGGCGGAGCATGGCACCCGGGAGTCGCTCACGGATGGCGGCAAGAGGACTATTTCATCAGCGTGACGTGCCCAACATATGTCTTCTTGCGGGGCGCCTCCTTGTCCTTCTTTTTTTCCTCGGCGACGACGCCGCCAAGATCTGGCGAATAAACGCTGCCGTGGAACTGGAACAGGCCGCTCTCCGGACACCAGATGCCGTCTGGCGCGAGCCAGCGGAATCCGCTGAGCAAATCGGTGGCCGCGGGGCGCGGCATGCCGTCGCTGGTGAGAAAAATCGGATAGCCGGCGTCGTCGCAGTCGAGGCGTTCGATGATGGTGCCGGTGCTGCTGGTGAAGAACGTGCCGGTGAGGCCGGCGTTTGCGGAGGGACTGCCCTGGCTGCGGAATGTCAGGACAGGGTCGGTCTCGGGAACTAGTTCGAGAGGGATGACCTCGGCGGGGAGATTTGGGGAGTTAAATTTCTTCCGCTTGGGCTTCCGCCTCAGATTGCTGCCGCCGTCACTGTCACTTCCACCGTGCGGATAGAGGATGGTGCCATTGCGTGTGGAAATGCACGGGCCGATGCCAATGGCAGCCATGGTGAAGTTCGGCAAACTGTCGGCGCCGAGTTCCTGGACGCAGTCTGCACCGTCATGGACGAAGAAGGTGTCCACGGGTGGCAACAGAGGGTCACTGCCGGGAACACTGCTCCGGGTGCGACGCCCCAGGGCATCGTAGGCATAGGTGGCGACGGTGGCACCGGTGGCGGCGTCGATCACCTCAACCAGGCGGCTGGCCTGGTCGTAAATGTATTGCTGCGGACCGGAGGCGCGTGACATCATGGTCAGGCAGCCCTGGTCATTCCATTCCAGCGGGCCGCGCGGCCAGGAGGAATACTGACCCATCTGGTCATCACCGGGCGGAATGAGGGGATTCTGAACATAGACGCCCGGATTCCTGCCGCCCACCGCAGTGAGGCGGCGGCCTGCGAGGTCGAGCGTGTAGGTCACGCTGCTTTCGGAAAGCATGGGACCGCCCACGACTTCGCGCCGGGAAATGACGCAGGCGGTGAGACGACCGAGGCGATCCAGGGTGTAAACGTGGCGGCGGCCGGGTGCCTGGGGATCCCCCGTATGGAAGGCGTAGTGCTGGGTCACGTTCTGGGCGCGGTCGCGGCGCACGCGGGTGGAGTAAATCACCGTGCCGCCGGCATTGGTGCAGACGGTGCTGACGCAGCCATCAAAGGTGAAATCGTCGCCCGGACCGGGGATGGGAGGATCGCCGTCGCCGCGGTAGGTCAAGGTGGTGACGACGCCGTCGGCGCGGGTTTCGCGCTGCGGACGGTGGCCGAGGTAATCCACCTGGGTGACCGGCGGGGTGATGGCTGCTCCGGCGCTGTTGGCGCGGGAGATGGACTGGATGTTGCCAAACTGGTCGCGGGCCTCGATGAAGATGGTGGCGTCGGGAAACACAATGCCGGTGCGACCGCGGTGATTGAAGGTGCGCGTAACCGTGAGGCCGTTGTGCGATTCACTGGTTTGATTTCCCATCGAGTCCCAGGTGAAGGCGAGATGCGATGCACCCTGGTCGCACTGCACGGGACGACCGAGGCCGTCATAGCGGTAGTCGGTTGGCGGCACGGGAACTGCGGTCGGAGGTCCGCCACTGTAGGTGACGAGATCAAGCCGCCCGTCTCTGTCCAGATCCGCCACGACCACGGTGCCATCCTTGTGGGTGATGCTGTGGCAGCGACCATGGGAATCGAAGCCATAGTTCTCGTGGGTGCCGTCGGGGAAATCGCACTGGGTGAGATTCCCGGCGGAATCGCGGTGGAAAGTGGTGGTGTAACCCTTGGAGTCGGTAGCATCGCTGCAGACTCCGGACTGGCAGCGGAAGTGGCCCAGGATTTCGGCTGTGCCGTCGCCGTCCACGTCGCACGCATGGAGCACGGAAAACGGCACGGGAGCCCCCCCGCCACCCCCGCCGGTTTCGCCATCATAGTGGAACCGATGGACCACCCCCAGCGGATCGGTGGTCTCGGTGAGGCGGCTGCACGAGTCGTAGGTGAAGACAGTCGTGTTGCCGACGGAATCGGAGATCGAGAGGCGACGGCCAAGGGCATCGCAGGGTCCGACATAGGTTAGGGCTGCACTCGGTCCGCCGGGCACGGTGGATGAGTCTGTGCGGGTGCTGCTGGTGACATTTCCCGCGGCATCGCGGATCAAGGCGACGACCACGCGGGCATCCTGCACCGTCTGGAGCCGCCATGCAGTGTCGTAGGTGCAGGAAACGAGAACGTCCCCGTTGCGTGTGACGCTGTCCACCAGCCCTGCGGGCGAGCGGTGGACAGTGGTGGTTTCGGTTTCATGCGGCCCAGGCGCGCCGGGGGCAAAGCGTTCCAGGGTCCAGACGTCATCGTCCGCGAAGATATCGAAGAAGGCGGGACGGAATCTGAACCAGGTGCCATGTCCGTTGGTGTTGATCGCCCTTGCGGCGATGAATTGGAGATCGGTCTCGTTGTGCTGAAACACATGTTTGTGCGAGGCGGTTCTCGAGCGTCCGCGAGCCAGCAGCACATTCCCCGCGGAGCCGGGGACATCATTCACTTCGCCAAAAACGGAAACGGTGGTGAATCCCTGTTCGTCGTAGTCACACTGCGTCATGTTGCCCATGGGGTCGGTGACAGAGGCTAGTCGCTGGAAGCCGTCGTAGGAGAGGACGGTCTCCAAAGGTGGAACTCCAGGAGGCGGCTGGGTGGGCAGCAAGCTGCAACGCGCGACCATGCCGACCGGCGTGTAGTCCAACTGCACCAGGGAGCCGCCAGGATCTCCGGGCAACCCGGTGCGGCACTGCCATCCAAACCCGCGCTCGTCGTAGTCGGCCAGGCAGACGGCAGCGGTGTTCTGGCCGCGGCTGGCGGCGGGCACCCTGGCCTGCACGCATTCGCCGGCGTCGTTGTAGGTGAAATCACACACAGACCAGTCCGAAAGCAGGAGGGTCGGCGGATCATTCACCGGCGTAACGACGACGCCGGCATCCACCGGACGCTGCTCCGAGGCCATTCGCGAGAGATGGCCGCGGGAATCATACACCGCCCATGTGGTGTATGCCGGATTGGCGGCCACCAGTGCTCCGCTCGCATCGCGGTGCTCCAGGTCGCAGCGCACCAGCAGACCGCCGGCATCGTAAAAGCAGCTCATGGAAATGCGGCTGGGCATCCCGCTGACGCCCGGGCCTCCCGGCGTGCGGGAAACCGTCGTGCGGTCGCAGGGATCATATTCCGTGAGCCAGTCGTGGCCGCGCGGGTTCACCACGCGGGTGACACGGCCCAGCGTGTCGTGCTCAAAGGTGGTGGTGATGTTGAGATCGAAGGGACTAGTGTGGGAATTGACCACAAATCCGCTCACGGCGTCATAGGTGTAGGTTTCCAGCAGGGGGGAGGCGGCACCGTTGAGCACCGTCACACTCGTGCATTGGCCGAGCGCATTGTAGGTAAAATCGCACCCGCTGCCTTCCACTGGCGTGCGCATGCCGGTGCAGTTGCCGTGGCTGTCGTAGCTCCAGGTGAACATTTGGCCGTGGCTGGTGAGCAGGCGCGTCATGCGGTGCGGCCTCGGGCCGGTGCAGTCCCGCCCGTCCTTGTCCACGCCGCGGGCCGCGTCGGTGCAACCGCCATTGCCGTCGCCGCCGTCCCACACGCTGCCGCCGCCCAGTCCGTGCTGGCCGTCCAGCAACCGATGGTTTCTCCCGCCTTTGATGGTCAGCCCGCCGACGGGGTTGCCGGCCACGGAAGCAGCGGAGGCGCCATGATTTCGTTTAATCACCACGCCGACACCGGGGATCGGATTGGTGGCACAGTCGGGCACCACCAGACCGAATGCAGGGCCGCCCAACGGGCCTGCTGCCTGGCTGACATCCTCGACTTCATAGGACGGCGGCTGGAACGAAGTGAGAACTCCGGTGCCGCCGCCGATACGATTGTTCTGAATGTTGCTGCGGGACTTGGTGAGCCTTCCGGTGGTGGAACAGTCGGTGCCGAACCAGCCTGCTTCGCAGGTGCCAAAGCCCCGCAGGTAGTCGCACGTCACGGTGCGTTCCGCACCGCCAACACTGCGCAGCGTGATGGTGTGGGCATTGCCGCGCTCACGCACCGGACAGTCGCGGTCCAGTTCGCGTCCATAGGTGCATCGCTCCTGCGTGCCGTCGGCCAGGGTGCGGATTTTGATCCGATGGTCGGGATTGTAGCGGCACTGGGTTTGGAAGAACTCGGGGTCACCGGCGCGCAGTCGGGTGGCGGGATTCGGACGGTTGGTGGAGGAAGTGACCACCACGCCCGGTGTGGCAAAACCCGTAAATTCGCGGCAGGCAACACAGCGGTGCTGTGCGTCGAAGTCGCACTCAGTGACGCGGCCCGCAGGATCATTGACAATGCATCGATAAGCGACCGGCGATCCGGGCACCGGCGACACAAGTTCAAATTTCATGAGCGTGACGTGACCCGTCAGTTGGGTGCGGTCGCAATTGACCGAAGCCACTGTGTCAAACTCGATGCTTGCCGCATTCGTCACCGGGCTGTAGGTGAATTCCTCCAGCAGCCGACCCGCTCCATCCAATGCCGTGAGCAGATTGTGATTCAGCCGGTCATCCAAATTGCCGGTGGTGTAGGTGAAGGCGGCCGGTCCCATGAGCGGCGGCTGGCCCACCACCTGCGGGCAGGAGACAGATTTCAAATCGCCCAGATTCCCGCCCGGTTCGCCCGTCGTGAAATAATCACACTCCACGAAGCGTCCGGTGTGGTCGGTCGCCTTGTCCAGACGGCCGTCGGAATCGTAGTCCAGCGCGAGGCTTTGTCCGAACTGGCTGGAAATCGTCACCAGCCGTGCGGCACTGTCGTAGGTGAACTGGATGGCCACACCGTTCGCATCGGCAATGCTCCCGATGCGTCCGCTCCACGGCACACCCACGAGCGGACAGAAGATGAACTGCGATTTGTCCGCAAAGGTGAGGCGAAAAGTCGTGTCCGGATCAAACCTTCCCTCGCGGAACATCCCGTCACCGCGATAGGATCCGTCCTCCTGGCGCACCAGCACGTCGCTGCGGCCGTCACCGCCGAACAGCAGGAGCCGCTTGGCATTGGCTCCATCCTGCAGCGGCAGCGGCACGATGCGAATGTCATAGCTGCACGTCCAACCATGGCCGCAACGGACCAGGGTGCTGCTGGAAACGCCGCCGGTGCCAGCACGGGAGCGGTAGTGCAGCGACAGGGCGATGTCCGGCCCCGCAGGCGTCGCCAGGCTGAGCACTTCCTGGTCCACGCCGACTTCGTGCGGCAGCGTGCGCGCGATTGCGCCGATGCTGTTCTTGGCTTCGCTGGTTTTGGCGGTTCCCATCGTGCGCGATAGAATGCCGAGGTTGAGTTCCGCCTCGCTCCGCTTTCCTTTTTTCATGTAGTCGAGAAACTTGGGGATGGCGACTCCTTCCAATGCTCCGGCTCCCGTGCAGCCGCCACCGCTCCATCCGGTGAAACGCAGGTTGTTCCTGCATTTTGTCCGGTTCGCTTTCTCCTTCGCCTTCATCAGCGCCGGCATGAGCAGGGAAAACGACGCATCCGGATCCGAATCATCGGCACTGCCGTCGCAGTCTTCATCTTCGCCTTCAGCGACTCGCATGTCTGCACCCGCAGCGGCGGCTTGAAAATTCGACACCGCATAGTGCCCCTGCTTGATGGAAGCCTGCTGCCGGTCGTTCGACTGGTTGCTCTTGGTTTTTGGTTTCAACACTGCCGCCCGCCATGCTGGAGGCTCCGACGGCAGCGATTCCGTGGCCAATCCGCTGTCGGTAATTTCCAGCGTCTGTCCCACCGTTGCCACTGGCAGGCCGCCGATGTCCACAACGCTCAATGTGGCCACCACCGGCAAGCCCGGCGGCAGGTTGGGCATGGTCGCTCGCCAGGTGCCATCCGGTCCCGGTGTCAGCGGCAGCACCAGCGTCTGCGGCTGTTCGCCGGGAATCTCCACCAGTAGCACGCTCCCCGGCGGCAGACACTGCGCCACCAACGTGATCTGCCCCCCCGACCGCGCCACCACTGCCGGTTCCAGGGAAAACACCTCCGGGAGCGGAGCTGGGACGCGGTAAAAGGCGCGCTGACCCGGCGGTTCCGGATCGATCCACTCCCCGCCCTCGACCAGCGCCCGCACACTCCAGCCGCCCGGTCCATCCGCGGTGAGCGTGGTGCTTTTTTCCACGCGATAGACCACATTGGACTGCGGTGACCAGACCAGTTTCACCTGCTGGCCGGCGAGGCCGGTGGTGGATTCGAAGACGGGGATGAGCGGCGTTTCCGCAGCCGTCAGGCGGGAAAGCGTGACCAGGAGCAAAGCCGCAATGCACGGATGGCGGGGGCGTGTTTTCATGCGATGAGTGGGGGGATGGGTTGTCTGCTTTCGCAGCGGAAATTGCCTGCGCATTTTGCCTATTTTGGAAAAATCTGTCGATGCCATACTGAAAGATTTTCGCCATCGTGCAGCGAAAAGCGGAATTGGTGCGGCATGGCGGCAGGAGAAAACCGCCGGAAAAACCTGACCGCGGAAAGCCGCGGTCACAGTCCCGTCGGGTGGTCCACAAATTCCCAAGGCAATCCGAATTCCTGCGCCGCCCAGTCGGCGAGCGCCTTCACGCCGAAGGTTTCGGTGGCGTAGTGGCCGGCATAGAAAAGGTTGATCCCCAGTTCTTCCGCCAGGGTGTAACTCCAGTGCGGACCTTCACCGGTGATGAAGGCGTCCAACCCGGCACTGGCCGCCGCGGCCACCTCGCTGCCCGCACCGCCAGTGACGATGCCGACGCTGCGAATGATGGCCGGTCCGGCGGGACAGACATGCACCCGCGCACCGCCAGTGGCCGCTGCGATGCTTTCTGTCAGGGTTTCCCGCGGCATTTCCGTGGCAAATCGCAGGCCCACCGGCATCCCTTTCCAGTCGCCAAAGGGTTCGCCCCCGGTGAATCCACAGGCGGCAGCAAGCCGCGCATTGTTTCCCAGCAGCGGATGGACATCCAGCGGCAGATGCGCACTGTATATCGCCAGATCGTGATCCATGGCCAGCTTCAGCTTGCGGAAGACGCCGCCGGCGATCATCTGCACCCCGGACCAGAACAGTCCATGATGCACGAGCAAAAGCTGCGCCCCAGACTGGACCGCGGCTTCGATCACCGGCAGGCAGGCATCCACCGCAGCCGCCACTTTGTTTACGGAACCGGAGGCATTGGCCAATTGCAGGCCATTCCACGCTCCGGCATAGTCCGGAATCTCCGCAACACGCAGTTCGGAATGCAGACGGGCGGCAAGGTCGGACAAGGGGACGGAAGGCATCCGGGTTTCCTACTCCAAGGTCCGCTCGGTTTCCAGCATGGAGGCGCGCAAAAACAACGGGCCTGTGACGAAGGATGACGCGGATCCGTACTCCGTTAAATTCCTGACGGAGCATCTTCACGGCGGCGAATGGCGCACCGGTGACCTGAAGTTTGGCAGGATCGGCATTCCCGCCCAACGCAACTTTGACCCTCCGGCCAATGCTGGTCGGCGTGGCGGCTGCGGTGGATGCCTGCCTGCCGGTGATCGAAGCCGCGCTCCAGTTGGGAGCGCAGCTTTTGCTCGTGCATCACGGACTGTTCTGGTCCGGAGTGCAGATGATCGCCGGCGGCGTCTTCCGCAAGCTGAAACTGGCCATGGATCACGATCTGGCGATATACAGTGCGCATCGGTCGCTGGATGTCCGTCCGCCGTCATCCTCCTCGAAGTTGGGCGGGTTCCCAAGGGCGTCGTCACCCTGCAACACGATCCACGCCCTCTCGTCCGCATCGGCCGACGCAACACTCGGATTTGATTCAGATCAAACCTGCGAGCGCTCGGCAGAACTCGCTCTCCAGCGGACTGTTTTTTGTGATACGATGATTCAAGTCATGAAAGCACGGACCAAAATTCCTCCAACCCAGGAGATGAAGCGGGCGCCATTGGTTTACTGCGTCTCTCACTGCCTTTTATTCACCGGACTGCCACGCGAGGATATCGACACCGTCGCGGAACTGGGAATCGTGCGGAACCTCGGCAAGGGAGATTACGTGTTTCGCCAGGGAGATCCGTGCCATGGATTCTACCTGGTGCAGCGAGGTTCCATCAATCTGCACCGCGTGGTGGCCGACGGACGGGAGAAAGTCATCCACATCTTCCGCGAGAACGAGTCGTTTGCGGAAGGAGCGATGAGCATGCCCGGGGGCTACCCGGCGGATGCGAGAGCGGAGGAACCGACCCAACTGCTGATGTTTGGGAAGGCGGAGTTTCTCGGCTTGCTGCGCCAGCGTCCGGACCTTTCCCTGTGCATGATGGGCTCTCTTGCAGCGCACAATCGCCTGCTCCTCTCCAAGCTGGAAGACCTGACCTCCAAGGACGTGGAAAGCCGCCTGGCCGACTGGCTGCTCAAACGGTGCCAGAAACCGTGCGCCGATGCACCGGCGGAAGTCAGGCTCACCGTCACCAAACGCGTCCTCGCCGCGGAATTGGGAACGGCTGCAGAGACGCTTTCCCGCGCACTGGCCCATCTGCGGCAGTTGGGACTGCTGGATGCCAACGGGCGGCAACTGGTGGTGCCCAATCTCCGTGAACTGGAACGCTTCCTCCAGGCCCGGATCACCTCCTACCGATGAGTGTTCAGGGGCTGCCGTCCGCGGAAACGGACATTCCCAGCACGGTTGCGCCGGCGGCCCTGCGGGTATTTCTGCTGGTGGTGCTGGATCGCATTCGCGCCGGCAGTGAAACGCCGCTGCAATTCGATCTGGATGCGGCCCGCATTTTTGAGGAGGCGTGGAAAACCCTGACCGCCTCCGCCGGAACGTCGGCAAGGTGGGTGGAGGTGCGCCCGTGGCTGGACCGTCTGATGACGGAACTGCTTCCAACGGCGGGCGGACAGACCCGAACCTGGTGCGGACACTTGCCGCTGGAAACAGGTCCGGTCCAATGGGTTCACCTGCTCCAGGCTGCACTGCGCCAGGCAGATCCACAGTGCGCCGCCGTCGCCTGTCTGCGTGCCGAGGGCTGGCCGGAACGTGAAGCCGCTCGGCGCTGCGGTCTTGGTGCCCGCTTGTTCCGACACATAGCCGCCGCGTTTCACGAAGCCGACGCCCACCATTCCCCCACCCTTTCCAGGCCATGATGATCGCCATTGTCGAACGCCTGCAGGCTGGCGAGGCGGTGGCAGAGGAGCGCTTTGCAGGATGGAAAAACGCCCTGCACCAGCTTCGGGACGCCTTTGCGGGAAATGCGCCACCGGCAGTGGAGGAACTGCATCGCCTGACATCTCCCCTGCCCGCAGACCAGCGGGAGGCGGCCTGGCAGGACCTTGCATCCATCTTTCTGCGTGAATCGTGGAAATCGGTACAAGGAGCGAAGGTGGAGGTTCTGCTGCGCAGCATCGCGGATCCGTGCCATGATCTGCTGGCAAATCTGCTGGAGGAGGAATTCCTCGCCAGGCACCAGTGGCCGGCCGGCGACGCACCGGACCCGGCAGAATACACGCAGCGCTTTCCCAATGTCGCCGGACTCGCCGAGAGGCTCGATTCCCACCGCTGCGGCGGGGGGCGCTATGTGAAGCTCTCGCTTTGCGGAATCGGCGCCGCGGGCCAGGTGTGGGAGGCGCACGACCGTCGGGAGCGGCGGACGGTGGCGCTGAAACAACTGGCGGGCGAAACGGCTGCGCTTCAGGATCTTCGAAGAAAGCTGCACGACGAATACTCCGTCGCCGCCAGCCTCAAACATCCTGGCATCATTGCGATGAACGACTGGCACGGCGAGGAATCCATCCCATTCTTCACGATGGAATTGATCCGCGGCGAGTCGCTCTCCTCACGGATCGGAAATCTCCACTGTCCTCCACCGTCCCACACGGCAAGGGACATCGCCGAGGCACGGGGCGCACTGCTGGAGGTGTTCCGTTCACTCTGCGAGGCCATGGAATTCGCCCACTCACGCGGCATCCTGCACCTCGATTTGAAACCGGCGAACATCCTCATCCGCGATGGGGCAGGTCCGGTGATTCTTGATTGGGGCGGAGCCCGCGAAGCCGCCGCGCGGGAATCATGCGGACACACCGCCGGCGTCATCGGAACCCGCGAATACATGGCCCCGGAACAGGAAGATGGAAATCCGGAGGCGCGCAGCGACGTGTTCGGCTTGGGAGCCATCCTTTATGAAATCCTGACAGGACGACCGCCGCGCCATCCATCTGGAAGCATACCGGAGGACCCGCGGCACGCCGAAGGAATCATCCCGCCCCGCAGTCTGGTTCCATCCATTCCACGCGAACTGGATGCGCTCTGTCTCAGGGCGCTCGCGGGAAATCCTGACAAGCGCTTCTCCACTCCATCGCAATTGGGCGATGCCGTGGGCCACCTTCTCGCACGGGAGGAAATGCCTGCCTGGCGGCGCATGCTGCACCGCATTTCCTGCCAGGCGGCAGACCCGTCCCGGTGAAAAATCCGGCGGTTTGCCCGGCCAAATTCAGGCGATGATGTCGAGGAGCGGATACTTCCCAATCACCGGTTCGCTTGGGATGCCCAACCATTTTTCGAGCACCGTGGCGTAGAGGCTGCGGAAGTCGGTGGAAAACTTCAGACTGCCCCCGCCGCCGCCCTCAAGATCGGTCAGGCTGGGGTGCTTTCCGTGAATGCCGGGCTTGATGCCCGGGCCGAAGACGAACGAGACGCCGCCTGCGCCGTGGTCCGTTCCGCCGGTGCCGTTTTCCTGAACCCGGCGACCGAATTCGCTGGTGGTGAATGTCAGGACGCGCTTGGCGTGGCCCTGTTTGGCGAGGTCGGCCTGGAAGGCCACGACGGCATCGTTCAACTGGCCCATGAGATTGTTGTGGGCATCGCGCTGGCCGCTGTGGGTGTCGTAGCCGCCCTGGAAGGTGTAGTAGGCGCGGGTGCTCAGCCCGCCAACGATGAGTCCGGCGATGACTTTCAAATTGTTGCCGAGTTCTGTTGCTGGATATTCCGTCTGGCTCTTGTAGCCGGTGGCCAGTTCACGAATTCGCTGGCTGCAGGCATTGGCATTGACGGCGGTGCGGGTGACGAACGAGAGCGTGTCCGCAAGTGGCTGGGCCGCCGGTGCATTGAATTTGGCATAGAGCGCCGCCCGGTTCTTGTCGCCGTGGTCGCCTTTGAAGCGGAAGGCATCGGGCTGGTAGAAACTCAGCCCCGGGTGCTCCTGCCCTTCGATGGCCAGCGGCGCCTGGCCGCTGCCCACTGCCATGGCAAGCTGCGGGTCGGGATTGCCCTTGAAGCCGACGTCCAGAGCGCGTCCGATCCAGCCGTATTTCAAATCCCTGCCGCGCGGATCCGCGGCGTGCCAGATGTCCGTGGCAGTGAAGTGGCTGTAGTTGGGATTGGGATAACCGACGCCCGGCACGGCAGCGAACGCTCCCTGGGCCAGCAGTTCCTTGAAGCCATGCAGCCGGGGATGCAGGCCCAGTTCGCTGTCCAGTTTGATGACTTCCTCATCCTTGATGCGGGTCAGATTGCGCATTTTGCCGTATTCGGCATGGCCGAACGGGACCAGCGAGCTGATGGAGTCGTTGCCGCCGCTCATTTGAATGACGACAAGAACACGGTCATTCACGGGCTCCGGGGCGGCCAGGGAAGTGCGCAGCAGATAATCGGGCAGCACGGTGCTCACACCGATGAGTCCGAGACCGCGGGCAAGAAAATCGCGGCGGGTGGCAATGGGCAAACGGTTCATGGCAGTGGAATGTTGGTTTGGATGGTGGAAGGTCAGGACACCTGGAATTCCGGAGTGCTCAGCAGCGCCGCGGCCGCGGCGCGCAGACGGGCGTTGATTTGATCGCGCTGCGTGGCCCATTCGGCGGGCGGCGGCAGGGGACCGAGAAAACGGATCAGTTCCGCACGCTTCGCCTCGTTGAGCGGGAGCAGCATCAGGCCTCTGGCGAGCCAGTCCACAGCGGCTTCCGTTTGCTGGATGCCCCTGGCTTCGAGCAGCGCGGCCAGATTTGCCGTTGACTGATCCACCAGCGCGGCCAGGGCGTTGTAGCGCGTGAGCAGGCGGCTGGTATTGATCCAGTCGCGTCCGCCGTCCCAGCCTTTGACGCTGGGAGGTTCGAAGAGTTTCTGCCCCATTTCCACCATCGCATTGTCCAGCGCTGCGTAGTTCACGTCCTTGAGGCCCAGCGTCCGAATCGCCCCCGCCATCAGTTCCGCAGGGCTTTTGATATGGGCGACCGCCGCTGCAGGGCTGTAAAATTCTTCCGACAGGAAGAGGTTTCTGAGCACGGGTGCGATGTCATAGCGGCAGGTGCGCAGGGTGCCGGCGATCTGATCCAGCATGGCGGCGGAAGGATTGTCATGAACGAAGAAGCGAAAAATCTTGCCGGCCACAAATCGTGCGGTTGCGGGCTGTTGCAGGATCATGTCCACCAGGTCATCTCCGCCCCAGTTGCCGGAGCGGCCAAAGATGGTCTTCGGCGTCTCGTCGTGGCGGGTGGCAATGAATTTGAATTGGCCGGTGGCATGCTCATAACTGTAGCCGGTGAGGGCGCGCGAGGCCTCGCGGAGGTCCTGCTCGCTATAGCCCTGGCCTTCGCCCATGGAGAACAACTCAAGAATTTCCCGTCCGAGATTTTCGTTCCCGGCTCCCTTGAAATTCGCCTGATTGTCCAGATAGGCAATCATGGCCGGATCCTGCGCAATGCCGCGGAGCAGACCGCCGAAATTTCCCGCGGCAAAGTCCCGGAAAAGACGGTTCTGCCGGTACATGATGTGAGGGTTTTCGTTTTTCGTGAAATTCACCGCGAAGTGGCCGTGCCACAGGAGGGTGAGCTTCTCCTCCAGCGGTCGCTGTGACTCCGCCATGCGCTGCAGCCACCATTTCCTCAGATTTTCCTGCTGCTGGAAGCGCCGCGAAGTGCGTTCGTTACCGAGTTTGAACCGCTCGGATTCGACAAGCCGGTGTTCGAACGGTGTTTCCGTTTCCGGCTGGCGCACGTCCACGCTGATGGCCGGCTCTGGCAGTTTCTGGAAATCCACCAGGAAATCCACGGCCGCGTGCAGCCCCATGGCGTGCAGTTTGGTGACTTCCTCCACCGAGCCGCCGAATCCGGCGCGCCAGAGCAGGTGGCGGGCTTTGGCAAAGTCCCATGCCTTGCCGCTCAGCGGCTTGAGTCCTCCAATCAGGCTTGCCTGGGTCGCCGCGTTCGCATCCAGCAGCGCGGGAATTTCCGCGGTCTTTTGGGCAATGGTTGCCGCTGCGGCATCGCGGGCGGCAACGGCGGCGGCATGGGCGGCGACCGCCGTCTTGGTGGCTTCCACCAACGCCAGCGTGGCCCCCGATTTTTCGGTCACGGCCTTTTCCTCCGCTGCTTTGGCGGCACTGACCGCAGCCGCGGCCTTCTGGATTTCCGGCTCTTTGGCAGCGACCACTTTCTCGGCCTCAGCCTTGGCCGCACGCGCCTTTTCCAAGCCATCAACGGCCGCAAAGGCCTCCTCCGCCAGGACGGATTCCGCCGCGGTCCGCTCGGCAGTCTGCGCTTTGGAATACGCCTGCTCTGCAGCGGTTTTCTCTGCGGCTGCCTTGTCAGCAGCAGTCTTGGCAGCGGTGGCGGCATCCGCGGCGGATTTTGATGCGGCCGCTTTGTCGGCGGCGATTTTGTCTGCGGCGGCCTTGTCGGCGGCAGCCTTCGCTGCAGAATTTGCTGCGCTCGCCGATTCCGCAGCCAGCCGGTCGGCAAGTTCTTTTGCCGCGGAGGCTTTGTCGGATTCAGCTTTCGCCGCGGCGACTTTTGCGTCGAGCGACTGTTTTGCAGCACCGCTTTCCGCGGATGCTTTTGCGAGGCCCGCCCGGGCCGCATCCACCGGCGAGGGCGGTGCGGGGGTCGCTGGATCGGCGAGGGAAATCACCGCCAGGCAGGAGAGCAGGGGCGGCAGCAGCGCCGCAGTGGACATTCGGAAGCAATGGATTCGTTTCATTTGAGTGTTGGGATGCAGGCCGTTGGCATCCTTACCAACGGACCCGAAGGGGCTGTCGAACAGCCATTTCACGGAACCAGCGGATGCTGGATTCGAATGGATGGATTGAACTGGAACGTCAGAAAACCGACTTGAGTCGATGCCCTGCCGGTCAGGGCCGCCGACCCCGCAGCCATGCGAAGAGGCCTCCGGCATCACGGGTCTGCTGGGCGGAGGAAAAGCGCCATTCTCCGGTGTCGCCGCGGCCTCGAAAATCGGTCCATTGCATGTGAATGGCATCATCCCCGCAGGGATCAATGCACAGGCCGCAACTGGTGCAGCGGTCCGGTTGTGTCAGGACGGCGGCATCCCAAACAATCTCCAGCGCCGAGACCGGGCAGACGGCGGCACATCGTCCGCATCCGACACAGAATCCGTTGATGGCCGGCAGGTGCTTCTGTCCCGACACCGGCGCGGATTGCGCCGGTGCGTCCGCAGTGCGGAGATCCGCCTCCATGGTGGCATCGCGGTTCATGGCTCGTTGTCCGGAATTTTGTCAGCCAGCATGGTGGCGCTGTCACCAGGACCGCCGCCGAGGTCGGAAACTCCGGTGACTGCCAGCACCGAGCGGGGAACGACAAACATTTCCGCAGCCGTCTGGGCCGGGCGCTGGTCAAACCACCGAGTCACCATGAACCAAACGAGCGGAAACAGCCCGCCGACAATGAAGACGGTGACGCCGACGCCGCGCAGCATCGTGTAGAACTGGAACGATTCCGCCTGGATGAAGTTCTGGGAGCGAGCGGCGGCATAGCCGTCCTCCATCGCCACCATCAGCTGATGCACTCCGGCCGGAAACAGATCCATGACCACCATCAGCAGGAGCCCAAGATTCATCGACCAGAATGCGGTCTTGAGGAGTCCGCCGTTCCAACGCTTGGGCACGATGTTCCAGCGTCCGCAGAAGAGCATGGCGGCAATGGCAAGGTTTCCATAGACTCCGAACAACGCCGCGTGAGCGTGGTTTACCGTCAGGTAGGTGCCGTGCTGGTAGTAATTGACGATCGGGAGATTGATCGTAAAGCCCAGCACGCCGGCCCCGAAGAAGTTCCAGAAGTTCACGCCCACAAGAAACAGAAAGGCAGTGTCCAGCCCGAAGGTCGCCTGCGGACCTCCAGTGCGGCGCATTTCTGCAAGCATGGTTCCCGGCATGTGGCGGAACCTCCATGCCGACACCGTCAGCAGCACCAGTGGCGCGACCTGGAGGCTGGAGAGCACGCCGCCGAGGGCGATGGTTTCGATGGATTTGGCATTCCAGTAGAAATTATGGGAGATGCCGATGAGTCCGGAACCGAGGAAGAGCAGGGAGGCCAGATAGACCACGCGGGCCGCCACCCGGTGACTGATGAAGCCCATCAGATACATGAAGTAAGCCACGATGATGGTTGTGAATACTTCAAAGAATGCCTCCACCCACATGTGGATGGTGCACCAGCGCCAGAAGTCGGCGATGACGAAATTGGTTTCAGGCTTGGCGACAAACGATGCCGTGAACATGAAAATGATGCCGGCGATGGAATAGACCATCCAGTTTGGGAGCGACCAGGACTGCTTCTGCCGCAGTGCCGGCCACAGACCGCGCCACACGATGACCAGCCAGGCGACGAAGGCGGCAAAGAGAATGTATTGATAGACGCGTCCGATCTGCATGAACTCCCAGCCTTGAAGGCCGAACCATGAAGTGGCGGCCTCGCCGAAGACACCCTTGACGCCGAGCGGCATGCCGATGGTGCCGCCGACGGCAACGACCACCAGCATCCAAAACAGGGCGTTGATCCACTTGAGCTGCCCTTTTGGTTCCGGGCGGCAAACCAGCGGAAGCACCCAGATGGTGGCGGCAAACCAGCACACGGAAATCCACAGCACGGAAATCTGGGAATGCCAGCCGCGGGTTACGGTCACGGGCAGGACTTTGTTGACATCCAGGCCGATCTTCGCAAACCACCCCAGGAAATCCGCCAGCGTCATCACTCCCGCCATTACCTGGATGAAGAAGAGCAGCGCGGCGACCGCAAAATATTTGTAAGTGGCCCGCTGCGTTTCAGTCGGTTTGAATGAGTCCACCACCGCGCTGGAGGCGAACGGAGCCTGCCGCGTGTTGTGCTTCTCCTCCATCTCCTCCTGGTCCATTTTGCCGTAGTAATAAAAGATCACTCCGATGGAGAGGATGACCACCAGCACCCCGATGACGCTCCAGAGCACCAGACCTCCGTGAGGTGTGTTTCCGGCGATGGGTTCGTAGGGCCAGTTGTGGGTGTAGCTGTAGGTGTATCCGGGGCGCTCCGCGGCACACAGCCAGCCGCCCCAGTAGCAAAAGGCCGCCAGTTGGCGCTTTTCCTCCTCCGAACCGATGTACTTGCCGGGTTTGAAGTGTTCCTTTTTGGCAAGCGCACCGCCTTCTCCGTAAACCTCCGAATAGTAGCGCACCAGATGGTGGAAGGCGTCAGCCTGCGCCGGCGTCATGACCACCGCTCCCGCCTTGCGGTATTCCTCGGACCCTCCCGGGTGATTGGCATAAAAATTCGGATCATGCCGGTTTTTCTTCAATTCAGCCTGCACCACGGACTGCACCACCGCCTTGCGTTCGGCATCGTCGGCGACTTTTTCCTTCCAGTCCTTTTCCTTGAATTCCATCATCCGTTCCGCGGTCACTTTCAGGGCTTCCCCGCTGAAATCCGGGCCGCGCATTCCGCCGTCACCCAGGAAGCTTCCGTATTCCATCAGCCCGTAGCGAAAGAACACCTTCTGCCCCGCAACGATGTCTTCCGCCCGGAAGACGACCTCATTCTTTTCATCGACAAAATCGCAGACAGGCGGCGCGTATTGATAGGTCTTGTAACCGATATACCCCACCACCGCCACACTGACGGCAAAAATGAGGACGAAAATCTTCCACCAGTGCTTGCGTTGATCGATCAATTTTAATGCTTTCATGAAACGGCGACATTGGTTGTTGGCAATTCAGCCGACTGACAATTTTGGTTGGGAACAGGCGGCGAGAAACATGAGGGCGCTTTTGACGCGGAAAAAATGCCCGCCCGTTGCGTCGATTTCCAAGAATTGAATGCGTATCGACACGCCAAAACCCCATGGGAATCCAATTCTATTGACTCAGGTCAAGGGCTGAAGCCGCAAGGGAACGTGCCGACGCGGCCAAGGCGGGCCAAGTCCTGTGTTAGGATGCTTCTGCGAACGGCCTGCCGGATCGATTTTCCCGTGGTCAATCCGCTGCGACAGCATTCGCAGGGGCGCAAAATACCCACGGTGACGGGCATGGGAGACTCACCCCACGCGGCAGTGCTTGAGGTGCCGGAGCGCAAAGGTCTGTCCGGCCATTTCCAGATCTCCACGATACACGGGATCATGCCCGCCTTCGATGTCCACCGCACCCCGGAAGCCCGCGGCCGTGAGTTCGCTGAAAATGTGCGCCCAGTTGGAATCGCCCAGTCCGGGAAACCGGTGAAAGGCAAACCGTTCGCCTCCGAACACACCGCTGCGGCGGAGGATGTCGTGGCGCACCTGGGCATCCTTCCCGTGCAGATGGAAAATGCGCGGTCCCCATGCCTGAATCTGCGGCAGGGGATCCATGAGCTGGCAGAGCTGGTGTGCCGGCTCCCATTCCAGTCCCAGTGCGGGCGAGGCAACCGCATCGAAGAGCAGCTGCCATGCCGCCGGGTTGTGCGCCAGGTTTCGGTCCCCGTGCTGCCAGGAGCCGCCCTGCAGGCAGTTTTCAAACGCCAGGCGCACGCCGCAATCTTCCGCCCGTCGGGCCATGTCAGAAAAAACATCACGAAACCGGGGAAGCGAATCCGGAATCGGAGTGCCCGGCACCCTGCCGGTGAAGCAGCAAACCAGGTCGGTTCCGAAGGCTGGTGCCAGATGGATCATTTGCTGCAAGGCCTCCCGTACTTCCTCGCCGTGGCTGGATTCCGCCAGGGTGTTTCCGTAGATGCCCAGGCAGGAAATGACGGCCCGGGCGGGATCGAGCGCCTCCTTGACCTCACTGGCCAGCCGTTTCAAATCGGTTCCTGCCAGGCTGTTTTTGAAGGCGATCTCGAAACTTTCGAATCCGAGCGCCTGGAGTTCGGCAATGCGGCGGGGCGCGGCATGGCCGAGGTTTGCCAGGACGGTTCCGATGCGGATGAGCGGTGCTTCCTTCACGGCTGCGAGACGGGAACCGGCGCTTTGCGTCCGTTGGCATCCACATGCACCATCACGGCACTGGTGCGGAAGACCTCGGCGAGGGATCGCGCATTCCGACACCACACGCGAACCGCACAGGAGGTGTTCCCCAGCGACTGCACCTGGGCGAAAATCTTGATGATGTCGCCGTTGCGCACCGGAGAGATGAAATCGAACGCATCGAAGCGCCGCGTCACGAAGGATGCCAGGGGAAATGTCAGGGAGGCGGCATTGAACGCCATGTCGTCCGCCCACTGCATCATGTAGCCGCCGAAGAGTCCGCCAAACTGGTTGAGAAACTCCGGCCGGATGAGCAGGGTTTTTTCATGCACGGGAGGGTCGGCTGGCGGCGGCATTTCCGGAAATCGCGGAGATTCGTCCAAAAATCAAGCCGCGTGACGCGCGCCGCTCCGGTGATCGCCTCCGCATGGCTCAACCGTTCGGATCGTTCGGGAACTGACGAACGATCTCTGCGCAGCGTCTGGCGGCTCCGCGGTGGGGTTCGAGCGCGGCGCGGCCCCGCAGTGCCGCGGCGCGGGATTGGTCAGGATCGCGCAGCATGCCCCGCAGCGCCTCGGCAAGCCCCGCGGCATCCGCCAGCCAGGTGATGGCGCCGGCGTCGTCCAGCAGATGCATCACTGCGGAAAAATTTTCCATGTGCGGTCCGGCAATCACCGGAGTGCCGGCGGCAATGGCCTCGACGGGATTCTGTCCGCCGGTGGAGAGGATGCTTTTCCCGATGACCACCACGTCGGGAATCTGCTGCCAGTCGCGCAGTTCCCCCGTGGTATTGACCAGCAGCACATCAGCCCCGGGCTGGAGCGGGGACACGGTGCGCAACTGGACGCCCAGTCCCAGGTTTTCCAGTTGCAGCTTCACCTCCGGGCTGCGCTCGAAATGCCGCGGCACCAGCACCGCCTTGAGTTGGGGAAACTCGCTCCGCAGCTCCAGCAGCGTTTTGCCCAGCAGTTCCTCCTCGCCAGGAAACGTGCTGGCACCGAGAAACATGGGAGGCGGCGGCGTCCCCCAAAGCGCTTCCAGCATGGCACGGAATTCCACGGCGCGCTCCGTTTTGGTGGCCGGTTCGTCGTATTTCACACTGCCTGTCAGGATGACCGCACCTGGGCGCACGCCGATGCCCTGCCACCGTGCCGCATCTTCGGGGAACTGCACCAGCACCCGGTCAAGCAGGGAAAAAATGGTGCTCGCGGCCCAGCGGAAGCGCCGGTAGCGCCGCTCCGAACGCGGGGAGAGCCGGGCATTGGCCAACAGCAGGGGAATGCCGCGGCGCTTTGCCAGCGCAGTCAGGTTCGGCCAAACCTCCGCCTCGACCAGAATGATTTTTTCCGGCTGCAGCCGCCGCAGCACCCGGGATGCCACCGGGAGGAAATCGACCGGACTATAGATGACCGTGACCTGCGGCGGCGCATCCCTGACCGCCACGGCGTGGCCGGTGGAAGTCGTGGTGGAAAGCACGATCCGGCGCTCCGGCTCGCGGCGCAGAATTTCGCGGATCAGTTTCCGCGCCACATTGACCTCTCCCACGCTCACCGCATGCAGCCAGAAGGGCCGCGGGCCGCCCGTGACAGGCAGCTGCCGCCCCAAAAATCCCAGTCGCTGCCAGAAATTCCGTCCGTAGCCGCCGCGCCGCCGCATTTTCAGGATGGATCCCGGAAGCAGCACCAGCAGGACGAACGGCAGCAGCAGGTTATAAACCAGCAGCACCAGGCGGCGGCGCCATTTCAGAGGATCGTGCATCATGATGAAGGGAGAAAAATCGAATGGCCGCATCGCCGTAGCGGCGCACCTCGCGCTCTTCCCACGGCCCTGCAGCCGGTGCAGGATGGACGCTCCTGGTGAACGATTCCAGCACGAAAAGGCCCTCCGGCATCAGCCATCGAGGCATCTCCGCAGACTCCAGCAGCACCGCGTCCCAGTCGCGATCACGCGCAGACTTGTGATAGGGAGGGTCTGCAAAAACCAAATGGCACGGGACCGCCGGACGGCGCAGAAAGGCCTCCACATTCGCGCAGACCACGCTGCCATTGGCCAGGCGCGCCTTGGTCAGATTCTGACGAATGACATCGCAGGCCGCACGTTCGGTTTCGACAAAAGTCACTGCTGCCGCGCCGCGGCTCAGGCATTCCAAGCCGTAGGCTCCGGAACCGGAAAACAAATCGAGCACCACCGCGCCCTGCACCCGCTCCCCCAGCATCGAAAACACGGCTTCCCGCACCCGTTCGGCGGTCGGACGCAGGACGGTTTTGGGAACGGCAATGGGCACGCCGCCGCTCTGGCCGGAAATGATGCGCATGACTTCAGGATGGAGGCAGACGGCGCACCGCGCCAGCACCAATGCAGCGGCAGGAGCAGGCAATTTCCCAAGGCTCGGTCCTGCCACCTAGTGCTTAATTGCATAAATTAATTATTGTATTTCTCAGTTGAGCTCCGCGGACTTCTCGCTTGCGCCATATGAATGGGCGGGGATTCTCATTGGTCCGCGCAATGAATGCCTCGATGGCCGCAC
>JAGNEJ010000133.1 GCA_018003315.1 Verrucomicrobiales bacterium
TTGCCTGCTGGCATTTCCCGAAGCCGTCCGCCAAGCCGGCCCACTATTCCGGTGCTGAGATTCCGCCGCCCGACGGATATTCGCCGCACCTGCCATCGCAATGGCGTGGCTGGGCGTTCCGCGTCAATCCGTGCGGTGATTTCGAGCCGTGGGCCGCGGGCCTTCGTTCGCCGAACGGTTTGGGGATGAGCAAGGAGGGCGATCTGTTCATCACGGACAACCAGGGGGAGTATTTCGGCGCCTGCGTGCTGATGCATGTGCCGCGCGGTGCGTTTCTCGGGCACCCTGAAGGGCTGGCGTGGGGGACAGATGCGAGCACCGAGCCGTTTTCCATCCCCCTGGATGTGCTGGACCGGAAGCGCCTTCGTCCCGCAGTGGTCTTCCCCTACGGCGTCTCGGGGACGTCCGCCTCGCAACCGCTGGTGGATGCAACGGGCGGCAGGTTCGGCCCGTTTGCAGGCCAGTGGTTCGTTGGAGATCAAACCTACTCCACGATCATGCGCGTGGCGCTGGAGAAAGTCGGCGGTGGCTGGCAGGGCGCGGTGTTTCCGTTTTTGTCCGGCTTTCAGTGCGGGGTGAACCGCATGGTTTTTGCCCCGGATGGAAGCATCTGGGCCGGTGAAACCCAGCGCGGTTGGGGATCGGCGGGCGCACGGCAGGAAGGGCTGCAGCATGTCATCTGGAATGGTTCGATCCCGTTCGAAATGCAGAGCATGACCCTGACAAAATCTGGATTTCGCCTGACATTTACCCGTCCGGCAAACGCCGCTGCCCTGGCCAATCCCGCGAACTTTGCGATGCACCGGTTTCACTACGCCTACCACCGCGCCTACGGTTCACCGATGCTCGGCGACACTCCGGTGCTGGTGCGGGAGGTGAAGGCAGCCGCGGACGGGCGCAGTGTCGAGTTGATTCTGGCCGACCTCGTGGCGGGCGGCGAAATCCACGCCCTGCAAATCTCCGGCCTGACGGCCGCAGACGG
The DNA here is from genome assembly GCA_018003315.1 of Verrucomicrobiales bacterium. Lineage (GTDB taxonomy): Bacteria > Verrucomicrobiota > Verrucomicrobiia > Verrucomicrobiales > V1-33 > JAGNEJ01. The sequence goes on from JAGNEJ010000133.1 coordinate 983, forward strand.
TGCACCGCTGCGCCACGCCAGCGCCTGGTACACTCTCAACCGCCGGATCGACCCGTGAAATTCGCCATCCTTTCGATTCTGTTCATGGCAGTCACCGGCCCCATTGCCGCTGCCCCAGCCGTCAAACTGGAACCCGGCGACCGGGTGATCGTGCAGCGCTGCTGGCTTCCTGACATTTCCTCCCGTGTCATTGCCGCATCGCTGCCTGGAGGCGTGAGCGTCGCATTCGACGCCGCCACCTGCCGCCTCGCCTCAGCCTGGCGCGGCGGATTCCTCGACATGCAGGCCACATGGACGGGACGGGGCGCGGGGCCAGCCCGCGTTGTCGGCGAGCGGTTTTTCGGGGCACCGGATGGAATTCCGCTGCGCATTGGCGGCGCGGCAAATCCGCCGGTGCGGTTCCTGGGCTACCGCATCGGCCGGGACAGCGTCGAATTCCGTTATGAAATCGCAGGCGTTCCCGTCGTGGAAACGCTCTGCGCCAACGGCGGCTCCCTGACACGACATTTTCACACCGGCGAAACCCAAGAGCCCCTGCGCTTCCACACCGGCGGTGTCGGCACGCTTTCAGCAGGCCAGCCCGGCAGCGACGGCTGGGTCGCCCTCACATCGCAGGAATTTACCCACACCATCCCGCCAGCCGCGCCGCGCCGCTGAATTCCAACCCGCCGACCCGAGGACATTCCATGAGCAACCACATCCATTTTGGCATCAACCTTGAGTTCGTCCGCCACCACGACAAGCCCTTCGAATGGGGCGTGGCAAAGGCCGCCGAACTCGGATACACCCACGTCGAGCCGATGGTGCATTGGGGGCGCGAACTGCTCAGCGAAGCCGGCTATTTTCACAGCGTTTCGATGCTCGATGACCCCCTGCGGATCAAACGCGCCTGCGAATCGGCGGGCGTCAGCCTGAGCGGACTCTCCACGCACACGCCGCTGTGCAAGCCGGAAATCAGCGTCGAGTATCTCAAGCAAGCGATCCGGTTCGCCGCCGAGTGCGGTGCGCCGGTGGTGAACACCGACGAAGGACCCAAACCCGCCTGGACCACTGGGGCTGAGGATTTCACCCTCATGCGTTACACCCTCAGGGAAGCGGCCAGCGTCGCAGAGCCCCGCGGCATTCTCATCGGCATCGAACCGCATCAGCAATACAGCAAGCACCCGGACGGGCTCGACCGCATCCACGCCCTGGTGGACAGTCCAGTCATCGGAATCAACTTCGATACGGGCAACAGTTACCTCTGCGGGCACGATCCGCTGGCGTGGCTGGAACATGTCAGGGAGCGGCTTGTCCACCTGCATGCCAAGGACATCTCTGTCCGTCAGTCGGACGCCGAGCGTGGACAGGTGACCGGCACCCCCGTCGGCTGCGCCTGCGGCGAAGGCGTGATCGACTGGGCAAAGGTGATCGCCATTTGCAGAACTTGTCCGCGTGACATCGTGTTGTCTGTCGAATGCGGCACCGTGGATCAGGCGGAACGCAGCATCGCTCACTTGAAGTCCCTCCTCTGAGTCCCTCAGTGCCCATCCCAATTGTCGGTGAGAGCAGCATTCCTCCCCGGTAGGTTCAGCGTTGCAGACACCGCGGAACCGCTGTCCCCGTCCAGCCAGACAAGCCGCTGGTGGCGCAAAGGCCTTGCCCTCAGCGTGCAGGGCAGGCAGGCCGGCAACCACCGGGACCGTCCGCACGTTTGCTGTTTGCGTGGGATCGGGTTTCGGGCTTAGTCCGGGGTGATGACTGAGTTTGACTGTGACGTGGCGGTGTTCGGCGGAGGCATCGCGGGCTTATGGGCCATGCAGGCCCTGGAGGCGCGCGGATATGCGCCGGTGCTCATCGAACGCCACACCCTCGGCGGGGCGCAGACCCTGGCTTCGCAGGGGATCCTGCATGGGGGCATCAAATACGCGCTGGATGGCCGGGTGGACGACATCGCCCTGCGCCTGCGCGAAATGCCGCAGCGCTGGCTCCAGTCCATCCGCGGCGGGGGTGAGGTGGATCTTTCCGGAGTGGGCGTCCTCTCCGACCGCCAGCACCTTTGGTCGAGCGGCTCCATCCTCAGTAAATTGAGCGGAGCGCTGGGGGCCAAAATGCTGCATGGAGAGGTCGATGCGGAAAGCCGCGACCGGTGGCCGGCTGTTTTTCAGGAGACAGGTTATCGCGGCACGGTGCGCGTGCTCCATGAGACGGTGCTCGACATCAAAAGCGTTGTGGAAAAATTCGCTGCAAACCTGCAGGGACGCCATTTCCGCGCCCAAGGAATCGACCTGCAGATGAACCGCGGGCGCATTGACGGCGTGAAGCTCCATGCTTCCAACTGCCAGCCCTGTTTGCTGCGGGCCGGGTTTTATGTGTTTGCAGCGGGAGTGGGAAATGAGGGCGCTGCACAGCACATGGAATTTCCCCAGCCGGCCACCCAGCGCCGGCCGCTGCGACAAATGCTGGTCAAGGGCGTGCCGTGGAAGCTCTACGGACACTGTCTCATGGCGGACCCCAAGCCGCGGGTCACGGTGACGACGCATTTCCTGCCGGACGGCACTCCGGTCTGGTATCTGGGCGGAAACATCGCCGAAAAGGCCTGCAAAATGAGCGAGGAGGAGGCCTTTGATTTTGCCCTGCGGGAGATGATGGCGGTCTTTCCGAAAATCGACTGGAAGCGCCATGAATGGGCGTCCTGGGATGTGGACCGTGCCGAACCGCACCAGGCCGTGCGGTTCATGCCCGGCGAACCCACCGTCCAGATCAGGGAAAACAGTGTGCTGGCCTGGCCGACCAAACTGGTTTTCGCGCCGGCGCTGGCATCGAAGCTGGCCCAGGAGATCGGCAACCGGCTGAGTCCCGGAGGCGCGAGCGCACCCGCCCTGACCCTGCCTGCGGCGGAGGTGGGGAAATATCCCTGGGAACAGGCAACCTGGAGGACCCTGACATGACTCCGCTGCCCCGGCGTCCGGTGGGGAATACCGGAAACGATGTCAGTCTCCTCGGCCTGGGCACGGTGAAATGGGGGCGCAACCAGCAGGTAAAATACCCCGCTTTTGCCCTGCCCGATGACGCCACCCTGCACCGGCTGCTGGACGTGGCGGAGGAAGGCGGGGTGAACTTGCTGGACACCGCACCCGCCTACGGAACGGCGGAGGAGCGCCTCGGGCGGATCCTGCGCGAGCGTCCGGACTCCCGCTTTGTCATCGCCACGAAAACGGGTGAGGAATTTCGAGACGGGCAGTCCCATTTCCACTACTCGGCCGCCCACACGGAAGCCAGCATTCACCGCAGCCTGCGACGGCTGGGGGTGCTCACTTTGGACCTGGTCATGGTCCATTGCGGACCGGATGATGTCCGTATCCTAACAGAAACACCCGTCCTCGAAACCCTGCGCCGCCTGCAGGAGCAGGGGCTCGTGCAGTCCATTGGCGTCTCCACCATGACCGTGCCCGGCGGCCTGCTGGCAGTGGATTTGGCGGATGTGCTCATGGTTCCCTACAGCATCGGCTACCGCGAGCAACGTTCCGTCATCGACAAGGCGATGCTCCGAAACAAAGGTGTCTTCATCAAGCGCGCGCTTTATTCCGGCCCCCAGGCCGGACAGCATCTCCCCTTGGCCGACCTCCTGCGCGCTGTTTTGGAGGTTCCCGGAGTGACCTCGCTCATCGCCGGCACCATCAACCCAGACCACCTGCGCGAGAACATTTCCACCATCGCCACGCTGACAGGCTCTGCGAATTCCTGACAGCTTTTCAGATGGCCTCCCGTGGAAATCCCTTGCGACGCCGCTGCACAGGGAGGTTCACTGCACCGCCAGCTCGTCCGCGATGAGATCATCCAGCGTCTGCCTTCGGCGGATCACTTTGGATTCGGTCCCGTCCACCAGAATTTCGGCGGGAAGCGGACGGGAGTTGTAGTTGGAAGCCATAACGAATCCGTAGGCTCCGGCGCTCATCACGGCCAGCAGATCTCCGGTCTTGACCGGGGGCATTTCCCGATTCTGCGCCAGGAAGTCGCCGCTTTCGCAGATGGGACCGACCACGTCCACCAGCTCGGTGGCCTGTCCTTGAGGTGGCTGCTGCAGCGGGGCGATTTCGTGGTGCCCCTCGTAAAGCGTGGGCCGGATCAGGTCGTTCATTCCGGCATCCACTATCTTGAAGGATTTCACGCTTCCCTGCTTCTCATAAAGAACTTTTGTCAGGAGCACTCCGGCATTGCCCACGAGCAGCCTTCCCGGCTCCAGCAGGATGCGCAAACCCAGCGGCTGGAGCAGCGGCAGCAGCCGGTTGGTGTAATGTTCAATGGTCAGCGGAGTCCGCCCGGCACCAGGCGGTGCTGATTTCCACCAGCGGGAGGCGCCGCTGGCCAGAGAGTCCTGGTAAACGATGCCAATGCCGCCGCCGATGCTGAAAAACTCCAGTCCATGGGCTGCCTTGAGTTCCGCCACCAGCGGTGCCGCCTTCTCCACTGCCTGCACGAAGGGCTCCACGCTGGTGATCTGGCTGCCGATGTGCATCTGTGCGCCGCGCAGCCGGACGTGCGGCAAATCTTTGGCCGCTCGTTCGTAAACGGAGGCGATCTGGTCGAATTCAATCCCGAATTTATTTTCGTTTTTTCCGGTCGAAATTTTCGCGTGGCTCCTGGCATCGACGTTAGGATTGAGCCGGACCGCCACCGGGGCCTGCCGTCCCATTGCGCCCGCCACTTTGTTGATGTAGCGCAACTCGGCCTCGCTTTCCACGTTGATGCTGTAAACACCCTGTTGCAGCGCATATTCGATTTCCTCGCGGGTCTTGCCGACGCCGGCAAAGGTGCAGGAAGCCGGATCGCCGCCCGCCTTCACCACGCGGAACAGCTCCCCGCCACTGACAATGTCGAATCCGCTGCCCAGCCTCGCGAGCAGGTTCAGCACCGCCAGGTTGCTGTTTGCCTTCACGGCGTAGCAGACGAGGTGGTCCACACCGGCCAGTCCCGCATTCAGCCGGGTGAAATGATCGCGGATGGTTCCCGCGCTGTAAACGTAGAGCGGGGTCCCGTGCGTTTCCGCCAGGGAACGCAGCCCCACCTGTTCGCAGAAAAGCTCACCGTTGCGATATTCGAATCCGTGCATGTGCCCATCTCCTTAGCGCACCGCGAAACGGTTGCAACCTGCAGATGCAGGCGTCATGGCGCTCCGGAGAGAATCAGCCGCAGGGCATCCAACCGCAGGGGCGCTGCGGAGATGACCGCGCCCAGTTCGGTGCGCTGCGCCTCCAGGTGCGAGGTCTCTTCCGGCCGAATGTGGTCGTTGACCAGGGCAAGGTCACCCAGGCGGGCGATTTCCGCGGTCAATGCGGACGTCATGGCGGACGCGGCTTTGCGGCGGGCGGTGGCGGCGCGCTTTTCTGCCAGGACCGTGGCTTGTTGCAGCATGCCGGGTAGCCGCTTTTGCCGCAGGTCCGCATTGCGCAGCAGGGAATGCAGGTCGCCTGGCTCCAGCCGGGCTCGGAGCAGGGCAGAGGCATTGCCGGCTTCCTGCAGGGACTGTTCCACCACCACCCGCAGCGGCAGCGCAGGCAAAAACCGGTCGGCATGCAATGCGGGCGGTGCCACGCATTCCAGGACAAAGTAGGCTTCCAGCAGCAGTCCCTGGTGGGGCGCATCCGGCCAGAGAGAAAAGCTGGCATTCCCCTCGGCGCTGCCCAGCAGGAGATCCATCGCGCCGCGCACCAGGGGATGATCCTGCGTCAGGAAAGCCATGTCCTCGCGTGCCAGCGCCACCCGGCGGTCGAACGTCATCGTCATGCCGTCATGGGACACGGATGGCAGGGCCTCTGCCAGCAGGCTGCCGGGATGCAGCAGCCAGGAGCGTTCGCTGTGCTCCTCCATGACCATGCCGGCGTGGTCCAGCATTCGGAGGACAAACCGCTGAAAGGCGGCGTCCGCGTCCAGGGTTTCAATCTCCCGGATGATTGCCGCAGCCTTCGCGGGCCGACAGGAATTCATCGCCAGCAGCCGGTCCTGGCCGCGGGCCAGCCGGCGCTCCACGTTTTGGCGCTGCCGTTTGGTTTCGGAAACGAGTTTCTGTACTGCCTGCGGATGAATTTCCCCAAGTGTCCGGGTGAGCAGCGGACGCACTGCGGCAGTGATTTCCGAAGCGCCATGCAGGCAGTGGGAAAAGGCATCCAGCCCCTCGTGATACCACCGGGCCAGGGTTTCGTCGGCGGTATTCCTGACAAATGGAATGTGGAGGTGAACGGCCGAGCGCTGTCCGATCCGGTCGAGCCTCCCAATGCGCTGTTCCAGCACTTCGGGATCCTCCGGCAGGTCGAAGAGCACCAGATTCCGGGCGAACTGAAAGTTGCGGCCCTCGCTGCCGATCTCTGAGCAGATGAGGATTCTGGCTCCGTCTTCCTCCGCGAACCAGGCCGCTGCCCGGTCGCGCTGGAGCAGGCCCATCCCTTCGTGGAAGAGTGCCGCAGGCAGGTTCAGCACCTGCGGCAGAGTCTC
>JAGNEJ010000079.1 GCA_018003315.1 Verrucomicrobiales bacterium
AAGTCCACATCCCAGTGCCCAGTTTCGCTGCGCCCATTGACCTGCTCTCCGCGCTGGGCGATCTCCTGCTCCGCAGCCACTTTCAGTCGGTGTCCCCGCCGCGTTCCGCAACGATCCCGCCGCACCTTTTTTCCACGTCGACGCAACATCTGCCACATTGTCCCACCGGCCTTGCGCTCCGCGGCGATCAGTTGATAGATCCGCTCATGGCTCCAGCGTTCTTCCACAGGTCGCTGCTCGTGCGCCCAGCGGCCTGCGATCTGTTGCGGACTCCAGCCGGCGATCAAAAGCTCCCTCAATTCCCGCAACATTTCCGGCGTACCTTTCACCGGACGCCGCGCTTTGCGGGCCAAGCGCTCCGCCTCAGCCTGGGCTCGCCGGGCACTATAGCCGCACTTGGCCCCCAGGCGTCGCCGTTCCGTGCTGATCGTGCTTTTGGCTCGCCCCATCACTCGACCGATCCGCGTCCCATCCCTCCTTGCTCAGAACTTCAATCTGTGCTCTCTCTTGGCTCGTGAGGTGTTCGTAGGTTTTCAATGGGCAGGTTGGTTTCGTCACCCCTTCCCTCGCCTGCGAACTCCCTCACGCCAACCCCGTTCGGCTTGAAACTTGAAACCGCCACGGCGGTCCTCGTGGACAAGGACGGCACCGAGCGCCTTTACTTCGTGGTCGAAACGAAGAGCAGCCTGTTCACCGACGACCTGCGCGACAAGGAAAGCGCCAAGATCAAATGCGGCGAAGCGCATTTCGCTGAACTCGCCACTCACAACAGCCCTGCGGCGCGTTTCCTGAAAGCGACAAAGTTGGATGACGTGCTGGCGGCTTCATAGCGCCTGAATGACTTTGGCTTTTTCATAGGTGGTAAGTCCCAGCGAATCTACGGACATTTTCGGCTCATCCCGGATTCGTGTGGGAAAAAGTCTGCGAATCGAGCTTTTTCGAGGAGATTGGAGGATGACTGCGAAAGGCCTCGAACAGAGGCTGGGCCTGACGGAGCCTTGGCCGGTTCCTTCTTTGGAGATGGACCATGCAGCCCGCACGGCGCGGCTGCGTGGGGTGTGTGCGGCGACAACGTGGGTCGATCCCGCCACCGGCGAAGCGCTGCACACCCACGGATGACAGGAACGCACCTGGCGGCATCTGGACTTCTGGCAATACGAGACGGTACTCGTTGCTAGTGTTCCCCGGGTGCGCAATCCCTCGGCCGGAAAAACGATGGATCGTAACCGTCTCACCAAGACATCTATCGTCGGGTCGGAGTCTGTGTGAGGCTCCGGCATGAGGAAGCGAATCCCGAAGGAGTGGCGGCGTCTGGTGGCCGAGTTCGAGCGCGGCGGCGAGAGCCGGCGTGCGTTCTGTGAGCGACGGGCGCTTGCCCTGAGCACGCTGGACAATGCCCGCCAGATGGCATTCCTGCAGTGGCGGCGTGTCCACCACTGCGTTTCCCGACCGCTTCCGGAACACCCATGCCTCCTCGGAAATGGCTTCCACACCAGTGAAGCCGCCAGCACCGTCACCATCCGCCCGCTCACGGCGTGCGTGGATAATGTGATTCCGATGCCGCGCTCCGCGATTGCCTGACGATCCATGCGGCAGCACACAGTGAGCCCAGAAGATTGAACACCAGGTCCCAGGCAGTGTTTTCGTAGTCGCCGACATTTGTTTCCGGAAGCACCCGGGTGGCTGCGAATTCCACCACCTCGTTGAGCGCGCCAAACCCCATGCCCGCCGCCACGCAGAGTGCCAGCATGCCGACGGTGGGGCGGACGGGAGTGCCGTCCGCACTGCGCAGCGCACAGGCGATCAGATGCCAGCACAGCAGGGTGGTGATTCCGAATCCGTAGGCATGGACGAACTGGTCGAATTTCAGCACCTTGGGAAGAATCCACCAATTGTACAGAACCGCATGCCCACCCTCACGAAACCAGGATTCCGGGATGGGCAGAAGTCCCCCGGCCATGTGCAGAAGCCCCCAGAGACTGAAGGCCCAGAGCAACTCCGACGGAAGGGGGTAGCGGCGGTGGACCGCCAGCAGACACGGCATGAGCACCAGCAGCACGGCCACGTAAATGACAAATTCCTGATTCCCCGTCAGCAATGCGCCTGCCACCGCCACTGCCACGTATCCCGCGGTGAAGCCCAGCACCGCCCGCAGCGGAGCGCCAGGGCTGCTTTTGTCAGACATTCCGGGAGCGATGGCCATGGCAACGTCGGGATTGATAGGAGGCTGGCGATGGTGCGGTCCAAGGCAGCCCGCCATCCTCTGCCGGAATTCGCCTTGGTTGGCATTCTGCGCCGCCTCAATCGCTGGTTTTAGCCGGTTTGGCCACAAGAATTTTCCTGATGGTCGGAAGTCTGCAGGTGGCGGCCGTTTCCCGCGGCACCCTGGCAACGCAATGGTGCGGCAGGATGAAGCATTCCGGGAAAATCACTCTGTTCACCGCATGTCCACGCGGTCGCTTGCCGTTGGAATCATCGGCTTTACCGGAAGGAAGCACTCCTTCCAGCGACGATTCAGAGAACGAGAAAAATCGAAATTTTCCTTGCTTTTGAGCTTTCCATTTCATCGCAATTTAATCAAAATGTCGGCTGTGAAAATTAGGCAGCAAATTGTCTGCGGTCGAATTTGGAGGGCTATTTTTCCGGCCCGGGTGGGGAGCAAGGGAACCGGACCGTCTTATCCGGGGCCGAATTTGAACGTCCTGACAGATGATCATCTCACCATGAAAACGAACCATTCCATTGCGGCACTCACGCTAGGCATGATCCTGCAATCCGGTGCCCTCGCTGAATACCGCGTTGTGGCGGTTGGAATCGACAAATACCGCGAAGCGGGAAAGGACCTCTCCGGCTGCGTCAACGACATGGAATCGTTCGTGGCAGCCTTGCAGAAGCATTATCAAATTCCGGCATCGGCGGTGACTGCACTCACCAACACAACGGCGACCAAGGCCGCGATTGCGGCGGTAATTGAAGAAAAACTGGCCGCGCCCAGCACTCCAGAGGACACCGTGGTGTTTTATTATGCTGGTCATGGTGATTTCACCCAGGATCTGGATGGCGACGAGGAGGATCAAATGGATGAGGCGCTGATCCCAACCGACGGGGACCCCAAGAATCCGGGAACCTGGCTGACGGATGACGAGCTGGCTCGCCTGCTGGCCAAGATCAAGACGCCGAATGTGCTCATGGTGATCGACAGTTGCCATTCCGGGACCCTGCAACGAACGGCCACCGGTCTGGCTGAGTCCCGTACTGCGGGATTTGGCAACCGCCGCGCCGCCACCACCTCCGATGGCAAGCCAATCGTTCCTGACAAATTCTCTGCCAGTCTGGCGAAATCGTTTCCGAACCATGTGGTGATTACGGCGTGTGACTCCACGGAGGAAGCCAACGAGGTTCGGGGCAAGGAATGGGAGGTACTGGGCAAGGCTGGGCACAAGGATGGGGGGCTTTTCACCACGGTCCTGGTCGAGGTGCTGGACAAAAACCCCACTGCGACAATGGGTGAAATCAAGGAGGCAGTGCGAAAAGTATCCGCGGACTTCATCGCAAAACTCGGCAAAAAGCCGCAGATTCCCCAGTTTGACATGCCGAAGGCGGAAGCTCGGCTCGCCGCCTATCTGAAGGGCGAAGAAAAACCGCCCGCAACGTCGGCGACTTCGCCGCCACCCCAGCCGCCACCGGCTCCCAATGCTTCGCTGACCGCGGATGGAGTCATCACATCCGGCGCCATCAAACTGCAATTGAAGACCAATGGCCGGGTGTTCACCGCGGGCGACAAATTGAAGGTCGAATTGTCATCAGACCAGGATTGTTTTGTGAGGATCTACTACCTCAGCGCCGATAACAAAGTCGTTCAAATTTTCCCGAATCAGTTTCAGCAGGAAAATGCGATCAAGAAAGGTGGTGCGGTGCACATTCCCGGACCCACGGCGGGATTTGAACTGCAGATGAGCAAGCCATTTGGCAACGAGGTGCTGAAAGTAGTGGCCAGCACGGTGCAGTTCACAGACTTGGAGGATGACGCCTGGGCACAGCAGTTGTTTCAGACATACAATCAGACGGACCTTCAGTCGATGAGTGTGCGCGGCATCAAGGCACAGGCCCGCGATCGAAAATTTGGCGAAGCGGTTTTGATCTACAGCGTCAAAGACAAATCCCAGACGACAGGGCCTCCTGCTCCAGCAAATGCACCGCCCAGTCCCTCCACCTGATAGCCGAAGATCCGCACCTTCAATCTCGAAACCGACATGAGATCCGTCCAACCTATGGTGACCAGCCGGAAGGAGAGCCTTTATGTGACGGCCTGCAAGCGTCAGGCCGCCATGGAAGTCACGGAAGCCGGCGGGGAGGCGGCAGCTGCCACGGCCGCGGCTTTCAAAGGGAAAGCCAATCCTGTCAGGAAGGAATGCTGAACGATTTGCAGGTCCAGTCGTAAAACCCAGGATTCCAACCATGAAACCACTACTTCTACGGTCCATTGGTGTCGGCCTGGCGCTGGCAGCCACGCCGCTTTTCGCGGCGCAATATGCCCTGGTGATCGGCATCAATGACTATCCGGGAAGCCAGATGGATCTTGGCGGATGCCTCGCGGACGTTCAGAGGGTCCATACTTTCCTGACCCAGGTGCATGGGTTTCCTGCGGCAAACGTTTTGGTGCTAAAGGACGCCCAGGCCACCGCGACCGGCATTGAGAATGCATTCAAGGAACACCTCATCGCCAAGGCACAGCCGGGAGATGCCGTCGTGTTCAGTTACAGCGGTCACGGGACGCAGGTTCCTGACCTGAATGCACCGGATGAGGATGACGATATGGATGAATGCCTTTGTCCGTATGACATCACCCCCCGCCAGCAGGAGACATGGTTCACCGACGACCGCCTGCGCGGGCTCATTGGACAGCTAAAAACGGACCGGGTGCTCATCCTGCTGGACTGCTGCCATTCGGGCACGGGCACCCGGGGGTTTCGGGAACAACCACCCATTCCAGGCTCCCGCTACATGCACCTGGGCTTTGACCGTCCGGAACGGGCCTCGCGGAATTTCGCCATCAGCAAGGCCATGCGCAGCGTCCGTGCCGGAGGCAACCATACCTTGCTTGCTGCGTGCAGTTCTGACGAAGTGGCGCGGGATGCCGGTCCGCAGGTCGGGGGTATTTTTACGGCTACCTTTATCGATGAGGCATCCCGCGGCAGCGGATCATCATTGGAGGCGCTGATGGCCACTGCGAAGTCGAAAATTGTGGCGTTTGTCCAGAAATCAGACAACCCCAATGATACCCAGACACCGCAGCTTGAGGGACAGACCAAGGTGAGCCTGACAGACTTCCTCGGAGCACAGCCTGGCGGCTCCCTTCCGCCGCCAACCAGCCAGCCGCCCGCGTCCCCCCCGACGGCCCCGGGCGACAACAGCGCATTTCCCGTCAAACTAACCGCGGCGGAACAGTATCAGGACGGTGAGTTCATGACCTGCACCATCAATTCTGCAAAAGACGGCTACCTGCGGCTCTACTACACCGATGCCCAGCAGAAGACCTACATGATTTTCCCTAACAAGTTTCAGCAGGATGGTCAGATCAAGGGAAGTGCCAACATTGCCATTCCGGGCAGCGGAGCCGGATTTGCCCTGAAGGTTTACTTCCCAAAGGAGCTGCTCAACGCCCAGGGGCAGCCGGTTTGCCCGCAGGCTCAGGAAATCCTCAGTGCCGTCGTATCGCCGGTTCCGTTCAGCGACGCAGCGAACGACAAATGGCTCGGCAAGAGTGCCTTCATTGAATTTGGCAACAAGCCGCGCCGTGCCGTGCTGGCCCGGGGCATCGATGTCGTCCGCGCAGAGGCGGGGCTCGCCCATTTCATCTACAGCATCAACCCACCAGCAAAATGAAGCCGGGTAATTCTGAAAACCAACGACTTGATTGCATTATTTACTAACAAATCAACCCGACAACAACGATGAAATTCCGCCAGATTCAAACCATCGCGGCTGCGATGTTCGTGGCCGCCACCATGCTGCCCGCACAGGAAAGCAGCAGAAGCAGGTTGAAGTCCGCCGATGAACTGTTGCGAACCTGGGACCCGCCGCTGACGCGCTCCGGCAAGGCTCCGGAACCGAAGGTTGTGAAGCGCACGACTACCGCCCCAGCGGCGATCCTGGAAAACTACCGGAAAATGGCTTCGGCGGCTACCCGCGGAGGGGGGAAGGACCGGTTCCGCGGCATTGAAGTGGTGCCGGCCACCAGCAGCGGGGAACCGCCGACCGTAACTGTTCCGGTGGATGGCGACAGCGGCATTTCATTCGACAACATTCTGTTCAAGATCGACACGGATCAGCTGCTGGACGACAACTCGCGCAGCCAGGTGAAGATCATTGCCGAGGTGATGAACAAGAAGCCGGACTTCACCTTTCTTGTCGAAGGGCATACCTGCGACCTCGGGGGCGATGATCATAACAAGACCCTTTCCGAAAAGCGGGCTGCCCGCATTGTGGAGGAGTTGAAAAAACTGGGCGTCAGTCCCGAGCGGTTGCTGCCGCTGGGCTACGGGGAGTCCTCCCCGGCGGTGGCCAATGACAATGAGGCCCACCGCCAGCAGAACCGGCGCGTCACCATTTACAAGCGGGCCTGAGCCGGCGGTTGCCTCAAAACCGCATCCATCCATGCGCATGAAAACACCTGCATTGCTGATGTTGGCCATCGCGTTAGGCAACATGGGTTCCTCCTGCAAGGGGACGTCCGGAGGGGGACTTCCCGAGCCGGGTTCCGCCCAGCAAACCGGAGCTATTTCGGTGAGCTTGTCCACGGACCGAAATTCCTACAAGGCGGGAGAGTCCATCCGGATTTCAGTCGGGGTTTCCGAAGCCTGCCATCTGCGTGTCTTTAGTGTGGATTCTGCCGGTTCCACCGCGCAGATCTTTCCGAACGCCGTGGCCATGAATGATCGGGTGTCGTCCGGACAGGCCATCAGGCTGGGAGGGGCGGGAAGCGGCTATACACTGAGGGCCAAAAAACCATTCGGGCGTGAAATGCTGTGGGTGATTGCCTCCAGTCAGCCGTTCCCGCCTGGTTTCGAGCCCAGGCCGGGCCAGTCATATTCCGCCGCCTGGAGCGGTGGGGCATCCCGTGGCATCGGAATCGAAGCCACCCCTGCCAAGACTGGAGAGGCCAAGCGGGTCATTGAAATTCGTGAATGAACAGACGCCGCATCAACGCTCCGCCATCCGCTCACAGGGGCAATCACTTCCGCCCGTGAGGGAAGGTGTGGGGAATGATCCGCCCGCCGTTTTGTCCCCAGTCATGCGATTTCTCTTTCTCAGCCTGGGTGTTTGGTGGCTGCTTGGAATGCCCGGGCGGGCTGCGGAGCCGCCAGAGGCACCTCGCTTGCGCATTGAGGCGGGAATGCATACGGCCCGAATTGGGCGGATCGCCTCCGATGTGTCAGGGCGCATCGTGCTGACGTGTTCCGATGACAAAACCGCGCGCCTCTGGAGACTGGAACCGAACGCCGGGAATTATGCCTCAAGGCTGCTGCGCGTCTTCCGGCCACCCATCGGCCAGACCAAGGAGGGAATGCTCAATGCCTGCGCACTTGACTCGTCCGCCAGCATCGCCGCGGTGGGCGGCTGGACCGGAACTGAGTGGGACACCACCGCCTGCATCTACCTGTTCGACGCCACCTCCGGGCGGCTGCTTCGCCGTTTGACCGCAGTGGATGGCATCATCATGGACCTGGCATTTTCAGGCTCGGGGCGGTTTCTCGCGGCGGCCTTGGGCGGGCAGGCTGGACTCAAAATCTGGGAAGTGTCCTCAGGCAGGCTGGTCGCCCGGGATCCGGCCTATGGCGGGGCATCCTATTCGGTGGACTGGTTTCGCGATGAAAAACTTGTCGCTGCCTGTGATGATGGTCGACTCCGCCTCTATCGCACTGCGGATTTCGCGGCTGGTCCGGTTCTCAAGCCCGCTGCCACGCAGCAGACCGTAGTGAGCAAACGGCACAATGATGTCCATTTCTCACCCGATGGGGGACGGGTGCTCCTGGCCTACGCTGACAGGGCCGCACTGACCATTCATTCCGGAACCAGCCTGGCGCAGCTGCAGTCGCCCGACACCTCCCGTATCCCCAATGGTCAGCTCACCTCCGCGGGCTGGCTGCGCCCCTCCCGCGGAGGCTTCGCGATTGCCGCGGGAGGAACGTGGCGGGAGCCTTCCGGCTACCTTCCCGTCCGGATCTGGTCAGCGAAAGCGAACTCCTGGGTCTGGACTCAGGATGCCAACATCGGATTAAACACGCTGATGAATTTCAGTCCTCTCCCGGCGGACATGGGCGGCGGTCTGCTTTGGTCCACGGCCCATCCTTCCTGGGGAATGCTTGCCGAAGCGCCGGATCTTTCGAAACCGGACGGCCCGGTTATTTTCCGTGGGTGGCTGATTTGCGATTCGCCGGTCGTCGATTTCCGAACGGAAATGCGCGTATCTGCCGATGCCTCCACGGTGCTCTTGGGCAATCCCCAGAACAAGCCAAATGCCTTGCGGCTGCTGCTTGCCGACCGAAGCCTGGAAGCAGTGCCCCAGGGCCAGGCGGCGGACGGATTTCTGCCTGCAAAGACCGATGGTCTTCCAGTGACAAACTGGCAAAACAATCCCGCACCAAGCTTTGGCGGACAGCTGTTGAAGCTGCGGCCCAATGAAATTTCCAGGTCGCTGGCGATTGCGGGTGATGCGAGTTTTTTTGTTCTCGGGACGGAATTCTACCTGCGCTGCTACCAGGCGGACGGACGGGAAAAATGGAGCAGGCAGATGCCGGGCACTTGCTGGAGCACCGCACTTTCAGCCGATGGCGGCGTGGCGGTTGCAGCGTGCAGTGACGGAACCCTCCGCTGGCATCGCACCAGCGATGGTGCGGAACTGGTGGCGGCATTCCCCCATGGGGACAAGCGCCGGTGGGTGGCATGGACGCCCAGAGGCTATTACGACTGCTCGGCTGACGGAGAAAACCTGATAGGGTGGCATGTGAATCGCGGGAAACACCAGAGTGCGGATTTTTTCCCTGCCGGCAAATTCCGCGACCGTTTTTACGAGCCGGATGTTCCCATCTCGGTGCTGCGGACCCGCGATGAGACGAACGGGCTGCGTCAGGCCATGCAGGGCAAACAGCAACTTCTGGAGTCCACCCAGGGAGCCATCATCGCCATGATGCAGCCGCCTGTGGTGGAACTTGCGGTGGGGGGGAGTGCGGCTGTGGTCACGATTTCACCCACGGCACCTGCTGTGGAAATTCGCTATCGGGTGCGTCGAAGCAGCGGCGAGCCAGTCACCCGGGTTCGCATTCTGGTGGATGGGCGTCCGGTGAGCGTGCAGGCGCCAGTGCCGGGCGTGGAAACCGAGACGGCATCCGTCAGCGTTCCGGTGCCAAATCTGGATTGTCTGCTGGCGGTACTGGCAGAAAATCGCTATGCGGCCAGCGTGCCTGCAGTGGTGCGCATTGCCAGGAGCACACCAGCCCAGCCGCCACAGCAGGGGAGCCAGCCCAAGGCAAGACTCCTGCTGCTCAGCGTTGGGATCTCGGACTACAGTGAACAGTCAGGCCTGCCCGATCTCCGCTTTGCAGCAAAAGACGGTCGGGATTTTGCAGCCTGCCTGCAGCGGCAGGAAGGCGGGCTCTATCAGAAAGTGGAGTTCAAAATCCTGACAGATGGAGAGGCACTGGCGGCGAACATCCTGGACGGGCTGGATTGGCTGCGGGTTCAGGCCACTCCTGCAGATGTGTGCGCCGTCCTCTTCGCCGGACACGGGGAGAACGATGCGGACGGCCGCTACTATTTTTGCCCGCATGACTATGACCGCAACCGGCGCTTGCGCACGGCGGTGAGCCTTGACGACATCCGCCGGACCATGGGCAGCGTCCCCGGCAAGGTGCTTTTTTTTGTGGATACCTGTCATTCCGGCAATGCACTCGGGAAACTGACGCCCGGAGCGGCCGCCCCGGACATCAACCGGGTGGTCAACGTGCTTTCCAGCGACGAAAATGGCGCGGTGTTGTTTGCTGCCAGCACCGGGCGGCAGAGTTCCCAGGAGCATGGGGACTGGCAAAACGGCGCTTTTACCAAGGCGGTCGTGGAAGGAATCAGCGGCTCCGCGGACATCCTGCACAACGGACGGATCACCGTGGCTTCGCTGGAAACCTATGTGGCCGAACGGGTCAGGATCCTGACCGGCGGAACTCAGACGCCCACCGTCGCTAAACCGCAAACCGTGCCGGATTTTGCCATCGCCCTGAAACGTTGATTCTTGTCCCATGCGGAACTTCTGCTTTGCGTTTTTTCTAACATTCTGCGCGTGCTCCCTGTCGCTCCCTGCTGCGCCGCGGATCCAGCCGGCCATTGGACACCGGGCTCCGGTTTCCTCCGTCCTGTTTCTGGAAAAGCCCGGGCTGCTGGCCACCGCTTCAGATGACCGGAGCATCATCATCTGGAACTGCCGATCCGGGGAGGTCCTCAGGCGCATTGGCGCACCGAAGAAAGTCATGTGGCTGCTGCAGAAACCGGGGACGAAGATTTTGCTCGCCGGTGTTGCCGAGCGCGCAGACGGGGTGGAGGTGGTGGCGTTCGATTACGAAACCGGCGCACCGGCAACGGCCGGTGCTCAGATCACAGGTCCGGAAGTGACCACGGCGGACACTTATCAAGGGCGGCACCGTGCTATGCGGGAGGCCCGGGACCCGTCAGAGCGAAGCATGTGGGACAAGTTTGGACCGCTGGTGCATGACGACACCACCGCCTATGCATTGAACCAGTCCGAAGGTCTGCTAGCGCTGGGATTTGCAGATGGTCATGCCGAATTGTGGGATGTCAGGACGCTGCACCGGCTGGCGACCTTGCGCACCAAAACCGCGGTGGTGCATGGCGTAGCCTGTTCGGAAACGGGACGGCACCTGGCAACCTGGGAATTTGCCTTTGGGCGGGCCCAGACTGGAGCCTCGCTCGATCCGGACCTGCGCCTCTGGGATCTTGGGCTCATGCAGGTCCATCGGGTGCGCCTGCCGGATGCATCCGGGGCGCTTTCCGCAGTGCTGACACCAGATGGCGACTGGTTGTATGTTTATCTGACGGACCGCAAGGAGGGTGAGCACACCTTTCGCCTGCTGGAAGTGGATGTGAAAAACGCCGTGGTGACCCGCGAAATCGCCAATCGTCCCTTCAGCGCATCGCTGCGCATGGATGCCACCGGGCGCTGGCTGATGCTCAATGAAATGACAGGAGAGGGGAAAAAGGCAGGTGTGCATGTTTGGGATCGCACCTTGCCACCTGCCAGGATGGTCCGCGTGCTGGAGGATGATGATCAAACGCGCGGTGCCTTTCTTCCTGATGGCAAGGGCCTGGTCGTGGGCCGGTGGATGATGCCTGCCGTCTATGCGATGTCCGGCAAACGCACCCTTGGAATGGATGAGAACCAATTGCTGCCAGCGGGGGGCGCACCGCGGCCATTTCGCAATCTCAACCAGTCCGAAAACACCGGATTCATGGTGGATTTGGACTGTTCCCGTGATGGAAAGTGGATTGCCTATGGCTCGACGCACCGGGGATTGGGGGGATTTCAGGTCGTGAACATGCAAACGGCGACGCGTTGGGGCGGGGATGTTCCAGGCCTCCACCACACCCGCTTCCGCCCTGGATACGATCAGGTGATCGTGGCAGGAAGCCACGGTTCCAAATCCGTTCACCTTTTCGACCTGGCCACTGGCCGCGAACTGAGCAAGTGGGAGGAATCACAGGGCGAGGCAGACAGGGCCATGTACGGGGCCGCCAGCGGATGGACGGCACTGAAGGACGCCCTGGCCGTCACTGCGGACGGCAATCGCCTTTTCCTCGCAATGACCGACGGCAGCACTCGCATGCTAGGGCTCGATGCACAGGGGAACATGCGCAATGTGCTCCACTTGGTCACCGCTGGATGGGATGACTGGTGTGCGGTATTGCCGGACGGCCACTATTCCGCATCCCCCGGTGGTCTGAACGCGATGCATGTGCTGGAGGGCGAGCGCAGCCTTCCCCTGGCTCAGGCGGATGCGTCGCTGAATCGCCCCGACCTCGTAGCGGCTGCGGCTGGGGTGGAACCGGGTTTGGTCGAAACGCTGCACCAGCTTTGGAAAAAGCGCGTTGAAAAACTGGGTGGAGGCAGTGACTCACGGGGTTCTGGCTCACGGCCCAAGGTTTCGGTGGATGCGGTTTCATCCTGGCCGGTTGTGCAAACTGACGCGACGTTTCGCGTGACCATCAAGGCCGTGTCGTCACGGCAGATGCTGGCGAAAATGTCCGTCGTGGTCAACGGCGTGCCGTGGCCCGGCAGCAAGGGCATTCCCTTTGCGGAAGCAGCCAGGGAGCAGACGGCCACGCTGAACATTCCACTCACAGGAGGGGAGAATCGGCTGCAGATTTCCGTCATCGATTCCGCCGGGCAGGAATCGGAGCGGGAAATTTTGCAGGTCACGCGCTCCACTCGTCCCTTGCGTGGTGTCGTCGGCGTTTCCGTCGGCATTTCCAGCTACGCGAATTCCGGCTTCAACCTGGGGCTGCCGGATGACGATGCCGCGGCACTGGCGGCAGCCATGAGCAGACAGGCCGACGATGGTGCTGCCAGTCAGGTGGTGCCGGTTCTTAACGAAAAGGCAACCCGGCAGCAAATCTTGGCAGCTGGTGAGGTGCTGAAAAATTCACGTCCTGATGACCTGGCGTTTCTCTTCGTCGCAGGGCATGGCGTAATGGCGGATGTCGCTGGGGCCCCCGTTTACTTTTTCTGCCCGCATGACATGGATTTCGACAATCCATCAGAGAAAGGAATCCGTTTTGAGGAGTTGGCGGGCTTGTTTGATGGCATTCCAGCCCGCCACCGGCTGCTGATGCTCGACACCTGTCATGCGGGTGAACTGGATGATTCGGGATTTGCGGTCGCGCAAAAGGCTGCCGCAGCTCGCGGATTGGTGCTGCAGCGGGGGGCTCCCGGCGGAGGAGTGCGGTCCGTGGCGGATCCGGGAAATCTGGTCCTTTCAGACATCTTTGCCGATTTCCGTTCCGGAACCGGGGCGGTGGTGCTTGGAGCGTGCGGTGCCGCACAGACCGCTGCCGAACGCGGGGAGTGGGGGCACGGTGCCTTCACCTATGCCTTGCTCGACGGGATCAATCGCGGCAGCGCCGACCTCAATGCCGACGGCCGCGTTTCCTGTTATGAATGGCACCGCTTCGCTTCGTCAAAAGTCAGGGAACTGACCGGCGGCTTCCAGCGTCCAGCCTCCCGCGGGCTCAATCCGGACGGGGATTTCAGTCTCCTGCTCACGGCACCTCCTGAATCGTTCGACGCTGCCGTCATGGCTGTCCGAATCCTGCGCGGACTGTCTCAAGTCAATGGCTGGGCCCCGGATTACGCGGACTTGGCCCTGCTGCTCGCGGAGCGGGGGGATTTTGGCTATGGAACCGAAACCCAGGAACAATTCTTTGCCAGACTGCGCAGCCAGGTGGGCTCCTATCGGCAGTTGTCTGCGGTTCCTTCCGGAAAACCCGTGCTGGCCAGTCCTTCTCCCGAGCGGCGCACGGTCACCTATCCCGTTGCGGTCACCGCCTGGCCGAACCAGGCACAGGCACAAGCCGTCATCAACTCCGGGACGGCTGTTTTTGGCATGGTGTGGGGTGGGGAAGGCTGGCGGGTAGAAACCCTCCATGCCAGTTGGCTTGGCGCCGCCCCGGCAGCCATGCCTCCCGCTGTGGATCCGGCGGGCGATGATCCCGCCGGTGTTGTCATCCGCTTCATTCGGGCGGGCAACAGTGGAAGCCAGGAAAGCCAGTTGAATTTTTATGCTCCGCAGGTGGCGCAGTATTTTGATGATGCCAATGTGGATCATGCCGCGATTGGAAAGGACATCGCGACCTATTCTGCTCGATGGCCGCAGCGGGCATATCAGATCGTCGGCGCGCCGGTGGTGCGCACCCAGGGAACCCGCTGGCTGGTCACGGTGGATCTGTCCTATCAGGTTTCTGACGGTGTGAAGTCCCGTGCGGGCCGGGCCAGAAACGAAATTGAGCTTGCCCGGCAGGCCGGACATCTGGTCATCACCTCCATCCGGGCAGCGGGCGTGCAGCCGCCTGCCCCTCAACCGGAAACCTCCCGGAGTCCGGAACAACTGGCAGCGGGTCCGGAGGCGGTGCTGCGCCAATACCTCGCGGCCAGCATGGACAATTCCCGGACTGCGGAGGCCGCAAGTTTGTTTGCCGCCCAGGCTGACTACTTTGGCAGCCGGTTCACACGGCAGCAAATTCTGGCCGATGCACAGGAATATGCGGCCAGCCACCCGCAGCGTTCGTTTGAAATTGTCGGTGCGGTGCAGCCGCAGGCTGGAATGGGTGGAAATGAGGTGGCGTTCACCTACACGTTTCGGTTCGTCATCTCCGGCGTGAAGGCTTCCAGTGGCTCGCGGCGAATGCTCGTGAGGCTGCGACGCGATCCTGAAGGTTGGCGCATTATTTACTTGAACAACGCAAAGTGAGAACCAGGCCGGCTTGGCCATGCGGCGGCCGGTTTCCTGGAAAATCATCTCTCATCGCCACGGGTTTTCGGAACACACTTGTCATCGACAGCAGGGACTGCCTGTGCTCCATTTTGCACACGACGATCCGGTTTCTCCCATGCGCCGCCCCATTCGCTCCTTGTATCGCGAGGACCCTCCAGAGCAGGAGGGGCCGAGCATTTTGGCGATTCTGATCATCGTCAACATCGGGGTCTTTCTGCTGCAGAAACTGTTCGCCATTGCGCCGCCCGGAGACGGGCCGATGGCCCCGGCTGGGTACATCAGCATGCAGACGCTGCGGGATGGTGAATTTTGGACCGTATTCACCCATCTCTTCGTCCATGCGGATCTTGTCCACCTCGCTGCGAACATGCTCGTTCTGTTCCTATTCGGGCGAAGGGTGCTGGAGGAATCCGGTGCCAAACAATTCGGCTATTTATATTTCCTGGGAGGATTGACGGGGACAGCGCTGCAGTTGATTGCTGGGAAGGACGGGGATCGGGCGGTTCTGATCGGGGCTTCCGGGGCGGTTTGCGCCGTCATGGCTGCATTTGCCGTTCGCCTTCCGCATTTTCCAGTTCTGGGATTTTTGCGCCCTTGGTTGCGTCTCCGGCTTTCCGCCCGGTCGCTGGTCCTGGGAATGGCGCTGGCCTCCTTGATTCTGGATGTGGCCAACCGGTTCACTCCACTCGACAACATGGCCCACCTCTGCCATCTCGGTGGATTCATTTTCGGGTGGCTCCATACCGCCCACCGCTATTTTCAGGAGGAACGCCTGCTCTCAGCGCGCCGGATGCGTTTGTCCGAATGCGCTAGGGAGTTCCGGTCCGATCAGGATTCTCCCTTCGCACCGGTCGCAAAATCGAAACAGTTCTGGAGCGAGGAGGATGCCATGGACGACTTTGCGCTCCCCACCCATTCCGAACCGGTTTCAAATCAGGCGTTTCTTTTGGAACAGGTCGATCCCATCCTGGAAAAGCTGCACGCCACCGGCATGAATAGCCTCACCGAACAGGAGCGGGGCATTCTCAGGGAAGCGGCAAAGCGGCTCAAGGACAAGGGTTCCGCGTAAGCTGCAGCGGCGGAGCAACAGCCGATTTGCAGACGTAAAAAGTCGGCAAAACAAGCTGTGGTTCAAATTGTTGGGTCGGTTTTTCCGCGTGTTGCGGGAATTAGTCCGCCAGGCGCTTCACCTCTGCGGCCAGTTTTTGAAAGGCTTCGCTGACGGCGTTTTTATGAGGCGGCAGTAGCGCGACCGGCATCCCGCGGTCCCCCGCTTCGCGGGTGGTGATGTCGATGGGAATTTCAGCCAGCAGCGGCACGTTCAGGCGTGCGGCTTCCTTGGCTCCGCCGCCTTTTCCAAAAATGTCGTAGCGCACCCCGTCGCTGGGACACAGAAAATAGCTCATGTTCTCGACCACTCCGAGCACGGGAACATTGACTTTGGCGAACATGCTCACTGCCTTGCGGGCATCAATGAGCGCCACCTCCTGGGGCGTCGTGACGATGACCGCCCCGTCCACGGCAACCGTTTGCACGATGGTGAGCTGGATGTCACCGGTGCCTGGAGGCAGGTCGAGAATCAAATAATCCAGATCTCCCCAGGCGGTGCCGCGGAGGAACTGCTGGGTGTAGCGAGTGGCCATTGGGCCGCGGACGATGACGGGCGAGGCATCATCCAGCAGCAGTCCCATGGAAATGAGCTTGATGCCGTGTGCATCGACCGGAATGATCTGGTTCTCATCAGTGGCCATGGGGCGCTCCTCAGTGCCTAACATCAATGCCATGCTGGGACCGTAGAGGTCGCAGTCGCACAGGCCGACCCGGAAGCCGGCTTTTGCCAGTGCGACCGCCAGATTCACCGCTACGGTGCTTTTTCCGACGCCGCCTTTCCCGCTTGCCACTGCGATGATTTTTTTGATGCCTGGAACGCTGGACTTGCCCACGGTGCCGCCCGCGGCTGGGGTCTCCGGTTCCTTGATGTCGAAATCCAGCACCACCTTTGCCACGCCGGGCAGGGCTTTCAGGGCTGCCTGGGCGGCTTCATGAATCAGGCGCGGCACATTGGGATCCCTGGTGGCCAGGGAAATGAGCACTTTGACGTCGTTTCCCTCGGCCACCGCCTGTTTCACAAGGCCAAAGGAGACGATGTCCCGGTTGAAGCCGGGGTATTTGACGCTGGAGAGCGCTGACTTGATCTGGTCTTCCGTAATCATAAATTTTCAGTGGGATTTTCCGTAAACGGCATCTGCATTGTAGGCCTTTTCGGTGATGGACGGTTCCAGCGCCACCGGATCGGCTGCGGGCAATGCCACGCGCCGGTAAAAGCAGCTGCGAAAGCCGGTGTGGCAGGCGCCTTCGCCCTGTTGCGTCACCTTCAGGACCAGTGCATCCTGGTCACAGTCGGTCAGGATTTCCCGGACCACCTGCACATGACCGCTGGTTTGACCCTTGTGCCAGAGTTCCTGACGGCTGCGGCTGAAATAAACCGCTTCGCCGATTTCCAGGGTTCGCTGCAACGACTCCAGGTTCATGTAGGCCACCATCAGAATTTCGCCCGAATCGGCATCCTGGGCGATCGCGACGATCAAGCCGTTGGCATCAAATTTCGGGGCGAATCCGAGGCCGGATTCAATGGCTTTGCTGTCCGTGCGGGGGGAAAACTGCATGTTCGCGGTTCGGTTGAAGCGAGGTCAGGGCTCATCGCGGCGCAGCACCGCTTCCAGGCTGGCCAGGGCTTTTTGGTAACTTTGCGATTCGAGAAAATGAGCCAATTGCGGAGGTAAACTCGGTGCCAGAGCCTGCTGCAAGCGCCAGATGTTTTCCGTGGCGGCCTTCAATTTTTCGAGGTGACTCTCCGGGTCCGCATCGCGCAGCGCATGATCGCCGATGACCACAATCCGTTGCCGGAGGGCGGCGGCGAGATCGCGCAGGTTGGTGGAGGTTTCCGAGGGCATGAAGTCACTTAGGATTGCATCCCCCCGTGGTCAAGCCCGGTTGCGCCGTCCCTGCGCGGTGATTCAAACGGATTGGTCCGCACCGTCGATTTTCAAGCGCCGCCAGATTCCCGGCAGCAGCCATGCCGCCACGCAGGAACCGAAAAAATCCGCACAGAGATCCCAGACATCATTGCCGCTGCGTCCGGGCACATGACTCTGGTGCCATTCATCGAACCACCCCACCGCTAGTCCGGAAAGGATCACCGCACTGCGAATGGCCAGCCAGTTAGGAGAGCTTCGCCCCAGGCTGCAGGCCAGGCCGAGGATGATGCCACCGGCAGCAAAGCAGACGGCGTGCTGCACCTTGTCCCACCCGGCCACATCCGGCTGCAGGGGAATCCGGCTGATGTGGGAGACGATGCACAGCAGTGCCAGCCAGCAGAGATACGCGACGCCCCAAAACCGCGGGTTCCGGGCCATGACCGGCACTTTCATGCGGCTTCAGCGGTTTTCCTGTTCGAGCCGTTCACTGAGCCACTGCTTGATCATGCTCTGGTAGTTCAGATAGCGGGAGCGCGCCATGCGCTTGATCTTGTTGAGCATCCGCGGATCAAAGCGCAGCGTGATGGTGGTGGACTCCCGCACATCCGGCTTCTGCAGCGCGTTGTTCATGAGGCGCACGTCCAACTGGTGCCCGGCCCAAAAATCGGCTTCGGCCTTTTCGTCGGGCAGGTCAGGAATCTGGCTCCAGTCGGTCAGTTTGTTCATGCTGGTCAGTTCAAGCTCACAAGGCGCACCGCATCGTCTCAGAGATATTCAGTGTTTTTGCGTTCGTAAAAATTCAACTCCTCCGGAGTCATTTCGCGGCCGAGGATGACGCGGTAGCGCTTCCCGTCGGTCCAGAACACGCTAAAAATCGCCCGGTTGCCCGTGGATTTGCCAAGGTTGAAATAGCGGTTTTCCCCCTTCTTGTCGGAGTCGGGCATGAGGCGCAGACAGAAGGGATCCTCAAACGATTCCTCAATCTCCGCGGGGGAAATTTTTTTCAAATCAAAGGAAACATCTAGCCAGTCGAAGTCCATGGGTTTTCGGGGTCAGTCGGCACCGGGAATGGGAGAGCCGCGCTGGATCAGTTCGATTTCATAGCCTTCCGGCGCATCGACAAAGGCAAAGGTGGTTCCGGTGCTGGCAGTAGTGGGTCCATCCGAGAGTGGGTAGCCCCTGGCCGCCGCGTGGGCGGCGAAGGCGGTGAGGTCATCGACCTCGAAAGCAAGGTGGGTGATGTCAGAACCCACCACCACCGGACCGCTGCCGTCGAACTGGCAGATTTCGATCAATTCCTCGCTTTCCGGAGCCTTCAGGAACACCAGCATGGAACCCCGCGGAGACTGATGACGGCGAACGACCTGCAAACCAAGCACCTCCGTGTAGAAAGTGACGGTTTTTTCGAGGTCTTGAACGCGGTAGCGCGTATGGAGGAGTTTGCGGACCATGGGCAACGATGTCAGGCTGGCCGGTGGCGGAGCCCGCGGCTAAACTCCGCAATGCCGGGGGGGAGGCAAGGGGAAATTCGCTCTGCGGCAAGACGGTGCGCCGCTGGGATCACGGCGTGCGCAGCGAAGCCCGGATGCGCATGAAGAGGCGCTCGGTGGAGGCAACGGGAGCGGCCGTCCGCCAAGTGGCGGTGATGGTTCCGTCGGCGGGATTGTGGACTTCTTCGACGAGAATCGCGTCATCGCTCCAGGAGGCCAGATCCGGACCGGTCTGCACGGTGCAGCGGACGTCATCGTTGCCCACGGGCCTGGAAAAGGTCAGGGTCAGGAAGTCATTCGCATCCCGCTGCACGGCAGGGAGCAGGTTGGTGGACGGCACCGTGGGATTGGAGCCCAGCGCATACTCCATCAAATTCAGGATGCCATCGGAGTCCGCATCGCCCAGATCGCTGCTGATGCCGTGGGTCGATTTCCAGTCCACATAGGGATTTCCGTCGCTACCGCCGGGATTGCCGGTGTCCGTGCGGCTCGGTCGCCAATTGGCTGCCACGTCGTGGTCCGGATTGGTTTCCGGAGCAATGAGCACCATGCTGAACCCGAGGCCATCGGTGGTCGGTCCGGGCCAAGGAGCGCTGGTGGTGTAAGAAATGGTGCGCAGCACCTGGCCGTTCGCTGTTTCCAGGAGGATCGTTTCGCCGGAGTTGCTCAGACTCAATGCATAGGTTCCGCCAATGGGAATGGCTGTTCCGTATCGGGCCTGGAAGGCGGCGGAGTTTTTGACGAGAACCAGGCGCTGGCCTGGCTCCAGCACGGCGGTGCCAAAAGTGAAGCGGATGCCGTCGATGAATTTGACTCCTGTCAGATCGACCGGAGAGGCGCTGATGTTCAGCAGTTCGATGAATTCAAAATCATCCGAGTTGGTTGAAATGGCGGTCTCTGCGGGAAGGGTTGGGTCTTTTGGATGATAGCAGATTTCCGAAATGACAAGGTTGAGAGCGCTGGCCGGAACGGCGGCGACGCTGAAGAAGGCTTCGTCGATGGCGCTCCAGACTCCGCCGCTGAGCACGCGGGCCCGCACGGTGCCGCTGACCGTCAGGGTGAGCGGCCCCGAATACAGGGTGGCGCTGGCGGATGGGGTGCCCGCGATGACGGTGCGCGGGTCCTCGCCATTGGTGGTGTAATAAATGTCGCCGCCGCCAGGAGATGTCAGGGTGAGCTGGAAATTGGCGGGTACGGTGCCGCCGCGCTGGCTGAAGACTGGGGCCGCCACCGTCGGGACGAGACCATCGGCCGCCAGCAGGGAAAGCAGGGCATCCCGGCGGGGAACGGACAGGACAGGGTCCGCGGTGCCGTTGTAGAGGGCGGCAGGATCGCCGTCGAAAAATTTCGTCGTGATCTCATTGGTCTTGGTCAGCCAGGCTGCCTCCCCGGCACCGGTGGTGCTGTAGCGGGCTGCGTAAACGCGGATCGCCTTGTTGATGGTGCTGATTTTCGAAACCCAGCGGGCCTTGGCCGTGGCGGTGGTCAGGGCCCCGTCGTTGAAGAGATGGCGCTGGATGTGGTCCGACCAGCGCAGGCGGTATTCATTGTTTGA
The DNA here is from genome assembly GCA_018003315.1 of Verrucomicrobiales bacterium. Lineage (GTDB taxonomy): Bacteria > Verrucomicrobiota > Verrucomicrobiia > Verrucomicrobiales > V1-33 > JAGNEJ01. Next base: position 20,579 of record JAGNEJ010000079.1, read on the forward strand.
AAGCAGGGCCTCGTGGATGCGCTGCGGATTCCAGAACGTCCAGTCGGTGGCCAGCGAACCGCCGAACGGTCCCGTGGTGTCGCTGGGGGCTGCAGGCCGGTTGGCGCGGGTCCAGTAGAGCGACCAACTCGGAGCCCGCAGGGTGTGCTCCGCATCGTGATTGAAAAAAGTGAAGCCGCGCTGTCCGGCACGGTCGCGCATTCCGAACCAGTTGTTCGGCTGGTTGAAGCTCAGGAATCCTGACAACGTGGCATCTCCGTCACCGGAATAAAAGATGGCCATCATGTAGTCGATCAGATTGTCCACGTCGAGCAGCACGGGAAGCGCCGGGTTGCGGGTGCCGTCGGGATTGTTGCCCAGGATGACCTGGTAGTTGGCATGCGACGGAGCGCCGAGGTAGGCGATCACCCGGTCATAAAGCAGCCGCCAGGCGGCGGTGCTGCCGTCGGGATTGGTCTGCAGGTAGCCGTCGGTGGCTTCGGTGGAAAAGGTGTTCGCGACGCTCCGGTTGCCGCACTTGACGACATCGTAATCATCCTTGCTGCCGCCGAGGTAGCTTTCGCCATAAGAGTTGGATGCCCGTTCATGAATTTCAAAAATTCCCCAGTAGAGGCCGTTGAGGTAAACATGGGCGAAGCGGCTGCGGGTATGCTGCTGGCCCAGGGCGCCGAGGGTTTCTCGGGAAAACGGATCGCGGCAGAGGGTTTCGTTGGGATCGCCCGAACTGTTCGACCAGGAATAGTTTTGGCTGCCGCGCAGGTCGAATTTATCGAATTCCGACGCGCCATTCGGTCCATAGAGCGGATACCTCAGCTTGGTGGCTCCGTATTGCTTGCTGAAGAACAGCCGCAGGCTGTGTTTTGAGGCATAGTCGTTGCGGCTGTAACCTCCGCGGACGCGCAGGCCGCAGTTTTCATGGAATTCGCCGTGACCGTCGGCAGGAGCGGACTGCGGATGGTTGATGTCCAGCATTTCAATGGAGGCGGGCCGCTCCCAGAGGTCGCCGTGACCCGTGGCATTCACATAAATGCCGGTGCTGGGATCCGTGAGGTTGCTCTGCTGGGTGACCACGGAGATGGACGGGATTTGAGTCAGCGCCTCGCGCAGTTGGGCGGAGGAATAGGTGGCGAGGACACTGGCAGAAAATCCGTAATTGAACGCCTGTCCGTTGACGCTGGCGGTCGGCCAACCGGGAGGTGCGGTGCCGGAAAGACTGCCGTTTTCGGGGATGGTGCCCTTGGGAACGGTGGTGACGTCCGCCAGGAAAATGTAGGTATGGGTGTCGATGTTGGTTGGCTTCCAGTCTGCCTTGAAAGCCCTGGCGCGCAGCACCGTGGTTTTGCTGATGGTGATCGGATCCGTGAACAGAGTGCCGTTGGTCGGCGAGGGGTCGCTGTTGTCGGTCGTGTAGTAAATTTCCGCTTCCTCAGTGGGGGAGGTGATGCTGACGCTGAATGGGGTGTCGTAAAAACCCCGATTGTGGCTGAACGTGGTGTCCTGCACTTCGTCCAAATACCATCCGGTTTCGTTCGTGATGCCTGGCGTGGCGGTTAGGAGGTAGGCGGGTGGACCGACCAGCACCTGCACCGAGGTCATTTCCGGCTGGATCAGGAAATTTGAATCACTCGCCGAAGCATTCAGCCCCTGAATGGCCAGCAGATTGTTTCCCCCGCTCAGGTTTGGAATGCCTGCGGTCAGGTCGAAGGATTCGGCTAGAATGCCCGCAGCAACATCACGGTCTGTGGTGG
>JAGNEJ010000080.1 GCA_018003315.1 Verrucomicrobiales bacterium
GGACCCGGGCATGACCCCAGGCGAGCAGGCGGTTGAGATTCCCCGCCTTTGCATACACCTCGTTGTAGCGCTCGGGGCCGATGCTCACCACATCGTGCAGCGCACCGGGAGTGGTGCGGATGATTTCGGCGAGGTCGCGGATTCTGCGGTCGGAAGAAATGACCTTGCTGTCCTGAATGCCTGCGGCCTTGAGTGCCCGGGCACTGGCCGGTTCCACATAGACTCCGGCGATGACCAGCGGGCCAAAAAAATCGCCCTTGCCGCTTTCGTCGATGCCGATGTGAGGCTCGTACATTTCCGGATGGTGGACTTCGTCATAACCGAGTTCGGCAGCGCCCAGGATTTCCGGTTCCAGGGTGAATTCGACAAATGGCGCGGTGTCCCGCCCCTGGACGAGCACCTTGGGCCCCTTTTCGTAAACGGCGACGGTGGTTTTGTCCTTTCGTGCGGCAAAGAGGGTGTAGGGTTTTGACTCGAATTCCCAGCCGCGTTCCTCCAGCAGGGCGCGGAGTTTTCCGGCCTGATCGGTGCTGAGCGCGTGGGTGTAGCTGGTTATTTTATCCATTCCTTGCCGGCGATTTTCAGGGGAACAGAATACAGTGAGGTCCGTGCGGTGACAAACAGCGTGCGCCCATCCGCCCCGCCGAAGCCGCAGTTTGCCGGAACTTCCGGTAGTTTGATGGTGGCCAGCCGGACGCCGGCGGGATCGTAAATGCGGACGCCGTCCCCGGCGGTGGTGTAGAGATTTCCCTTTTCATCACACCGGATGCCGTCGGCACCGCCTTCCATCCAGTAGAGCGCTGGACCCAGGGTGCCGTCAGCATTGACCGGAAACGCCCCGACGCGCTGCTTGCGGCCGCTGTCGGCGATGTAGAGCCGCTTTTCATCCGGCGAAAACGCAATGCCGTTGGGCATGTCGAATTCTCGGTTGACCACCGTGGTCTTCTTGGTCTTCGGATCGAACCGGTAAACCCAGTGCCCGTCGATTTCCTTCGCGGCACCTTTCGGCAGGCCATAGGAGGGGTCAGTGAACCAGATTGTCCCATCCGACTTGATCGCCAGGTCGTTGGGCGAATGGAACTTTTTCCCCTCGAAATCGGCTACGACGACGGAAATGGTTCCGTCCTTTTCTTCGCGGACAATGTTGCGTCCGGCGTGCTGGCAACTAACCAGCCGCCCAGAACCATCGACCGTATTCCCATTGGCCGCCTCAACGGCCCGGTATTCCCTCAGGCCGCCATCCGCGCTCCACTGCATGAGCTTGCTGGCCGGAATGTCGCTGAAGATCAGTACGGACTTGTCCTTCAGCCAGACCGGCCCCTCGGTGAACTTAAGGTCGCCAGCGAGTTTTTTAATCGAGGCATCCGGGGCGATGAGCGCGTTGGCGGCGTCCTGCTCGATTTTCACCTGGGCGTGCAGCATGGCGGCCTGGGCGAGAAAAATACCCGATCCAATCAGAAAGCGAAGTGTGAATTGCATGGCGATACGGTTTATTTTGTATTGACAATGAAGTTACATTGGTGATACTCCGTCAAGTTGGAGAATGAATCTGCGGAACCCCCAAAAAATCCTGCATTCCCTCTCCCCCGAACCCCAAAGACCCCCCCAAAAAAAAGCCGCCCCGGAATCCCGCGCCCCCCTCAAAGTGGATTCCGGGGCGGTGCTTTTTCAGGGAAAGCGGCAACGAAGCGGGCTTCATGAGATTTTTGGGTAGTCGCGCAGCTGCACCAGCCGCACCCCATACATTTTTGCGATGGCATCGGCATCCGACTTTTCGTAGTCGTCGCGGTAGTAAATTTCCTGAATGCTGTAGGCGCAGAGCATCTGGATGCAGGAGGTGCAGGGTTTGGTGGTGACGGCCACCAGGCGGACGCTTCCGCGGGTGAAGAGGCTGCACAGGTTGACTTCCGCGTGCAGCATGAATTTCTGGCGGGCCTCCCGGTCGTCCCAGAATCCTTCTGGAGCATTGAATCCGGGAGCAAGCCCATTGTAGGCGGTGCCGATGACGCGGTTGGCGTGGTCGATGGCCACTGCTCCGACGCGGCGGAAGGGATCCTCCGAGCGCAGGCTGGCAACATGGGCCAGCGCCATCGCATATTCCGGAATGGTAATGCGGCTGGAAGGCGCAAGGATTGGCGGCGTGGCATCCATGGTGGCAGCTTGGATTCCTCAGGCTTTGGGAGCTTCCGTGTCGCCGTCCTCGGACGAGGTGCCGGGAGGGGAATCGGCATCCGGTCGGGATGGGGTTTCGTCGGCCACCGGTTTGCCGGAATCATGCGGGTGGAGCTGCAGAATAAAAACGGCGGCGGCAATCATCAGCGCAGCCGCCCACCAGAATGGTTTGAGATGCCAGGCGGCCAGCGGACCGCTGAGGATGGGACCGACCACGCGCCCGACGCTGCCGGCCGACCCCATGAGGCCCATGGTTCGGCCCTGGGCGGTGGCATCGGATCCGCGGGAGGCAATGGAGTTGAGCGACGGGGTGATGAGACTGTTTCCGACGGCGATGCCAATGCTCACCAGGGCAATGGACCAGATGGCGTCCCTGCCGTGCAGCAGTGCCAGAAAAAGGGCGAGAATGACCGCTCCGGTCAGGGCGAGACGCTTTTCCCCGAACCGGGAAGTTAGGCTCCCGATATAGCGCCCCTGGATGACCGCGCCGACAATCCCCACGATGGCGAAGAGCAGGCCGTTGACGAGGCTGGCGGTGCGCTCATTTTCCTTGAGGTGGGGGATCATTTCCGTGGTGTTCAAGGCATACAGCGTGGTCATGACGGAAAACGCCGTGATCGCCAGAAAATAGATGAACATGACTCCGGGAAGCTGCGGATTTCCCCGCTCGATGATCTCCCGCAGAGTGGCTTTTTCCGATTGTTTCACACGGCGTTCGGGAGTCAGGCTTTCCGGCAGTTTCAGGAAGATGAACACGGAGTTGGCCAGGGCCAGAATCCCGGCAAACCAGAACGGCAGGCTGTGGTGGACCCAGCCCAGCAGGCCGGCGACCATGGGGCCAAAGACGAACCCGAGCCCAAAGGCCGCACCGATCAGGCCCATCATCCTGGCACGTTTTTCCGGAGGGGTGATGTCGGCCAGGTAGGCGGAGGCGGTGGAGATGTTTCCGCCACTGGCGCCATCAATGGCCCGCGCCACAAACAGGAGAATGAGGCTGCCGAGCGGCCCGGCCACCGCCATGAGGAAGAAGCCCAGCGCCGTGCCCAGCGTGCTGATGATCAAAACCGGACGACGCCCGATGCGGTCGCTGAGCTTTCCCCACAGCGGAGTGCAGAGCACCTGCATGAGCGAGTAGATCGCGACGAGGAAGCCGTTGTCGATCTTGGTGGCTCCAAATTTTTCCGCATACAGCGGGAGGATGGGGATGACGATGCCGAAGCCCAGCAGGTCGATGAAGACCGTCAGAAAGATCAGCAGGTGCGCCGTGTGCCCCGGCTTGGAGGAGGAGGGTCTGGCGGCAGGGGAGGAGGCTGGCTGGTCGGCACTCATTGTGCGGACAAAGGAACAGAATGCAGCAATTGTAAACCTCGAAGCCGGGAACCGCACCGCCGCCAAAGCGTCAGTGCGGAGGCGAGCGGAGGATGCCGACTTCGACCCGGCGGGAGTCGGCATCGTTGGAACCGGCGTAGAGTCCGCCATAACTGACGGTTTGCAGTCGTGCAGGCGCCACGCCCAGATCAAGGAGCGCGGAACGAACCACCTGCGCCCGCTGTTCGCCAAGGATCCGGTTGTATTCCTCCGTGCCCGCTTCCGGCGCAAAGCCGGCCAGCAGAAGGTTCGTGTCAGGATGGTCTGCCAGGAAGCGGCGGATTTCCCGGAGCTTGGCCGGCTCGCCTGCGGCCAGCACCGCGCTGTCTTCGGCGAAGAGCAGTGCGGGAAGCTGCTTGCGCTCCACTTTCCCGCTGAAAAACGAGGCGGACTCATCCCGCGCGGGCATGTTGTTTGCGCCGCCCAGGCCGCTGCAGGAACACAGGGCGCACAGCAGCAGGGCGGCGGAGGCGGCGGGCAGCGGACTCATGAAATGCTAGTGGGACCAGGAGGGCTCGGAGAGGCGCCCCATGTGGCTGACAATGATGCGCTTGGCCCCGGAATCGACGTTATGGACAATGAGGTATTCGTTTTGCGCGTACACCAGATGCCGTCCGTCGGCACCCCAGCAGGGATCCATCCCTTCCGTCAGGATGCGGGTGCTGCCGGTGGTCGTGTTCAGGATGGCGACCATGAGTCTGCGTCCCTGCCGGACGGTGAAGGCGATGCGGTAGCCGTCCGGGGACCAGCTTGGTTCGGTGCAGTGGGCTGAGCCGGTTTGCAGCAGCAGCGGCTTGCCTCCGGCGAGGGGCTGGACGTAAAGCTGCGGCTTGCCGGTAGGATTGGCGGCAAACACCAGACGGGTGCCGTCCGGTGCCCAGGCAGGCGAACTTTCCGCCCACGGGGTATTCGTCAGGCGGCGTCCGCCCAGCCCGCCTTCGTTGGTGACGTAGAGTTCCGGGTTGCCGGAAAAACTCATGGTCATGGCCAGGCGTTCGCCGTCCGGCGAAAACGCTGCGCCGCTATTGGTGCCGGGAGCATTGGCGATGCGGCGTCGGGTGCCCGTGCCCAGATCGATGAGGTAGAGGTCCGGATAGCCGGAAACGTAGCTGGTGAAGGCCAGAAACAGGGCGTCATTGCGCAGGGAGGGACTCACGCAGGCGGATTTGTCGCTGGTGATCTGCCGGATGTCCGCTCCGTCGGCGTCGCACATGTAAATTTCCCGGTGCCCGGAGGCGTCGCTCACGAAGGCAATCTGGGTGGTGGCCACGCCAGTGCGGCCAAAAATGGCACTGACAATTTCATCGGCGAACTGGTGGGCGTTGATCCGCAGGTTCAGGTTGTCGTAGTTCGCGGAAAACAGGAGTTTGCCCGCGGGGTCCTTGACGCTCCCCTGGATGCGCCCGCCGGAACAGATGGCGGAAATGACAAACGAGGAGGCGCCCGGGCCGAAGAGGAAATCCCCCGTGCGTTCCAGCGAGTCGGTGACGGCATCCTGCGTCGTCTGTCCGGTGCTTCCGGTGAAATCTTCAATGAGAATGCGGGCCTTGGTGTTGCCGCGGATGATTCCGGCGGCAGGCGCTGCGGTGGCGGATGAGTCAGATGCAGGCACAGGCCCACCGGCCTGCAAAAGCAGGATGGAAAAAACAATACGGCAGAACAGGTATGGGGGTGGCATCAGTGCAGCACGAACTTGATCAGAACCCGGTAGCTGGCAACGCCCAATTCGCGGGGCAGGGGGTCGGTTCGGGTGACGGATTCCGCTGCCGCCAGGGCCGAGGCGTCCACGGCGGCATTCCCGCTGGGATGCACGAGTTTCCGCGCGGCGATGGCTCCGTCGGCAAGAATCGTGAGGGCGATGCGTGCCGTGGGGGCATCCGTGAGGCCGGAAATGCCCTGCGGCTGCCGCCACCGTCCCTCAAAAAGCCGCTGCAATTTTTCATGATAGGCGGCAATGGCATCGGCGTCCGCCGCACTGCCGCCGCCAGTGCCATCGTCGTGAAGGATCGGGCTGGGAGAATGGCCCTGCGCAGCGGCAGGAACACGCGCCGCGGCCGACAGCGAGGCTGGTACGGGCGCTGTGGAGGCGGGGGCGCGCATCGGCCGCGCCGGCGGCGGCTCCGCGGAATTTCTGGCAGGGCTGCGGCGGGCTGCGGGCTTGGCCGCCGCAGACCACAGGGATTTTCGAGGCGTCGGAACGTCTGATTTCGCGCGGGGAACTGCCAGGCTGGGGGAGCGGTGCGCCGGGGAAGCGGCTTCAGCCAAAGCCTCCGCACGCTGCGGGACGGAAACGGCGCTTGTTAGGACGGTAGCAGGCGGAAACTTGGGCTCCGGCAGTGCCGGTGCTATGGCAGGTGAGGCCCATTCGAGCATCAGTGGTGCGGTTGTCGCAACGCCGCGCGCACTGCCGCGGCGGCTGGTCAGGAGCATTCCGCCCACCAGCACCGCGTGCACCACCGTGGTCAGGAAAAACGTGAGGCGAAATGTGGATGCAGGGTTCACGGCACCTCCGGTCGGGTGAGGATGCTGATGCGCGCCACGCCGGCAGACTTTACCGCTTCCATGATTTCAACGAACGTCTGGACCGGCAAATCCCGGTGCGCTTCCACCACCACGGCCAACTGCGGATGTTCCTGCCGCAGGGCCGTCAGCGCCGCGGCAATGCCTCCGTATTCCACCGGCTTCCCATTCAATGTCAGGGCCTGGGCGGCATTGATGGTCAGGGTGGCGGTGTTGCCGGGCGGCACCGACTCCTGGGAGGTCTTGGTGGCGGGCACGGCCACCTCCATGCCCTGGCGCAGCAGGGGTGCGGTGATCATGAAAATGACCAGCAGCACAAAGGCGAGGTCGATCAGCGGCGTCACGTTGAGTTCGGACAGGGAACTCAGCGGATGGCGGTCGGAATGGCGGCGCAGCGGCATGGCAGGGCTATGCGTTGCCGATCTCCAGATCCGCCACCTGCTCCTGGGATAAACTCTGGGCGGCAGGGCGTGGGGCGCGCAGAGCGGGATTTTCCGGAATCGGACGCGTCTCCAGCCAGCAGCGATTGAAGCGTTCCGCCAATTCCGCGGCAAAGTTGTCCATCCCCACGATGGTGCGCCGGATTCTCGCCACCAGAAAATTATAGCCAAACATGGCGGGAATGGCCACCAGCAGCCCGATCACCGTCGTCACCAGCGCCGCGGCCACTCCGGGGGCCATTTCCTTGATGCTCGCCGCGCTGTTGGAAGCGGCGATGGCGCTGAAGGTGTCCATCACTCCCCAGACGGTGCCTAACAGACCGAGAAACGGTCCGCCACTCACCGCCGTTGCCAGCAGCGCGGTCTGTGCTTCCAGCCGCAGCGCCTCCTCGCCCACCACCCGCTGCATCACCAACTGCACGGCCTCCAGTTCCGCCGCCGTGAGTTTCCCTGCCGCTGCGGCCGGTTCCGGAAAAGGCGCATCCGCCGCACTGCCTGCCCCTGGCAACCGTGCAGCGAGCGCCTGGCTGGCCTCCCGGTAAATCCGAAACGCCGGTGCTGTCTCGAATTGTTCTCCCGCCGCATCGAGTTGCAGCGGGTTGACCGCATTCCGAAACGCGGCCAGAAACGCCTCCGTCGTCCGCCGCACCCGGCGCAGCATCTGGTATTTGGTGATCATCACCGCCCAACTGAAGCTCGACAGCAACAGCAATACCACGACCACAAACAACCCCGGGCCCGTGGCCTGGTGCAGCGCATAGTCCATTCCACTGGCAAGGATCAACATGGCGCAGTGGGGTGACCGGTCGGAAATTCTCGGAACATCCCACAGGTTCCTTAATATCTGTTGGATTTCAAGATCGAAGGAATTTTTTGCAGCCCTTCCGGACGGAGGTTGGCAAGGGCGAGGCGGAGAGACCCCGGTCACCTGCCAGCCCAGGGCAACGCCCTGGGTATCGAACCCGCAAAAAGCCCAAGCCCTGAAAGGGCGCTCCACGGGCGGGCGCGGGTGGCCTTGGGCCGGACTAGGGTTGAGGCGGGCCTTCGGCCCTGGTGGTCGCTCCGCTGAAGCCGGAAATGCTGCGAACCATCGGCGACGCGCGGCAGGCCGGGGCCGATCAAGGCTTCGGCCAGACCTTGATTTCACCAGAGACGGGCGTTTCCACGGGGCCGGGGAAGGGATTGTCCCGGTCGCGCGGTTTGCCGAAGTAATCGGTGTCGATGGCAAGCGGCGAACCGTCGGGGTTTTCCACCGCCGCGCCGGAGACGCTGGATTTTCCCAGCGTGGCGGTGCTGACGACGGTGCGTTTGGCCACGGATTTCCAGGCATGATCCGTGGCGAAGGTCAGATGCCAGCCGTTGGCCTTGCGGAGGATTTTAGCGCCGGGGTCGAAGTCATTCCTAACCAGAGAATCGGCATCGAACTTTGAGGGTTGCGCTCCGTTGACGTAAACGTTGCCGACGGCGATGCAGGGCTGGCAGGGAGCGTTGAAAACCTGTCCGTTCCAGCCGCCGGTGCAGAGGTTGTTGCAGAGACGGTGGAGACCGCCGTCGCGGGTCTGCTCCAGTCCGGCGATGGCGGTGGAGTGCGGCGGGTGGAACGGGGTCATGCGGGTGTCGCCCAACTGCTGGCGGCAGGCGGCGGCGAGCAGGTTGTGGGCGAGGGACAGGTTGGTGGCGTTGATCAGGATGGTTTTGCCGGCGCTGAGCAGGAAATTGTTGTCGATGAGCAGCGGACCGTGCTGCATCTCGCAGAAGATGTCTCCGGCACCGCCGGTGTTGTCGTGCATGAGATTTCCGGTGATGCGGGCGTTCTGACCCATCCAGTCAAGCCAGACACCGCTGATGCCGCCGCAGCGGTAAATGTGGTTGCCGCGGATGATGCCGTCAATGAAACCATGAAACTTGATCCCTGCCTGTTCGGCTCCGGTGAGCATCCGGCGCGCGTCGATCTCATGGATCTCGTTGCCTTCGACCACGGAGAACGCGCAGCCCAGGCTGCCGACGATCCCCGTTTGCTCGCAGTGGTGGATGTGGTTGTTGCGGACAATGTGGGAGCCGACGGTGGCCTTGTCCCAGCCGTGTTTGAGGGCATCGCGGACGCAGCGGGTGTAGGGATCGGCCGCGCCGGCGTCGTTGGTGTTGTCCAGCCCGTCGCCATATTTGCCGAGCGAGACGCCGCTGCATTTCGAATGGCGGATTTCGTTGTTTTCGATGACCCAGCCCTTGCTCCAGTTGGTGCCGATGATGGCGGTCTGTTCGGAGGAAGGAGGAGCCCAGTTGGTGGCGGCGTTTTCGAGAATGAAACCGCGGACGGTGATGTAGTTGGTGAAATTTCGGGATGGATAAAAGACGGTCTGGCGGCGGTTGATTTCCACCGCGGCGGTGTTCGGATCTATGCCGGGAAACTGGGCGTGGATCGTGGTGTTTCCCGCATCCAACCGCGGGTCTTTGAAAATCACGCAGAGGGTGTGTTTTCCCTGGGTCGGCTTGATGGCGGCGGTGAAGGATCTCCAATTCGTCCAGCCGCCGGTGCCGTCAACGACGCAGGTGCCTAGCAATTCTCCTGCGGGAGTGCCGAGCCGCAGTTCGGCAACGCAACCGACGCCGCCCTGGGCGGATGCACGGACAACCAGGCTGGTGGAGTCGGCGCCGAAATCGAAATCGTCGAAGCGCAGCCAGGATCCGTTGCGGATGAAACCGGAACAGGCGCCGCCTTCCGGATTGGGCGCGGGTTTTCCACCGTAGCGGAAGGACGGTTCGCCGCCGGAGCGGGCAGGGCCGGCGGACGGTTTCAGGCTGGCAAGATTCATCAGATAGCGGCCGTCATTTCCCTCAACAGAGGCGAACCACAGCGGGGTCTGTCCGGCGGGCTGCATGACCTCCTCCAGACTCGCCGCTTCGATCATCCAGTCGCCGTTGAGGTAGATGCAGCCGGTGTGGTGGACGCGGCCCTTGCCGTCGAACCAATCGCCGCGGATTTCATCGAGGTAGGGGTTGAAGTTGCCGAAGGATTTGGTGGGCAGGCTGAGTTTCCACACGTCCCCCCGGACTTTCACCCAGCCTTTCGCCTCGTCGGATCCGGTGATGACGACTTTCTCCCCCCTGGCGGCCTGGTAGGTGATGCGGTGGGCGTCGTCAGTGCCGCCGTGCGGTGGATCGACCTGCTCGCGGTAGATGCCTGCGTGGACGGTGATGGTGTCGCCTGGCAGGGCGATCTGGGCGGCGGAGGAAATGCTTTTCAGCGGGTGGCTGGGTCCCACATGGTGTTCTGCGCCAGAGGCTGCCGCGGCGAGGCTCAGGGTGATGGCGAGTGGATTCATGGCGTTCGGAGGTGCATGGGTGCATCGCTTTTCCCTTCGGCCATGGTGGCGGCAGCTTTCAGCCGGGCATCCTGCTCTGGGGCTTCCAAGTTTCCATCGTCCGCATCACTTCCGGCCTGCTGCGGCAGGCACCCGGGCGGCTTTCGCCAGAAAGGGCGCCGCTTCCTCGCGGATCGTCTTGATCGCATCCCGCATCGCCGGGGTTTCCAGCAGTTTTTCCACCACATGCTTCGCCAGCAGCCGGCCGGCTTCCGTGTCGGTGGGGTAGTGGACTCCGCCGACGACGCGGCCCCACATGACCCGATGGATGCGTGCGTCGAGCGCCTCGGCATGTTCAGGAAACGCTGCGCTGAGGACAAATTCCGGCACGGCAATGCCAAAGGTGTGGCCGCTTGGATAGGATCCGGCATCGCCCGGTTTGCCGACCACCGGAGAGATTTTTTCGGACCGTTGATAGGGTCGCGGACGTTTCCAGTGTTTTTTCGCCGCCTGCAGGACCGGATCGGTGGCCTTGGTAGTCTGGCGGAGGATTTCCGCGGTTTTGGGCAGATTTTCGCGGCGGAACCAGTCGCCAAAGATTTCCCGGCCCATGGCAAAGACCGACGGACTCGCCATTTCCTTCGCCAGTTTCTCCTGTTCCTTGGTGCGGTCAGCCTGCACGTAGAGCAGCACGCTCAGGTCGGCCAGGCCGGCGGGGGAATGATCCGCTGGCGGAGCGGGCAGGATGGAAAAGTCCACGCCGGCTGGCAGGACGATCGGGTCCGCTGCGAACAAACGACCGGCAAGGCCTGTCAGGACGGCGGCTGCGATGCCGCACCAGATTCTCCGGGAATTGAAAAGCAATGGCAGATGCATGGGCATGGGATTGGTTGCGGATGGCGTTTGGATGGAAATGCTGGCATTCCAGCACGCTGGTGCAGGTGCGGTAGGTGATTCCCGCCGGACCTGCAATTCCGGATTCCCGTGTCCTCTGTTCCCGTGGCGCGAATCTCCCATTGACTCCCCGGCGTCATGGGTCATTCGTGATCCGATCACGCAAGACTCCAATTTTCATGAAACTCGTTTACGAAGGCAAAGCCAAGAAGCTGTTTGAGACGGAAGACCCAACGGAGCTGCTGATGGAATTCAAGGACGATGCGACTGCCTTCAATGGTCAAAAAAAGGCCTCGTTTGCCAACAAGGGGCATCTCAACAAGACGCTCAGCGTGCTGCTCTACCAGCTTCTCGAAAAGGAGGGGGTTTCCACCCATTTCGTGCGGGATGAAGGCCCCACCACGATCATCGTCAAACGGGTGGAGGTGGTGAAAATCGAACTGGTGGTGCGCAACATCGCCGCGGGTAGCCTGGCCAAGCGCACTGGAATGCCGGAAGGGCGCCGCCTGAAGCAGCCAATCATCGAAACCTATCTCAAGGACGACGGCCTGGGTGATCCGCTGATTACCGAGGAGCACATTCGGGAACTCGGACTCGCCCGGCAGGATGAACTGGAGAAAATGAAGCGGGCGGCGTTCAAGGTGAATGCCGTCCTGACAAAACTCTTCGCCCGGTGTTCGCTGGTGCTCGTGGATTTCAAGCTCGAATTCGGCCGGCTTTACCCCAACAAATACAACATCGTCCTGGCCGATGAGATCAGCCCCGACACCTGCCGGCTGTGGGATGAGCAGACCGGGACCAAACTGGACAAAGACCGCTTCCGGCAGGACCTCGGCGATCTGGTCGAAGGCTATTCCGAAATTCTCAACCGGGTGCAGGATGCGCTTAAAAGCTGAAGTGGTTAGCCGGTTCGACCACGCCGGTGATGCCAACCGGCTGCTCTATGCCCCGCTGGCCGCCGGACTGACCAGCCGCGAAACCCGCTGTTATCTGGTGGAATTCGACGGTGCTGAAGCTGCCTGCCGCCGCTTTTTGCAGCGCGTGCTGGCAGATGAAACCAGCCATGCGCTGCACATCGGCGAGACCCCAGCCCTGGACGGATTTTCCTTCCTGCTGGATTTCGGAATGAAACCGGGAGCACTGGATCTGGAAAAAGAAACCATTCTCGGATATTTCCGCGGACTGGAGCAGCCAGATTTCACGCTCAAGACCCTGAAAATCCAGCGGCGCATCTATGTGTTCGGCGCGGAAGCGGCCGAAATCCCTGCCATTGCCGAACGGTTCGTGAAGGACATCGTGAATCCGGCCATCCACCATCACTCTGTGGTGGCGGCCTGACAACGCCTCGGCTCAGTCCAAGGCGCGCTCAGGATCGCCATGATCCCCGAGGGATCGCAGCCTGTAGCCGGTGGGGCCGCTCGGTTCTCGCTCAACCACTGGCTGCCGACTGGCAAGCCCCCGGCTTGATCCTGCCGCTCATGTTGAACGCGAATTGGAATCAGTCTCCAACCGCGTCGGCATTCAGACGAAAACGGATGCGGGTTTCGTTTTCGAGATCGTGCAACAGCCGGATGTCCGCCCGGAGCTGTTCCGCCAGCGATTCAACAATCTGCCAGCTCAAGGACTGCTTTTTGACCGCTTCCGCGTCCTCCGTTTGCAGGAGGGCGTCGTCCTTGATGCGGATGACGGCTTCTCCGTTTTCAGTGTTGAGGTGGATGGTGAGGGTGCCGCGGGTGTTTTCGCCAAAATGAGTTGCCAGCGTTTCGTCAATGATTTCCCGCAGAAGGATGCCTGCGGAGAGCGCCAGTTTTTGCGGCAGCGCAACGGAAGCTCCGGTGAGGCGAATCTGGACCCGGTCATCAGCGATGCGGTGGGAGCGCCGCAACTGTTCCGCCAACTCCCTGGCGTAGGAATGAAACGGGACCAACCCGGATGCGCCGTCCACCAGGCGGTAAATCAGCGCCACTGCAGCCACGCGGTCCTTGCTTTGCTGCACCGCGCGGCGGGCATCCTCGCCCATGCCGCGGTCCGCCGCCTGCATGCTCAGCACGCTGGCCAGTACCTGCAGATCATTCCTGGCCCGGTGCAGCGTGATCGAGTCCGCCGGGGCTGCGACGGCGGGCTTGGCGACCGGGCGCTCCTCGTCCGTGATGTCCCGCATCAACCCCAGAAATCCCCGCTTTTCACCTTCCTCGTAAGGCACCAGCTCGATGCTGAGGCGCCGTTTGGTCCCGTCCTTGCGGAAATAGCTGGAGCGCCCAATCCAGCACCGGTGCTGTTTGATGTGATCGGATATCCGGGCTGCAAATTCCTTTGGCTGATCCGGCAGGAAGAGTTTGTAGAGGCCGTGGCCGGTGAGTTCCTCGCAGGTGTAGCCGAACATTTCTTCCGCCCGCGGATTCATGTCCACGATGCGGCCCTTGTCGTTGGTGACAATGGCCGCCTGCCGCAGCAGCCGAAGGGCTGAGAAGCCAAAGCCACCCACCGGTTCCTGGGCATCCGCCGATTTTTTCTTTGTTAGCCGGGTTACGTCCCGGACGATCAGGGTGCAGGTGCCGGTGGCAGTGCCGCGTTTCCGGCTCCAGATTCCCCGGACCTCGCAGTGCTGATGTTCGCCCGTGCCGCCATCCCGCGGCAGGCTGACTTCGCACCGCACTTCTTCCTCCGGATGCAACTGCAGTTGGTTGAGGATTTCCTCCAGGGGCAGCGTGGCGGCGAGGGTGGGGAAGGCCTGTTCGAACGGCTGGCCGCGCAGATCCGCACTGTCCGGCGTCAGATCCGGAAAATCTCGGGATTGCGTGTGGTCGAGCACGGTGCCGCTGGCATCGACTTCCAGCAGCAGGTCGGGCACAAGTTCTACGAGACGGCGGGAAACGGGCATTGCTGAAGGACTGGATGGGGTGGACGGTGCATAACAAAATGAAAAGTCCTTTGGCAGTGGCTGCAAGTGATAAGCGGTGAAGACCGTGGCTCCCGGGGTGTTTTTTATGGTCGAGAGACCTAGCGCCACCGGCACGGAGCCGCCCCGGCGCGGCAGCAGGCAGGTTGCCAGTGGGTCCACCGTTTCCCCGCGGGCGAGGGAGGCCGCGGCCGCGGCGATTTTCTCATGGTCCTCCGGCGGGAAGAATTGCTGGAGGCCGATGCGCCTCACGTCCAGCCGTGAGCAGGCGGCCAGCCGTTCGAACGTCAGATTGGCATCCGCCACATTTCCAGAGGCGTTCAGCAGCACCATGCCCGCGGCAGACTGCTGGCAGATGGAACGATAGCGGGCCTCACTGGCGCGCAGGGCTTCCTCCTCGCGGCGGTTGTCGGTGATGTCAAAAACCGTGAGCACCAGGCGGGACGAGCCCAGCGGTGCCGGGCGGAATTCGATTTCCTTCAGAATGCCTTCGCCGCTGCGCATGGTCAGGGAAAAAGTGAACCGCTGCTTCCAGACGCGTTCCCACCATTCCTCGATCGTGCGGCGGCGCTGTTCCACCTCCACGGCGCAGCCAGCTTCCAGCCAGGACTGCAGCCCGCCGCATTCCTCCACGGAACGCCCGGTGATGGTTCGGTGCCTGGCATTCGCATAGACCACTTCCGCGTCTTCGTCCAAAACCAGCATTCCATACGGGGCCGCTTCGAGGATTTCCCGGAAGTTCAATGCAGCCTCCTCCGGCGTTTGCGCGGGGATTGCGTCTGCTGCGACGGTTGCCTGCACCGGTGCGGTTGGTGGGGCTGGCGGGGTTTTGTCCGGGGAGGTCGCCGCTGCAGTGTCCTCTGAGCACAGGTCCTGGAAACCCGCCATCGGGTCCTCATCGGATTCAACGCCAGGGATCGTTTCCGCAGCAAATGCACCGCGAATGTCCCAGAAGGCCGGATCATCCGGCTCCACGGGGCTGCTGACGACGGGTCGTGGACCTTCTGTTTCCTGGAAAACAGCGGACAAGCCGTGCGGCAGCGCTGCGCCGTCCGTTTCGACACGCCAATCTGCCGTATTCCCAGCGGTTACCCGTCTGCTTGCTTCCGATGTCGCGGATTTTGTCCCGAGCAAATCCACGGTCCAACCGTGCCAGCGCCGGGCTGCTTCCAGGGACAAATGCAGTTGATGGTCACTGACCGGAGGCAGCAAAAATTCATTGAATCCATGCCACTCGGAAGCCGGGGCCACGCAGTCTCCCACCCCCACCACGTAGGGCTGGGAACGCCCGGAACGGGTTCGCAGCCAGTGGACGAAATCCATGACCGCCGCATTGTCACCGTTCACCGGGGCCAGCACCAGGGCATGATCCTGAAAAACGGTTCGCCCCTGTTCGACGGTTTCACAGGTTTCCACCTGCACCCCCTGCCGCTGCAGCAGGCCGGTCACCTCCTGCCGCTGCATTCCGTCCGCATCCACCACCAAGGCCAACAGGCCGGCTCCTCCCATGGAATCGTTGTCTCGGGCTGCCATTGTGCGTTCAAATTACTCCACTCCGCGCTTCTGGTCGATTCGCATTTTCGCGACGCGGACGGGATGTGTCTCTTACACTTGAGAGAACTATTAAACAAGCTTAATTACGGAATCCGCTGGAATTTTCCAAAGTCCTTGATGCCACGAAGGCTCTCGTAATCGCCGTGGCTCCGGCGCATCACAGGAGCAGCCGGACCAGCTTGCCCTTGATGCCGGTTGGCAGTTTGATCTTGCCGCCGGTTTTGATGAGGGCGAGGGCCGCCACTTCCGTCATCCACTTTTTGGAGGTTTCCACGCGGGTGACCACCAGATCATGAGCATCGAGTTTATAGTGGGCGGTGATTTCAACCGGATCCGGCTCGCCATCCAGCTGCACGGATGCCGCCAGCGTCTTTTCCTTGGCGGAAAGGGAGAAGGATTGCAGCTTGATCCAGTTGAGTCCGGCAGACTGGAGCTTCGATTCGATGGCCTTGAGCAGGATGTCCATGCGGCCAGCATAACACAGGAACGTTTCAGCGCAGCCGGAGCCAGCCGGAAGTTCCGTATTTTTCTGCCGCCCGCTGTTCCGCCTCCCGGAGCATGGACGGGGAAATGACGGCCGGCCGCACCGTCTGCGCCAGCGCGGCGGCAAAAGCCGCGCCGAATTCCGGCGACAGGTCGATTCCCTGAATGCTCCCCTGGTGCAGCAGGCCGGAACGGGTCCGCCGCTGCGCCCCGCCGGCGATTTTCCGGCCCCGCCACAGGACATCGCACACGACTGGATGCTGGAAGCAGGCGTCGCCAAAGCCGGATTCCGCCACCGCCAACTCAGCTTCGATCCCCGTTTTCCGCAGGGCGGTGACCACCGCAGCATGGATTTGGCGATAACTTTCCACCGGACGCAGACCGCTTAGAGGATGGTGACGCGGGCAGCTGAACGAAAAGGTGAAGTCTCCTCCGTGCCGCACCATTCCGCCTCCGGTCCACCGGCGCACCAAGGGGGTGTCTACCGCAGTCTGTCGTTCTATTTCGTTGATGTTCTGAAAGTAACCAAATGTCACTGTTGGAACCACCCAACCGTAAAACCGCAGCACCGGGTCGGAGGCATTCAGGTGCAACACTTCATCCAGTGCCATCTGCATCTCCCCCGTCCGAGCGAAAATTGGATCTTGAATCAAATCTAACACCATTGGTGAAACTCATTGATAATCAATAATGAAGCACGATATTCTAGGAAAATAAAAGACCCAAGAACACTCGTAAATACAAAAATTCTAAAAAATTATTGCAATTTGATTCACTTTTGGATATGCTTAATGCACATAAACATTCGAGTTCTTGTTTATGTGTTGAGGGGATTGAGGTGGTGCCAGTGCTTGGGTTGAGGTTACTTGGCACCACCTCATATCCGACCCCGCGCCCGGTGGCAATGGCGGGAATGCACGCTCTGTCAGCCAAACTGGACAATCTGTCGGGGACAGGGTCTGGTTGAGACATCGTGTTGAACAGAGTCGCTGATTCCTCGCGGCGGCGTTGAAAATGGGGATGCGAGCGGTCAGATGCCTCTCGCCATCGAAAAAACAGACACACTCACGTCGGCTGACTGGTATCAGGATTTCATCCGCTTCGTCCAACGCAAAGGCTTGACCGAGCGCAGTCATCAGGCTTACTGCGGCTGGGTCCGCCAACTCATCGCGTGCTTTCCCGGCGAGGACATTCCCGCGCTCCCGCCGCAGCGCGTGCTCGACTTCCTCATCCACCTCCGGGACGAGCGCAAGCGACGCCCCAGCACGCTCAACCAGGCCGTCTGCGCCGTGCGCACGCTCTACCGCGACCACCTTGGTCTGAATTGGGACATCCGGCGGAAAATCCACATCCAGCACGATGAACCGTTGCCCCACCTGCTCACCCGTCTCCGCCGCGCGAGCGCAAAGGTCACCATCTACGCCTGAGGTGGAGCGAATCCTTCGTCCAGGTCAAATCGCTTTTCGGCACGCAACTCTGCCTGATGGGCTGCCCGCGGGAGGATGAGCCTTTGCCCATGAGGCCAACGTGGACATGCTGGGTGGAAAAACACCACGGATATCCGGAGACGATTCGGAAGGTGGACTGCAAGCATGCACCATGCGCTGCTGACCCGCCTCCACTTTCTCGCTTGGAAGTTCAGCCCGGAGTGGCATATCCGGGAGATGGGGTTGCCTCTGGGGCAAGCCGGCGGCCAGTCTTCCGAACTCGTTTCGTCAGGATACCGTTTCCGGACCCGGGGTCCACTTCTCCCCCCATTCATCCTGCATGACACGGATTTTTTTCTTCAGCGTCAGCTTGGCGGCGGCGCTGGTTCGGTCGATGAAAAGAATGCCGTTGAGGTGGTCGGTTTCGTGCTGGATGGCCCGGCCGAAAAGTCCGTCGGTTTCCAGCACAATGGTGCGTCCGTCAAGCAGGGTGAGGTGCGCCATCACATTTGTTGGGCGGATCACGTCGGCCCGCAGTTCCGGGAAACTCAGGCACCCTTCGGTCAGGACATCCTTTTTTTTGTCAGGGAAATCCAACTGCGGGTTGATGAAAACCAGCGGACTGTAGTCGGCCAGAGCGGCGTCCTGGCCATCGACCCGCAGGAAGGTCATCGGCTCCTCGGCTTCGGACACGTCCACCACTGCCAGTTGCAGTGCGACGCCGATCTGGGGGGCAGCCAACCCCACTCCGTCGGCTGTTCGCATGGTGTCGATCATGTCCTGGGCAAGGGAACGGATTTCCGGCGTGATTTCGGTCACCTCCGGGCATTTTTCCCGGAGCACCGGGTTTCCAAAAATCACAATTTCGCGCACCATGCCGCATCGTGGCGCAGGGGGCGGAAGATTCAACCTGCAAGATGTCTGCACCGGGATGAGGTGCCGCAGTTTCAGTATTTCGTCCAGGCACCGGGTATGGTGCGGATGATTTCGATGAACGGTTTGCTGGATGCGGTGTGGCCCCAGCGCAGTTCCAATACGAGCCGTCCCCATCCGGCATCAGGCCGGCGGCGGAGGAGGTCATCCGCTGCCTTGGAGCCGGGGGCGGCACAGGCGACAAACGCCCGGGGCACGTCTTGTGGAAAGGGGGGGATGAGATCGACTTTGGTCCATGCTTCCAGTTCCGGGAGAGGGAATTGGCCCTGGAATGGACGGGCGGAAGCATAGAGGATGACCGCCGGAGAGTCCTGGTGGTCAAGAAAAGCATTCCACAGGTCATCCACTTGCTGTGCCAGGGCATCGGCATGGATTTTTGCGCTACCAGCCGTTTCTTCGACGATGAACACCGGGCCTTTTCCATCGGTTGGTTCGACGGTGGTCCAAAATTCATCGGTTCCCGGTTTCCGAGCCAGAGTGGCCGTGGCGAGGGCTTCTGGATCGAGGTCGGGAAAGAGCGGGAATTCAAACCGGGGCGGGGTAGCGGCGAAGGAATGCAGAAGCGTTCCGCCACCCGTGTCCGCTTCCTGTTTGAGGAACCGCCGCACGGCATCGAGGGATTGACTCACCGCGTGCTGCTTCAACGCCTCCATGTTCTCTTTTTGCCACAGTACCTGGGTGGTGAGATCGCGTGGAATGACGATTTCCTTTGCCCTGGGGGCGGTTGGCACGCTGTAGCGGGAGATGGCGAAGAGAAATGCCGCCGCCCCGATGGCGAGTGCCAGGGACGCCCAGCCGAGGATTTTTGGAAGATTCGGGCCGTGGCCGATCCGGGCCTTGACGGCTGTGGTGGGGGACGGGGGCTCCGGCGCGAGGAGGTCCTCCGCGGGTTTTGGTTTTGGAACCTGCGGGGGTTGGATCGCGGGAGCAGGGGCCGGAGATGCCTGGGAATGCCCGGGGGATTCCCTGGCTGCGGGGGCAGTCACGGAGGAGCCGCAATGGGGACAGGGTGCGGTGATTCCGGCATATTGCTCCGGCACTTCCAGAAGACTTTTACAGGCCCCGCACTGGAATCGCAGGCGGGTGCCGGTGGAAGGTGGTGCGGTGGCGGCGGGCATGAGGATCAATCCTGACCGGCCCCCAATACTTCAGGTTTGGGAAATTTCAAGCAATCTTGACAACCAGGAATTTGATCAGATTCCCTGGATGAGATCGGCTTTGGCGCAAAGCCAGACCAGGGCGTAGGCGACGGCACCTGTGGCGGGCAGGGTCATGATCCAGGCCCAGAGGATGCGTTCCACGACGTTGAGTTTCAGTGCGCTGAAGCGTTTGGCGCAGCCGACACCCATGATGGTGGTGGTGATGGCATGGGTGGTGGAGACCGGCATGCCCAGATTTCCTGTGACGGCGAGCACGGTGGCTGCGGTGGTTTCCGCGGCAAATCCATGAACCGGCTGGAGTTTCACCATCTTGTGGCCCATGGTTTTGATGATCCGCCAGCCACCGGCGGCGGTGCCGGCGGCCATGGTCAGGGCGCAGACCAGGATGACCCAGTCCGGAACGCCCTGTGCCTTGTTGTCCACCACGGCATCCGGCATGTAACCAAATTGCAGCCAGGAGGGAAGCCAGCCGATGACTCTGGCGACCAGCGGCAGATTATAGGGATCGGTTCCTTCCGGAACTTTGAGCCAGGTGAGCCATCCTGGCAGATCGTCAAAGAGGCCGCCTTTGGTGGCGCCTACCAGCGCGAGGGTGATGACCCCCATCGTTTTGGTGGCATCGTTCATGCCGTGGCCGAAGCCCATGTAAGCGGAACTGGCGAGCTGGGCTTTTCCAAAAATGCGGTTGACGGTGATGGGCCTCCAGGAACGCAGCATCGCATAGAGCAGTCCCATGACGATGAATCCAACGACGAAGCCGGTCAGCGGCGAGATGACCATGGGAACGATGACTTTCCAGAGGATGCCGGCCTTTTCCGCTCCGGGTTTGATGACGCTTTCCACTTTGCGGATGCGTCCCTCGAAAACTCCCAGGTAGATATCCTCACCGTTCACCTTGACATGGTGTGTGCCGGTCTTCTCCTTGCTGACCGGTCTTCCTTTGGCATCGAAATCGGTGGCACCACCCAGGGCGGCGATTTCTTCCGGGGATGGATCCACCAGCCGGTGCGATTTCTTGTCCTTGATTTCCTCCCATTTGACCGAGGTTTCCCAGGCGGATTTGCCGTCGAATTTGCCGGGATCGGCGGCCAGGATGACGCTGGCCGCGCAAAACGTGGCCCCCACGAGGCTGCCGACCAGCGCATGGGTTGAGCTGGAGGGCATCCCGAACCACCAGGTGAGCAGATTCCAGAAAATGGCCGAAACCAGGGTGCAGATGATCACCACCTGTGCGGACTTGGTGGAGAGAAACGACTGGTCCACGATGCCGCCGGAAATGGTTTTGGCGACGGCGATGCCGAAGAAGGCCCCGATGAGATTGGTCACTGCCGCCAGCAGAATCGCCTGGCGTGGCGTGAGGACCTTGGTTCCCACCACGGTGGCGATGGCGTTGGCGGTGTCATGAAAGCCGTTTGTGTAGGTGAACACGAGGGCCACGAAGATCACAATGCAGACCAGGGTGAGTTCCATGCGTGCTTGACGGGTGGGGAAGGATGGGGGCCGGTTGCGAAAAAGATGTCGGTTCTGACGGCCCTGCGGGCGCTGCGCAGAGTCAGGAATTTTTCAGAACGATGTGGTAGATCACATTGCCGGCGTCCCGGCAGGAATCGACGCAGGTTTCCAGGAGTTCGTAGAGGTCCTTGAGCACGAAAATGGTGACGGCGTCGTGGCTGCCATCATAGAGTTCCCGGTAGTGGTCGAGAATCAGTTTATCCGCCTCACCCTCATAGTATTGCAGGCGGTCGTTGTGCTCCTTCATCCGGGAAAGGTTCATCTGCCCCCGCAGCCCTTTGCACATTTCACCGATCGTGGTCGCGGCCTGCTCCAGCAGGGACACATGCCGGGAAAAATCGATGTTTTTGGCAATGCGCGAGCCCAGAATGAAACGCTCGGCGAATTTCTCCGCCGTCTTGGGAATCCGGTAAAGCACGCGGGACAGTTCCTCGATATCCTCCCGTTCCAGGGCGGTTACGAACGTTTTGACTAACTCTTCGCTGATTTCCTCGGCGATGCGTTTCTCCTTGCGCCGTGCCAGGACAAAGTCTTCCAGGCTGGGATTTTTGTCTGGATTCGAGATGATCTTGATGACCGCCTGGATGCTGCTTTTGGCCTCCTCGGCGCTGGCTTCCAGCAGGGAAAAGAACTTGTCCGGTTTGCCGAACAGACGTTGCAGGCTGAACATGGGAATAGAGGATGAGGTGGAAAATCAGTGCGGGAGCGCCTCATCTCTCTCGATTTCGCCAGCGCTTGGCAAGCAGGAATTTTACAATTGTCCGCAAATTCTGGCGGGACTGGTGTCCGCCCCGCAGGCCAAGATCTTGACCGCTGCGGGGTGGGCGTTGGGATTTGCCAGCGGGTGCGGGCAGCGGCAGCGTTGACCGGTTCCGCCTCCGTTTGGAAAAACCGAACGGTGCCGGCGGGTGGATGCGAAATGACGGTGTGCAGGCATTGAATTCTGGCAAAGATGGGGTAGGGTTGGTCACCCCCAAAAAACAAACCCAGTGGCCGACGATGCCGTTGCATCCTGTCAGGCCCCCGGCGCTCCCAAGGTGCCACGGACCTCCGCAACTCCCCGCAGCAGCATCGTCGGCGGCAGACGACGATGAGCCCTTCCCCCTCCAGCTTTGCCACTCCGGTTCCGATGCGCAGGTTGTGCGTCGTTGACGGCATCCGGACGCCGTTTGTGAAAGCCGGAGGAGCGTTTGCCGGACTGGGGGCGGCTGATCTGGGAAAAATGGCGGTTCAGGCCTTGATCACGAAAACCGGAATCGACCCAGTGCTGGTGGACGAGGTGATTTTTGGCAATGTGGGGATGCCGGCGGATGCGGCGAATCCCGCCCGGGTCATCGCCCTGCGTGCCGGGCTTCCGCAGGAAATTCCGGCGCTCACCGTGCAGCGCAATTGCGGATCCGGTCTGGAA
>JAGNEJ010000022.1 GCA_018003315.1 Verrucomicrobiales bacterium
CGACCGAGTATGCCGCGGGCGTTGCCGATGCCCTGAGCCGGCCCAGTGCGCTCAAGCAGGGGGCGACGGTGCTTTCCACTTACAAATATCTGGGCCTGGGCACCAGCATTGAGGTGAAGTATCAGGCGGCGAACAATTTGCTCCTGACTTACGAAAACGGCGGCACGGGAACTGCCGGGGACGAATACACCGGGCTGGATCGCTTTGGGCGGCTGGTGGAGACGATTTGGAAACAGGGTGCCACGGTGCGGGTGCAGAGCAGCTATGGACGAAACCGTTTTGGCGGTGTAGTCTGGCGGCGCGATGACCTCGCCCATGCCATGAGTGTCACCACCGAGGACAATTTTTACTGGTATGACGGACTTTACCAGGTCCAGCAGCACCAGCGGGGGGAGTTGAATGCCTATCAAACGGGGATCACCTCACCGGTGCAGGAGGAAGGGTGGAGCTATGACGAGATGGGCAACTGGCTGGCGTATGACACGCAAGTGCCGTCGCTGGATCAGGATCGGGCTTACAACAAGGCCAATGAGATCACGTCGATCACGAATCCGAGCAGCGTGGTGCAGTCGAACTACGACTTCGCCGGGAACATGACGACGATGCCAAAAGCGGGGGACTGGACGACGGAATGTTTGCTGAAGTGGGATGCGTGGCAACGGCTGGTGGAGATCACTCAGGGAACCGATGCGCCCATCCGCTACACCTACGACGCCCTAACCAGACGGATCATCACCGCCGGCAGCGAATACCGGCAGTATTACTACGATGACCAGTGGCGGGCCGTGGAAGAACAGGTGGGCGAGGAAGAACCGGAAGTGGACTGCGACTACGTGTGGGGAGTCTTAGGCCGCTGGGACCTGGTGCGCCGCCGCAGCGGTGCAAGCCTCGCCACCAGCCACTTCGTCCTCAAAGACTACCTCGACCCGGTGGCCATCGCCGATGAAGAGGGAGAAGTGCTTGAACGCTTCGGCTACGACGCCTTCGGCCCCGTCCGGTTCATGGGCAACAACTTCGATCCGACCACCGGCGGCGAAAGCGAATACGCCTGGAGCTTCCTCTTCCACGCCGAATTTCTGGACACTGATACGGGCCTCTACAACTACGGCTACCGCTACTACCACCCGCAGTTGGGCCGGTGGCTGAGCAGGGACCCGATTGGGGAGAGGGGGGGGGGGAGCAACTTATTCATAGTGGTCGGAAATTCACCGACTGAAGCAAACGATAACCTCGGACTCGATTCTACGCCTCTACCCGGACAAACTTCGGTTGAACCTATCAAAACGGAATGGAATGAGAAAGAGCTTGCCAAACTTGATAAATCGTTAGAGGGTGGGAGTGGTATTACATTACTTTCACCAACCACGGACAATACCGTTGGAATGGTGAATCAAGAATTGCTCGATAAATTGCAGAAAGAGATCGATAAAGAAAATGCATTAAAAGACTCCAAAGGTCGATCGTGTTACAATATCAAAATTTTGTACAACCCAGCGACGAGAAATCAGTTCTTTGACGCCGTAAAATGCGCCCATTACGTTATATGCACTGCCCACGGAGATAAGAATCAAAACTTGACAGCCACCGGAAGAGAGACCGTTGAAGCGTCGGGACTGCACAATACTGCAAAGGCTCATGGCCACCGCGTCGCAACAATCGCTTGCCATACGACCGTCGATGGCAACGCGTCTCCTGGCACAACCTCTCAATTAAGGATTATTGGAGTAGCCACCACATGGATTTCAACTCTGAAAGCCAAGACAGATTGCCCTTGCCCGGAAATCATTCGAATTATCGCAGGCCCCCAGACACAGGATTATCTTTTTCATTACAAAACGAAAGATAAATGAAATGAAGTGGAATCTGATGTTCGTTTGTTCCGTGTTGGCATTTTTGGTGACGTTCGCCTCATGCCGCGACAATGGTTTCAGCGCAGCTTCAGTCCGGCGCATCAATATTACATCCGCAAACAATCAGACAAACAACAGCGATTCAAGGGAGTCCCTAACGGTCCAAATTGGAAAAATCGATCAGATTGACTTCTCCACTTACGGAATTAATCAAATGGCGCAAGTCGAAATTGATTTATGTGAAAATTATCAAATCAACGAAGTGGGCCATCTTCTGCAACGCCTTGCTTCCATTTTAGGTGGATCTGTTTTGAACTATCGCCCTTTTGACGGTGACTGGATAGTTTATGAGTTCCCTCTCCTCGATGGTGGCATAACTCACCCGTGGTATGCTATAGAGGTGGCCGCAAACGATTTCAATGTCAATACGATTCGCGGCACGCGTTATCTTTCTATCGGCGTTGTTGTGCAAGAAAACCATGTTCGATATAAGAATTCAGAATTGACGTGCAATAAACTGACGGAAATGATTGATGAAATATGCGATAAACAGAAAATTGATTCTACAATTGTGCAGTTTTTCATAACGGATCAATCGCGATTTTCAACAATAAATGAATTCCTCAAAATGATAAAAAGAAAGAAATGGCATTACGTCTTATCGCTTGCGAAGAATGTTTGAAGTAGAATGTTTGGTAGGCGCACTGTCACTGGGACATGCTGTCGAAAAGCATCTTGCGAATTCGCACTGCCGATTTGATAGGCGGCCCTTGACAATTGCATGGTGAACAACGAATTACGCGAAGACCGTGCATTTGAGTTTCCACTTCGTGACGCGGATAATGGTGCAGATTGAGATTGCGACCATTCCTCGAAGCTTCTCCAGTGCGCTCAAGCATGGCACGACGGTGCTTTCCACTTACAAGTTCGGCTCTTCCCGGATTCGTGTGGGAATTTTCACGGCAACGAGAGGTCGAGTTTTCCGAGGAGGAAGAGAATGCGGACGCGGTAGTGTGCGAAGTTGCGGAACCCTCGGGCGGCGGATTTGATGGCTTGAATCACGCTGTTGAAGCCTTCGGCCAGGGCGTTGCTGATGGGGTGGGCAAACCAGTTGAGCAATCGCGGCAGGCTGGCTTTGAAGCTGCGCCCGAGCTTCTTCATCGGCTCCAGTCGGCAGCGTTGGGTGCGGCGATGCCACTTCGCAAAATACTCCGCGCCCTGCAGCGCACCGGGCTGTTCCCAGAAGCCGCCGAAGAGTTCCTTGATTTCCCAAGCCCGCGATGTCTTCAACGAGAGCCGCGCCAGGGCTTCGAAGCGGGTGAGTTTCTCGGAACTCAAATTCAGGGGGTTGGTCAGCCACAGGTACTTCGTGTTCGTCAGGGTGGGGTCTCCCTGCGCTAGGAATTCGGCGTGTTCCCGCCGCCGCACTTGGTCCACGGCCTTGTTCAGGTCGGCGCTCAGGTGATAGGCATCGTGAACGATCTGGGCCTGCGGCAGCGCTTCTTCCACCGCGGCCTGATAGGTGGGGCTGCGATCCATCGCCACCGCTGCGACGCTTTGCTGCTGCACCGTCGGCAGGCTTCGAATGGCGGCGACGGCCGCTTCCTTGGTCGCCCCGCTGGTCACCTCCAGCACCCGCCGACCGTCGATGTCGCTCAAGACGGTGGCGTAGCGGTGCCCGCGTCCGAAACTCTTCTCGTCGATCCCGACATGCGCCATGGGCTTGTCCTCGCGCCGTGCCAGGCCGCGGTGGACGGCGCGTTCGATGATTTTATGGGAGCTGTCCCAGTGCAGCCGCAGCAGTTGGCAGGCATCCTCGATGCTGCGGGCGGCCAGCAGCACCTCCAGCGCCAGTCGCTCGAAGGCCAGCGTCCACCGGCTGTGCGGCGCGGCCCACGGCACGGCTACGACCATCGTTTCCCCGCTACTGGGATTGCGCACCCTGGGAACCCTGGCCACGAGTACCGTCTCGTATTGCCAGAAGTCCAGATGCCGCCAAGTGCGCTCCTGCCATCCGTGGATGTGCAGCGCTTCGCCGGTGGCGGGATCGGCCCACGTTGTCGCCGCACACTCCACGCGCAGCCGCGCCGTGCTGGCCGCATGGTCAATCTCCAAAGAAGTAACCTGCCAAGGTTCCGCCAGGTCCAGCATCTGTTCGAGGTCTTTCGCAGTCATCCTCCAGTCTCCTCAAAAAAGCCCGATTCGCAGACTTTTTCCCACACGAATCCGGGATGAGCCGGCGTGTGCGACGGAGCGCCGGACATCCAGCAATGGCTCGAAGAACGCTGCGATGTGCTCACACTCGATTTCTATCATTTGAGCACCTACATTCACAGCATCAAAGAAGCCTTCGGAAACACGCCGCAGAAGCACGAGGCCTGGGTGGCCCGCACGCTGCATGCGATGAAACACGACGAAGGAGCGGCGGCGAAACTGCTGGGACGCATTGGCCGTCGTGCCGGCAAAGATCTCCCGGAAGACAGCGCCGAGCTCACCCGCAAGCTGAGCACCTGCCTCGGATATCTGGAACGCAACTTGGAGCGCATGGAATACGCGCTAGTCCGCGGGCAAGGCCTGCCCATTGGCAGCGGGATCATCGAGGCGGCATGCAAATGCGTGGTCAAAGAGCGCGTATGCGGCAGCGGCATGCGCTGGAAGCGCCCGGCGCTCCAGGGCGTGCTCACGCTGCGCAGTCTGGACAAAAGCAGCGACCGCTGGGATCAGTTCTGGACACGCTGCGCCAAATTCGGCTATTGAATGCCAACCGACACCCGAACCAAGTCATCCACACTAACATTAGCAAATCTCTACATCAGGCCGCGGTCACACCCAGTTCAGGCGTTCAGGAAGGTGCAGGTTTGCAAAGTCGGCCATTGCCCATTGTTGGTCTGCAGTCATGTTGACAGGAAATTGCCATGCCTGCCTTTTCCGATCCTTTCAAAGAAGCCCGCGAGACCGCCGGAGTCCTGCGGTGTCCGTTTCACGGGGAAGAAATCACCATGATCCTGCGCCATGAGGATGTGCGCCGCGCGGCGAAGGACTGGCAGACGTTCAGTTCGGATGCGCCGTTCCGCGTGCCGATTCCGTCAGAGGAGGAGGTGCGCAGCATGCGGCAGATTCCCATTGAAACGGATCCGCCCGAACACACGGAATACCGGGCGATTGTCGAGCCGTTTTTCCAACGAGCCAAGATGCCGGAGGTGATCGCCAAAGTGGAAGACCTCATCGGCGGGATGATCACGGACGCAGTGCAGCGCGAGCACATTGAAATCGTGCATGATTTCGCGGTCCCGCTCCAGTCGCGGGCGTTGACCTACCTGCTGAACACCCCGGAAAAGGAGGCGGAGACGTGGATTGGCTGGGGAATTCATGTTTTCAAGGTGACCGGAGGCGATTTCAAAAAAGGCACGGTGCTGGAAGATTACCTGACACAAAAATTTGACGCTGCAGAGGCGGTGCCAGGTGAAGACCTCTTCAGTGCGTTGGTGCAGGCAGAGTATCGCGGGCGCAAGCTGACCCGCGAGGAATGCATGGGCTTTGCCAATCTGGTTTTCGCCGGCGGACGGGACACGATCATTCACACCGTATCGTCCATCATCGGCTATCTTGCGGAGCATCCGGAGGTGCTTGGCTGCCTCCGCGAGGACCCGAGGCGGATCACACTGGCCAGCGAGGAATTCCTGCGTGTCTTCATGCCGTTGACGCACATTGGCCGCGTCTGTCCAAAGGCAGCGGAAGTCAGCGGCGTTCCGGTCAACGCGGGGGAGCGGGTCTCGCTGTGCTGGTCCTCGGCCAATTTTGATGAAAGCGTGTTTCCCCAGCCTGGTGAAGTCCGGCTCGACCGCAAGCCCAACCCGCATTTGAGCTTCGGATTCGGAACGCATCTCTGTCTGGGCGCTCCCCATGCACGGCTGATCCTGCGCACGCTGCTGCGGCTTTGCAGCGAACGCCTGAAATGCATTCATCTCCTGGATGCCAAGGAACGAGTCGAGCAGGAGGCGAAATTCGACCGTACGCTGGGCTATGCCTCGCTGGTGGTGCGGATGGAGCCGCTTTGAGTTACCGCAGACATCGGCCAAAATGCCGGGCGATCAGCGGGCAGTGTGCTCCCGGTGTTCGCGGAGTTTCTGCGCGACTAACAGCGCGGTGACGACGGAGCTGAGCGGCATGAGGATGGCGGCGAGCAGCGGGTTCATCTTCCCGCCGAGACAGAGGACAATGGCGGAAATGTTATAAATGAGGGCAAACGTGAAGGCGCGGCGCACGGCGGTGCGGCGCAGCGAGGCCGTTTCAAAAAGGGCGCGCAGCGGGCGCAGGCCGCGGCTCAGGAAATAGAAATCCGACTTTTCCGCGAGCAGGCAGCGTTCCACCGCGGGGGTGCCGCGCACGAGGGAGGCATCGGCCGCGAGGCTGTCATTGGCACCGTCGCCAATAAACAGCGCGTCGGCCGGTGCGGTGCGGGAAATCCAATCGGCTTTTTGTTCCGGAGACTGCCGGGCCAGGGCCTGATCCGGCGGGATGCCCAGCCATTCCGCCATGCGACGGACTTTTTCCGGCCGGTCACCGCTCAACAGATGGATGGCAAAGCCGCGGGCTTTGAATGCGTTCAATTCCCGCCGGGCGTCGGGACGGATCTGTTCCTCGAATTCGAAGGCCGCCAGCGTGCGTCCGTTGCAGGCAAAGATGGCCTCGCCGGCTTCGGCGGAGTCGGGACGGCGCAGTTCCCAACGGTGTCCAGCCGCGTCGGTGCAGGCCAGTCCCAAGCCGGGAGTTTCCACGACGGACAGCGCACCGTGATTGCCTAACCATTTGTTGGCGGCCAATGCCTCCCGGAGCGCCGCGGAGACGGGATGGCGGCTTTCCAGCGTCATTTGGGAGAGCATCTGCCGCGCGCCGTTGCCTAGCATTTCCAGGGCATGGGGATTTTTAAGCTCCGGGGCATCGAGCGTGAGCGTGCCGGTTTTGTCGAAGACCAGACAGCGGACCCGTTGGAGCCGCCCCCAGATGTCGGGTCTGCGGACGAACAGCCCTTGTTGCCGCAGGCGGGCGACGGCTAGTTCATGCGCCATGGGAACGGCCACGCCCAGGGCGCAGGGACAGGAAACCACCAGCACGGAAATGGTCACCTGCAGGCTGAGGGTCCATTCACCGGCAAAGACCAGCCAGCCCGCGCCGCCCAGCATCGCCACGGTCAGGACCACGAGCAGGTAAATGCGCAGCACCCGGTCCAGCCAGCGGGCCGCAGGATCGTCCCTGACGCTGGCTGGCGCGCTCAGGCGCTGCAGGAGGGAATCCTTCCAGTCCTCCCGCGCCCTGAATCGAACTTCCTGCGCAGCAAGATTCACCGCACCGGCAGGAACGTGGCTGCCCCGGTGCCAGGTGCGCGGTTCCGCTTCTCCATTGATCCATTCCAGGCTCAGGCTGGCGGTGTCTTCCTGCAATTCCGCCGTTACCGGCACCACGCCGCCTGAAGGCACGGCAAATTCCGCACCCGGTCCCAGTTGTTCGACCGGCAGCCGGGCCCAGGTGCCGTCCTGCAGGACGCGCAGATTTTGCAGCAGCGGATCAGCTCGCAAAATGCGGCTGCGATTTCGGGAAACCGACACCTCCTGTAGTCGCCTGCCTAACAGCATGAGAAAGATAAACGTGGCGACGAAATCGAAATAGAGCAGACTGGAAGTGTTGGTGAGCCAGCCGACGAGCGATCCGCCCCAGGCTGCGAGGATGCCTCCCGCGATGGGAACGTCGAGGTGCAGACGCCCCGCGCGCAGCGCGGACCAGGCCCGGTGGATGAAGTAGGATCCTCCAGCGAGCAGGCTCAGCGTGGCGGAAAATGCGGCGATGAGTTCGAAGATGCCGGCGAGGGGAAAGGATTTTTCCATTCCCAGATAACGGGGCAGGGTAAACGCCATGGCATTGAGCATGAGCGCACCGCACAGGCCGAGCCGCAGGCCGCTTGCACCGCTGGGCTGCTCTCTGGAAGAAGCCGGTGCCAGCCGGTAGCCGAACTGGCCGATCTGCTGCACAAATTCCGCCAGCTGGAACGTTCCGGGAATCCACGACAAGGTGGCTTCCCCCCGCGTGGGATCGGTGAAAATGCGGGCGGCGCCGGAGCGTTGCTGAAAGAGGGCATCAATGAGCCAGACGCAGCCGATGCACGAAACCCCCTGGAGGTCGAGCTTCAGTTCGGCAAGGCCCGTTCCAGCGGCGGTTTCGGCCTGCGCCTGCGCCTCCTCCGCCCAGGCGGCGTCCGGTTTCACCAACACGGCGCTGCCTGCAGGCAGGATGCGCTCGCCGCCTTTGAGTTCGTAAAACCGGTCGAGGCCGCTGGCGGCGATGAGGTCGTGCACGAAGGAACAGCCGGCACAGCAGTATTTCTGTTCCAGATGCTCGGGCTCAAAAGGAGTGCCGCAGTGGAGGCAATCGATGGTCTGGGTTTCCCCGGCGGAAAAACCGGCCGCGGCAGCGGAGGCATTCATTCGGCGCAAAGCGGACAGGGTGGTTCCTCTGGAGCGCCGATGCCCAAAGTGCCGCGCAGGCGCCAGGCCATGATGACCGCAGCCACCAGCGCCAGCGACCGCTGGATTTGCAGCAGGCGCTGGGGTGAAATCTTTCGGGACAGCAGGCCCATGGAGCGGTGCGTCAGCCAGAGCAAGGGAATGGTGCCCAGGGCAAAGGCCACGGCGAATTCCAGCCCCGCCGCGGCGGACCCCGAAACCAGGCAGGCTCCGAACAGCAGGTAGAGCGGACCGCAGGGCAGCAGCGGCGTAAGCAGACCCAGCACCAGGCCTTTGGTGACAAACGAGGATCCCAGCACCCGCCGCGCATACCATTTCCGCAAAAACAGCGGACGCGGTATTTTGGGTTTGAAGCCGAGCGCCACGATAACCATGAAAACCACCAGCACCCAGGGAAGCACCGCCAGGGGGGAGCGCATGGCGGCCTTGAGCGGCAGCTCGCCCAAGGCTCCGCAACTGGCGCCGACCGCGCCGTAGGCAGCAAGCCGGCCAAAATGATAGGATGGCGATGGTCGGGGCAGCGCCGCGCAGACCAGCGGCCCGCACATGCCGGCGCAGTGCAGGCTGGTGATGACGCCGACTAGAAAAGCCGCCGCCGTGGTGTTAATCGCCAGGTCGGTCATGAGCGTCGACCAGCGGCACCGTTTCCGGCTGGTGTTTGAGCGCCACGATGATGAACACGGTCCAAGCGCTGAACAGAACCACAAACGCCGCGACAATCCACAGCCACGGACGACGCGCCAGCCACCCTCCGCCAAGCGCCGCGGGAGTTGCCGGGGCGGACGCAGCGCCGCATTGGGCGGAGGTGGCGCGACGGTTGTTTTCAGGTGTTTTCATCGCAGGAGGATCACTTGGCATTTTCCAGAGCCTTGGCATCCGGTCCGGAAAACTGAAACGGCAGTTCAACAACGACGTCTCCCGGCTCGCTGGCAATGCGGATTTTCATGGGCTGCGGCCCCTTGTAGGCGGCGCGGGGAACGTCCACGATTGCCACCAGTTTCTGCTCCTCCAGCGGCCCCAGTTTCGTGTTCGGCTGCGGCCCGATGAGCTGGGTGCCTGGCGGAGCGCCTTCCAGTGTCAGGGTGATGGTCCGCGGCTCCTGCTGCTTGTTGGTCACATAGATCTGGAAGTTGTTGCGCACTCCGGTGGCATTGACGAAATACGGCAGCCCTGCCATCCGGGTAAGATTGGTGGAGAGCGGCTTGACGGTGTGCAGGGCAATGAGCAGGCCGAGGGCACCGGCCAGCATCACCACGGTGTACACGATGATGCGGGGGCGCATCCATTGCGTTTTCTCCCCCTTCAGACCGTTGAAGGAATCATAGCGAATGAGGCCGCGCTTCCGCTGCAGCCGGTCCATGACATCGTCGCAGGCGTCGATGCAGGCCGCGCATCCGATGCATTCCAACTGGAGACCGTCACGGATGTCGATGCCGGTGGGGCAAACCTGCACGCATTTGATGCAGTTGACGCAGTCGCCAGCCCCCTCCGTGCCGGCTTTGCCGCGGGGTTCGCCCCGTTTTTCATCGTAGCCAACCACCAGGGTGTTGTCGTCGGTCAGGGCGCTCTGGATCCGTCCGTAGGGGCACAGCATGATGCAGAACTGTTCCCGGAACCACGCAAAACAGAAATACAGCACGCCTGTCAGGAAAAGGATGATGCTGAATGCCAGCCAGTGTTCCCGGGGCTTCCCCTGCATCCAGTTCCAAAGTTTGGGAAGGGAAACGAAGTAGGAGAGAAAAATGTGGGTGATGGCGGCTGCGGCGAGCAGATAGAGGGTGTGCTTGAGAACCCTGCGGAAGATTTTTCCGATGGTCCACGGTGCCTTGTCGAGCTGGCGGCGCTTCGGACCGTCCCCTTCGATGATGCGTTCGATGCGCCGGAACACATGTTCCAGGAAAATGGTGTAGGGACACGCCCAGCCGCACCAGAGCCTGCCAAACAGCGAGGTAATGTAGAACAGGGAAAAGCCCGCTCCGGTGATGAAGAAAAATCCCAGCCAGAGGTCCTGGGCGAGAAACGTAAGCCCGAAGAGGTGAAATTTGCGGTTGGCGGTGTCGAGGAAGACCGCGGGGTGTCCGTTGATCTGGATCCACGGGAGCAGAATGTAAACGGCCAGCAGCACCACCGCAAACACACGCCGCCACAGGGTGAATCTTCCGCGGGCATCCGACGGGTGCAGAAAATAGTGCGAACCATCCGGGTTGATGGTGGTGACACTGTCAACATTCGGGGATTTGGGACGTGCTGCCATGGGGAGGGGGGAGTGGCATGGGATCGGCGGATGGGGGCGGAGCGAAAAAGTCCGCGTCGCTGGCTTCACCGGAGGCTTTCCGCAGAATGGCGGCCTCCGGCAATACAGTAGAGACTAACCTTTCGGCACGGCGCAGTTGTCCGGCGCCTGCTTCAGGTGGCTGAGGAGAAATACCACAACATTTTTGATTTCCTCCGGCAGGAGCTGCAGGCCGCCTTTGGGCGGCATGACCTGCTGGCCTTTGGCCAGATTCTCCGCAGGATTCGGCGTGCCGGTGGTCACGGTTTTGATCATGTCCAGCGGCTTGGAACCGTATTTCCACTCGGCATCCACCAGCGACAGGCCTGGAAGCGCCAGCGGCTTGCCCGTCGCCGGATCATTCACCGCCGTGCCGTCCGGGAGCCGCTGCTGCGCATCCAGGGAAAACCCGTGGCACGAAAAGCAGATTTTTCCATAGACTGCCTTGCCTGCCTCCACCACGGCGGGATCCTGAGCCTGCGCCCAAAGGGCGGCGTCATCCAGGCCGGCGGTGGCTGCCTCGGTGCTTTTCTTTTCCAGTTCCTTGACCACGGCGACTTCCTTGGAGGATGACGTGTAGTCGTCGATGTAGGCCTTGCTGGGCATTTGGATTTGGAAGTTCCAAAACCAGTAAACCAACGAAAAGGCGATGGCGATGTAGAGGGTGAAAAGCCACCAGTTGGGCAGCTTTTGGTCAAATTCCTCGATGCCGTCGTAGGTATGCGGGCGCACCGCTGGGCCGCTCGCCGGCCGTGCGGGTTTGGATGGGGACGAAGGATCACTCATGGCGCAGGGAATCGGTGGATTGAGTTTCGGAATCGTTGTCCAACGGCAGCCGGGCCAGGCGGTCGGCTTCCGGCCGCTTCATCACGATGGCTCGCACGATGAAGTAGAGGAAAATCCCCAGCGTGAGAGCGAGGGAAAGAATGGGAACGAGGCCGCTCCATGTTTCGGGAATGAGTTGGCGGAACATGCTGAGTGGGGCAGTGGGTGTCGGAGCGCGAAGGCACGGGTTCTGCAATGGCTCCGGGAAATCATTTTGCAGAGGCCTGGGTCAGGGCTTCGGGTTCGCCGGCAGGTTTTTTTGGCTCCTCAGAGGCACCGAGCTTCTGCAGATAGGCGATGAGGGCGACCATTTTGCTTTCCTCGGAGACATCGTAGCCCTTGCCTTTCAGTTCATCGGAGATTTTTTTGCCCTGTTCCAGGGCATTTTGCATGATCTCGTCATTGGTCATGGCCGGATAGGGCACATTGAGCATCCGCTGCACGGCGATTTTTTTCGGCAATGCCGCGATGTCGGTTTTCCTTTCCTTGAGGTGTGGATAGGCGGGCATGATCGACCCTTCGGAAAGCTCCCGCGGGTCCATCAGGTGTTTGTAATGCCAGAGGTTGTCGCGCTTGCCGCCTTCGCGGGCGAGGTCCGGACCGGATCGCTTGCTGCCCCACTGGTAGGGGTGATCGTAAATGGACTCGCCGAGCCGGGAGGCTTCGCCGTAGCGGAGAATGTCCGGCTTGAGGGTGCGGATCATCTGACTGTGGCAGTTGTAGCAGCCTTCGTTGACGTAGAGGTCGCGGCCGGCGAGTTCCAGCGGAGTGTAGAGTTTTTGCAGGTGGTCGGTCACATATTTGGGACGGCTCTGCAGCACGTTGGGGATGATCTGCACCGCCCCGCCGACGGCGGCGGCCACGAAAACCAGGATGGAGAACGGCGCCCAGTTGTGCAGCAGTTTCTCATGCCAGGTGTTCCAGCCGATCATGTTTTTCTTGAAGAGCACGACGCCGCGCCAGGTGGTGACCAGACCCAGGACCAGCCCCGCATACGCCCACAAACCCTGGTCGCGCATCAGAAACCAGAGACAAAAGCCGAAGAGACCGACGAGGCAGAATATCACCGGCTCTGAAATGATGCCGCCCACGGGATTCATGCGCTCCATTTCCGGGTTATTTTTATCCACCACGACTTCCACCGAGCCGTCCTGCACCTCGCGTCCCTTCACGGAAAGAATCACGTTGATGATGAGCAGGAGCCATCCGGCCAGATACATGGCTCCGCCGATGGCGCGGAAAAGATAGAGGATGTGAATGTCCTGCAGGGTTTTGAGGAACTCGTTTTTCAGGGTGCCCTGGGCAGTGATTTCGCTGAGCGACAACTCCTGGGTAATCCCGGCGATCCACATGGCGGCCACGTAAATGAGAATGCCGGTGAGGCTGATCCAGAAATGCATGTTGGCCAGCCCCTCGCTGCGCAGCCGGGTTTTCCAGAGCCGCGGCACCATCCAGTAGAGCATGCCCGCAGCCATAAAGCCGTTCCAGCCGAGCGCACCGCAGTGGACGTGGCCGATGGTCCAGTCCGTGTAGTGGCTCACCGCATTGACTGCCCGGATGGAAAGCAGCGGTCCCTCAAACGTGGCCATTCCGTAAAAGGTGACGCCAGCCACAAAAAACTTGATGACCGGATCGGTGCGCAGTTTGTCCCAGGCCCCGCGCAGGGTCAGCAGGCCGTTGAGCATGCCCCCCCAGCTGGGTGCCCACAGCATGAGGCTGAAAAGCATGCCCAGGGACTGCAGCCAGAATGGCAGCGAGGTGTTCAGCAGGTGGTGCGGCCCCGCCCAGATGTAGAGGAACACCAGCGACCAGAAGTGGACGATGGAAAGCTGGTAGGAATAGACCGGACGTCCTGCCGCCTTCGGCAGGAAGTAATACATGATGCCCAGAATGGGCGTCGTCAGGAAGAAGGCGACCGCATTGTGCCCATACCACCACTGCACCAGCGCGTCCTGCACCCCCGCAAAGATCGGATAGCTGTGGGTGAGGCTGGTGGGAATTTGCAGGTGGTTCACCACATAGAGCATGGTGACCGTGATGATCGTGGCGATGTAGAACCACAGGGCTACATAAAGGCTGGGCTCATGGCGGCGCTTCAACGTCAGAAAGAAATTTGCGGCGAAGACCAGCCAGACCACCGCCACCATGATGTTGATGGGCCAGATGAGTTCCGCGTATTCCTTGCCCCGGGTCAGGCCCAGCGGGAGGGTCACCGCGGCGCACACGATGATGAACTGCCAGCCCCAGAAATGGATGCTGGAAAGCAGGTCTGAAGCCATCCGCGCCTTGCAGAGCCGCTGGGTCGAATAATAGATCCCCGCGAACATCATGTTGCCCACAAAGGCAAACACCACGGCATTGGTGTGAAGCGGACGCAGCCTCCCGAACGTCAGCCATTCCCCCAGGTTCAACTGGTGAAAATTCAACTGAAGGGCAATGAACACCCCGACCAGCATCCCCACCGCTCCCCAGAACAGGGTGGCGTTGAAAAATCGGCGGACGGTTCGGTCGTCGTAGGCAATCGTGATTTTTTGAGCGTTCATGGGTCAATTTTCGCAGTCACCGAAGGCGGCGTCGGACGGACTGCCGGATCGTCCTGAAATGGCAGCAGCGCCTCGCGTTCCCAAGCGCCTGCATGCGGCTTCGTAGCCTGCCGCACAAAGGCGACGGCGAACCAGGCAGCGAGACAGAGACTCAGAAAAACGGTTAAAATCAACACTTCCATGACGGACGCTCCGGCGTGGCCTGAAATCCACGGTGCGAGTGATGGTGGATCGTAGAGGGATTGCCCAATCGTGCTGCGCATGAATTGCGGAAATTTGCGCGGTTTTTTTGAATCGCCCGGAGAACCTGTTTTCACCGCTGGGGGGCAGTGGGGGCGTGATTTTCGCAACATTTCCCTTCCCGCCTGAGAGAATTCTGTTATAAGACCCGCAATCATCACTTGAAACGACCCATTGACATGAAACTCCGTCTCTTCCTCGCCTTGGCGTCCGCAATTGCTTGCGCCTCCGCTCCAGCCTCCCTCGTGGCATGGTATCCGCTGGATGAAGGTACGGGGAATGTTGCGAACGATGCCTCGGGCAACGGGAATTTTATGCAAGGCAGTCCCACTTGGCTGGGTACGGGTGCGTTTGGCGGGAGTATCCAGGTCAGCCCCGGCGCCACCCTGCTCGCCCGCACTGGTTCCAGTGGTTCGCTCGCGGGAATCAATGCCACCACCGGCAACAAAGTCACCATTCTCGCCTGGATCAAACCCAACGCGGAGAACATCGGCGAGTCCCCGTTCTGGATCAGTGGAAGCAATTCGGGAGCCGAACCGCGCATCTTCTCAACGCATCTGGAGTGGTATAATGGCAACACCTACTGGGACGCAGCGCATGGTGGCAGTTATAATCGCGTGGTTGGGGATTTGGGAACGGTGGCCGACGCCTTGCACCACTACGCCTTCACCTACAATGGAGACACGGGGCTCATGGAAGTTTACAAGGACGGGGTGGCCACGATCAGCGGAACGGGTCTTACCCAGGCAGCGCTGCCATGGGGGTCAATCCAGAATTTTGAGATCGGAGCGACCTCCTTCTCTGCGTTCTGGCCGGGGGGACAGTTGGATGATTTCGCCATTTTCAATGAGGTGCTCTCCCCGACGCAGATCAACCAGGCCCGCACCAGCGGGGTAGCGGCGCTCGCCGTTCCGGAACCCGCAACCACCGCGATGGCCGGTTTCGCACTGGCAGGTCTGCTCGTCCTGCGCCGTCGGCGCTGAAGGGGTTGCACCTGCAGAATCAACAAACGGCGGGTTTCAGCAAAAAATCCCAAAAAGCGCTTGCGCAGCGCAGTCGGCTCCATATACTCCGCGCTCCTTCTTGGACCGGGGGCAGTTTGCCTCCTTTGGCGGCTGCCCGGTTTGCAAAGGATTTATCGGGAGCGGCTCCGGAAAAGAGGCTGCGTAATTGGCGATGCGCCACCTGTTCTTTGACAGATTGGGTATTTCGGCATCGGCGTCCCGTTGAATCTTTTGCGCCTCCAGGCGGGAACTCCGGGGTGGCACCCGCCACCCGCACCGAAACCTTTCTGTCATCCTTCACCCTTCAAGAACAGCCATGCAAAATCAGCGAATCCGCATCCGCCTCCGCGCCTACGACCACCGCGTGCTGGACAAATCGGTTCTGGAAATTGTCGATACCGCCAAACGCACCGGAGCCAAGGTGGCAGGGCCGATTCCGCTTCCCACCCACATCTGGAAGCGTACGGTGAACCGCTCTCCCCACGTGGACAAAAAGAGCGCCGACCAGTTCGAGCAGCGCACCCACAAGCGCCTGCTGGACATCGTGGACCCGACCGCCCGCACCGTCGATGAGTTGAAGAAACTCAACCTCCCCGCAGGCGTGGACATCACCATCAAGATTTAAGACGCAGACCCAACCGTCACCATCCCTTTCCAGCCGCTCCGACACCTTTCCCTCGCGATGCTGGACCCAACCAGAAACCACCAACAGAACCAGAGACCATGATCGGCACCGGACTACTCGGAAAGAAGCTGGGCATGACCCACGTTTACGACGCCAATGGACGCGCCATCGCCGTAACGGCCGTGGACGTCAGCGACAATGAAATCCTTCAGATCAAACGGAAGGAAACCGACGGCTACACCGCCGTGCAGGTGGGCGCAGGCGACAAAAAGGAAAGCCGCGTAAACAAGGCGCAGCAGGGACATTTCAAGAAAGCCGGAGCGAAACCGAAGTATTTCGTCCGGGAATTCCGGCTTGAAAACGACTCCCAGCTTCCTGCCGCGGATGCAAAGCTCGGGGTGACTTTCTTTGAGGACGGCCAGTGGATCGATGTCATCGGCATCTCCAAAGGCAAGGGCTTCCAAGGTGCGGTGCGCCGCCATAATTTCAAAGGTCAGCGCCAGACGCACGGTCAGATGATGCACCGCCGAACGGGAGCCATTGGCTGCCGTTTGACACCCGGCCGCGTCTGGAAAAATCAGAAAATGCCCGGCCACATGGGCCAGGACCAAAAGACGATCCAAAACCTCCGAGTGGTTGCCCGGCGTGAACAGGACGGCGTGCTGCTGGTCAGCGGCAGCATTCCGGGAGCCAAGGGCACGTTCGTCATCATTCGCCCGGCCAAAAAGAAGGGGTCCCCCCAGGAGGAGGCCGCAAAGATTGCCGCCCGCCAGGCGGCGGCCGAGAAGTCCACCAAGGCTGGCAAGAAGAAATAACGCCGGACCGCCACGCCAACAGAACCTGCATCCTTAACGAAAAGGACCACACCAAATGTCAGCTCACGTTCTCACCATCGACGCCGCCAAGGAGGCGAAATTCACCCTTGTGGAAACCAACCGCGGCACCCAGGCCGTCCACGATGCCGTGGTCGCCATGCGGGCCAACCGCCGCACCGGCACTGCCTGCACCAAGCTCCGCGGCGAAGTCGCCGGCAACAACAAGAAAATCTACCGCCAGAAAGGCACCGGCAACGCCCGTCACGGCGACAAGCGCGCCCCGATTTTTGTGGGCGGCGGCGTGGTTTTCGGCCCGCGTCCGCGCGACTACTCCAAGCACATTTCCAGGAAGACCAAAAAGCTGGCCTTCCGCAAGGCGCTGAGCGAGCGGATCAAGGCGGGAGATGTCCTGTCCACCGGGTCCTTCGCTGTGACCGACGGGAAGACCCGCAGCTTCATCAAAGCCCTCACCGCCCTGACAGACGCCCGCAAGGTGGTCATCGTCGCCGCGGCGTTCGATGAAAAAACCTACCTCGCAGCCCGCAACTACGGCAAGGCCCTGCTGATGACTGCAGCGGAGCTGAACGCCGAGCACCTGCTCTATTTCGACAAGATCATCCTCACGAGCGACGCCTTCGACACGCTGGCCCGCCGCACTGCCGCCTAACCTTCCGCCCGCATCCCTCGCGCCATGAAAGACATTTTCCGCGTCATTAATACCATTCGTCTGAGCGAAAAAGCCACCCTGCTCGGAGAGACGAACAATGAATTCGTCTTCGAAGTCGATCCCAAGGCTAACAAATTGGAAATCAAGCAGGCCGTGCAGCAGATTTTCGGCAAGAAAGTGGTGAGCGTGCGGACCATGCACTATGCCGGCAAAAAGCGCCGCCAGCGCCGTGCTGACTTCGGACGCACCGCCCATTGGAAGAAGGCCATCGTGAAGCTCAAGGCCGGAGAAAGGATCGATCTCGTCTAGTTTTGACGCGCAATTCTTCAACCACCAGGAACAACAAACCTGAACCAGGAATCGAATCATGGCACTGAAAACCTTTCGCCCGTTCACTCCGGCCAACCGCTACAAACAGTGGCCTGGATTTGACGAAATCACCAAATCCACTCCGGAAAAGTCCCTGCTGGCCACGAAAAAGCGTTCCGGCGGACGGAACAACCAGGGGATCATCACCTGCCGCCACATCGGCGGCGGGCACAAGAAAAAATACCGGATCGTCGATTTCAAGCGCACCAAGCGCGACTGTGCTGCCAGCGTGGTGGGCATCGAGTATGATCCAAACCGCTCCGCCCGCATTGCCCTGCTGGAATATGCTGACGGCACCAAATCCTACATCCTGGCCCCGACCGGCTTGAAGGTGGGCGCCAAGGTGGTCTCCGGAGAGAAAGCCGCCCCCGAGGTTGGCAATGCGCTGCCACTGCGCGTGATTCCGCTCGGCACGGCGATTCACAACGTGGAACTGATTCCGGGCCGCGGAGGACGCATTGCACGTTCCGCTGGACAGTCGGTCATGCTCAACAACCGTGAAGGCAACTACGCGCTGGTGAAGATGCCATCTGGTGAAATCCGGAAAATCCATGCCGATTGTTACGCCACCGTCGGCACGGTGGGGAACAGCGAGCACATGAATGTCATTTCCGGCAAAGCCGGACGCACCCGCTGGCTCGGCGTGCGCCCGACCGTCCGCGGCATGACCATGAACCCGATCGACCACCCCAACGGCGGTGGTGAAGGACGCTCCAAATCCGGCGGCGGACGCAAGCACCTCAAGAGCCCATGGGGGCACGCCAAGGGACAGAAAACCCGCAAGAAATACCACAAGACGGACAAATTCATCGTGCAGCGCCGCAATGCCAAAAAGTCCGGCTAGGTCCCTGTCCTGAGATCGCCACTTCCTACCATTTATTCCCATGCCACGTTCCCTGAAAAAAGGCCCGTTTGTGGAGCAGAAGCTGCTCCTGAAAATCGACAAGCTCAACGAAGCCGAGCAAAAGCGTCCGATTAAAACCTGGTCACGCCGGTCCATGATCACTCCGGATTTTGTCGGACACACGTTCCTCGTCCACAATGGAAAGGATTTCGCCAGCGTTTACGTGACCGAAAACATGGTCGGCCACAAACTCGGTGAATTTGCGCCCACCCGAATTTTCAAAGGCCACGGCGCCCACACCGCCAAGGTGGCGAAGTAAGCTTCCCCGCTCGAACCGGCCCCCAAACCGGTCGCTTTTCAAAAACGGCCGTCTGCATTGCGCAGGCGGCCGTTTTTTCATTCAGTCCCCGACGCCTGCCTCATCCCTCCGCGGTCAGGAAGTCAAATTCCAACTGGTCCTCGCCCTTGAGGCACCAGGCATTCCACCGACGGCGGCGGAGTGTGGCGGCGAAATCCCGACAAAATCCGTGCGTGGTCAGGATGCGCCC
Source organism: Verrucomicrobiales bacterium (assembly GCA_018003315.1). Classification (GTDB taxonomy): domain Bacteria; phylum Verrucomicrobiota; class Verrucomicrobiia; order Verrucomicrobiales; family V1-33; genus JAGNEJ01. Next base: position 19,121 of record JAGNEJ010000022.1, read on the forward strand.
CGGTTGCACGCGTTCGACCAACTGCAGCAGTTCCGGGAAGTCGGCGTGGTCAGAGAGAGGAAATGCCGCATCCACCCGGAATCGGAACCTGGCGCCGGATGGCAGTGCCCAGCCGCTGAGCATGGCGGTGGCGGTCCCTCGGATGCCAGCAAGGATGGGGCCGCGGACGGCATTGGGCGGCATGACCAGCACCCGTCCCGGTGCGAGCACCATCGCGTTTTCAGCAGTGACCGTATGGAACGGCGGAAATGTCAGGCCGAGGGTTTCGTACACCTGACACATCGCGGCAATGCCCGGATGCACCGCCAGTGGGAAGTCGGCACCATCGAACAGGCGCAATATTTCCTGAGCCTTGCCCAGGGCATAGCCCAGCAGAACCGGGGTTCTTCCATCGTCCAACTGGCATCGGCACCAGTGGAGCACCTGTTGCCGGATTTCCTCGCGCGGGGGAAAGACGTAGCCTGGCCGCCCAAAGGTGCATTCCATGATGAGCGTGTCTGCCGTCTGCGGAGCGGCGGGCTCAGCCGCAGGACTGGCGCGCAGTTTGAAATCGCCGGTATAGAGGAGCGAAGCGCCATCTGAGAGCCGGGTCACATGCACCATCGCCGAGCCGAGGATGTGTCCGGCGGGGAGCAGTTCGATGCGGTGGCCCTGCTGTTCCCACGGTGCATGATAGGGGCGGACATCGTAGGCGGCGCGTTTTCTGGGATAACGCTGCTGGAGGATGGCCGCCGTACCCGGGGTGGCCGTGGTGGTTCCGTGCGGGGCCACATGGTCGGAATGCCCGTGAGTCACGATCGCCAGGGGCCGGGCGGTTTGCGGGTCCAGCCACACTCCGGCCTGCGGCAGAAAAATGCCGCGGTTGTTTTCAACGGGAATGAAGCCGGAGGACACGGAAAAACGCAAAGGGAGCGGCCCTCCAACGGCCTGGCAAGCGGAATGCACGCCGAGCCATGCCGGCGTTGACACCCGGCGGATTTCCGGAAAGGTGGCCGGGCCATGTCCCGTCCGCTTCCCTGTTCCGAGCTTGATCTCTCTCTTGTGCCCAGCCCTTCGTTTGTGGTCGATCTGGGCTGTTTGCGGCGCAATCTGGCAGTGCTGCGCGACGTGCAGGAACGCAGCGGCGCAAAGATCCTCCTCGCCCTGAAGGGATTCGCCATGTGGAGCACGTTTCCATTGGTCCGCGAATCGCTGGCCGGCGTGTGCGCCAGCGGCCCGTGGGAGGCCAGACTGGGGCGGGAGAAATTTGACCGGGAGGTCCATGTGTATGCCCCGGCGTTCACCGACGACGACCTGGAGGAAACCCTGCCTCTGGCCGACAAGATCAGCTTCAACTCCGCGGCCCAGTGGCGGCGGTTTCGCCGCCGGGTGAAATCCTGCGGACGGGAGATCGAGTGCAGCATCCGGGTCAATCCGGAATGCTCCACCGGAAACGTGCCGCTGTATGATCCCTGCGTGGCGGGCAGCCGCCTTGGGCAGATCGCATCCGGCATCACGGAGGACGACATCGCCGGGCTCGACGGGCTCCATTTTCACACCCTCTGCGAACAGAACTCCGATGCCCTGGAACAGACTCTGGAAGCCTTCAGCGCACGGTTCGGCAAATTCATGCCGCGCCTGAAATGGCTCAATATGGGCGGCGGCCACCACATCACGCGGGCGGACTACGACCGCGAACGCCTGATCCGGCTGGTTAGGACTGCCCGGGAACAGTGGGGTGTGGAGGTGTATCTGGAACCGGGTGAAGCCATTGCCCTTGGCACCGGGGTGCTCATCGGCTCGGTTGTGGACCTGACCTGGAATGCGCTGGACATTGCCATTGTCGATGTTTCCGCCTCCGCCCACATGCCCGACACTCTGGAAATGCCCTACCGTCCGGAGATTCGCGGTGCCGGACTGCCGGGAACACTGGCTTCCACCGCCCGCCTGGGCGGCCTGACATGCCTGGCCGGCGATGTCATCGGCGACTATTCATTCGCTGCGCCATTGGAAATCGGGCAGCGGCTCGTCTTCGAAGACATGGCGCACTACACCATGGTCAAGACCACCTTTTTCAATGGAGTCAAACATCCGGCGCTCTGCACATGGGACCCTGACACACGGGAATTGAACGTGGTGCGGCGGTTCCGTTACGAGGACTACCGCGACCGCCTTTCCTAGCTCTCCGGAGGCAGGTGAACCGGGGAACTCCGGGTCTCCTGGCGCCGGTTCCGAACCGAAACATGCAGGCGGTGTTTGACTCGACAAAAACCGGCGGCAACTGTGCCGTTCGTTCCCCATGCTCCGCGCTCAGTTGAAAATTCTCGCAGCCATCCTGGCCCTCGGCGTGCTGGGGGGAACGGTGGTGGGTGCCTTGTATTTCTGGGAAAAAATCTTCAAGCCGGACGCCGCCACCAGCAAGGAACTGAACGCCGTTCTGGCGGCCAAGGCAGGCAAGGCGGACCCGGGCAGGGCCGTTTACGCCCAGGGCATGGAACTCATCCGCCACAATGACCTGGAGGCAGCCAGGGAAAAGCTGCGCATGGTGACCCGCATTTACCCGGATTCCGAATTCTTTGACGATTCCCGCCGCGTGCTGGGCGAAATGAACCTGGACCGGCTGTTTTCCCGTGCTCCCATGCCGGGAAAACTGGAATACACCGTGGGGCCGCGCGAACCGGGACTGGATCCTATCGCAAAAAAAAACCGCACCACCATTCCGTTCATCCGCCGCATCAACAACCTCAGCGGTACGGTCATCCATCCCGGCGACCACCTCATCCTTTTCCCATTGGATTTTGAAATCGAAGTCCGGGTATCGCGCCAGACCCTGACGCTGTTGCAGAAGGGCGAATTCTTCAAGGACTACTCCATCGTCGAGTTCAACCTTGGTACCAGCAAGCTGCCCAGCGCCACCTACATCGGCACCAAGCCCGCCTTCATCGCCGGCAAGGCCGTGCGGGACTTCGACCCACACTACACCTCCGCACGCAAGTGGCTGCAGACGGTTTCCAAGCCCGGCCGCCCCGGCGTGATCTTCTGCGCCGCTCCGAAGAAAAAGGATGACGGAACGCCCAACGGCATTTATCTGGACGAGGCTGACATTGAGGAACTTTCCACCATTGTGCGCCTCAATACTCCCGTGAAATTCATCCAGCGCTGAACACCTCTTTCCCGATTCAGCCCCCCCCCCGCTGCAACGCTCCCGCCGCATTTCCCGACTTTTCCCGCATCCATGAAACTGCAGCCCCTGGAGTTCGAAAAACCCATCATCGAATTGGAAAAGCAACTGGAGAGCCTGCAGTGGCGCTCCGCCTCCCAGGACATCGACGTCAGCGGGGAGATCGCCTCCATGCAGGAAAAAATCCGCCAAACCCGCGAGGAAATTTACCGCGGTCTTTCCGCTTGGCAGCGCGTCCAGATCGCCCGGCATCCCGCCCGGCCCTACATGCTCGACTACGTCACCCGCTGCTGCACCGACTGGGTGGAAATCCACGGCGACCGGCATTTCGGAGACGACCGTGCCATGCCCTGCGGCTTTGCCACCATCGCGGGCATCCGCTGCGTCATCATCGGCCATCAGAAAGGCCGCGACACCAAGGACAACATCCTGCGCAATTTCGGCTGCGCCCACCCGGAGGGCTACCGCAAGGCCCTGCGGCTCATGCGGCTCGCGGAAAAATTCAGCCTGCCCATCGTCGCGCTCATTGACACTCCCGGCGCCTACCCCGGCATCGGCGCGGAGGAACGCAACATCGCCGAGGCCATCGCATTCAACCTCCGGGAAATGATGAGCCTGCGCACCCCCATCGTCGCCGTCATCCTGGGCGAAGGCGGCTCGGGCGGAGCACTGGGTATCGGGGTGGCAGACCGCGTCCTGATGATGGAAAATGCCTACTACTCGGTCATCAGCCCCGAAGGCTGCGCCGCCATTCTTTGGAAGCACCGCCAGCACGCCCCGGAAGCCGCCGAAGCCCTCAAAATCACGGCCTCCGACCTTCAGCGCCTCCAGATTGTCGATGAAGTCGTTTCCGAACCTGTTGGCGGAGCCCATCACGACCACCAGACCGCCGCCCAGAATCTCAAATCCGCGGTCATGCACAATCTCATCGCACTCGGCAAAATGCCCGCGGACGAGTTGCTGCAGCGCCGCTATGAAAAATTCCGCCGCTTTGGAGCCTTCGAGGAATCCGCCCCGCAACCGTCCACTATTGCCTCTGCGACCGAAGATTCGTGAAACTCACATCCGAAGAACGTGAACTGGCCTGGCTGGGAGATGCCGTGCTCTCCCTGTTTTCCCGTCAGAAAATCCTGCAGGAAGGCCGCGGCATGGACCAGGAAAGGCTCGCCGCCATGACCAGCAACCAATTCCTCAGCTGCTTCGGAAACCCCACCCGCATCGAAGCCGCCATCGGCCTCACCTTCCAGCAGCACGGCCTGGACTCCGCCTTCGCCAAGATTGAAGCGGATCTTCTCCCCGTGTTCGGACGCCAGTGGAAAAACCGCGGCCGCAAATCCTAGCAATCGACCCTCAGCGTGAATGCGGCAGGGCACCGGCTGCATGTCTTGCAGGGGACACCATTCTCCCGGCTTGCGCGGACTGGAGGGATTTCCTAGTGTGGCCGCCATGTCACCGACCATGAAAGCGATGATTCTCCGCGAATTCGGCGGGCCGGAAGTGCTTTGCGAAACGGAAATTCCACGGCCCGGCATCCGGCCCGGACACCTGCTGGTGAGGGTGCGGGCGTCCAGCGTGAATCCAGTGGATGCCAAGATCCGCCGGGGGATGCTGGCGGCGATCGCACCGGATCCTCCCACCGTGCTGGGCTGCGACATGGCTGGGGTGGTGGAGGAAGTGGGGGAAGGGGTGAATGATTTTGCCGTGGGCGATGAGGTTTACGGCTGCGCCAGCGGAGTGAAGGGCTGCGGCGGAGCCCTGGCCGAATGGCTGGTGGCAGATGCAGCGCTGGTGGCGCGGAAACCGCAAACGCTTTCCTTTGCGGAAGCGGCCGCCCTGCCGCTCGTGGGCATCACGTCCTGGGAAGGTTTGTTCGACCGTGCGGACCTGCAGACGGGCCGCACCGCACTGGTGCATGGCGGGGCGGGCGGAGTCGGGCACATGGCCGTGCAGCTTGCGGTGAGCCGGGGAGCCCGCGTGTTTGCCACCGTTTCCACTTCGGAAAAGGCGGCGCTGGTGCGGCGCTGCGGGGCCGAGCCGGTTTTTTACCGCGAAAAATCGGTCCAGGAATATGTGGATGAATGCACGGGCGGAGCGGGCTTCGATCTGGTGTTCGACACCGTGGGGGGGGACAATGTGGCGGGGTCTTTTGCGGCGGCGGCAGTCTGCGGGACGGTGGTCAGCATTTCCACGCGGACCACGGCTGACCTTTCGCCGCTGCACGCCAAGGGGCTCTCCCTCCATGTGGTGTTCATGCTCATTCCCATGCTGTTCAACCTCCGCCGGGCCCGCCACGGCGAAATCCTCCGGCAGATCGCCGCCCTGGCGGAGGCCGGCAAGCTCCAGCCGATCATTGACCCGCAGCAGTTCTCCTTCCGCGAAGCCGCAGCAGCCCATGCCCATCTGGAGAGCGGGCGGGCCGTGGGGAAAATCGTCCTAACTGGATTCTGAGCCAGTGCACCGGCAGACTGCCATGTTTCCGTCATCCACCATTCCATGATTCGCGGCCTTGTTGGGATTTTTGTGCTCATCGCCATTGCGTGGGCGTTTTCGCTGAACCGGCGACAGATCAACTGGCGTACCATTGCGGGCGGACTCGTGCTCCAACTGATGCTGGCCGCTGCGTTCTTCAAGTTCGGAAGCTGGACGCAGTTGGCCATCGATCCCGTGGCCAGATTTTTTGCCGACGTCACCCGGTTCTCCGACAAGGGCGCGCAGATGCTGTTCGGACCTTTCATTGATGATGCCGCGATGCAGAAGCTTTTTGGATCGCAGTTTTACATTTTCGCCTTCCGGGTCCTGCCCACCATCATCTTCTTCTCCGCCCTGACCTCCGTGCTGTATTATCTGGGTGTGCTGCAGCGCATGGTTTTTGCCTTCGCCTGGGTCATGAAGCGGCTCATGCGCATGTCCGGAGCGGAAAGCCTGGCGGCAGCGGGCGAGGTGTTTCTGGGACAGACGGAATCCGCCCTGCTCATCAAGCCCTATGTGCCGACGATGACCCGGTCGGAAATGATGACGCTGATGATCGGCGGGCTTGCCACCATTGCCGGCGGAGTCATGGCCGCCTACATTGGCATGCTCAGCGGCGGGGACCAGGCCAGGGCGCTGGAAATTTCCCGCAATCTGCTCTGCGCCAGCCTCATGAATGCCCCGGCAGCCATCATCATGGCCAAACTGCTGGTGCCGGAAATCGAGGCGGTGAACGAATCCCTCACCGTGCCGCGTGACAGGATGGGGGCCAACCTTTTCGATGCCATGGCCGGCGGAACCACTGAGGGTCTGAAGCTGGCATTGAACGTGGGGGCCATGCTCATTGCCTTTGTCGCCTTCGTTCACTTCCTCAATTATTTCCTCGGCGGCATCGGCGGCGTTTCGTTCGGCGGGGAGTCGCTCAACGCCTGCATTTCCCGGTGGAGCGGCGGGGCGTTCCAGGGTCTTTCGCTGCAAAGCATCCTCGGCACCCTGTTTGCCCCGCTGGCCTGGCTCGCCGGAGTGGAAGGCGGTCAGGATCTGCTCAAGGCCGGCAGCCTGCTGGGCACCAAGCTGGCGCTCAACGAATTCATTTCCTATGACCAACTGGGCCAGATGAAAGACAGCCTCCAGCCGAAAACGGTGTTCCTGATGCAGTTCGCCCTCTGCGGATTCGCGAACATCGGCAGTATTGGCATTCAGATCGGCGGCATTTCGACCATTGCCCCCAGTCAGAGGGAAACTTTGGCGCGCTTTGGCGTTAGGGCTTTGCTGGGCGGCACGCTGGCCACCCTGTTGAGTGCGGCGATGGCGGGCATGTTTTTCTGACCCGATCCCATGCCGGAGGACCCGACGCTTTCGATCATCATCCCCTGTCTGAACGACGCGGTGGAACTGCGCCACTGTCTGGTGCGACTGGAGAATGTCAGGAAATCCGGAGCGGAAATCGTCGTCTGTGATGCCACGGAGGATGAATCCTGCCGGGATGTGGCTCGCGAATTTTCCGTGCCGGTGGTGCGCTGTGCGGGCGGCGGACGCGGCCCGCAGCTCAATGCGGGTGCCGCGGCGGCCCGGGGAGAGGTTTTGCTATTCAATCATTGCGACACCTTGCTGCTGCCGGACCATGTGACGGCGGTGCGGCAGGCGGTGCAGCGTTCGCATCCGCCCTTTCGTTGCGGGGCCTTTTTCAAGGATCTGCCGTGGCATTACCCGCGCTGGGCCTGGGCGGATTCGCTGGTGCGGCGCTGGTCAACCGACTTTGGAACGGTGTATGGCGATCAGACGCAGTTCTTTCGCCGCAGTCACTTCGAACGGCTCGGGGGCTACCCTGACATTCCCATCATGGAGGACGTGGTGATGTCCGGGCGCATGCGCCGCGGAGGCGGCTTCCTTCTTCTGGATCCGCCGCTGCGCACGTCGATGCGGCGATTTCAACAGCGCGGACGCTTGAAAAATCGGGCGCAAAACCTGCTGCTGCTCGCGCTGTTCCATGCCGGGATCGCCACTCCACAGGGCATCTACCGCTGGTATTACCGGCGCTCTGCCGCACGGAAGCCGAACTGACCGGTGGAAAATTTGTCCTTGGGCGGTGTCTGGATGCCGCTACGGTGATCGTGAGTCGTCCATTTTGCAGCACCCCATGTCCCAGCCAACCGGTCGTCAGGATATCCGCCATGCCTTGCGTGAACACCGCGTCGAACCGACCCGCGGCATGGGGCAGAACTTCCTGACGGACCGCGGGGTGGCGGCGTGGATTGTGGACCAACTGGAGATCGGTCCTGACGATGCCGTGTTGGAAATTGGACCCGGCCTGGGCGCCCTGACTGAACACCTGGCAGGGAAGGGGCGGGAGACCCTGCTGCTGGAAAAGGATGCGCGGCTGGCGGCGAGGCTGCGCCAGGAACCGGCAGGCCTGCAGGCGCGTGTTATCGAAGGGGATGCGGTGCGTTTCGACCTCCGTTCGTTGTTCAAGCTGCGTCCGCTCAAAGTCATCGGCGCACTACCGTATTCCTGCGGCACGGAGATCGTCCGCCATTTCCTGACAAATCCCAGTCCGGTGGACCGCGCGGTCTTTGTTCTGCAGAAGGAGGTGGTGGACCGCATGTGCGCCGCGCCGGGCACGCCGGACCGCGGGCTGCTCAGCCTGCGCGTGCAGGCGCGGTGGAATGCGGCGGCGCTGCGCACGCTGCCGCCTGACATTTTTGTGCCGCGGCCCAGGGTGGATTCCGCGGTGGTGCTGCTGACCCCGCGCTGCCGGACGGAACTGCCGGTTTTTGACGATGCCATCCTCGACCGGCTGCTGCGCATGGGATTCAGCCAGCGGCGGAAAATGCTGCGCAAGCTGCTTCCGGATCTGGGCGTGGGGTGGGGGGAGGTTGCGGTGTCGCTGGGATTTCCCGCCACAGCGCGGGCGGAGCATTTGAGCCTGGCGCAGTGGGTCGGCCTGGCCCGGCTGGCAGATCCACATGTGCTGAAGGACATTCCACAGCGTGGGGAGGAGGTGTTCGACGTGGTGGATGATGCCAATCAGACCATTGGACAGCGCACCCGGCGGGAGGTGCATGCGCTGGGCCTGCGCCACCGTGCGGTGCATGTGTTTGTGCTCAACTCCCGCAGCGAACTGTTCCTGCAGAAACGCAGCCACCTCAAGGATGCCGAGCCGGGAAAATGGGACACCAGCGCCGCCGGTCATCTGGATGCCGGGGAGGATTACCTGCCGGCCGCCGTCCGGGAACTGGAGGAGGAGCTGGGCATCTCCATGCGGGCGGATCAGCTGATTGCCCTTGGCCGGATCAGTGCCGGTCCGGCGACCGGATGGGAATTCGTGGAGATGTTTGCGACGCAGTGGGACGGCAGGATGCAGTGGCCGGCTGCGGAAATCGAGGGTGGGGCCTGGTTCCCGCTGGAGGAAGTGGACGCATGGGTCGAACGGCGTCCGCAGGATTTCGCCTCCGGATTCATCGAGTGTTGGAAGGCCAGCGAATTCTGGAAGCCGCGGATTTCCTGACAAAACATTCGCTAACTTTTCAAATGCGGAGGCAGGGAGGAAATGACCGGAGTTTGGGCGTCGAGGGAGATGTCCTTGGTTTGGAAACGCTTCAGGTCGTGCGCAAAGCCCGGATAGGAAGTGTCTGCGCAGGCGGCGTCCTCGATGACCGTTTCGCCTTCGGCAAAGAGTCCGGCCACCGCAAAGGCCATGGCGATGCGGTGGTCGCCGAAGGAGGGAATTCTGGCTCCATGCAGCGGTTTGCCACCTTCAATTTCCAGCCCGTCGTAAAGCTCCCTGACTTCCACTCCCATGAGGCGCAGATTCTGAGCGACGGCTGAGAGGCGGTCGGATTCCTTGACGCGCAGTTCCTGGGCATCGCGGATGACGGTGCGTCCGTTTGCCAGGGCGCCGGCCACTGCGAGGATCGGCAGTTCATCGATCACGTTGGGGATTTCATCCCCCGCAATGACCGTGCCGCGCAGCGGTGCGCCTTTTACGGCGACGTTTCCTAGCGGTTCGCACTGGTCCAGGTCTCCGAGCACTTCGGTGATTTGCGCCCCCATGCGCAGGAGCACTTTCAGCACGCCAGTCCGCGTGGGATTGAGTCCCACATTGCGCACGATGAGGTCCGAACCAGGCTGGGCGGCGGCGGCGACGATCCAGAATGCGGCGCTGGAAATGTCCCCCGGCACCGTGAAGTCACGGCTTTCAGGAATCTGGCCACCGTAGATGGTGACGCTGTGTTCATGGCGCAGGGTTTTGATTCCGAAAAAGCGGAACATCGTTTCCGTGTGGTCGCGGGTCGCCTGCGGTTCGACCACCGTCGTCTTTCCCTCCGCAAAGAGGCCTGCCAGGAGCACCGCGCTTTTGACTTGGGCGCTGGCCACGGGCAGCGTGTAGCGGATTGGACGCAGCCGACCTCCGTTGATGACCAGCGGAGGGGCGCCATTGGCCCCCTCGGCCACCAGTTCGGCACCCATCTCCGACAGCGGTTCGATGACGCGCTTCATGGGGCGGCGCGAGAGTGAGGGATCGCCGGTAAGGCGTGAGGTGAAGGGTTGTCCGGCCAGGATGCCGCTGAGCAACCGCATGGTGGTTCCGGAGTTTCCGCAGTAAAGATCGCGCGTTGGTGCGGTGAACGTTCCCCCGCATCCGTGTACCAGCAGCCGGGTCGGGCCGAGCTTCCGTCCGGCGGGGTCCGGGTTCCAGGGGTTGCCAAGCTCGTCGAGGGCTTCGATTTTGACACCCAGACTGCGCAGGCACTCCACGGTGGCCAGACAGTCCTCGCTGGCCAGAAAACCGTCGATGAGACACGGGCCGTTTGATAGTGCGGCGAGCATCGCGGCACGGTGGGAAATGGATTTGTCACCGGGGACGCTGAGTTCAGCGCCGATGGGCTTGGCTCGTTTGACGCGGTATTCTGCCATGTGGGAAGTCAAGGGTGGTTTGAAGTGGGCTCCGGGGGAGGCTGGGGGCCGTCGATCCGGCGAGGATAGCGGGCATCACGCAGGGCTTTTGCCGCCGTCAACCGGGTGAAAAGCGCCTGATCCTCCACTTTTTCAAGCATTTCAAGCAGTTCGCCCAGATTCCGTTGCAGCTTGCGCGCGGCATCCAGCACCGCGGTTCGGTTTGTCATGAGAATTTCCTTCCACATGGCCGGGTCGCCACTGGCTACCCGCGTGGTGTCACGCAGTCCTCCGGCGGCCAGGGCGCCAAGTTCCGGCTGTTCTGCCAGGGCTGCCAGGGTGACGGCTGCCGCTGCCAGGTGGGGCATGTGGCTGACATGGGCCACCGCGGCATCGTGCGCCGCGGCATTCATTTCCACGACGCGGCAGCCCAGCGTTTCCCAAAAGTTGCGAACCCGCTGCAGCGCGCCGGGGCTGGTATCCGGTTCGGGTGTCAGCAGGCAGGCCGCACTAGCAAACAGTCCGGTCCGGGCGGCATCCAGCCCCACTTCATGGGATCCGGCCATGGGGTGACTGCCGACAAAGGGAATCCCCGCCTTGCGGAGAATGCATCCCGCACCGTCCAGCACCGCCTGTTTGACGCTGCCGACATCCGTCACCACCGCGTCCAGCTCCAGTTGGCAGGCCGCCAGCCGACGGGCCAGGGATTCATAGGTGCCGGTGGGAGTGGTTAGAATGATCAAACTGGCTCCCTGCACCGCCTGCGCCAGATCCGTCGTGGCCACGGCGGCCAGCCCATGGATGCGAATGGCCGCCGCGGTTTCCTCCCGCCGCGCCCATGCCTGCATCCGCCAGCCCAGCCGCAGGCCGTCCTGCAGCAGCGAGCCGCCGAGCAGGCCGGGACCGAGAATGGCAATGGTGCGTTCGTTCATGGGGTTTGGGAAATCGCGCCGCAGGGAATCCAGATTCCCCGTGAAGTCATGCGGAAGTTTCCGGCTTCTGCACCGGGGGATCAGCGTTCCCCGCGCAGGGCTCTGGCCGGGTCTTCCCTGGAGCTGAAAAACGCCGGCAGCAGGGCCGCCCCCGAGCACAGCACGAAGGCGGGCAGGCAAATCCAGAACACGTCCATGGGGCGCAGGTAGGCGGGCAGTTCCGCCAGCCCATAGACATCCGCCGGAAAGATCTGGATGTTGAAGGCATTGGCCAGCGTGGAGCGGATGCCATTGCGGTAGTGCAGCACCAGCAGTCCGCCGATGGCTCCCAGAATCACGCCCAGCAGCCCGACCACCATGCCCTGGCCCAGAAAGATGCCCAGCACCTGGCTGGTTTTCGCTCCCAAGGCGCGAACCATTCCGATCTCCCTCCGCTTCTGCACGGCAAAGATGATCATGCTGATCATGGTCGAAAATGCCGCCACCAGGACGATGATCATCAGCACCAGAAACATCATGCTGCGTTCGTTCTGGATCGCGTCGAAAAAGGTTCGATTCTTGTCGATCCAGGTGAAGCCGCCCCAGTTTGGCGGCGCCGTTTCCAGAATCCGCGCCAGGTATTCGTCCGCGCGGAAGGCATCGGATGTGGTCACCGAGAGGCCGCTGACGTAATCATTTTCCCCGTGTCCGCTCAGGGTTTGGCCGCTTTCCAGGGAGAGGACCACGTAGTCCGCGTGCTGCAGGGAATTGAAGAGCCCGGCCACCACATATTCATTGGGCACCAGCAGGCGGTCCATTTTTTCCTCGATGGATTTGCGCTCCTCCGGCTTGTCCTTCGTCTTTTCCCACTCCGCCCAGGCTTTTCGCACTTCCTTCATGTTTTCCGGCGAAAAGGCATTGACCTTGTCCCCCACATCCACGCCCAGTCGGCTGGCCAGCCGTTCGTTCATCACCAGATTGTCCCCGTCCCGGCCGGAACCGAGATCAAATTCCCCGCGCACCATCATCTTGCGGATTTTTGCGGCCTGATCCTTGTCCGCTGGATCCAGTCCCAGAAAATGCGCGATTTCCGGACGCGGGGAGCCTTCGATGTCCGGTTCCACCAGCGTTGTCAGGGCGACAAAGGGAGTGACTTCCAGCACGTCGGGCTGGGTCTTGAGTTGCTGCTGCATTTCCCGCCAGCCCTTGAATTCCGGCGGCACCGGCACCGGCTCGCCTTTCTCGTCGAGCAGCGGACCGCGCTCTGCCTCGGTGTCGTTCAGCACGATCTGCGCCTGCAACCCGAGGATTCCCTCCTTGATCTGCCGTTCGAATCCGCTCATCACGCCGATGACCACAATGAGCACGCCCACCCCCAGCAGCACACCCAGGATCGACAGCAGGGTGATCAGGGAAAAAAACGTGCCCCTGGGCTTGAGGTAACGCAGCGCGAGGAACCAGATGAATTTCATGGGCGGCAAAATCGGGAGGAAGCCCGGAATTGCAAGAGCCGTCCGCCGCCCCGGGACACGGCCTACCAGCCATCGGCATTGGACAGCGTTTGCATCGTGCTGTTTGCTCGTCGGCATGAACGACCCCGCCTGTGCTTGCCTTCTCAAAAAATCCCTGCGCAACTGGTTCGCCGGAGTGCGCCGTTGCCGACGTCGGTTTTTGCTCGCTTTTGCCTACATGGGCGTGCTGGTCGGGCTGTGCCTCAATCTGGGGGAGAATTATCCGTTTTCGCCCTTTCCGATGTATGGAAATCCCAAGCCGGAGGACGTGGATTATTTTTTCCTGACCGACGCCGGCGGCAATCCACTGTCCACGCAGGACTACGCCGGGATGACCGCGCCGCAGATCAAAAAGCGGATCAATTCCTCCATCGAGGCCCTGCGCGACAGCCTGGGCGGCGACAATAAGGCCGAGGCAACGCTGTCCGAGGCCCTGAGGGGAATTCTCCTGCAACTGAGGGAGAAAAAATTCCCCGAGCCGAAGAGCAGCCATCCGAAAAAAATCGACCCTGCCCTGCTGGCTGCGGTGGCCAAAGCGGAGTTGGCGAAAATGCGGGAGGATGCGGCGAAGAAGACGCCGGCGCTGATCCAGTGGCCTGCCGGGGTGCAATTGAAGATGGGCTTGATCGAGACGACCGAGCAGGGGTTTCGCGAACAGTTCCGCACGGTGACCGAACTGTCCGATGCCGGGCCGCCGACCACGGGGGAACATGTGGTGCGTCCGCCGGGCAGCGCCGCCACGGGAATGCTGGATACCATGCGCAGTTTCGGACTCCAGCATGCCTGGCTGCTGGGAGGACTCGCGGTGTGCCTGGCTGCACTGCGGCTATTCCCCCCGGGGTGGCGGCAGTTTGCCTTGGGGGGCAGCGACCGCTGGAATACCGGACGCCTCGAGGGACTCTGCCTGCGGGCGGGGCTGGCGTATGTCATGTGGCAGTCGCTGCAGGTCAGGGTGGAGTATTCCTCCCTGCCGAAGCCTGCCGGACTTGCCTGGTTTGACCTCCAGTGGCTGCGGGATGCGGTGCTGTGGTTTGGCACGCCGGAGCATTGGAATTCCATGCAGTCCTGGCTGCTGCCCATGCTGGTCTGGTATGTGCTCGGCTGGGGTGCGGTGGTGCCGCTCACGGTCGTGACCTTCACCCAGATTTTCGCCCGTTCGCTCTACGCCTCGCAGGGGGCACCGCATCACGGTCATCAGATCATCGGTCTGGTGTTTGCAGCCCAAATGCTGGTCGCCTGGGCGGTGCTGGCCGGACGCCTGTGGCGCTGGATCAGAAAGTCCCCGGCGCCACCCGCGCCCTGGCTGCGCTGGGGAAACTGGTCGTCCAGTTGGCTCTTTGCGGCAGCCACCATTGCGGCGGCCTATTTCATCACGGTCGTGACCAAGCTCGATGAGTCCAACGGTCGGTGGATCAAGAACGCCCACTATTTTTCCAACCAGATCGTCAAGACCCACCGGCAGAACTTTTATAACGATCTCAATCCCGAATATCTCAAGGGCGTTCCCGCAGTGGCCCAGGAATCGCCGGATCCTGACAACGACCGCTACCGCCACAACATTCCGCAGCAGGCTGACTGGATGCTCAAGCATCCCCTGCAGGCGAAGGTTTTTTTCACCCTGGGCTTCATCATGGAAGCCACCTCGCTGTTCCTCATTCTCTCGCGCAGCCTCGCCCTGCTCTACGGAGTGCTCATCATCGCCTTTCACCTGCTAGTGCTGTGGCTGATGCAGCTCACCTTTCCGCTCAATGTGGAAACGGTGCTCGTGGTCTGCGTCAACCTGCCCGGATGGCTCATTTTCCTCGCCAGGCGCCGGCTGCTGTCGGAGCCGTCGGGGGCGCAGTCAACGTCCGCCGCCTGAGCGCAGGCGGCCGCGCACTGTCATGATGAGCGCGCTGCCCGCGCCCAGCGCCAGCATGCTCAGGGATACCTGGGCAATGGCCTTTCCCAGGGACTCCTTGGCCATGCTGCTGCCGGCCAGGGCCACCGGGATGTTGCTGGGCAGATAGCCGAGAAAGGTGCCCAGCAAAAACATGCGGTGCCGCGTGGACAGCACCCCGAGCAGCACATTCGCAACGATTCCCGGCACCGGAAGCTGCCGCACCACGAAAATGCTTCCGATGCTGGGATTTTCCAGCAGGGGCCGCAGGCGTTGCGCGCCGCGCAGCCGCTGCCGCACCCATTCCCGCGGACCCCACAACCGGGTGATGAGAAACGCTCCGTAGGACCCAAGCACTCCGGAAAACTGTGCAAGCAGCAGCCCTTCCAAAAAACCAAACAGCACCCCGCCCAGCCCGCAAAGCACCAGCCGGGGTGCTCCCAGGGCGATGGCCACGACGCTCCCGAAGAGAAACAGTGCGTGGGCTTTCCACCCGTAGTCGTCGATGCGCGACTTCAGATCCTGCGCCTGCACCAGCCACCGGTTCAGCGGGGTAAAGTGCAGCGCCAGCACGATGCCCGCCACCAGCAGTGCGCCGATGACCAGCCGTCGCGTTTCGGTGGTCGGATCGTTGGTGTTTTCAGGAGGCATTCCGCACCATAGCGACGGTTACGGTGGTGACAAATGGGCCGGTCCGCTTTCCGATTGCCCGAACAGGGCCGGACAAGGTGTCCGAGCGGCGCTTGGCAAGGCGCTGCCTGCGGATGAGAGCGGGGCGGCAGTTTTGCAGTCGGTGCCGAAGCGCCCCGTGCGCGTCAGGGGCTGACGGCCGCCAGGCATCGGCAGTCGAAACCGCAGTCCTGACAAAAACACAGGTGCTGTGATGCGGGATGCTCAAGTTTCGGGCAGGGGCAAACGGAACGGCATGGGGCCTGGGTTCCAGGCTTTGTGATCCCGGAAAATGGCAGCGCGAACGGGCAGCCTGGTTTCAGACACACAAAAAGCCTGGTTTCGAATGCACGCGGACAAGGGCAAAGATGCCTCTTGCCTCCGGGGGGGCAGTTCTGATAGACGCTGCAGCATTCCGGAGTTCTGGAAATGTTATTTGCGCCTTCACTTCCCATGAATCACTTCCTTGCACTTCCTTTCCTGCTGGCCTGTTCCATCTCCAGCGCCGCCACTGTCTGGAACTTTTCCAATACCGGCGATCCCCTGGCACCGGTTTCCGGGCCTGGGACGATGGCCTATCACGATCCCGGTGCGACGAACTGGGCCGCCGGACAAGTGAGCTTCGCCAAAGCCAGTGTGCTGGGGCTTCCGGCGCTGCCGGGGGGCGATGCCGACGTCATGGTGTTTCCTGCCTGCACCCCGCAGCAGGGTTTTGTGGTCACGCACGGGGAAAATGCCAGCGGAGTGTATGGAGAGTCGCTGGGCCTGGTGTCCAGCTATACCCTGGTCATGGATGTCCTCTACCCGGCCTCCTCCAATGGCTGGCGGGCGCTTTGGCAGTCCAGTCTGGCCAACTCAGACGATGCCGATTTTTTCATCAACAACGCGGTCCCGACTGGAGGACTGGGAACGCTGGGGAATTATCGCGGTGCGGTCACTGCCGGCGAATGGCACCGCATCGTGGTGACGATGCGTGCGGCCCCCGGCGAGGGACACTGCCAGCGCTACATTGACGGACAGTTTGTTGGCGGCGTCGGCACCACTGGAAACCCTCTGGAACAGCGGCATGCAATGGAAAGCCAGTTTCTGCTCTTCACGGATGACGACGACGAAACAGCGCCCGGCTACTGCGCCAGCGTGGCTTTTTTGAATTTTGCCATGCTGCCTGCGGAGGTGGCCGCGCTGGGCGGACCTCATGCTGGCGGCGCACTCACACCCGGAGCCGCACCGGCACCGCTTTCGCCGCCGATGGCGCGCCGGACCGGTGTCATCGCGCACCGCGGCGGGGCTTTCAACCGTGCGCCGGACAATACGCTGTCCGGCATTCGGGCGGCGATTGCCGATGGAGTGCAGGGCATCGAGGTGGACACCCGGGTTACCGCGGATGGCGTGTGCATTGCCTTTCATGACAGCACGGTGGACCGCACCACGAATGGCACCGGTGCGGTGGAAGCCATGACCCTGGCGGAACTGAAGACGCTGGATGCGGGCTCGTGGTACCACCCGTCCTTCACCGGGGAACAGGTGGCGGCCCTGTCGGAAGTGCTCACGGAAGCCAAGGGGAAATGCTTCATCTTCCTCGACATCAAAACCGCCGGCCAGGCTCCAGCAATCCGCGCCGCGGTGGATGCGGCCGTCTTTCCTCAGCAGGACTTGTGGCTGTGGACCACGACTTCCGAGGATGTGGCAGCCATGCAAGCGGAGCTTCCGGATGCGGTCTATATGTGGGGCGCTCCGTCAGGATCCTGGAGCACGGATCCCAATTACTTTACGGACCTCAAAACCATGGGCGTGGACGGCTTTTCCTTCGGTGCCGGCAACGGTTCGGTGGACAGTTACTTCTGCGCCCGGGCCAAGGAGGAGGGCATGCGGGTGGAAATTTTCACCATCCTCGATCCGGATGCGATGCGGCAGGCCGCGCTCTCGGGCGTGGACTTTGTGGAGAACGACTATCCGTCTGTCATGAATGCGCTGCAGCCCGTGCAGACTGCGGCTGCCAGCAGCCCCTTTCCAGCCAACGGGGCCACGGAAGTGCCGACCGAAGTGGTGCTGCGTTGGGTGACTGGCCAGAATGCGGTGCAGCGCCGCGTTTATTTCGGCACCACTCCGCCGGGTGCCGATCTTGGCGTGCGCACCAGCGACCTGCTGGCGCGCACCGGCCTCGCGGCGGCGACAACCTATTATTGGCGGGTGGATGAAATGACCGCGGGAGGCGTGACCACGCAGGGACCGGTATGGAGCTTTACCACGGTGGCCGCGGCGGCGACCCCGCTCGCCGGGCTGTGGCTTTTTGACAGGCCGGACGATCCCGGCCATGCGACGATCGGCAGCGACCTTCAGATCGAAGGCACCACGCCCCAGGCATTTTCCGCCGTGAGTGACGATGCCGGATTCACCGTCAGCGGGGCGATCCTCACCAGCGAGGGGGTGGCCAGTCGGCTGCGCAGCGTGCATGGCATCGGTGCCAATGGAGGCGGGACATACACAAACCGTTACAGCATCGTGGCCGATGTCTATTCACCGCCTGCCAGCCGCACATTTTACCGTTCCTTTCTGCAGACGGACCCCAACAACGGAAATGACGGCGACTACTTCCTGCGCGATTCGGACAGCCGCATCGGAACCGCGGCCCTTGGGTACGGACCGGCGGTGGACGACACGCGCTGGACGCGCATCGTCTTCAGCGTGGACCTGCAGGCAGCCGCGGCTTCGTCGGTCATCCGCACCCACTTGAATGGCGGCGCACCATTCATGCACACCGGCCTGGCGCGGGACGGACGTTATTCGCTCGACACCTCCGTATTCTTTTTCACGGACAACGACGGGGAAAATCCGCCCATTTACGTCGGAATGCTCGCGTTGTTTGCCGGTCCATTGAGTCTTGCCCAAGTGGAGCAGCTGGGGGCGGTGCGCTCCGAGGGGCTTTATGCACGCCCCAGCCTGCAGCTCAGCGCCGCCGGGGCCATGGTGGACTTTGCCTGGCCTGCCACGCCTGGCTACCTGCTGCAAAAAAGTGCGGATCTTTTGAATTGGACAAATCTCGAGGAAACCATCAATCTCGGCGCATGGTCCCTGCCGCGGGATCAGCCGCATCAATTTTTCCGTCTTGCACCCCGCTGATTCCATTTTCCCAACCGCAACCCAACCAGTCAATCCATCTGCCATGAAGCACACTCTGTTTCTCCTGCTCTTCGCCACCGCACCCGTTGGGGCCGCCACCCTTGCCGGACTGTGGGAATTCAACAATTCAGGGAATCTGGCCCAGGCCACGGTTGGCACCGACCTGAGCTTCGCTGGTTCCGCTCCCGGCAGTTGGAGCGCCACCCTGGCCGATGACGCCAGCAATGCGCTCACCGGAGTCATCACCACCCCGGCGGGTGCTCAGGCCAACATCATCTCCGCCACCCACGGCATCGCTCCGAACGGCGGCGGGGCCTACGTGAATCAATACTCGATCCTCGTGGACATCCACAGTCCCGCCAGCTCACGAAACACTTGGCGAGCCATCTACCAGACGAACACAACCAACAGCAACGACGGCGACTACTGGATTCGGGACGCCGACGACGTTTTGGGTGTCGGCGCTCTGGGTTACACCCCAACTGCCATCGATGAAACGGTCTGGAGCCGACTCGTGGTGACGTTTGATCTGGGAGCCAATGATGTGCGTACTTATCTGAACGGCTCACTGGTTTATGCGCACGGCGTCGGGGGACTCGACGGACGCTTCTCCCTGGACCCGCAGGTGCTGTTCTTCGCTGACGAGAATGGCGAGAATGCCCCGATGAATGTCGGTGCCATCGCCATTTGGGACGGGGTCCTCACCGCCGGAGATGTCAGCGCCCTCGGTGCCGCCGGAGCCGCCATTCCCGAGCCGGGAACTGCCAGCCTGCTCGTCGGCGTATCCGTCCTGCTGCTCGGTGCCCGCCGCCGCAGACACTGAGGCGGCCAGGCGGCATCCCAGTCCGCTCCCCCGCCTTGCCTAGCAAGGGCCTTTGGTGGCTCCCAAAGGCATGCCGCGCCTTGATGCCACATCGCTTTGTGCGGCACTGCCCGAAACCTGGATTCAGGGTAATCCCCCATTCCAGCTTCCTCGTCGGATGCACCGCATGACTTGGTTCGCCGATGGTCTGCATCGTCATTTGCCCGCCTCGGTCGCTGCAATTTCGAAATTTGCGCCTTTCGCAATCATGCGGGTGCGTTCAGACTGACCGCTGATGCTGCCGACCTCTGCTGCGCTGGACAAACTGGTGCTGCCCTCCCTGCCGGTGCCGTCCCGGAGCGGGAGCGCCGTGGAGTTCACCGTGCAGGGGGCAGAGCTTCCGCCGACACCCAGTGCGGCGCTCACCGCTGCCTGTCACCTCATTCCCTGCATGGCTGCCCGCCGGACGCTGCAGCTGCCGGAACCGCTGGACGCACGCCTGGCGCTCGGATTGCCCAAGTTGATCCAGCTGCTGGCGGAATGGAATCCCACCCTGCATTCCATTTCGGTCAAAACCGCATCGGACAAGCCCTGCGTCCCTCCGTCCAAAGGGACCCGCGGGGTTGCCGCCTGCTTTACCGGGGGAGTGGATTCCTTCTACACGTTGGTGACGCGACGCGGGGAAATCGACACCCTGATTTATGTCCTCGGTTATGACCTTCAGCAAAAACAGGAGACGCTGTGGCAGCAGGTGCGGACCATGATTGAGGCGGTGGCGGCCCACTATCAAAAGCGCCTGATTGTCGTGCGGACGAATCTGAGGCGGTTTCTGGATCCGCTGCTGCCGTGGGGCATGACCCACGGAACCGGTCTGGCAGCCGTGGGGCATTTGCTGTCCAATGAAATCCAGCGTCTGATCATCCCCACCGGATTCGCCGCAAATCAACAGCAGCCGTGGGGGTCGCATCCGGAACTGGATCCACTCTGGAGCAGCCAGGCATTGGAAATCGAGCATGATTCCATCGAACCGACCCGGCTGGAAAAGTTGCGCCGGCTGGCAGAGGAAGAATTTCCGCTCCGGCACCTGCGGGTTTGCTGGAAAAATCCAGACCAAACCTACAACTGTGGCAAGTGCGCCAAATGTTTCCGCACCGTGGCCGGACTGGCGGCGCTCGGGGCGCTTGGGCGGACGCAGGTTTTCCCTCCACGGCCCGATCTCGCTGCGGCGGCCCGGTTGGATTTGGGGGAAGAACTCGACGCTCTGTACCTCGCAGAAGTGCGGGCGGAACTCGACCGCACTGGACGAGAGCCGGACCTGAACGCTTTCCTGCACAGGCTTCCGGGAGCCGACCGTTCGCTGTCGGTGCCATTTGCCCGCCTGCGTCATCAGAACAGACGGCAAAAGGAACCTTTGGTGGTCAGGGCAGCACGTCTCTCGGTGGCCAGCGGGCAGACCGAGTTGCGCGCGGAAATCCAGTGGGGCGACCTGCGCACCGTCCTGGAAGTGGCTTTTGATCTGGGCGGCGAGGCACCGGGTTTGGCGGGCGATGCGCTTTTGCTGTGGATGGTGCTGCCCGCCATGCGCAGCGGCGTGCCGTTGGTGCTGGAGGATCCGGTATCCGCGGATCTGCTGGAGGGAATCAGCCATGCTCAGGGTTTCTGGTCGTCCCATCGCGCCTTTGCCGGCCATTCCCGCATCGCCATCCACGCACCTGAAATGCCCCGCTCACGAAAACCCGAAACGGAGCGGCCCTGGGCAGTCGCGTTCTCCGGCGGAGTGGATGCCATGTTCACTGCCCGGTCAGAACGGCAGCGCATCGGATTCCTGGTGTGGATCGACGGCATGGACAGCGAGGCCGTCGATCCATCCGGGAGACACCGCACCCACCGCTGGATGCAGGAAGGTGCCGCGGCGCTGGAATTGCCGCTGGTCACGGTGCGCACCAACCTGCGCCGCGTGCTCTGCAGGGATTTGGGAGCCTCACAGGAATTGATGCGCCTCATGGCCCCCTGCGGACTGGCCCATCTTCTGCAGGCACATGTCGGGGGCATGTTTCTGGCGGCGGAATGCAGCCATGCGGACATGGTGTCCAGAAATTCCCTGCCATTTCCCCATCCGCTGCTTGACAGCTGGCTGTGCACACCACGCACCGCCATCCGAACCCATGGAATGACGCAGGACCGCTGGCAAAAGCTGGCGGCACTGTGCGCCACGCCGGATTTGCTGGACCGGCTGGTGGTATGCCCGCAGCCGGACTTGGCCGGAGCGCGCAACTGCGGACGGTGTGAACATTGTCAGGAAACCCTGCTGGCCATCCGCGCGGCGGGAGGCCCGCACCCTGCGGCAGCCTTTGATGGTCCGCTGGATTTGCAGTGGTTCACTGGCTCCTCCGACGCACCGCCCCTGGTTGCTGACCGGCTCCGATCCTATCAAACCATGGAACGGCACCTGCAAACTGACATTCCCAATCCGGAACTGCTCGCCCTGCTGAGTCCACTCCTCCGCCGTGCGGAAGAAAGAGAGGCCGCCAGTCAGGCGAAAGCCACGCTCGACAAGCTGCGGAGGGATCCGCACTGGCCGGTCCTGCTTGCGGAGCACGGAGCGGTCCTGGCGGAGGCACTGTTCGCAGACAAGCCGTCGGCGCGTCTGCAGGCGCTGCTTGAGGATCCGCCTTCCGCCGGCCTTGGGGAATGTCTGCTGCCTGCTGTGCGTAAGGATGCCGGACGCGGCCGGATGCTGCGCCGGATTTTTTGCAAACTCCTGCGGGGGGATTTTGGAGGAACCACCACATGAGCCTCCCAGCATGGCAATCCGCTCCGGATGGTGTCCGGATTTTCATTCCAGATCCGGTTTTGGAGGAATCGCACCGGGGGGCGGAGTATTCCTTTTCCGTGTGGTTGGAACGCCGTCAGACGGGGCCGCTGCTGCTCGGAAATGTCACCTTCTCGTTGAATGTGGCCGTCGGACGAGTCGCAGATGCCGGTTCTGCCGCTCTCCTGGTGGCACTGCTGCCGGCGATGCGCATGGGCCTACCGCTGCGGATCGAGGCGCCCGTCTCCCCATTGCTGCTGCAGCATGCCCGCGAGGTTCAGGAAATTTTTTCCACCTGGCTGGATGCGCTGACGGTGGTGCCCGTCCAGGCTCCGTGCGCTCAGCCTGCCGCACCTTCCGCGGACGATGGGCGCGGCACGGCCTGCCTGTTTGCGCCGGACGTCGATGGATTTCATACGCTGCAGCGGCAGGGCGACGGCATCACAGATCTGCTCTGCATTCGCGCACTGGATGCCAGTGGTGACCAGAACGCCCCGCGAACGGCATTGGTAAAGGTTGCTGCCCGGCATGGCAGGCCGCTGATGGTTGTTCACACGAACGCACGGAGCTTCACCGATTCCTTTCTCCGGTGGGACCACTGCTGCGGCTTCGTTGCGGGGGCGGCGGCGCACCTGCTTGCCAACCACCTGGCCCGGGTCTTTGTGGCATCGAGTGCGCCGTATGACGGATTCGTCCCGTTCGGAACAAACGCGCTCACCGATCCGCTGCTCTCCAGCGAGCGCTTGACGATGGTGCATGACGGAGCGGAATTTTCCCGTCTGCAAAAATTGGAACAGCTCGCGCAGGATCCGTTCGTCCTGCAAAACCTCCGCGTCTGTCGGGAAAACGAGGGAACCGCGCAGAACTGCGGTCGCTGCGCCCTGTGCCTGCACGCCATGACGGCACTTTCCCTGCAGGGCGTGCTGGATGCCAGTCCGGTATTTCCTCAGCAGATTGACCTGAACGCCATCCGCAAACTGCGGCTTGAAGAGCAGTCTCTGCTGGATGCGCACGAACTCCAGGATCATGCGCGGCAGCTGGGAATGGAGGACTCGCCGCTCATGCAGGCCTGGGAGGAGTGTCTCGTCCGCGGCATGGCCGAATCCCTGACAAATCCAGCGGCGGAATTTGTGAAGTCCCTCCCCAGACGCGATCGCGAGCTGCTGCTGGAGGACTTGCGCCGCCATGCTCCCGACGCGCTTTGTCGCGCAGCGGCAAACCATGCCGGGCGCTCCCGCCAGGCGGTGTTCGACTTCCTCTGGAAACGGCACCGCCCGGCAGTGCTGCGTTCCCTTTTCAAGCGCGATCGGCCATGAAAACAAAGCGCATTCTGATACTGGGTGGCACCACCCACGCCAACCGCGGAGACCTCGCGATGCAGGCGGGGCTGATCCAATGGCTGCAGCGAGAAGTGCCGGGAGCCGAAATCCGGATGCTGGCCTCCAACCCTGACCTGACACGACAGGTGCTGGGAGTGCCCGCATTTCCCTCGCCCGATTCCTGGCTGGCCACTCCTTGGACCAGGGAAACCCCCACCAGCACCAGCCAACGAAAACGGGCCATCCGAAAGGGGCGCCGCTTCGCAATCCAAACCCGTCTGGCGCGATGGATTCCCGTTGCGGTGCATCCGTCCGCCAGGGAATTCGCCTCCCATCTGCGGTGGGCAGATGCGGTGTTTGTGCCGGGCAGCGGGTCCATGAACAGCCTGTGGTGGCATGACTGGCTCTATCCCAAAGCGTTTACCGTTCTGGCAGCCGCAGTTCTGAGAAAACCTGTGTTTATGACCAGCCAGGGGGTTGGCCCGGCCTTTTCCCATGCCTTGGATGCTGCGGTGGCCGGACGGATGTTCCGCGCCTGCCGGGCCGTCGGAGTCAGGGACGGCGAAGCCTCCGGCGCCATTCTGCGCAGCGTCGGCGTGGATGCAGGATCCATCCTCCTCACCGGCGATGACGCCCTGCTTTTCACCTCGGATGCCCAGGCACTCTCCCGCCCCCACGGCAAGCTGGTGGGGGTGAACCTGCGCGATTCCTCCGGTTATGGTAAGCGGTATCCAAAACCGGAACTCGAAGCCTGCGCGACCGCTCTGCGCCGGGTGCTCCAGCGTGACGCCGCCGTAAAGCTGGTGTTCATCCCCATCAGTTATGATTCCCACGACGATGACCGCAAATCCGCTGCCGCGGTGGCCTCGCTAATCGGCCTGCCCGAACGGATCACCCTCATTACCGAGGAACTGGATGCCGCACAACTGCGCGGAACCATCGCCGGAATGGATGTCTGTCTCGGAGTTTCCTATCATTTTTTGCTCTTCGCCTTGTCCTCCGGCGTGCCCTGCCTCGGCTTTTGGCAAAACCCCTACTACCAGCAGAAACTCGGCGGGCTGTTCCGGCTCTTCGAGTGGGAAGACCAGGCGCTGGATTTTTCCGCAGGCATTTCCGAAAACTCCCAGGAGCTGCTTGCCGACCGCCTCGCAAGCCTGCTGGAAAACCGCAACAGGCATCACCGAATGCTGGCACAACGTCAGTCGGTCATTGACAGTGAATGCCGCGCGGCAAGAAATCAAATTCTCCACCGCCTCGCATGACGCCAGCCATTGCCATCATCACCCGGACAAAAAACCGCCCGCAACTGCTGGAAAGGGCGCTGCGTTCGATCCTCGCCCAAAGCCTGTCCGACTGGATTTGGGTCGTGGTGAACGCAGGGGAAGCTGCGCCGGTGGAGGCCCTGTTCACCAAATACGCCGGTGCGCTCAAGGGGCGCGCTCGGCTGCACCAGATTCCTCCGGACACAACCATCAGCGCCGCTTCCAACCATGGCATTCGCGCCAGTGACAGCCGGCTGGTCACCCTGCTGGACGATGACGACACCTGGGAGCCGGACTTTTTGGAGTCGATGCTCGGGGCACTGGACAGCAAGCCGAACGTCGCGACCGCAGGAGTGGCCTGCCATGCGCTGTGCGTCGAGGAGGAACCCGATGAACACGGCAACCTGAAGCCAACCAAGGAGTATTTGCAAAACCCGCAGTTGCGAAACCTCAGCCTGGGTCTGATGGCGGTGATGAACCAGTTCTGCGTTCATGCCTTCGTGTATGAGCGCAGAGCCTTTGATCTGCTGGGTGGATACACGGAAACCCTGCCTGTGCTCGACGACTGGGAATTCAACCTCCGGTTCCTTCGCCGGTTTGACATCCAATTCCTGCCCCGTCCGCTGGCCCGCTACCACCTGCGCCCCGCCGTGTCGCAGGGGGACGGGGCGAATTCACAGTACGCCGCGCAGCCACTGCACCTGCATTTCGAGGCCCACATCATCAATGAAGCGCTGCGGGCCGACGCGGAGGGGCGCGGCCAGGGACTCGGGCTGCTGCTGGCCCAGGGAGCCGCCCAGCGGCAAATTTTGCAAGGCATGCGGAGCGCCGGACGCAGGCTGGAATCCATCAGCAAAAAGGTCGGCAGCATCGACTCCCGAACCAAAACCCTCAAGGATCACGTCCTGCGAAAAAGCTAGGAGACGGCCGGGAAATTCCGGAATGCAGCCAGGTGCAGTCTCGCCCGGGTATCGACGGCCCGCTGCGGCGACGGGGAGCGGCAGGCCTCAAAAACGCCAATCAAAACCCGACGGTGTTTCCGATTGCAAAACAGGGTGACCCGCTATCTTCGGCGGAATGGATATTCAAGTGGCAACCCTCTGTGATTCGGCGATGGATTATAACAGCAAGCTGTGCGTCCTCGGAACGTTTGACACCATTGGCTCCCGGACCCTTCCGGTGCTGCACCGGAACTGCGTGCTGGCACTGCGCGTCTGCTTCCGTCCCACCGACGAGGGGCAGCACAATTTATCGATCCGGATCATCGACGTGGACGGAAAGGATGTGATTCCGGCGCTGCCGCCGGTACAGTTCGAAGTGCGGCTGCCCCAGGATGTTGATTTTGTGACCCGAAACATGATCCTGCATTTCGAAGCGCTGAAGTTCGACCAGCCGGGGACATTTTCGATCGAGATCTCGGTGGATGGCAACGAACTGAGTTCGATTCCACTGCGCGTGGTTTACATGCCGGCACAGGGGTAAGGGCGCGGCAGACCGCTCCTTTCCCCGCTCCTTTGCGTCATGGCTGCACCCCGCATTCCCGGTGTCTGGAATCTGTGGGGAAATCCCATTTTCAGGCGCTACTGCCGCTCGCGGCTGCGGGCTGGGGTGCTGGTGCCACTGATTTTCATCGTGGTCATCTGCGCGGCGTTTGTCTTCCTGACGCCCTATCTCTATGTGCTAACCAAGGAAGGACAGCAGGCGTGGACGGAGGCTCGGGCGGCGCGCTGGGCGGTGTGGGCGATCTTCCCGCTGCAGGCGCTCATCCTGATGCTGCTGGGCACGGGCAGTGTGGCCAGCGGATTGAGTCAGGAGCACGAGGACGGAATGATCGACTATCAGCGGCTGACGCCGATGCCTCCGCCGACAAAAATCATGGGGTATCTGTTCGGCCTTCCGGTGCGGGAATACGTGCTGTTTCTGGCGACGATGCCCTTTTTGATCTATGCCGCGTGGATGGGTGAAGTCCCGGCGCCAACGTTGCTGCGCTTTTACCTGATTTTCCTGACATCCGCGGTGCTCTACCACCTGGCGGGACTGGTGACCGGAACGATTTTCAAACGCCGCCGCGCCGGGATGATGGCTCAGTTGTTGGTGGTGCTGCTGTATGTGGTGATTCCGAATCTTTCCTTTGTCGGTTTTGGCGCGTTCCGGTATTTCACGGTCATTCCGGAATTTTTCAAGGACTTGGGACCGGTCCTGCTGGAGGATGCCGGACGCCTGACCAGCAGCCGGATGAATCTGCTCATGCAGCAGCCGGGCCCGGTCTTTTTTGGTTTTGAGTTTTCCGTGACCTCGTTTTCCCTGCTGGTGCAGGCCGGGCTCATCGGCGGGTTTTGCATGGTGTTATGGCGGAAGTGGCGGCGCAGCGAACACCATGTCCTGGGCAAGCCGATGGCGGTGGCCGGCATGCTGTGGGTGGCCCTGCTGCTGCTGGGCAGCTCCCTGCCGCAGGTCTCCACCGGACAGATTTTTCCTTTTGAAAATGTGAGGAAATCGCTGGCTGACCAGGAACGGCAACTGCTGAATGAAGCGAAGGCAAGGTGGAAAGGCTCCGAACCGCTTGACATCAACCGGCTGCTGACCCGATCCCGCGCCCTGCAAAGCAACCAGCGGACGCGTCGGGAACTGGAGCGTCAGTTCGACCGCGCGCTTCCGGAGAACAAGCAACTGCTCGCGCAGGCGGTGCTGGTGGCGGGATTTTTCGGACTGCTGTGCTTTGGATCCGGCCTGGTGTTCCTTTCCATGATCACGCCGACCCGGGACGAATTCCGCAATGGGCTCCAGCGCACCTGGAAACTGGGACGCCGTTTCATTCCCCCTTGGGCTGATGAGGCAGGGGCCTTGCCCTGGGCCGCATTCATCGCCGGCATTGGCGTCATCGCTTGGCTGTGGTTCTGCCGCGAACTGTTCGAATCGCACTGGATCCACTCCCCGCTGCCTGCCGGACTGGAAATCAAGCTCGCCGCGGCGCTGGTGCTGCCGCTGCTTTGCTATCAGGCCTTGCAGGAGCAGTTTGGCCGCGGACGGGCACTGTTGGCCGCTTTCGTGCTCTGGGTCGTTCCTGTTTTCGCCGGCATCCTGGCAGTGGTGGTGCGCAGGCCGGACGTGGCCGCCTTCTGCCTGGCATTTTCCGCACTGCTGCTTCCGCTGCTGGCCACCCTGGAGGTTTCCGGTCTGGTTTCCGCCCCGAACCTTGACAAATGGCCGGTGGATGACGGCGTGCACGTTGCGCTGGGCATTTATGCGCTGCTGCTGGTTGGCCTGCTCCTCCTGCGGGCAAGGACGGTGCGCCATCTGCGCCGGGCAGTCTTTGCCAAAACCGATGCCGGTTTGTGATCCAGCCGGAGATTTTCGTTGCGCATTCCCCGTGGAAAAAACAACAATGCGCCCATCGGTTTTACTCCAATGCCCCGCCCCTCAACCCGCCGTCTGCTCTCCTGGCTGCTCTTTACAGTCCTGGTCGGCTTGGGGCTGGTTTTCTACCTCAGGGCGGTCACAGCCATGTGGCAGCACAACCCGCTGCTGACCGGAGAGTCCAAGAGCTACGACCAGACCTTTTACATGGAACATGCCGCGGGAATCGCCCTGGGCATGGACAAGGACGATTTCCCCCGCAGCCGCATGCCCCTCTATCCCTGGCTGCTGCATTTCTTTTTTGAGAAGGAACTCTACGACACCAAGACGCTGTATGAACGCTACATGCGCTTCAATGTGGTCGTTTCCATCGCAGCTCTGCTGGGAGCCTTTGAAATCATGCGCCGCAGTGGCCTGGGCGCGCGGGCCGCGGGTGGCATCACCCTGATGACCGCCCTGCATGTCCACATCTATAAAGCCGTGCTTTTTCAGCCGGAACTGGCCTTCTTCACGCTCTATTTCCTGTGTTTCGTGCTCATGTGGAAGTCCCTGCAGGGCAGGTCGTGGAAATGGCTGCTGGCAACCGGAGTGTGTGCGGGCATCACCCACCTCATGAAAGGGTCCGCCCTGCCGATGTTTTTTGGATTCGGTCTCCTGCTGGGGTGCCGCCAGGTCTGGGAATGGTGGCACCGAAGGCGTGACCCTGACAAGCCTGGCCTGGTGCGGCAGGCGGTGCCGGTGGCGGCTTTTGCAGGAGGCTTTTTGCTCATCACCGGGGTGTTCCTCTTCAACAGTTGGAAACACTACGGAAGCCCGTTCTACGATGCCAACAGCCGCTACTACTTCTGGGCGGAGAATTCAGGGGAAATGGCGGCCCTGCAGGGAACAAAAATGGCGATCATCAAGCCGCAGGTCACAAAGGAGCAGTTGAGTCACCCCCAGCTGATGAAATATCTGCCCATCTGGGCAAAGGACCCAGCGGTGGCCAGGCAAATCGTCCGCAAGGCACGGGCTGGCCAAACGGTGATGCTGGAAGGCAGATACGACATTCTCCCTGGCCGCCGGAACTATTTCCGGGACCATACCCTGGCAGATGCATGGCAGCGGATCTGGGATGGACTCACGGGCGAACACGGCATCCTGCTGCACAATTTCCGGCATCCCAACGGCTACGGCATCTACGTGGTGCTGTTCGGCAGCATGGCACTGGCCGCACTGCTGCTGGCGTTCCTGTGGGACCCGCGGGGCATCTGGAGCGCTGTCCGCCGGAATCTTTTTCCGATTCTTTTCGCCGGCGGCTCCATCATCGGCTGCATGCTGCTTTACGCCTGGTGGGCTCCGGTGAGCAACCGCAACCGGTTTGTGCTCACTCAGTTCCTCCCTGTCATATTTTCGCTCTCCGTGGTTCTGCGGGCCTGCCTGCTGCGGCTGCCGGTGCGCTTGCCGCTGCCCTGGCCCCGTGTTGCCGGTGGCGGGGTCGTTCAGATCACGCTCTGGGGCATCTTCGTCGCCACGTTGTGGATGCTGGTCATCGATGAAGCGGATGAACGCATCCCAGAACTGATCAACCGTCCTCACATTGGCCACCGCAACATCTCCCAGTAGGGCGCCAACCCGTCCGGACCTGCCGTGGACCCGCGCAACCCTTCCGTCGCCAGACCCGGATGAAACGTCCACTTTGTTGCCGCGATTGACGCGCACACCATTTCCCCCTTCTTTGACGCCTCCTCTCTGACCTGCGGCGTCCAGAACCCCGCAACCTCCATCCCAACCAACCATTTTCATGAACCGCCGATCCTTCCTCACCAAATCCGGAGCCGCTGCAGGCCTGACCGTCGTTTCCGCAAAAACGGCCTTCGGCTTTTCCGCCAATGAAAAAATCAAGCTCGGTTCCATCGGCTGCGGAGGCCGCGGATCGTTTGTGGCAAACATTTTCAAAGAGGATGGCGGCTATGAATTCACCGCTGCTGCAGACTATTTCGCTGATCGCCTCACCCCGTATGCCAACAACTTCGGAGTGCCGAAGGACAAGTGCTTCACCGGCCTGGACGGCTACAAAAAGGTCATCGAATCCGGCGTGGATGCCGTGGCGGTCCACAGCCCGCCGTATTTTCACCCGGAACACAGCGCCGCAGGCATCGCCGCCGGAAAGCATGTTTTCCTGGCCAAGCCAGTGGCGGTGGATGTCCCCGGCACCCTCAGTATCGAGGAACTCGGAAAACAGGCCACCTCCAAAAATCTGGTGATGCTCGTGGATTTTCAGTCGCGGGGCGATGCCATTTGGCAGGAAGGCCTGAAGCGGACCAAGGAAGGTGCCATCGGCGAATTTTGTTTTGGCGAGTGCGTCTATGAGGCGGATACGCTCCAGGCGCATGCTTCTGGCACCAGTCCGGAGGACAATCTGAAAAACTGGGTCTTTTTCCAGAAACTTTCCGGGGACATCATCACCGAACAAAACATCCATGCCCTCGACATCATGGCCTGGGCGCTGGGGAAACCGGTGAGAGCCACCGGCACCCGCGGACGGAAAGTGCGGACCAATGTTGGCGACACCTCCGACCACTACTCCGTGCTCTTTGAATTCCCCGGCGGAGCGGTCAATTTCCACAGCAGGCAGTATTCAGCCTGGGGCGTGCAGTTCATCTGTGCCAACCGCATCTATGGCACCACCGGAGCCCTTTTCACCGACTTCGGCGGCCGCGTCATGATCCGGGGTACCTCCAAAACCGCCTGGAGCGGCGGCATTTCCAAGAACCTCTACAAGGACGGATCGGTTGCCAACGTGAAGACGTTCCGCGAGTCCATGCTCAACGGAAAATATGAAAATGCGACCGTTCCGGAAAGCGTGAACACGAACCTTGTCACCATTCTGGGGCGCACGGCGGCGGAAAAGAAGCAAACGGTCACCTGGGAGGAAATGCTCGCCGACAAGGCCAAGCTGGAGTGGGACCTCACAGGGTTGAAAGCCTGACGCGCTTCCGCCCTTCCACTTGGGCGGCCATGAGCAATTGGTGGACTTTCCCGAATTTCGGCGCACTGGTTGCGGCATGATGCCGTCGTCCCTCTCAATCGCCGCAGCATGGTTTTTGTCCACCCTGGCCGTCGCATGGGGGCAGGATGCCGTGGAAAAAAAGTCGGACAAACTGAAAATCGGCGATCCGGCTCCGAAGCTGCAGGTGGCCAAATGGGTGCAGGGCGACGTCGTCAAGGAATTCGAGAAGGACAAGGCCTACATTGTGGAATTCTGGGCCACCTGGTGCGGCGCCTGTGTGGCCACCATCCCCCACGTCAACGAACTTCAGCAGAAATATGCCGACCAAGGACTGGTGGTCATCGGTCAAAACTGCTGGGAAGAGGATGAAGCCACCGTGCCCGATTTCGTGAAGAAAATGGGCGAAAAAATGACCTATCGGGTGGCGCTGGACGACAAGTCCGCTGACGAACGCGGCGCCATGGCGACCAACTGGATGATGGCTGCCGGGCGCAGCGGCATCCCCTGTGCATTCGTGGTGGACAAAACCGGCAAAATCGCGTGGATCGGCCACCCGGCGCAGTTGAAGGAGGAAATCCTCGACGCCGTGCTGGCAGGAACCTTCGATGTCACCAAGGCCGCTGAGATCGAAGCCGCAGCGATGAAAGCCGAGCGGGAAGCCGCCGCCCTGCGCGCCAAGGAAATGGAAGCACAATCGGAAAAGCAAATGGCCGTCATCCACCTGCAGACCGGACTTGGCAAGGCGATGCGGGCGCGTGACTGGCCGGCTGCGGAGAAATTCCTGACAGATCTGGAAGAGATTTCTCCCGACGATGAACGGAAATTTCTGGCCTTCCCGCGTTTTCAAATTCTTCTCGGCCAGAAAAAAACCGAGGATGCCTGCAAGCTGGCCGGGCGGCTCAGTGACGAAAATCCAAAAAGCCCGAAACTGCACAATGATCTGGCCTGGGCGCTCGCCTCCGCACCGGACACTGACAAACTGAACCTTGACTTGGCGGAAAAACTCGCCCGCCACGCCGTCGAAATCGCCCCGGAAAAAGGCCAGCCGATGACCCGCGACACCCTGGCCCGCATTCTGTTCCTGCAGGGGCGCAAGGACGATGCCATCAAGACCCAGGAGGAAGCCGTGGCCGCCGCCCCGCCGGATACCAAGCCCGAGTACGAAAAAACCCTCCAATCCTACCGCGAAGGCACGCTGCCGCCGGTTGCAAACTAAACCGCCAGCGGCAAGCGTTCAGGAAAAGAGGGCAAATTCCGGCTGAACGGATTCGGGACCGGCAACGGCGGCGGCGCTGCGTTTTCGGGGGCGGGGGGGGGCTCCCGCGGCGGCCCCACCGGAGTTCGCAGGTGCGCTCCCCGCTTCCAGATGAGTGAGGATTTCCCGTGCCCGGTCCACGATTTCACGGGGAATGCCGGCGAGGCGCGCCACCTGGATGCCGTAGCTTTTGTCGGCGGCTCCAGCGATGATTTTGCGGAGAAAAATGATCCGGTCATTCCACTCCCGCACCGCAACATTGTAGTTCTGCACGGCGGGGCGCTGGCGGGCCAGTGCAGTGAGTTCGTGGTAGTGAGTGGCAAAGAGGGCGCGGCAGCGAATGACATCATGCAGATGTTCGGCAACGCTCCAGGCAATGGCCAGTCCGTCGAAGGTGGCCGTCCCGCGTCCAATCTCGTCCAGAATGACCAGGCTGTGCTCGGTGGCGTTGTTCAGGATGGCCGCGGTCTCGTTCATCTCCACCATGAAGGTGGACTGGCCGCGGGAAAGATCGTCGCTGGCCCCAACCCGGGTGAAAATCCGGTCGGCCAGTCCGATTTCCGCCTGGGCAGCGGGAATGAAGCTGCCGATTTGAGCCATCAGGGTGAGCAGGGCAACCTGCCGGATGTAGGTGCTTTTTCCCGCCATGTTAGGCCCGGTGATCAACAGAAGGCGGTTTTGCTGCGGTTCGAGCAGCACGTCGTTGGGGACGAATTTTTCCCCGGCCAGGTTCTGGTCAAGCACGGGATGCCGTCCGTCCTTGATGTGCAGGTTGAGCGATTCGTTCAGGACGGGCCGGCAGTAATTGAACAGCCGGGCGGTTTCCGCCAGGCCCGCCAGGACATCGACCTCCGCCAGGGCGTCCGCCGTATCCTGCAGGATTTCCAAATGGGAAAGCAGGTCCTCGCGCAGCCGGCAAAATTCATCGTATTCCAAGCGCTTGGCCCGCTCATCTGCTCCCAGGATTTTGTCCTCCATTTCCTTCAGTTCCGGAGTGTAGAAGCGCTCTCCGGTGGCAGTGGTCTGCTTGCGCGTGTAGGCACCCGGCACGAGGTGCAGGTTCGACTTGGTGATTTCAATGAAGTAGCCAAACACTGCATTGTATTTCACCTTGAGCGACTTGATTCCGGTGCGGCTGATTTCCCGCTCCTGCAGGTCGGCGATCCACTGTTTTCCCCGTCCGGAGGCGCTGCGCAGTTCATCCAGCGCCGGACTGTAGCCGTCACGGAACATGCCCCCTTCCTTCACGGTGCCGGGCGGTTCATCGACGATGGCGCTCTGGAGCCGTTCCACCAGTTCGGGATAGGCGCGAAGCCGCGGGCGGAGTCGGGTCAACCGTTCCGGCACGGACCCCTCGCCCGTTTGCAGGACATCGAGGTGCGACTGAATCTCCGGTATCCATTGCAGGGAAGAGGAAAGCACCTGAAGGTCGCGCGCATTGCCGCTCTGCTGGCCGAGCCGCCCCAGGGTGCGTTCGAGGTCGCGGATTTCGCGCAGCGATTCGCGCAGTTTTGTCAGGATAAACGGCTGGGCGAGCAGGGCGGCGATCAGTTCCTGCCGGGCGCAGAGCATTTGCAAATCGCGCAACGGATGCAGAATCCAGTCCCGGAGCTTTCTGGCTCCCATGGGTGTTCCGGTGCGGTCGAGGGCATGCAGCAGGGTGAATTCGTTTCCGCCGCGGTGGCTGACGAGATCGAGATTCGCACGGCTCGCGGCATCGATGATGACAAACTGATCCGGCTGGTAGGTTTGCAGTCGGCGGAGGTGGTCCACCTTCCGGTGCAGCGTGTTCCTGACATAATGCAGCACGGCTCCCGCGGCACCAATGGCGGCCCCCAGTCCGGAGCACCCGAATCCGTCCAGGCTCTGCACGCCGAAATGCTCCTTCAGCAGGTGACTGGCCTGGTCCTGAAGGAACGTGTAGCCGTCTGCGGCGCTGGAGCGCTTGAGGCTGGAAAACTCCGCGTGCTGCTCCTCGCTGTAGAGGATTTCCGCCGGGCTGATGCGCCCCAGTTCGTCCTCCAGTTCCTCAAAGCTGCCGAGTTCGGAAACGCGAAACTCTCCGGTGCTGTGATCCAGAAAGGCCAGGCCGAAGCGTTTTCCCTCGCGGCGGACTGCCGCCAGATAGTTGTGCTGGCGGCTTTCCAGCATTCCCAGATCCGTGACGGTCCCGGCGGTGATGATCTGGGTCAGCTCCCGCTCCACCAGTTTTCCCGGAACCGGTTCGCTGGTCTGCTCGCCGATGGCGACCCGTTTCCCGGCGCGGATGAGCCGCCGAATGTAGCTGTCCGCGGAATGATGCGGCACTCCGCACATGGGAATGCCATTGCGTTGTGTCAGGGCGACATTCAAAATGCCCGCCGCAGCCTTGGCATCCTCAAAAAACATTTCGTAAAAATCGCCCAACCGGAACAGCAGCAGGCAGTCCTCCGGCAGACCGCGCCGCATCGCGTGGTACTGCTTCATCATGGGAGTGAGTTCCGACCCTGCCATGCCGCGCAGAGTAGGGAAACTTGGCCGGGTGTCGAGGGGGGAATGCAACGCTGCAGAAATCACCTTGAGCCGCACCCGATGCCGGTGGACCGATGCGCATGAGCACCGCGATTCTCATTACCAGCGCGCAAATGCGCGCGGCGGAGCAGGCATGCTTTGCCGCCGGAGTGGCCGAGGACCTGCTGATGGAGGCAGCGGGTGCGGCGCTGTACCGCGTCATCCGCCACGTCTGGCGGTCGGGCGGCACGCTCGTTGTTTTCGCGGGAAAGGGGCACAACGCCGGCGATGCCCTGGTGGCGGGCCGCATCGAGGCGGAATCCACCCGGGGCAGGGTGGAATTGCGCCGGGTTTTCCCCGTCGATGCCTATCGCCCGCTGGCCCTGCATCAGCACCGGGGGTGTCTCAGCGCCGGAGGCATCGACTGTCCGCTGGATGCTCCGCTGCCCGCACGCGGCCCCATCCTCCTGCTCGACGGCCTGTTGGGGATCGGCGCCACTGGCAGCTTGCAGCCGGAAATCCTGGAAGCCTGCCGTCTCATGAACCGCCTGCGGCACGAACACCGCATTCCCATCGCGGCTGTGGACACGCCCACCGGGCTGGACGCCACCACGGGGATTGCGGATCCGGATGCGATCATCGCCGATCACACCATCACCTTTGGATTTCCCAAAACCGGGCTGGTCGCAGACGCTGCGGCGCGGCATGTCGGGCGGCTGCATGTGGCGCCTCTGCCTGGACTGCTTTCGCCAGTCGGCGGCAGTCAGGACTTTGTCATCACTCCGGAGGTCGCCCGCGGATGGCTGCCGACCGTGCGTCCTTTTGACCTGCACAAGGGCGCCGCAGGACGCGTTGGAATCGTGGCGGGCGGTCATGGCTGCGTGGGGGCCGCCCGGATGGCTTCCGCGGCCGCCATGCGCAGCGGGGCCGGCTTGGTGGCGCTTTTTATTCCAAAGGATCTGCTAGCCATCGCAGCGGCGTCGTGCGTTCCGGAGGTCATGGTTCGAACATTCGAGGAAATTCCCGCCTGGAAGGCCGATGCCTGGGCGGTGGGTCCGGGGCTTGGTGACAACATTTCGCCGGAGCTGTTCGAATGGATGCTGTCCGTCCCCAAGCCCGTGCTCATGGATGCCGATGCGCTGAACTGGATGGCGGGCAGCGGCAAACTGGATGCCCTGCTGCGATCCCCCGCGGGTCCAAGGCTGCTCACCCCTCACCCTGGTGAAATGGATCGGCTGCTGGCGGGAACACTGCCTGACCTCCGGAGTAAAACCCGTGCGGAACAGGCCAGGGAATTCACTTCAACCCACCCAGTGACGCTCCTGTTGAAAGGTGCGCGCTCCGTCATTGCGGAGCACGGCCACGCCCTGGCCTACAACACCACCGGCACCCCGGGCATGGCCAGTGGCGGCATGGGCGATGTGCTTTCCGGACTCTGCGCCGGATTGCTGGCCCAGGGATGCCCTGCATTCCAGGCGGCCGGGCTGGGCTCGTGGCTGCTCGGACGCGCGGGGGAGCTGGCGGAGGCAGCGGACCACTCCCGGGAGGCGCTGTGCGCCACCGACGTGATTGGGAAACTGGGAGCCGCCTTCACAGCTGCGGCGGACGACTGTCGCGCCTAACGATACTCCCGCTCCATCGCATCCAGATACCGGGAAATGGGATCCGACTTCGCGCGCGCTGGACGTTCCAGCTTGCGGGTGGTTTCGAGATAACCGCGGAAGGCACCGGATTTTTCCGTGCGCTGGGTGGCTTCATACCAGTCGAGATAATCCTCCACTGCACGGGAATCCCGGACCATCCTGGTGCGCCTGGCCGCCAGCGCCGCAAACTGTTCCGCCAGCCCCCGCTCCTTGCCCTCCGCAAGCAGCGAAATGGCGGCCAGGTAGTCGTCGATGATGCCTCGATAGAAGGGATGGGCCCGGAGCTGCAACTGAACCAGGGCGCTTTGATTGCGCTGGAGCAGTTTGGCCAGATCGCTTCGATTTGAAAATGTTCCAAGCTCTTCAAAACTGGCAACCACCGCCTGCGGAGCAGCCGCCACGGCACTGGGCGCCTCACTGCCATTTTGGGGCTGCGGAGGTTTCGGCTTGCCCTTGATGAGGTTTTTCAGTTTTTGGGCGACGCCCGGCTTTGCAGCCGGTGCGGGTTCCGGTGGCAGCACCACCTGAAGCGCCTGACCAAGCTGGATATCCGTTTCCTGCATGGTGAACAGCTCGTCCTGGGCCGGCTGGGCGCTGGCGGCAAGCTGCAGCGACCACCATTTTTCCATCGAATTGGTCTGCCCCCGCAGCATCGGATAATGGCCGAGCAGCAGCACGCTGATGTCTCCCTGGACGGTTGGAATCTCGGAAATGAACCGCACCAGACGGTCCGGTCCGGAAGGTTGATCCAGCAGCAGCAGGAGCAGCGCACAGGAGGAAATGCGGTAAATCCCCATGGAAACAGAATCCATGTCCGACACATCCGCATTGAGGATTTCCTGAATGGTCAGGGTTTTGCCCAGGCGAAAGACGCTGGCAAACAAATCGCTGGGCCGTCCGCGCCGCCGGTAGTCAATCAGTTCCAGCACCCCGTGGTGGAGCCAGTCGGGAAGCTCCAGCGATGCAACTTTTTCCAGCGAATCAGGATTCACCCGGCGGATCATCATTTCGACAAGCACCCAGCGCACCAGCTCGTCATGCAGCAATGGTTCATCCAGACCAGCTCCGGTCGCCAGGTCGATTTGCAGGCTGACGCTGCCATCGGGCAGCAGCCGAACCGCGCCGCGAATGCTGCGGGTGCCGACGGCAACACGGTCGAAACTCTGAATGACAATGGGCACCTTCCATTTGTCCGTGCGAAGCTGCAGGGCGTGCAGCACCTCCTTCTTCACCTCCTCTCCAATGCGGAAGGCCCGCGACCGGATGGAGCCGACCGGTCCGTAAACGGTGAACTGGCTGTCCACCGCAAAGGTTTTCGGCGTTTCACGGGGACGAATCCGAACCCCTGGCACCGGCGCTCCCGCTTCTTCCTGTCCGGAAGCACCCAGGCAGGCCGCGGTGAGGGCAGCGGCGGCATATCGGAACAGCGGGGACACGGCGCTCGGAATCAGATGAATCAACGCAGACTAGCGACCAAGGAATTTGTCCAGCCCGGAATCCGGCGTCGCCCCGTTCTGCAGCGCCTGGCGGTAATGCTGCTTGGCGAGGTCGAGGCGCGGGTTTTCAGAGGAGGCGTAGAGCACCGCCAGGTTGTAGTGCGCGTCCGCACAGGAGGGATTGAACTCCACCGCCCGGAGAAACTCCTTTTCAGCCGCAGAGTACTTCTTCTGCCGGATGTGGATGAACCCGAGCGAGAGGTGACCTTCGGCATTGTCAGGCTTGATTTTCAGCCCTTCGTTGATCGCGGTCACGGCATCGGAAATGTTGCCCTGGCGCAAATGGCAATTGCCCAGCAGATAGTGGGCGAAATCGTTCTGATATTCGTAGGCGAGGCTTTTTTTCAGATTGTTGATGGCCTCATCCACGCGGCCCTGACGCATCTGCACGACCGCCAGGTTGCAGAGTGAATGCACGTTTTGCGGTTCATCCTTGAGGATTTTTTTGTAGTTGGCCTCGGCTTCATCGAATCGCTGATCGCGGAAACAGACTTCCGCGGCCGTGGCGAAGGCGCGCAGTTCGTCGCGCAATCCCGCCTTGTCCTTGGGCGAGTCCGACGGGGAATTTCCGGCAGGGACCGCGGCAGCAGCAGGCATTTCCGCCCGGGCTTCCGGCGGCACCGGCGCCAGCATTTCCAACTGGATTCCAGAGCCTGCAACCTCCCTGGGCATGCCGGCGGCATTCAACAGGGCCCGCTCCGCGGGAGTGAGTTGATAGGGATCGGACATCTGGTTCAGATTTTTCAAGAGGTCCTCGGAAAGCTGCCCATTCTGCTCCAGAAGCACCACGGTCTGCTGCTTTGCCTTTTCGCGACC